>JAEYCM010000044.1 GCA_023455425.1 Bacillota bacterium | reverse complement strand
CTGGATCATATGGAAACTCCCTCCCTTCTTATTCGTGACGCGGGTCGATCACCTTGACGGCTTCCGCGAAGCGGCCATAGGTGCCGATGTTCTTTTCAAACGCTTCCTTGGGATCAACGCCCTTCTTAATGGCGTCCATCATCTTGCCAAGGGAAACGAAGCGGTAGCCGATGACCTGGCCTTCTTCGTCAAGGCCGATGCCAAGCACATAGCCTTCCGCCATTTCAAGATAGCGCACGCCCTTTGCGCCCGTGCTGTACATGGTGCCGATCTGGGACCTTAAGCCCTTGCCGAGGTCCTCCAAGCCAGCGCCGATGGGCAGGCCGTCCTCGGAGAACGCACTCTGCGTGCGGCCATAGGCGATCTGCAGGAACAGCTCGCGCATCGCGGTATTGATGGCGTCGCAAACAAGGTCGGTATTGAGCGCCTCGAGCACCGTCTTGCCGGGCAGCACCTCTGCCGCCATAGCTGCGGAATGGGTCATGCCGGAACATCCGATGGTTTCCACCAGCGCTTCTTCGATGATGCCGTTCTTGACGTTGAGCGTCAGTTTACATGCGCCCTGCTGCGGGGCACACCAGCCCACGCCGTGCGTAAGCCCGCTGATATCCGTAACTTGCGTGGCCTTCACCCATTTGCCTTCTTCGGGGATGGGCGCGGGGCCATGCTTTGCGCCTTTGGCGACGCAAACCATTTCCTCCACCTCGCGGGAGTATTGCATTCAAATACCCTCCTTGAATTTTGATAAAAAACTTGCAATATATAGACCCTATTGCTTCACGTTATAGTATAGCATGCATAGAGTAACCGCTCCACCTATTTTTTGTGTCTTTTTCGTGGTATAATCCTGTTATTCCGGCCCGTTTGGCGGAAAGGGGGAAGGGTGCTTTGGCGTCGCTGCTTTCGTTTTTGTGCAGTGCCGCCGCGGGCTTTTTGCTCGCGGATCATTTTTTCTTAAGCGGAGAATGGTATCTGCGCCTGCCGGGGTTTACGGCCTCCGCCGCCGCGCTCACAGGTCTGCTTATAGCTGGCTTGGAATATTACGCGCGCAAAACAAAAAAACAGCGCCGGTTGCCCATGGCGCTTTTAATGCTTGCCTGTGTGATGGGCATCCTTTCCACAGGGCTGTGGCTCTATCAATTGATCAGCACATAAGGGAGTGATCCGATGAATATGGATGTGAAACAAACAAAAACGCCCGTCCCATGGCAAAAACAAATACGTGTACCGCTTTTGTGCATGTGCACGGGAGCTTTGAGCTATGCTGCAAGCCGTATTCTGGCCGGGGCAGTTTCACAGGATACTGCTTTTATCATCGGCTCGGTTTTCGCGCTGGTCTTGTTCCTGCTTTCCGGTTTTTTATTTTTGCGAAGGCTACATCAGAACGAAATCGTGCGCTCAGCCGGATATATGGTGCTTTATTATTTTCTCGTGTTCGTAGTTGCGCAGGAAGTTGCGGCCCGGGGAAATACGCTGCCGCAATGGGTTCTCTTGCCGGTTTGGCCGTTTACCTATCTCCATACGGGCCTGTTAAGGGTCGGCTTCCCCAGAATGTTCGCGCTTGCGCCGGCGCTGCTTTTCCCATTGTTCTACGCCATGTTCGGCCGTCCGCGCATGGTGGAGGGGGACGATCATATTGCTGCCCCGGCAAAATCAAAGGAACTGGATGTCCCGGATATACAGGGAGGAGACGAGAAAGCGCAGGAGCCGAAGGATTAGTGAGATAAGGAGAAGAAAGAAATGAAGGACAAAGCGACGTGCTTTGCCCTTTTTCCATATAAGGTTTTGCCCCGTTACTCGGCCGGGTGCAGATGTTGTGTCAACTCATTGAGCTCCGCCTTGAGCGCAACGAGCCGTTCTACGGGCAGCGCGATGTGGCAGGCAAGCTTTTGCGGAAGATCCTCGAATGCCCGTCTCAAATCCCGCCCCGCATGTGTCAGCCGGATTTTCACCACACGCTCGTCATGGCTTGCGCGCGTGCGCTCCACATACCCCTTTTCCGCAAGTTTTTTTAAAAGAGGGGCGAGCGTGCCGGAATCAAGCGTGAGCCGCGCGCCCAGGGCGGAGACGGGTACGTCGTCCTGCTCCCAGAGTGCAAGCAGCGCGAGATACTGTGTATACGTCAGCCCGTGGGGGGAGAGATAGGGTGTATAAAGCCGGATGATCTCCTTGGAGGCGGCGTACAGGGCAAAACAAAGCTGATGCTCCAAAAGCAGGGCGTTGTTGTGCGTATCCTTGTTCATACGGATTAAAGCAGCTCCTTGATGGTTTCTTCCATCTCCTCGGGGGAGACGGTGGGTTCATAGCGTCCCGCAATATTGCCTTCTTTATCGATCAGGAATTTTGTGAAATTCCATTTGACGGAGCTGTCGCGATATCCTTTGCCATACCGGGCCTTTAGGAACACTTCCAGCGTCTTTGCTTTTGCGCCGCGGCCAAAGCCGTTAAACGCCGTATTGGCAGTGAGATGCTGGTAAAGCGGGGTGGCGTGTTCTCCTCTCACTTCCACCTTTTCGGAAAGCGGGAAACTGACGCCGTATCGCGCTTTGCAGAACTCCTGCACGTCGTCGTTCGTGCCCGGCTCCTGCTCGCCGAACTGGTTGCACGGGAAGCCGATGATGACAAGACCCTTGTCCTTGTAACCCTGGTACAGCTTTTCCAGGCCCTCATACTGCGGGGTAAAGCCGCATTTGCTTGCGGTATTGACAAGGAGCAGCACCTTGCCCGCGTAATCGGAAAGGGAAACCTCTTTTCCTTCTATGGAACGGTAGGAAAACGGATAAACAGACATTTGCAACTTCTCCTTTATATTTGATACGATTGTATTGTATAAAATATAAATACGGTTGTCAAGCGAACTATGCTGCGCAATCATGCCAGATTTGGAAACGATTACTGCGAACCTGCATGCTCCCTTTCGATGCGCTTCATCGCGCCGGATAGCGTGAATTGCGCGTTAATCGAGCGCAATCCCGGCGCAATGTACAGCGTAACGTCATTCTCCAGCGCCAAGCTGGATTTGGACCGGATCGTCAGCGTTTTACCGTCGCCGCTCCATTGCAGATATAGCGGCAGGGATTGGCCGTCATCGGTCAGCAAGCCAATCTTATCCCTGGTCAGCAAGGCGGTATCCATGGGTTTTGAAAAAGTGACCTCTATTTTGTAGGTATGGGTGTCTGCGATGGCGGCAGGCGGCTCGTGCCGCATATTCCCCTCCGGAACACTGCCGGACTGGAAGGGGCTTAAATCTATGGTCTTTTGCATGCGCATGCCGTCTCCATAGTGCAGTATCCCATCGGAGAGACCAAGCTGGTAAGCGGGCGCAGAACCATCCAGCAGTTCCGGAGCTTTATCTGGCAGCTTGCGGTACAGCTTCGCCGAGGCCCCATCGGCAAAATAAAGAACGCCGTCAAAACAGGCAATGCTGTTGGACTTCTGGGGAGATACGCTTTCTATTTGTGTTCCATTGAGCCGCATCCGCTGAATGCCCGCGTCGTCCGTATAATAGAGCCAGCCGTTTTCGATATCGAGGGCATAGGTTCCGTAGGCCTGCGTAAGCGGGCTGTAGCGCGCGTCTGTGCAGGGCAGGGGCGCGGCAGGGTTCTCCCGCGGATATCCGCTGATGATCGCGTACTGCGCAACTCCGTTTTGCGCAAGGGTCTCTATGCGCCGCGCGTCGTCCATCAATGCATATTGGATTGTACTCTCCGGGCCGCCTGCCCACCCCGCGCCCCACGTCAAATCTGTCTGAAAGCGGGAGCCGTCTAGCGTGACGATATTCCATGCGTGCGCTTCGTTGGAGACATATTCGGCGGGAATCCCCAGGAAATTGAGCGCGTAGCTGAATAGCATCGAGAAACTTCCGCAAATTCCCGTATGTCGCACGAGAATGCCGTTGACGGTCGACTTCATCGGGTCGCTCATGTCGTCGGTATAGTCGGCATACCGCGCAATCGAATCATACACGCTGAAAAATCGCTGGATCGGGGTATAACCTTCCGGCGCGACGTTATAAAGCAGGTGGTTCATCTGCTTATATAACGCATCCTGTGTGGCCTGAATTTGCTCCGGCGTATCTTCGGTGTATTGAAATATGACCAGTTGTCTGTTACTGTCATATTTCACGCGGTATAAATAATACAATTGCAGCCCGGCCTGTTCATACAGGCTTTCGCAGGTGGACATGATCTGCCGATCGGTGAGATGATAGCCGGAAGTATCAAACGAATCGGCATGCTGCTGCGCAGCATAAAACAATGCGTTGTATAGTTCATGGTCAGGGTCCCATACTTGCTTCATGTTTGTTGAAAGCTGTGAAAAAGGATCGGACGCAAAAAAATGTTCATAAGAAGGGTCGGCCTGCACCACGACCCCCTCAATTTCCGGCGCGTCGGGCGTGGGAGTGAGGGGAGCAGGGGTAAGCGTAACCTGAGGCGTCGCCGGCGGGTTCTGCAAAGGGGTGCATGCAGAAAACAGCAAAGCGGCGGCCAATAGGAATGCTGTTAGGGCGGGTTTCAACTGCAGTTTCAAGCGGCGCTCCTGATCAATAGGATAGGGTTATTATGCGGGAGACATATTGAATTCGCAAGGCGATCAAAATAAATTAACAAACCGCATCGCTTTATACAGACTGGTTGCGGTATTTTCTCGGCCTAATCCGAGGGGCATGGTGCATACAATGAGGCGAAGGAGGGATGGAGGATGGAAGAATCCTGCTTGCGCATCGGCATGCCTGCGCCTGATTTTACGGCGACCAGTACTATGGGGCCGGTCAATATGTCCCGGTATAAGGGCATGTGGGTGGTGTTTTTTTCGCATCCGGGGGATTTTACTCCCATATGCACCACGGAATTTCTAGCATTTGCAGAGCATGCAAACGCGTTCCGCACGATCAATACCTATCTTCTGGGACTGAGCATAGACAGCAACAGTTCCCACCTTGCGTGGGTGGAGAGCATTTATCAGATCTCGGGCGTGCGCATTCCGTTTCCTGTGATTGCGGACAGAACGGGAGAAATTGCGCGCCTGTACGGCATGATGGCGCCGCAAGCAAGCACGGAAGCGACGGTAAGGTCCACGTTTATTATCGACCCCGGGCAACGAATTCGAGCCATACTCACATATCCCATGACCACGGGCAGATGCATTCCGGAAATACTAAGAACCGTGCAGGCGCTGCAGTTTACGGATGAAACGGGCCTTGTTACCCCCGCGGGCTGGAAACCCGGGGACCCCGGCGTCGTTCCTCCGCCTCAAAATTATCATGATATGCTTCAGCGCATGATGGACCCGGAAGGGATGAAGTGTGAATCCTGGTATCTGTGCTATAAAAAATGAACGCGCGAAAGGGGAACCGCCCGTAACGCCTATGGCGTAAGCGGGCTGTTTTTTTGCGCGGACGGGCGAAATTGTATTTGCGGGGGAGGGGAGCAATACCCAGGCATGCAAAGCCGGGCGGCGTTAAACCGTAATAAACTTTCGGATCTCGAACATGGCGCTGACCGTCTGGTAGCTGGCGACGGAAAAATCGTTAATATAGCGGAAGCTTACGCCGCCCAGGTTGTAGGTATTCACAAGGGCAATCGGCGCTCGGAAGTTGGTATCGATTTCACATAACACCTCGTGGTATATGCCCCTGCTGTCAACATAGGTAAAGTGGGAAGTACGGGAGCGCGGGTCAATACGGAATACTCCGCCTGTCTGGTAAACCAGCGCGTCCGCCTGCGCCGAGGACAGCAGGCGGTCCAATTCGCTCTGCTGACCTGTCAGCCTAAAGTCATAGCAGCAATTGGGTATTGTAATGAGTATCTTCGGGCTGGAAATGAGCTGCGTCGCAAAGTCGATCGCCTGCTGCAGCTCGTCAATGAACGATATTTCACGGTACTGGTAGGCACATACCCATTCGGTGCTGCGCAAAATCAGGCGGTCCAGCATGCTGTTGAAGGGGACCCGTTCATTTACGGCGGCCAAAGCCGCCTGCTGCTCGATCAAAATGCTGATTCTGGGGGAGACGACCAGGATATAACCCAAGGGGTGCAACTGCTGGGTAAGGGATTGCAGAAACTCCGCATAAGCGAAATAATCTCCAGGAACCAGCTCTGTAAAGTTTAAATTCACGCCGTAATAGTTTCCTGCTTTGAGATGGGCAATGATCGTATTGATCATTGCCTGATGCAACGCCGCGTCCGATAACACGGTGTGCGCCAATTCGGCGGAAAAGCCACCGGCCGGGTCGATATTGGAGACCACCATCAGGGGTGCGACGCCCCTTTGACGCGCAGCCTCAACCAGCCATGCGTCATCTATGGAGGAGAGCGTGCCGTCGGCCTGGACATTGTAGCCCAGAATGCTCAGATAGGTAAGATAGGGCAGCGCTGTATAGACAGCCTCGACGCTCATCGTGGGGTAAACATAGCCGTTTACCTCTATCGTGGGGCGCACATCCCGAAGTTCCGGAATGCGCAGCATCTGTCCGATGGTGAGCCTGCCTTCCCGGAGATCCGGATTGACCGAAAGCAACTGCGCCGTGGTGAGGTCGAACAGGCGTGTGATGGAGTAGATCGTATCGCCCGGCTGTACGATATAGTCGAACAAATCGGATCCCTTCTTTCAGCGAGGATTTTCACAATCATATATATGAACCGATGGCAGAAAAAAGCCGCCGGTTCGTATCGACGGCGGAAAGAGGGAAGGCAGGCCGCGTTCAAATCACCTTGCGGATTTCGTAGAGGCTTCCCAATGTCCGGTAGCTTACCATGGAAAACCGGTCGATCGTGCGGAAACTGACGCCGCCAAGGTTATAGGTATCCACCAGCGCCAACGGCCCCCTGAGATTGGTTTCGTTTTCGCACCAAACCTGGTGCAGTACACCGTCCGGGGCGTAGTAGAAGAAATAAGAAGACTGGGTCTTGGGATCAATGCGCACTTTTGCGCGGGTCGTCATCAGCAGCTCATCCGCCTGCGCCGGAGAAAGCGAGCGGTAAAGGGAGGGTTCGCCTCCGTTGACCTGCCAATCGTAACAGCAGTTGGGCACCGTCAATAAGATTTTATTGCTGGAAATCAGATCCGACGCAAAATCCACAGCCTGCTGCAATTCGTCAATGCGGGATAATGTCCGGCTTTCGTCGTAGGTGCAGGTCCATATAGTAGTGCGGATGATCAGGCGGTCCATCAGAGCGTTGAAAAAATAGGCCTGGTTGACGCGCTCCAGGAGTTCCTGCTGCTCGAGCATGATATTGATTCTGGGGGCCACGACCACGATATAGCCAAGCGGGTGCAGCTGCTGGGTGAGTGTTTGTAAAAAGGATGCATACAGGCTGTAGTCTTCAATGTAAAGCTCCGAAAAATCGACATTCACCCCGTAATAATTTCCATCCTGCAGGCGGGCGAGTATGTTGTTGATCAACGTCTGCTGCAACGTTTCACTGGAAAGAAGCGTGTGCGCGAGCCCGCCCAAATAGTTGCCCAATTCATCCCGGTTGGAAACCACCATCAGCGAGGCCACATTATATAAAAGCGCGGTGTTGAGGAGCATCGTGTCATCGATATATGCGATGGTGCCATCCGAATTTGTTTCAAAGCCGATAATGCTCAGATACGTCAGGTAGGGCAGCACATCTTTTAAGGACTGTTCATCTACCGTCGGATACGCGTAACCGTTCACTTCAATGATGCGCCGGAGTGTGCGTACGCCGGGAATGCGCAGCGTCTGTCCCACAAAAATGCTGTTAATATCGGTGATTTCCGGGTTGGCGGAGAGCAGGGCGGCGGTTGTAATGCCAAACAGGCGTGAAATGGAGTAGGCTGTATCCCCGGGCTGCACGATATATTCAAACAAATGCGATCACCCATTTCTGCCTGAGGCGTTCTTTCCATTGTTTATCTTATGAAACAGCCGGAAAGAACATGAATAGAAATGGAGGTTGTCCGAAAACTAGCGGCAGGTCAAAGGGCCGCCAGGAACGCATCAAAATATGTATAGAATTCAGACGGGTTGCTTAAATGCACGTTGTGGTCGGGGTGGGAAATCTCCTGCGCGGTGCAGCTTTGAAGCAGAACCTGCATCTTTGCATAATCCTCGTCGGGTACCGCTTCATGGCTGGCGGAGCGAATGAGCAAAACCGGGCATTGGATGTGCGGAAGCAGATGGTGCCAGCTTGTTTCATGGGCGATGTTGGCGGCAATCGCCTGGCTGCTGAACAACATTTGGTATCCCGCTTCGCCCTCGCACAGGCTTTCCATAAAATACTCGTATTCCAGCGCAGATTCCGTATGTCCCTTAAGAAAACTCCGCGCCTGCTGCAGCGTTGCAAACGGCATGGGCCAGTCCTTTGTCTGCGGGTCGATTGCCGGGATATCGGCAAGGGGCGCCATAGACTTTGCCGCTGGTCCATTTGCGGATTTGTCGAGTAAGGCCAAAGCGGTAACATACTCCGGATGCAGGGCGGCAAAGTATCCTGCGATCCGGCCTCCCATGGAATGACCAACGAGTATCACGCGCTCAATTTCCAAATGCTCAAGCAGTTCCATGATATCCTGCGCCATTTCTTCCGCCGTATAGCGGGAGATGGGCTTGTCGCTCAGGCCGTGTCCGCGCTGGTCCGGCGCAATGACGCGGTACCGGTCCCCGTACTGCTGCATCAGCGCAAAAAAGGTTTGCGCCCGGCCCCATCTTCCGTGCAGGCAGAGGATAACAGGCCCGGGTGTTCTGGTATCCAAATAAAAGAGCTTTAGGGAGCTTAGAGGTGCAATTGCCCTGTGTATCGCAATTTGTTTCATATCCGTTGCGGTCGCGCCGCTCTCCTTTCGTAATTGTATCAGTATAACATGGATTATGTTGGAAATGTTTTTTGTTGTTGCATCAAAAGGGCAGAAAAACGCCCGGCAGCCAGTTAGCCCCGGGCGTAGGTATCGAAATATCCGTACTAATTCCCTGCTTTAAGTGCGTAACCGATCAACTCCGGCGCGTCCTCCGACCGCTTTACAATGCCGAAGGAAAGGAACCCGTTGCGCTCCAACACCCGCAGCGACGGCGCGTTATCTGGGTCCACCAGCGCATCCACGCACGTAAATCCAAGCTCGGAAAACGCATAGGCTGTGACCGCGCGGATGGCCTCGCTTGCATAGCCCTTGTTCTGAAAATCCGGCAGCAGCTCGTAGCCGATTTCTGCGCGGCCCGCATCCAGCCGGAAGTTCCACAGGCACACGCTGCCGATAAAAGCGCCGCTCTCCTTTGCGGTAATTGCCCAAAACAGGCAGTCGCCGTCTTTCATCATCTGCATACGGGTTGTAACATAGCGTTCCGCCTCTTCCATCCGCACATAAGGGGAAAATCCCATCATGGCTGTGACCGCGGCGTCCTGACGCAGTTGAAAGAACCCCTGCGCATCATCTGCGCAAAGGGGACGGATGAAAAGCCGCCCTGTCGTAATTGCAAGCCGCTGCGGCAGCGGGATGGTATTCACGCGGTTGCGCCTGCTTCCATCAGCTTCATCAGCCGCGCATAGGCTTCCTCCCATGCGTCGCTGTGGTGGGGGGTATAGTCTTCCACCTCAACCGAATCCCGTACAACGGCGCGCACGTCCTCGACGCCATTCAGCTCGCCCAGGGCGACCGCCTGCATTAACAAATTGCCGATGCACGCGCCCTCGGTGGGGCCGGTAAATACCGGGCGGTCGATGGAATCCGCCGTCATCTGGTTGAGTAGCTTATTCTGGATGCCGCCGCCGACCAGGTTGAGGGCATTTAGCCTGCGTCCCTTGAGCGTCTCCAGCACGCCCAATGCCCAGCGGTATTTGAGCGCGAGGCTCTCATACACGCAGCGGGCGATTTCGCCGATGGTCTCGGGGACGGGTTGGCCAGTCTTTTTACAATACGACTGGATGCGCTTGACCATGGAGCCGGAGCCGAAAAATTCCTGGTAATCCGGGTCGATGATGGAGCGGAAGGGTGCAGCCTTGCGCGCTGCGTCCACAATATCGTCCCAGCTGAGCTTCTTGCCTTCCTTGATCCAGTCCCGCCTGCACTCCTGAATGATCCACAAGCCCATGATGTTCTTTAACGGACGGAAGCCGCCCTGTACGGTGCCTTCGTTGGAGAATTTGGAGCGGTAGACCTCGTCCGTCAGGATGGGCGCATCCGTTTCCACGCCAAAGAGGGACCATGTGCCGGAGGAGCAGAACGCGAAATCGCCCTCGCCGGGAATGGCGGCTACCGCAGACGCCGTATCGTGCGTGCCGACCGCCGCAAACGCGGCCCGGTTGAGGGAGAGTTCGGAAGCGATCTCGGGCAGCAGGCTGCCGCGCAAAGTACCCGCGCGGTCGATGTGTGTGAAGATACGCTCGGGCAAGCCCAAAGCGCGGATGGTTTCATAATCCCAATCCTTTTTGGCGGGATTGTAGAGCATGGAGGTGGTGACGTTGGTATACTCGCTACCGCGCTCGCCGGTGAAGAAATAGCCTAAAAGGTCCGGCATCAGCAACATGCAGGAGGCAGCGTCAAGCGCCGCGTCCCCTTCGCGCTTGCGGCGGTAAAGCTGGTAGACCGTATTGAAATTCAGGCTTGCAAGGCCCGTGCGGGCAAACAGCGTTTCCTTGGGAACAACCTGCCATGCCGCTTCCATATCGGCGTCAAGCGCCTGCCGGTAGCAGCGGGGGTTCCCCAACAGCGCGCCGTTTTTGTCCAGCAGGCCGTAATCCACACCCCAGGTATCCACGCCGAACGCATGGAGGTCGCCCTCATTCAGCTGAGCAAATGCGGAAAAGCCTGCTTTCATCTGCTGGTAAAAGTCCAGCACATTCCAGTACAGCACGCCGTTGAGATGGATGAAGTTGTTTTCAAATCGGTGGAGTTCGGTAAGCGTAATGCGCTTTCCGTCAAAGCGGCCCAATATGGCCCGTCCGTTGCTCGCGCCAAGGTCAAAGGCAAGTAGGTTTCGATTTGGCATAGCGTCCTCCTGCTCGAATGCGTTACGTCAGTTGTAATAAAAATAGAATGAGTATGTTGTGGGTCATACATGCGGAAAGGGTCAAGAAAGGAACAGCCAATATAAAAAAGGGAGGGAACGCGGAACCCGAGTCCGCGTTCCCGCTAAACTATTCGTTACGCGATGGGCGTTGCGTTTGCAAGCAGGTATTTTTCCGCCTCGGGGTTCCACAGGTTATTGTGCTTGACAACCAGCTCATGCAGAGTCTTGAAGATGGGATTGTCCTTGCCCTTTTCTTCAAAGTCCGTAATGGCGGTCAGCGGCATGCTGATCTGGGTGTAGATAAGCTTCTTGCCGCCGGGGATTTTCGGGAGGTTGAGCGTGGTTTCCACAACGCTGTCCAAGCCGCCGACATGCGTGATCATGGAGGCGGGATTTAATTTGCCCGCCGCCATCATTTCAATGGCTTCGCGCATATCGTCCGTGTTGCCGCCGGAAGTGCCCACGATGTGGTGCGCGGCATAATGGACGTTGTAGAAGTTCAGCTCCGCCTTAAACTCCGTGTTGGAGGGGCCGGCAAAGAAGTTCAGGCAGCCGTCAAAGCCGAGGATAGCGTTGCCCTGCTCCACAACAGGCTTTACGGGGGCGAATACCATGACGTCGTCATAGCCCGTGCCGCCGGAAAGCTCCATCAGCTTCGCGACGGGGTCGCTTTCTTTTGCGGTGTTGAGGTAAATGAGGGTAATGCCCAGTTCCTTTGCATGCTCTACGGTATAGATGCTCTGCGCGCGTTCCAAGCGCGCGTCGTCGATATCCGTCACCACGATGAGGCCGGGCCTGCGGTCGCAATGCAGCGCATAATCGATCGCGCCCAAGCCCATGGGGCCTACGGAAGCGAGCAGCGCCAGCTTGCCGCCTTCCACAATGCCCATCTGGTGGATATAGCTGCCGGGCTTGGTGTGGTACATGGCGTGGTAGGTGCCGATGATGCAGCTTACGGGCTCGGCCAGGGAGCCGTAGAAGTATACGTCCGAATCATAGTGGAAGAGGCAATCCATCTCCATGATTTCCATGGGGATGTTGACTACCGTGGCGTCGCCGCCGCAGTTGCGGTAGGAATAACCGGGGGCTTCCAATGCGCCCTTGTAGAAGTGCGCGGGCTGGATGGCGAAGTGATCGCCGGGCTTAAACTTGTTTTTCCACTTTTCGCCCACTTCCAGGATTTCGCCGCAGAATTCGTGGCCGATAATGGTGGGGTTGGTGGCGACGTCGTTGGGAACGCGCTTGTGGGCGGCGCCCTGGATGGCTGCCTTATAGGAACTCATGCAGATACTGTCCGAAATAACTTTTGCGCGGACCTCGTCGGGTTTGAGTGCGTCGAGTTCAAATTCTTCCAGCCTGAGGTCATTTGCTCCGTAAAGCCGTACTGCCTTTGTTTTCATAATCGTTTCCTTTCCGGGCCAATGCCCTAGCGTCAGATTTAGAATATTTTCTTTTCCCCGCGTTCATGTGCGATCAGCGCCCATGTCGCGTCGATTAGATTGGAAAACTGCGGGTCCTCCATGGCCTTGCATACGAAATCCTGCCGGGGGGAGTTGATATCCTCGCCGCTGATTTCAAACATGCCGTAGGTTTTGCACAGCGCGCGCAGCCGGTCGAGCTGGGCCCTTGTGTTGCGCGGCGGCATATAGGTGACCGCGCGGACGTTATAATCCTTCAATACGCCGAACAGTTCGTCGAGGTAATCGTCCTCGAACTTCTGCGCCTTTTTGTCGCCTGTTACGCTGTCCACCACGTCGCCAAGGTACGCATAGCAGAAGACCGCGCCAATATCGGAGGCAAGCTTGACGGCTTCCTGAAGCTTCAGGCATTCGTCTGTCGCCGGGATAAAGACCAAAGGCACAAAGGCACTTTTTAGTATACCTAACAAATCATACTCATAAAAGAGGTAACCGGTATCCAGCAGCAACTTTTTCTGTTTTTCGGAAAGCGTCATGTCTAGTTTTTCTAAAAGGGCGATAGTGCCTTCGCCGCGGCCCGCGCCGGATACGATTTTGTGTGCCAGCGCGTACATCAGGTGCCGCTCTGTGACGCTGCCGCCTAAAGCATACTGGGAAAGCGGCAGCACGTCCGCGTCAAAATCCAGCCGGATGCCGTGGGGGGAAAGCATGGCGTCTATCTTCTGTGTCATCGCCCGGTTTCTTGCGTTGCGTTTTTCCCGCAGCGGAATAAAGGCCGCCTGCAGCGTGTCGATGTTTTCATGCGGCACGGCATGCATCGTCATATAGCTTACGCCGGACTGGTCCGGGTTGTTGGTGGTGCGGTGTTCAAGCGGCGTTCCCGCCATGCTCACCCGGCATTCCATGCCGATGGTGGTGGGCACGCCCAAGATATCGCCCGCCTCCAAAAACTCTTTTGCGCCGCCGATGCTGTCGTGGTCCATAATGCCCGCGGTGCACAATCCCGCCGCGCGCGCAAAATACACCGCGGCAGTCGGCGAATACGGGGAGAAGGAATATGTGGTGTGAATGTGGTTGTTGATATAGCGCGGATCGGTCGGCGGCAATTGAGCCGACGCCGCAACGGCTTTTAACGCGGCAAGGCGCGCTTCTTTTCCGGGCTGGTTGAGCGCATGAAGTATTTGCTGATCCATATCTTTTCTTTACCCTTCCCGTGCCTCATTAATCAAAAGCGTCAGTGCAGCATGTTCTGCCCGCCGGTGACGGGGATGGCCTGGCCGGTCTCATAGTCCTGCTCCACGGCGTAGAATATGGCGCGCGCCACATCCCTGGGGAAGCAGCCGCGGCGCATGGGGACAAGGTTCTCATAATGCCGCTTGACGTCCGCGGTGGTCTTTGCGCCCGGCACCTTGCCCGCGTTCAAATACTGCACAAACAGGCCGCGCTCCGGGTCCATCCACAAGGGGCCGTCCAGGAAGTTGCCCGGGCAGATGGCATTGACCTTGATGCGGTAGGGGCAAAGCTCCAGCGCAAAACTTTCCACCAGGCCGATGCCGCCAAACTTGCTGCCCGCGTAGGCAAAGTTCTTATTGGAGCCGGTCAAACCGCTTTTGGAGTTGATCTGTATGATATCGCCGCTCCAGTCCGGGTTTGCGGCAAACTGCGCCTTCATCACGCGGGAAGCGTACTTGGCGCAAAGGAAGAACGCCGTATAGTTAATGGACGTGACGAATTCGAAATCCTTCTTTTCCAGCTCATCCAAGCTTCCCGCCTTCAGTACTCCGGCATTGCTGACAAACAGATCCAGCCCATGAAAACGTTCCATGGTTGCGCCTATCATAGCGGCGACGCTTTCCTCATTGGAGACGTCCACTTTTACGGCAAACGCGCGCTCGCCAAGTTCCTTTGCGACCTCGTCTGCCAGTGTTTCATTCAAATCCGCTACCACGACGCATGCGCCCTCACGGTATAACTCTTCCGCAATGCCGCGGCCAAAGCCCTGCGCGCTGCCCGTGACGATGGCAATTTTTCCGCCCAGCCTGCCGGGCACGCTCAGGCGATTCTTGGCGTGTTCAGCGGCGAGTTGTTCCCATTTGCCCATATCCAACATGTTCAATTTCCTCCCGGCAACAATTCCATGAATCTTATGTAGTAGAGTCTGCTATATCACATAGCATACCATACAACGGCGCGTGGTGTAAAATATTTTCATCTGAAATGTTTGAAAGTAACAACAAATTGCTATCCCATCACAAGAAATGAACATCGCTTGAAGTATTTGCCGCGTGCGTGCTATGATGGGAACAATTGTAAGGGCAGGCCGGAGGTGAAAACATGCAGCAGAATACGGGTGCAGGTGTAAGCATCCTGATCGTGGAGGACGATGCCGTAATCGCGGGGCTTATTGCATATGAACTTGCGCGGTGGGGCTATGCGCCCTGCAGGGTGGAGGATTTTTCGGATGTCTTACAGGCGTTCCAGCAATGCCGTCCGCAGCTTGTGCTGATGGATATCGCGCTTCCCTATTATAATGGGTATTACTGGTGCACCGAGATCCGCAAGGTTTCCGATGTGCCGGTGGTGTTTCTTTCCTCCCGCACGGAGGATATGGACATCGTCATGGCCATGCAGATGGGCGGGGACGATTACCTCACTAAGCCCTTTTCCATGGAAGTGCTCATTGCAAAGCTGCAGGCCGTGTTACGAAGAAGCGGCGGACAAGCGGCGCAGGAGCCGGAGTTCTGCGGCGCGCGGCTGTCTCTGGCGGAAGGGTGTTTGTATACCAAAGCGGGCAAGCTGGAACTGACCAAGAACGAGCTGCGTATTTTGCAATTGCTGCTTTCCCACAAAGGCCGGATCGTCTCCCGGGAGGAAATTATGCTTCGCCTTTGGGACAGCGACAGTTATATTGACGACAACACCCTCACCGTCAACATGAACCGCCTCAGGCGCAAACTGGAGCCCGCGGGCTTAGATAGCTGCATCGTGACCCGCAAGGGGGAAGGGTATCAGCTTCTTGAAGAGCCGGAAACGGAAGCATAAGGGGGAAGGGTATGCCGCGCAAAGCACACAAGCGAAAAAAAGCGAAAAAGCGGTTGCCGTTCTGGCGGGGCGTTCTTGTTTATATCGGCTACCGCAAGGCGTTGTTTTTGTTCTATCTGATCAGCAACGTTTTTGTTATCAGCTTTTGGACGCTCAACGGCACGTTGGGAACGGATATCCGCTACAGCGTGCTGCTGGGCCTGCTTGCGCTCCTTCTGGTTGTGGGCCTCGATCTGTTTTCCATGCTGCGGCGGTTTCGGGCATTGCTGGAGATCCGGGCGCACCTATACGAATTCGAGCAAGAGCTTCCCGAAGGCGGTAACCGCGTCGAACGCCTCTACTGCGAAATTGCGGATGGATACCTGGTCCGCGCGCGGCAGGAAAAAGAGGAGCTTTCCATGTCCCACCGGGCGACGATTTCCTATTTTACATTGTGGATGCACCAGATCAAAACCCCTATTGCCGCCATGCGCCTGTTGATGGAAAGCCCGGAGCTCGACCGTGCGCTTTTCAACCGCCAGCTCTTTGAGGTGGAACGCTATGCGGAGCTTGCCATGCAGTATGTGCGTTCGGCGGATATCGCGGCGGACCTTGTGCTTGCGCCCTGCAAACTGGAGCCTGTAGTGCGGGAAAGCATCCGCAAATACGCCCCGCTGTTTATCGCGAAAGGGCTTGTAGCCGAGGTGGAGGATGTTGCGTTGACGCCTCTCACCGATGCCAAATGGTTCGCGTTTGTATTTGAGCAGTTGCTCTCCAACGCCGTCAAATATACGCAGCACGGCGGCGTCCGGGTCTATGCGGAGAACGGCGCGCTGGTGTTGGAGGACACCGGCTGCGGTATTCGGCCGGAGGATATGCCCAGAGTATTTGAAAAAGGATACACCGGCCACAACGGCAGGCTTGATAAGCGGGCGAGCGGCATCGGCCTCTACCTTGCGCGCCGGGTTTCCGACGCGCTGCGTTTAAGGCTGGAACTCGTCTCCGCGCCGGGGCAGGGGACAAAAGCCGTTATGCGCTTTCCGCTGGCGGAAAAGGAGGTGTTCTCCTGATCCGCGGCAATGGAATGTTCTCGCTTAGCAGCAGAATGAATGGTAATGTGACAAAACTGTAAGCTGTGCATAGCAAACTGTAAGCCGGTTCGATGGAAGCCGGATAGCGGAATTTGATACGATTCCTCCATCAGATTGCCATAACGGGCAAAGAGGAGGCTACCCATGGAACTGTTAAAGATCGATCATGTCAAGCGCGTGTTCAATACGCGTCTGGGGCTCAAGCAGTGCGTCGCGCTGCGGGACGTCAGCTTTGAAGTAGGCGCGGGGGAGTTTGTGGCCATTATGGGGCCGTCCGGCTCCGGCAAGTCCACGCTTTTGAATATCATTGCCTCGCTGGATAAACCAAGCGGCGGGGACGTCTACCTAAGCGGCCGCAGCCTCAAGGCTATTCCGGAGCGGGAGCTTTCGGAATTCCGGCGCGACAATCTCGGGTTCGTGTTCCAGGATTTTAACCTGCTCGATACATTCTCTTTGAAGGACAACATCTTATTGCCCCTCGTTTTAAAGCGAACGCCGCTTGCGGAAATGGAGCAACGGCTCTTACCCGTGGCGCAGGAGCTGCGCATCACGGAGCTTTTAAATAAATTCCCCTACGAGGTATCCGGCGGCGAAAAGCAGCGCGCGGCGGTGGGCCGCGCCATCATTACCAACCCGCAGCTCCTGCTTGCGGATGAGCCGACAGGGGCGCTCGACTCCCAATCTTCCGCCAACCTTCTTTCCCTGTTTGGCAACCTGAACGAAAAAGGCCGCACCATACTCATGGTTACACACAGCGCACTTGCCGCAAGCCACGCGGGGCGCGTGCTGTTCATACGCGACGGCGAGATATTCAGCCAGCTTTACCGCGGGGAGGATCACAACCGCGCGTTTTACGAGCGCATCATCCATAACCTGACCATATTGGAGGATGGGGGTGCGCAGGGTGAATAAGGGCTTTTATTTCAAGCTTGCGCGCTCCAACGTCATGCGCAGCCGCCAGGTCTACGTGCCGTACTTCTTAGCCACGGCCATCATTAGCGGCGTCTACTTTCTGATACTGGCCATGATATTCTCGCCGGGGCTCAAGAACGTGCCGGGTGGGGCGACCGCGCAGGCAATGTTTATTGCGGGTATTGTGGTGTTTACGCTGTTCGCGTTTTTCTTCATGCTCTATATCAACGCGTTCTTGGTCAAGCGCAGGAAAAAGGAGTTTGGCCTCTACAGCGTGCTGGGCATGAACCGGCGGCAGGTGGCGCGTGTGCTCAAATGGGAAAACCTCATTGTGGTGGGCGCCGGCGTTGTGGCGGGCATTGCGCTGGGCATGATAACGGGACGCTTGCTCTTCTTGCTGCTGATGCATATGCTGCACGCCGTGGAAGGCAGCACGTTCGTGCTCCCCTGGTATGCGTTCGCGGGGACCGCGCTGCTGTTTTTTGCGGTGTTTGTCGCCACCTCTCTCTATAATGGCATCCGCATCCGCGTTACGGATACGGCGGAACTGTTGAAGAGCGACCGCAAGGGGGAAAAAGAGTCAAAGGCTGTCGTGCCCGCAACCGTATTCGGGCTGCTGCTGCTGGGGCTTGCGTACCTGGTGGCCATTTTCTCCAACAATATGGGGATGGCGATGGGGCTGTTTTTTCCGGCGGCGTTTGTCGTTATCATCGCGACGTATCTCTTATTTCACGCGGGCAGTATTGCGTTTTTGCGGCTGCTGCGGCGCAACCGCCGGCTCTACTATCAGCCGGAAAATTTCATTTCCATCTCCTCCATGTTCCACCGCATGCGCCAGAACGCGCGGGGTCTTGCGAGCATCTGTATTTTTTCCACCATGCTCATTGTGACGGTGGCGGGCACGTCCTCGCTCTATCTTGGACGGGAAAAGATTTTACGGGAGCAGCATCCGTATGATCTGCGCTTGTCCCTGGGGGATATGAACGTGAATGCTTATGCGCAGGTCGATGAACTTTTAGGGACGCTTGCCGCCCAGCATGGCGTGGAGCTTATCGGATCGCCGGAAAAGCTGGTAACGCCGGAGAATGCCCCGAAGAACAATATGGGTATGATCGTACGCTATGAGAACTCCAAGTTTGTGCAGTTACAGCATGGGCTGGTGCTCGATGATATATTGATGCTGGATATCAAGGGCGCGGAACAGGATGGAATTGCGTTTGTATCGGCGTTTGAGGACGCAATGCTGGAGCGGTATGGGGAAATCAACGGCATCAACGATATTTATTCGGCGCGTACCGACAGCTATGGCGTATATGGCGGGCTATTGTTCCTGGGCGTATTCTTCGGAGTATTGTTCCTTGCGGTTACGGTGCTGATGATTTATTTCAAGCAGGTGACGGAAGGGCAGGAAGACAAGGAACGCTTTGAAATTTTGCAAAAGGTAGGCATGCAGGACGAGGAGGTAAAGGATACCATCAACAAGCAGATTTTGTGGGTGTTCTTCCTGCCGCTCATCGGCGCGCTCATGCATATACTCGCCGCAAGCAATATGATTTCAAAAATGCTCGAAGTGTTCAGCCTGTATGACAAGACCCTTACGCTGGGGTGCATCTTAGTAACTTCCGCGGTGTTCGCGCTGGTATATTTAATCGTCTACCGGCAGACGGCGAACGTGTATTACCGGATGGTAAGACGATAGACCGCTGATAAAACCCTGAGGGCTTATAGCGGGTTTTCGGCAGGTTAAAAGTGCGCGAAAGCGCACTTTTTTAAATCGAGCAAGACGGCACTGGTTGCAAAAAGAAAGGGCATTTTCCCCTCAACGAATCTCGGTGGAAAATGCGCTATGTAGAAACCTTGGACGTTTCACAAAGATGGACGGGAAGCGTTCATCCGCCGGATACGTTCTATAAGCCTCACACACTAGGCAGTATGCGTATACTGCCTACCGGCGGGTGCCATAGAAAAAGAGCGCAATGGTTCCCGGTCCAACATGGGCCCCTGTCACAGGTTCATAACAGGTGATGATCATTTCGCCCTGATGGCCGCTTTCGCGGATTTTCTGTGCAACGTAACGAGCATCTTCTTCGCTGTCCGCGTGTGCAATGCCTACGGGCGCATTTTTATCCGCAACCAATTCTTCATAACGCTGGACCAGTGCTTGAAGCGCCCTTCTCCTTCCACGCTCTTTATGGTGGATTACAATTTTGCCATCATGATCGCCCATCAGTATTGGCTTGATCTGCAGAACATTTCCCACGAAGGCCGCTGTGCCGGAAATTCGTCCGCCTCTTTTCAGGTAGAAGAGATCTTCAACGGTGAAATACTGGCAGATGAAAGCGCTGTTGTTCTGGGTGCCCGTGGCAATTTCTTCAAAATCAAAGCCGGCTTGATTCATGCGTGCCGCGTGAAGTACAGGCAATCCCTCCCCAAGCGATGCGGCGCGGGTATCAATGACGGCGATCTTTCTTTGGGGGAAACGCTTACGCATTTCTTCCGCTGCGAAAACCGATCCCTGATATGCGCCGCTAATGCCGCTGGACATACCAACGTAAATAATATCAGTTCCTTGGATAAGGAAGGGTTCGAAAGCCTGACAAAACGAATGCGTATTTACCATGGACGTGTGGGCAATGGCGCCCTTTCGCAATGCTGCATAGAATGGCGCGCCATCGAACGGTTCATTGTTGCTTTGCGGGGATGGGTACTCAACGCCGTCAACAGTATAATGAAAGGGAATCACTTCAATGTTCAGTTCCTTGCGCATTTCTTCGGGGAGGTTGGCAGAGGTATCGGTAATAATTTGAATCATGTTATTCTCCTCTTTCTGTGCCCCAGAAGAACAATGCAACTGTTCCTGGCCCGGTGTGGCTCCCAATGGTCGTGCCTATATTGTTGATCAGGACTTTTCCGTTGAGGTTTTTAAACCGTTCTTCCACAAGGTTCGCAACCATGCGCGCGTCTTCATAGCAAGCGGATTGCGAGATGAAGCATTTACCGGAATAGTCCAGCCCGTTTTGGGAAAATGTCTCCATTCGATTTACGATCTCGCGGATAACATGGCGCTTTGTACGTATTTTTTCGCGCGGAACCAGCCGGCCCAGATGATCCATATTCAGCAGCGGGCAGATATTTAAAATCGTACCGAACATACCTGCCGCTTTAGAAATTCTGCCGCCATTCACATAGAATGTGAGGTCTGTTGAGAAAAACCAATGGTGCAGCCGCAGCCTGTTTTTAATAACCCAATCATGCACTTCGTCGATCGTCTTCCCGGTGTCGCGCAGGTCGGCCAGCGTATCCATCAGCAATCCATAACCTGAAGAAGCGCCAAGCGAATCAACGACATAAACCTTACGCTCGGGGAAGCGCTCTCTTGCAATCATTGCCGCGCTTTGGGCTGAATTGTATGTACCCGATAACCCTGACGACAGGCATACATGCAAAATATCATTCCCCTGCTCCAGCATTGAGGAGAAGTAATCTAAGTATTCTGCAATGTTAACCTGAGAGGTCCTGGTTTTTGCGCCTTGTGCCATGGCTTTATAGAACTGGTCAAATGGCATGGACTGGCCCAAATCGTCCAAGTACTCTTTATCATGAACAAAGTAATGAAAGCAGATAAAAGAAATGCCGCGGTTTTCAAAGTGTTCTTTTGCCAAATCGGCCGTCGAGCAGCAGCTTAACACATACGGGTGATGCATAATCTTCTCCTTCCTGATATTCAAGCCGGTGTTTTTCTTTCGTTATCTTAGCTGTCGGCATGGCAAAGCACAACCTACTTTTTATCCGAACAAAACACAAAAGAGTAGAGGCGCACAGTAAAGCGCCCTACTCCCTTTTGTTTTTAGTCTACAAATCGGAGACTACGGTTTCTTCTTCTCTCCTTTGATTTTGAAGCTTAGTAAAACTACGATTTGTGCCGGTATGGCAACAAGGAAAAGCTGCCAGGGGCGGTATTTGATCAGCGCGATATAGATTACGGCGATCAGGCTGAAAACCAAAGCGGAAACAATCAACAGATTGCGCCTTCCGTGATTCCAGACGGAGTTTAGAACAAGAAGAGTGATCAGGGAAACGGGAACAGCGTATGCAAATATACTCCATTGAACAGTTCCCAATACCCAGAAGATGATAAAGATCAGGGTTGCAACGGTCCAAATCCCTGCGACAGCGACCATGATGATGGCTGAGGGATTATATTTGCGGACAGCGCCGCCTTGGTTTTTTTCCTGGGGAGTATCACGGTAATCGCATGTGTTTAATAAATCATCAACGGAAACGTTGAAGATTTCGGCCATTCGCTTCAGAACAAGAACATCCGGAACAGATTCCGCGCGTTCCCATTTGGAAATTGTCTTATCGGAATAATTCAATTTCTCACCCAGTTCCGCCTGCGTCATATTTGCATTTGTGCGTTGCCTGATGATATTGC
>JAEYCM010000009.1 GCA_023455425.1 Bacillota bacterium | reverse complement strand
ATCGCGGGCGGCGGCGGGCTGATTTCACTTCCCGCCTACCTTCTTGCAGGACTGCCCGCGCATATAACGCTCGGCACGAACAAGACCGCCATGAGCATCGGCACATTCACCGCCACACTCAAATACTTTAAGGCCGGGCAGATTGACTGGCGCGTGGGGCTGTTTTCCGCTGTCGCCTCATTCATCGGCGCCATAGGCGGAAGCACGCTCAGCCTGGCGATCTCCGACAAGGCCCTGCGGATCGTGATGCTCGCAGTCATCCCGGCGGTGGCGGTGTTCCTGCTCATTAAGCGCAACTTTGGAACGTCGCCCGCTGTAGACCGGCAGTTGAGCCGCCGCCGGGTAGCAGCAACCTCGCTTGCGATCGGCCTTGTGGTCGGCTGCTACGACGGGCTGATCGGGCCTGGTACAGGGACGTTCTTGATCCTCGCGTTTACCGGGTTTCTGGGCTTTGACCTGTTGAAATCTTCCGCCTGCGCAAAGGTGGCAAACCTCATGTCCAACATCGCGTCGATGATCGTATTCAGCATGAGCGGAAAAGTGCTGTTTCTGTTGGCGATTCCCGCAGCGGTATTTGCAGCGGCAGGCAACTATCTGGGCGCAAAACTCGCTATCAAGGGCGGGGCCAAATATGTTCGGTATACAGTGTTTGTGGTCATCGGCCTGCTGTTCGTCAAAATGGCGGTGGAGTTGTTCTGACGGGCTTTAGCTTTAAAGAAAAGAGCCGACGCCCGCTAAGGCATCGGCTCAGCCTATCAAGAAGGTTGGCACGCATACTTGTATTTCATAAGGTATCGCCACCTATAGTGGCGACGATAGATTTTTTTATTTCATAGCGGGAGGGCTTCGCCCCCCGCGCCCCCTGAGTACGAGCGTTTCTAAAAAGGGTTTGGGGACAGGTTGTGTAGACAAGGCTGCGCATCAATCCTTAGCTTGCCGAATACCATTCGGGGTATGCAGTTCTCTTTACGTAAAAATAATCGTCGGTGCTGGAAGCACCGATACCATTTTAAAAAGAGCGCTCCGTTCGGAGCGCTCTTTTGCTATTTGTTATTCATTGATGATATACGGAATTGTCACCACAGCGAGGTTGCGCCGCCTGAACAGCGAGCTTTTGAGTAACCGCGCCGTCTGGTTGTGCAGCGGATTGTTCCACCATTTGGGAATGATGAACTGCGGAAGCACCACGGTGAGCATTTCATGTTTGTTGAGCGCCGCATGCTTCTTATCCACATAAGCGAGCAGCACCTCGTTGACATTGCGATAGGGCGCTTCTTCAATCACCAAGGGAATCGCAAGCCCCAACTGGTTATATTGGCGCACAAGCTTGTCCGTCGCCTCCTTCACAGTGCTCACATGGTAAATCTCAATCTCCCCGTTGAGGGTAAGCGCATAGTTGAGCGCCTTAATAAAGGATTTGTTGATGGACGCGACCGGCAGCAGCACATGGTTCTTGGGCGGCTCTTCAAACAAAAGCGCCGAAGGATCGCAGTTGATCAACAGATTTTCGCGCACGCGGTCATAGTGGCGGCGGATACGGAGCATCAACAGCACCAGCACGGGGATGCAGAGAATGACCATCCATGCGCCGTGCGTAAATTTGCTCACCGCAATGATGATGCAGGTGGCCGCCGTAATGAGGGTGCCAAAGCCGTTGATCACCGCCTTATGCTTCCAGTTGCCTTCCTTGCGGGTGATCCAGCGTTTATACATGCCCATCTGGGAAAGCGTAAAGGAAAGGAACACGCCCACAGCGTAGAGCGGTATCAATTGATGCGTATCCGCATGGAAAAATACGACCAGTAGGCTCGCCACAATAAAAAGCAGCATAATGCCGTTAGAAAAGCTCAGACGCGCGCCGCGGTGCCGAAACTGCCGCGCCATAAAACCATCCCGCGCTAAGATAGACAAAAGCAGGGGCAGGTCGGCAAAGGCCGTGTTCGCTGCCATAATCAAGATGATGGCTGTTGTAGCCTGTACCACATAGAACATCGCCGAGTTTCCGCCGAATACCTGCGCGGCGATCTGCGCCACAACCGTCATGCCTTCCCGGGGTACTACCTTGTAAACGGCAGCCAATGCGCACACACCGCCGAATATGATAAGCACGATCAGGCCCAGCAGCATCAGCACCCTTTTGGCATTTTTCTGCGCCGGATGCCTGAAGTTGGGTATGCCGTCGCTCACCGCCTCCACTCCGGTCAGCGCCGTACAGCCGGAAGAAAATGCCCTAAGGAACAAAAACAGCGTCAACTCTTGTACAGGTTGAGCGAGGGATACGGTGGGTTCGGGTACAATGCCGAGCACGAGCACCTTAAAGAGCCCCACGAATATCATTGTCAGGATGGTGCCGATAAAGAGATACGTCGGGACGCCGAACAGCACGGAGGATTCCCTGATGCCTCTAAGGTTTCCAAGCGTCAGGAATAAAATGATGATCAGCGCAAGGCCGACTTTATATGGCAGAAGCTCCGGAAACGCGGAGGTAATGGCCGCAACGCCAGAACTTGCACTGACCGCCACGGTCAGCACGTAATCAATCGATAGGGACGCCGCCGCGATCAGGCCCGGGATACGGCCCAGATTATCGCTTGCAACGCTGTACGAACCGCCGCCGTTTGGGTAATTGTCAATGGTCTGGCGATAAGAGAACACCAGAATAAACAGCAGCGTAATAATGGCGAGGGCGGTACCCAACAGCGGCTTGTATGCCGCAATCCCCAGGAGCGGGATAAGCACCATCAAAATCTCTTCGCACGCATAGGATACGGAAGAGATGGCATCGCTGGAAAGTATGGGCAGCCCCCACAGGACGTTAAATTTTTCAGATGTTTCCTCTGCGCTTTTAAGCGAGTGCCCCAAAAAAACCTCTTTGATCTTATGCAGCATGGGTTGATGCGCTCTCTTCCTTTTGTATGTTGCAGGTGTCCACCGTTCTTACTCCTTCTTTTTTGACAGTTCAAGTCTTTTTATGCAGCCCAGTGACCAAGACCGCCTGGATTTGGGATAAAGCCATAAACAGGTAGGTTTGATTATGTGCATAGTATGAAAATGGTATCACAAGCATTGCTCCCGCGCCACAGCGCATATCATATGTTTTGACGCAAAAATGCGCCAAATTTCACGGCTTTTGATATGGCGCAATGTTGTGTGATTGCCGCGTGATTTTGCATGCGCAATCTCTCGCTTGCTCAGCGCCGCATTCTTATCCTGCGGGAGGCATCTGAAATAACCGGTCCGTATACGAGAAAATATTTAAAAATTAATGGAAACTAGGCCTCTCCCACGCGGTTTTGGCTGAAATTTGTTGCGACTTTTTCCTCAAAATCTCCCCACGTGCCAATACGGTATGGTATACTTTATGTAAAGGTTAAATCAAGCCCTTTACATTTTGCGTGCAATTTGCGGCAAATGCGCCTGTTTTAGCAGGGGTACGCTTCAAAGAAAAGGGGCGGATTGTAAAGACAGGACTCCCTCACAAAGAAGTGGCGGAGACTTGTGCGGCGCGGGACAAGCGTGCATTACCGCATTGTCTTTCCGTTTATAACCTCACGCTTGTTACTTAGAAAGGTGTATCAAAACCGCAATGCAGACTGGCCTTATACTTGTCATTTTGCTCGTATGCGCATCCATCTTTGTCAACGGTTGGACGGATGCTCCCAACGCATTGACTACCGTCGTTTCCACCAGGGTACTGACGCCGCGCAAAGCCGTCATACTCGCAGCGATATTCAACCTTCTGGGCGTACTGCTCATGGGAACGGCGGTCGCCAAGACCATTACCAACATCATAGAGCTGACCCCCGGAACGGATGGACTCATTACGCTGGCAGCGGCGCAGCTTTCCATTGTTATCTGGTCAGTGGGGGCATGGCGCTTTGGTATCCCCACCAGCGAAAGCCACGCGCTGATCGCCGGATTAACGGGGGCCGCGCTCGCCGGCGGCGGCATCGCCTCCGTCAGCTGGGCAGAATGGCAAAAAGTATTTCTTGGATTGGGCATTTCTTCCATACTGGGATTCCTCTCCGGCGGGCTTATCACTTCCCTTGTCGCAAAGCTTTTCCGCAACGTCAACCGGCACAAGGCAAACAGAATATTCTCCATTGGCCAGGTGGCTTCCGCCTCTGCAATGGCATTCAGCCACGGCGCGCAGGATGGGCAAAAGTTCATGGGCGTGCTGGTGTTTGCGCTTTCGTTGGGCGGCGTTGCCATGCCGGGCGGGGAAAATTTTATCCCGTGGTACGTGATGGTGTTCTGCTCGCTTTTAATGGCGGTCGGCACCTCGGTAGGCGGTTACCGCATTATCAAAACCATGGGGCTGGACATGGTGAAAATTGAAAAATACCAGGGCTTTTCCGCGGAGGTCGCAGCTTCCGCCTGCATGCTGGCAGCCACGGTGTTCGGCATCCCGCTGAGCACCACCAACACCAAGGGCACCGCCATTATGGGCGCTGCCGCGGCGCGCAGGTTAAGCAACGTAAACTGGGGCATCGTAAAAGAGATGGTCACCGCCTGGGTGCTCACCTTCCCCGCCTGCGGTCTGATCGGCTACGTCATGGCCCTGTTGCTGCATGCAATATTTTAAATTGTAATTGTAAAGGGAGATTAGGTATGGCCAAGAAGGATCTGAATTATTACGATATGTTCGAGCGGGGCATTGCCTATTGCCTGAAGGCGGCAAAAGCCCTCCAAAAGCTTCTGGATGAAAACCGCCTGCTCGAAGAAGAGTTTTCCGCCATTAAAAAGACGGAGCAGGACGCTGATTCCCACATGCATGCCGTCTGCGAACACCTCAACGTGGCCTTCATTACGCCCATTGACCGCGATGATATTTACCAGATCGCAAAAGAGACGGACGATATCATCGACAGCATCGATTCTGTGGCGGCCAACCTGTGGATGATGAACGTGACGGAAGTCACCGCGCCTATGCGCACCATGGCTGGCCTGATCGTAAAGGCGTGCGAAGAGCTTGCGGAACTGATGAGCGAGCTGCACCGCGGCAAAAAGAGCAACCGGATTTATGAACTCATCATCGACATCAACCACATTGAAGAAGTCGGCGACCGGTGTTACAAAGAAGCGCTGCGGGACCTTTTTATGAACGAAAAAGATCCTATTGCGCTTATCAAGCTGCAAAAGGTGTACGATGAACTTGAAAACGCGCTTGACGACTGTGAAGATGTGGCCAACTGTGTAGAGAGCATCATCATCACCAAGACATAAGAACAAAGCGTATGCTTGCCCGCAGAATCTGCGGGCATTTTTATTTGCGTTGCGGATTTCTTTGTATACGGTTATACCATATTGAAAAATCACTTTCTTGCTTTAGCGCGCTACTTGACTACTACGAGAAAGCGTAGTATCATAGCCCTCAGGGATACCCCGGAAGGAGAATGTGCTTGGAACTCAAACTGGCGTCACTTAGAAAAAGCGAACGCACCGCGTATTTGCTCAGAGACCTCTATGAAAGCCGCGGATACCGCAATTTCCGCATGGGCAAATTTGAGGAATACGATTTTTACGTGGACCACAGGGATTTTTTAAGCAGCGCGCAAATCATCACGTTCACGGATTTGAACGGCAAGCTGATGGCGTTAAAGCCGGATGTGACGATGAGCATCGTCAAAAACACGCGCGCCACGGCGGAATTCCCCGAACGCCTCTACTACAGCGAAAGCGTCTACCGGTTAAGCCGGGAAGTACGCGAATACAAAGAGATCTTTCAGGTCGGCGTCGAATACATCGGCGCTGTGACGCCGTATACGGATGTTGAACTGATTGATCTTGCAATGAAGAGCCTGGCGCTTATTGAAGCGGACTATGTGCTCGACATTTCCCATATGGGCTTCTTAACGGGTTTCTTTTCCGCCATAGACGCCCCGGCGGAAGCGAAAAAGGCGCTCATGCGCTGCCTGGAAAGCAAAAACGCGCATGAACTCCTTTCCATCGCCCGCGAATACGGCGTCGGCCCTGCGCAAATCGCCCCGTTCGAGCTGCTCATCCGCATCAGCGGGCCGATGGGAACTGCGCTAAAGGATGCGCAGCCACTTGCCGCCAACGCCGCCATGCGGGACGCCCTTCGGGAGCTTGAAACGCTCTACAGCGTGTTCGCGTCGGCGGGCAACGCGCAGGCTTTGCGGCTGGATTTTTCCATTACGAACGATTCCAATTACTACAACGGGCTGATGTTCCGCGGGTTTGTCAAAAGCGTGCCGCGCGCGGTGCTCTCCGGCGGGCGGTACGACCTGCTTTTACGCCGCATGGGCAAAGAGCGTCTGCAAGCCATCGGCTTTGGTATCTCCTTTGACGAAATTGACCGCTACTTTAAACAGCCTGTGCAGAATAAGTATGACGCCATCCTTCTCTACGGGACGGATACCGACCTCTCCGCGCTGTATCAGGCGATGGAAGCGCTGACCAAAGAAGGTCTGAAGGTGTGCGCGCTGACCTGCCCGCCCGATGACGTTGGCGGCGCAAAAGTCTACCGCATAGACGGGACGAAGCTGGCGGAGGTGGCGTTATGATCAACATTGCGCTGCCCAAAGGCCGTCTGGGCGACCGCGTATACAGGCTGTTTTCCTCCCTGGGTTACGACTGCGCGGAGTTATCGGATGAGAGCCGCAAGCTGGTGTTTGAGGATGAACGCTCCGGCGTAAGGTATCTTTTGATCAAACCCGCGGACGTCGCCATCTATGTGGAGCGGGGCGCCGCGGATATCGGCGTGGTGGGCAAGGACGTGCTGTTGGAAACGGAGCCCGAAGTATACGAACTGTTGGATTTGGGTCTGGGCAAATGCGAACTGGCCGTGGCCGCGCCAAACGGCTATGAGGACGATTTGGGCGCGGTGGTGCGCGTGGCCACAAAGTACCCGCATATGGCCCGCAAATACTACCAGAGCCACGACCGGGAGATTGAAATCATCAAGCTCAATGGCTCCATCGAGCTTGCGCCGCTGTTAGGGCTTTCGGACGTGATCGTGGATATTGTGGAGACGGGCACGACATTGCGGGAGAATAACCTCAGGGTGTTTGAGCATGTCGCTTCAAGCAGCGCGCGGCTGATCGCAAACAAACGGAGCTACCAGTTCCGGCAAGAGGAAATCACATGCATGGTGGATGCACTCAAAAGGGCGGTGGGAAACGAATGAAACTATTCCATAGTTCCGGCATCACGCCCGCGGAGCTTCGGCCCCGCTACGGCATGGAATACGGCCAAGCGGAAGAGATCGTACGGGATATCCTTGCGGATGTCAAGGAAAACGGAGACGACGCGATCAGGCGGTATTGCCTGAAATTCGATCATGCCGAATTATCTTCCTTCGCGGTGACGGACTCGGAAATTAAGGAGGCGCTTTCTAAAACCGATTCCCGGCTTTTATTTACCATGCGGCAGGCGGCGGAAAATATCCGCGCGTTCCACCAGAAGCAAAAGCGCGAAGGCTTTGTGATGTCCGAACAGGAAGGCGTGCTGTTGGGCCAGCGTATCTTACCGCTCGACCGTGTGGGCATCTACATCCCCGGGGGCACCGCAAGCTACCCGAGTACGGTGCTGATGAACGCAATCCCGGCCAAGATCGCGGGTGTGAAGGAGATCGTCATGGTCACGCCGCCGTCCTCTGACGGCTCCATCGCCGCCCCCATCCTCGCCGCGGCCTGCATTGCGGGCGTGGACAAGATCTATAAGGTGGGCGGCGCGCAGGCCATCGCGGCGCTCGCCTACGGCACGCAAAGTATTCCCAGGGTGGATAAGATCACCGGCCCCGGCAACATGTATGTGGCCACCGCCAAGCGGCAGGTGTACGGGCTGGTAGATATCGATATGGTGGCGGGACCAAGCGAAATCCTCGTGATCGCCGATGAAAGCGCGGACCCATTCTTTGTGGCGGCAGACCTATTATCCCAGGCCGAACATGATCCTATGGCGGCGGCTATCCTCCTGACCACCAGCGAGCAGCTTGCCCTTGCGGTGCAGAGCGAGGTCGCGAGGCAGCTCTACCTGCTGCCCCGGCGCGTGATCGCGGAAAAATCCATACTGGATCATGGCTGCATCGTGGTGGTTCCCTCTCTGCGGGAGGCCGCGGAGTTGAGCAACGAGATCGCGCCCGAACACCTGGAACTGTGCGTGAAGGACCCCTTCGCGCTGCTTGGCCTTATCCGCCACGCGGGCAGCGTGTTCCTGGGGCACTACGCGCCCGAAGCGCTCGGGGATTACTTCGCGGGCCCCAACCACACGCTGCCCACCAACGGCACAGCAAAATTTGCCTCCCCGCTTTCGGTGGACGACTTTGTAAAAAAATCCTCCTTCGTCTATTACACCAAGGAGGCACTCCGGGAGGTGCAGGAGCAGATCGTATTTTTTGCAAAGAACGAAGGGCTGGATGCCCACGCCAAAAGCGTCAGCATGCGCTTTGACTTCGACGAAGACAACGATGATGAGGATGGCGAAGAATAAATGAGCAAGTATCTAAGCGCGCGTTTTGCCGGGATGCAGCCCTATGTGCCGGGCGAACAGCCGCAAAACCGCCAATATGTCAAACTGAACACCAACGAAAGCCCGTTCCCGCCCTCGCCGAAGGTTCTCGAAGCCCTCTCCCGCGCGGAGGCGGAACGGCTCAACCTCTACCCCGACCCGGACGCGCGCAGGGCCGTGAAAGCCATTGCCGCCTATTACGGCGTAACGGAACGCGAGGTGCTCTTGGGCAACGGCTCGGACGAGATTCTTTCGTTTTGCTTTCAGGCCTTCTGCGACGCCGATACCCCCGCCTGCTACGCCGATATCACCTACGGGTTTTACAAAGTGTTCGCGCGGATCTACAATGTCCCCTCCATCCTCGTCCCGCTGGACGAAGCGTTTCAACTTGACCCCGCGGATTACCGCCCGGCGGGCGGCACCGTGTTCATCGCCAACCCCAACGCGCCCACCGGGCAGGCCATCGGCCTTGACGCGATAGAGAGTATTCTCAAAGCCAATCCGGAGCATGTGGTGGTCGTCGACGAGGCGTATGTGGATTTCGGCGCCGAGAGCGCTATTCCGCTCGTCCATTCGTACGGGAACCTTGTGGTGGTGCAGACCATGTCCAAATCCCGCTCGCTCGCCGGCGCGCGCATTGGCTTTGCAATCGCAAACGAAACGTTGATCAGCGACCTTACGTCCATGAAGTTCTCCTTCAACCCCTACAACCTCAACCGCCTTTCCCTGCTCGCGGCCGAAGCCGCCATAGAGGATGTAGAATATTTTGCGGCCTGCACCAAGGCCATTCAGGAAGTACGGGCCTATACCGTTGAGGAACTCAACAAGCGCGGCTTTATAGTTCTTCCTTCCAGCGCGAACTTCGTGTTTGCAAAACCCGACCGCATGGGCGGCGAAGCGTATTACCAGAAGCTCAAGGAAAAGGGCGTGCTGGTGCGGCATTTTGCACGAGACCGCATTCGCGATTATGTGCGCATCACCATCGGCACAAAAGAACAGATGCAGCAGCTTTTGCAGGTGACCGACGAACTGTGGAGGGAAGTATGAGAACAAGCGCCATCACCCGAAAAACCGCGGAAACGGACATTGCCCTGGCCCTCAATCTGGATGGGACGGGCAAAAGCACTCTTGTTACCGGCATTGGGTTCTTAGACCATATGCTTACCCTCTTTGCCCGCCACGGCGGCTTTGACCTGGACATTTCCTGCAAAGGCGATCTTGCGGTGGATGGCCACCATTCCGTGGAGGATATCGGCATCTGCCTGGGAACCGCGTTCCGGGAAACGCTGGGAGATAAGCGCGGCATCACGCGTTACGGGAGCTTTCTTCTACCCATGGACGAGGCGCTTGTATTGGTGGCGCTCGATATCAGCGGACGCGCGCATTTGAGCTACGGCCTCTCTATCCCCGCACAGAAGGTCGGGGCATTCGATACGGAGCTGGTGGAGGAATTCCTGCTCGGGTTCTGCCGCAGCATGGGCCTGACGCTGCATGTGAAGCAGCTTGCGGGCACAAACTCCCACCATATCATAGAAGCCGTGTTCAAGGGCCTGGGCCGCGCATTGAAGCAGGCGGTCGCCATCGACGCAGACCATGCGGATGAGATTCCGTCTACGAAAGGCATTTTGGAATAAGGGGACGTTCCTTTTCTTTTGCAAAAGAAAAGGAACAAAAGAAAACCTACGCAATAATATCACACAAACTGTCCTACGAGAAATGAGGAGAACAAAGTGATCGCCATCATCGACTACGGCGTAGGCAACCTGTTTTCGTTAAGCGGGTCGCTCGCGCATTTGGGTATCAAAAGCATTGTCACCCGTGACCCTGAGGCCATCGACGCGGCGGAGCGCGTGATACTCCCCGGCGTCGGCGCATTTGGCGACGCAATGGAAAAACTAAAAGAGCATGCGCTCATCCCGGTGCTCGACCGCCAGGTGCAAAGCGGCAAGCCGCTCCTGGGTATTTGCTTAGGGATGCAGCTGCTCTTTGAACGCGGGTATGAATACGGCGCGCATGCGGGGTTAGGCTATCTCAAGGGCGGCATTTTTCCGCTTACGCCGGATATTCCGGCCAATCTGAAGGTGCCGCACATCGGCTGGAACAGCCTGCTCTTAACAAAACCCGACGATCCGCTCTTGACAAACACAAAAGAAGGGGATTACGTATATTACGTGCATTCCTTTTACGCAAAGGGCTGTGAGGAGAGCGTTGTGGCGGGTTCTGTTTACGGCACGTTTGTGCCGGGCATTGTGCACAGCAACAACGTCTACGGGACGCAGTTCCACCCGGAAAAGAGCGGAAGCGCAGGCTTGGGTATACTCAAAGCGTTCTGCAGCATTTCGTTATAAGGAGAAAACAGTATGGAACTATTTCCGGCCATCGATATCCGGGGCGGCCAGGTGGTGCGGCTTCGGCAGGGCGATTATGAGGACATGCAGGTCTATGGCAGCGACCCCGTTCGAACGGCGGAGCAGTTTATAGAGCAAGGCGCTGTAAACCTCCACGTGGTGGACCTGGACGGCGCAAAGGAAGGCGCCGCCGTCAACTTTGACGTTATCCGCTCCATTGCAAGACTTCGCGGCCTTTTCGTGGAGGTGGGCGGCGGTATCCGGGACGAAACGCGCATTGAACAATATCTGGCGCTTGGCGCAGGCCGTGTCATTCTAGGCACGGTGGCCGTGCGCAATGTTGCATTTGTGGAAAGCATGGTCCGGCTTTACGGTGATAAAATCGCCGTGGGCGTGGATGCGCGGGACGGATACGTGGCCGTTTCCGGCTGGCTGGAGAATACGGGGCTTGATTCCTTTGCGTTCTGCGAGCGCCTGCGGGACGTGGGCGTTTCCACCGTGATCTACACCGATATCGCAAAGGACGGAGAGCTAAACGGTACCAACCTCGACGCCTACCGCAGATTGAGGGAGATAAACGGCCTCAACATCGTTGCTTCCGGCGGCATCAGTTATGAGCATGAGCTGATTGCGCTTCGGGATATGGGTACATACGGCGCGATACTGGGTAAGGCGCTCTATGTCAAAAAGTTGGATCTTGGGCGGGCCATCCGCATCGCAAAAGGAGAGCCGCTATGATCACAAAGCGCATCATCCCCTGCCTGGACGTGCGCGCGGGCCGCGTGGTAAAAGGCGTCAATTTCGAGGGCATACAGGATGTGGAAGACCCCGTGGCGCTGGCCCGCTATTACAACGAAAGCGGCGCGGACGAGCTGGTGTTTTACGACATTACGGCAAGTTTTGAAGAGCGCGGGCTGTTTACGGACGTGCTTACCCGTACGGCAAGGGAAATCTTCATCCCGCTCACAGTGGGCGGCAGCATCAATACGGTAGACGATTTTGACCGCGTATTAAAATGCGGGGCGGACAAGGTCAGCGTGAATACCGGGGCCATCAAAAACCCCGGGTTGATCGGCGAGGCCGCGAAGAAATACGGCGACCAATGCGTGGTATTGTCCATGGACGTGAAACGCGTAAACGGCGAATTTCATGTTTTTCAAAAAGGCGGGCGCGAGGATACCAAAATGGATGCGCTTACGTGGGCGAAGTACGGCGAAGACCATGGCGCGGGCGAGCTTGTTGTCAACAGCATCGACACGGACGGCGTCAAAAACGGGTTTGACCTGGAGCTATTATCCGCCATCTGCGCACGGGTAAAAATCCCCCTCATCGCAAGCGGCGGCGCGGGGAATAAAGAACATTTCTTAGAGCTCTTCCGCAGCGTGCCCGGGGTAGACGCGGGGCTTGCGGCCTCCATCTTCCATTTCAGGGAAGTCGGCATCCGGGAGTTAAAGCTATACTTGCGTGACAACGGCGTGGAAATGAGGGTATAAATGATATTGGACACATGGTTGCAGGAGTTGAAATTTGACGAGAACGGCCTGATCCCGGCCATCGTACAGGATTATATGACCGGCGAGGTGCTCACGTTGGCCTACATGAACGCGGAAAGCCTGCGCATCAGTTTAGAAGAAAAGCGCACCTGCTTTTATTCCCGCTCCCGCAGGCAACTCTGGCGTAAGGGAGAAACAAGCGGTAATGTGCAGCATATTGTGCGCATCAACGCGGATTGCGACCTGGACGCGCTGGTGGTGGAGGTGTTAAAAGACGGCCCCGCCTGCCATACGGGGGAAGAAACCTGCTTTTTTAATACTCTCTATGATGGGGACAAGCCGGAAAAATTCTCGTTTTCTTCCCTGTACGGCCTAATTCAGGAGCGCAAAAGAACCATGCCGCAGGGTTCCTATACCACGTACCTGTTTGAAAAGGGAAAAGAGAAGATTCTTAAAAAGGTCGGCGAGGAATGCACCGAGGTAGTCATCGGCGCAATGAAGAACAGCCGGGAAGAAACCGTCTATGAAGCGGCCGACCTTGCCTACCACATGCTGGTGTTGCTATGTGAAATGGGCATTTCGCCGGATGAGGTGCGAAAAGAGCTTCAAAGCCGGCATGTGGTGGATCATAAAACAAAACAGGAGACCATGAAGTAACCTTCCATCCTGCGTTATTGGGGAGAACAGCCATGCCGATCCGTTCCAACCTGCATACCCATACCGTCTATTGCGACGGGCAGAATACGCCGCTTGAAATGGTGGAGGCGGCGATTGAAAAGGGGTTTCGCTCCATCGGCTTTTCCGGCCACGCCTACACCGCATTTGACCCCGACTGCTGCATGTCTCCTACGGGCACGCTTGCTTACTGTGCGGAGATTCGTACGCTGCAGGAGGAATATACGGGCGTCATCGATGTTTTCCTTGGTCTTGAGAACGATGGCCTCGTTCCCCAGCCGACAGACGGATACGATTATATCATCGGCTCCGTACATTACCTGTATGCACAGGGCAATTACCACACGGTGGATAACAGCCCTCATCATATGCAAGCCTGTATCGAAGAAGGGTATGGCGGCGATGCGCTCAATATGGCGCAAGCGTACTATGACCTTCTGGTGTCCTACGCCACGACAGACCGGGTGGATATCGTGGGACATTTTGATCTTCTTAGAAAGATGAACGGGGACAAGCGCTTTTTTGACCCATTAGGCCCCGCCTACCGGCGCATCGCGCTCGAAGCGCTTGAGCCGATTGCAAAAGCCGGAAAGATATTCGAGGTCAACACCGGCGCTATTGCGCGCGGGTTTCTGAAAGAGCCCTATCCCGCCCCATTCCTGCTCAAGCGCCTGTTGGAATTAAAAGCGCCCATCATCGTTTCTTCGGATGCGCACGCGGCGAAAAATCTGGATGCGCAGTTTGGTGCGGTCAGCACCATGCTCTATGAAATGGGCTTCCGCGAAACCATGGAGTTAAAGCGTGGGAAAGGGTTTGTGCCTGTGCCGCTGCGCTAATTTTCTATCGTAATAGAAACGCCCACCGCTATACAAAATAAAAAAGAGGCAATGCTGTTGCTTGCGTTGACAAAAGCATAGCAAAATGCTATAGTATTCGAGGTTAGAGAAATCTAACTATAATTTATATGCCTTGGTTAGATTTAACTAACCATATGGGAGGATATCATGGCGACCAAAAGGGGTCCTCGTTTTAAAGAATGCCGCAGGCTTGGCGTCAACGTGTACGGCCATCCCAAGGCGATGAAACGCGCCAACGCGCCCGCGTTTGCAAAGCGCAGAAAAGTTTCCGAATATGGCGCGCAACTGACGGAAAAGCAGAAGATCAAGGGATATTACGGCATACTCGAAAAGCAGCTCAGGCGCTATTTTGCGGCTGCCGTAGGCAAAAAGGGCAAGACGGGCGACGTGCTGATGAACATACTTGAATGCCGGTTGGACAATATCGTATACCGGGTTGGCATCGGCAGCTCCATCCGGCAGGCGCGCCAGCTTGTGACGCATGGGCATATCCTGGTAAACGGGCAGAAGATCACCATCCCGTCCTACCAGGTCAAGGTTGGGGATACGGTATCGCTCAAGGAAAAAACGCGTTCCAATGAACACCTGAACGTAAACTTCCTGGATACGCAGAGCTTCAGCGTGCCCTATATCGAGAAACATCGGGACGCATTTGAGGGCAAACTCCTTCGCCTGCCCGCGCGGGAGGAAATTCCCGTGGAAGTCAACGACAGCATGGTTATTGAGTTCTACTCCAGGTAGCGCAGCATGAATGCAGCCAAGGTGCAGTACAACGGCCATACGTATTGGGAACACTGTCTCCTGCAAAAAGACGTATGGCAAAGTCTGTTCCAACCCTCCGGAAGCCGCTACCCCTTGTTCATCCATACCGCCATTGTGGACAAACAGCGCGGCGTCCTGGACGCGAACTGGGCGGCCTATCCGGATGGATATGCGCTGCTGGGCTTTTTGCAGTATGTATTCCTGCCCACGGCGTTTTATTTCTGCTTGCACCCCCAAAGCACGGCCATGTATACGCCCGTGCTCTCTACGGAAGCGTTTGCGGAATGGATTATGGAAAACGGCGGAGGGCGCGCCCATGAAATGCGCGCTTCTCTCTTTGAGCTTGACGCGCTGTGGGACAGCGGGCGGGCGGAGCTGATCCCCGCGCTGCGCGCGTTCTGCGCCCGCTTTCATGCGCGCTTCTCAGCGGGCGGTGTGACGCTGCATGTGCGCCTGTTCCGCAGCACGTATGAGGTCGCGCGGTTTATGCGGGAAGCCGTTTGGGCGGAGGATGTGTTTGCGGAGGATTTCCGCATCACCCCGCAAGCGTTCGACGATTGGTGCAGGCGCTTTTACCATGAACCGTTCGCACGGCATTCGTTTTTAAAATTCCTCAACGAGCGCGTGGGTTTGCTCACATAACAGAATTCATATGTTTCATGCAACCGAAAGCGACGCTTTCGGTTTTTTTACGCAGATTTTTCCATACTTCATGTTTTCTTGTCCAAGCCTTTACGGGCTCCTTGCAAACGTCCCCTACAATGATTGCGTAACAATTTTGTAAGGGGGAGTAATCCATGCTGAAAAAACTATGTACCGCCGCGCTGAGCGCAGTCCTGGCAGCGGCAACCCTCGTGGGCTGCGCAGCGCCCGTACAGGCGCCTGAGGTGACCGCCGCGCTAACGCCCGCGCCCGTAGCCGCGCCCGCGCCCACAAAAGAACCGACGAAAACCCCGAAGTATGTGTTTGTATTCATTGGCGATGGTATGTCCCATGTGCAGGTCAATGCCGCGCAGGTATTCCGCGGCGACAACATCTCTGGTGAAGTCACGCCGGAGCTTCTGAACTTCACACAGTTCCCCGTGGCCGGCGTTGCCACCACGCATGACTCCACCTCCTTCTGCCCCGACTCCGCCTCCACGGCCACCGCGATTTCCTGCGGCGTAAAGACGCACAGCGGCGTCATCGGCCTGAATGTGGATAAGACGACGAAGCCGGCGAGCATCACCGAGCTATTAAAGGCCAAGGGCATGAAGATCGGCGTTGTTTCCTCCGTTACGATCAACCACGCAACGCCTGCGGCGTTCTATGCGCACATCGCTTCCCGCAACGATTATTACGACATCGCGCTGCAGCTTGCTTCTAGCAACTTCGATTACTTTGGCGGCGGCACGTCCAGCCAGCCCACCGGAAAGGACAGCGACAAGGAAGATATCTACAAGGTCATTGAACAGAACGGCTATAAAATCGCCGACACCAAGGAAGAAATCCTGGCGCTTGACAACACCTCCGGCAAGGTGTATGCGGTAACTCCCGTGACGCAGGACTCCGGCGCACTGCCCTATGCCATGGATGCAAAGGACGGCGAGCTGGTGCTTGCGGATTACGTAAAGAAGGGTGTCGACGTTCTGGACAACGAAAACGGCTTCTTCCTGATGGCTGAAAGCGGCAAGGTTGACTGGGCGTGCCACGCAAACGACGCCATGGCAGCCATCGCCGACGTGTACGCCTTTGAAGACGCCATCCAAGTTGCGATAGACTTTGCGGCCGAACATCCCGAAGAGACCCTGATCATCGTCACCGGCGACCACGAGACCGGCGGCATGACAATTGGCTATGCGGCAACCGGCTACAACACGGCGTTTGATATCATCAGCCGCCAGAAAATATCCTATGTGGCGTTCGATGAGATGATCGGCTCCATGAAGCAACAGAACCCCAAGCTCACGTTCGCGGACGTCTACCCTGTCATCAAGGAAAACTTCGGCCTTATCGCGCCCGACGACGCGGACGCAGCCGTAGAAGCAAACAAGAACTTTGTACTCACCGAGTATGAATACGAAAAGCTGACAAACGGCTTTGAGCAGTCCATGCTGCCCGCCGAAGAGCGCACCGTGAACCCGGAAACGGAACTTCTCTATGGCACGTATAATCCGCTTTCCGTCACGCTGACCCACATCATCAACAACAAGGCCGGTATCGGCTGGACCTCCTATGCGCACACCGGCACCCCCGTCCCCGTGTACGCCATGGGCGCCGGCGCGGAAGCGTTCGGCGGTTCCTATGATAATACGGATATTTTCAAGAAGCTCGTTGCACTCACCGGCGTAAAGGCCGCCTAATCTCAGGAATAACCATACGCTTCCCCGCATCCAAAATGTGCGGGGAAGCGTTTCCCTGTCAACCTCTCTTTGATTTCCCATTTATGCGGGTGGGTTTACTGGAAAGGAGCATTCCATTGTTGCAAAAGCTGTTGAAACGGGCGCAAGCCATCCGCCCCAACCGCAAGGAGGTACTATTTACCCTTGTGTTTATGGCAATGATCGCCATATTGCTTGTAATGGATACAGGCTTTGAAAAGCAGATCTATCTGAATTCGGAAGGCGTGCGCGCACGCGTGATTTCCGTAAACAACGAAGGCGTATACAACACCGGCCTTTTGAAGCAAGGCGCGCAAAGCTGCATCGTCGAAATCCTCTCCGGCACCCACAAGGATGAAACAACGCCCGCTACCAATTTTTATACGGGCAAGCTGGAGTTCGATAAGGCGTTTCTCCCCGGCGACATCGCATGGGTGCTGCTGGAGCGTGATACGCAGAACAACATCGTGTTCGCCAACATGGTGGAGCATTACCGCATTGATAAAGAGCTGACGCTCATCGGTCTATTCGCCGCGGGCATTATCCTTCTTTCCGGCTTTACCGGCCTGCGAACGCTCCTTTCCTTTGCGTTTGCGCTGCTTTCCATCTGGAAAATACTTGTGCCCGGCATGCTGCGCGGTTACGATCCAGTGTTGCTGGCGCTTATAATCGGCAACCTCATTACCATCGCAACGCTGCTGCTGGTGGCGGGGTTTACCAAGAAAGCGTACGCAGCCATACTGGGATCTGTCGCCTGTTCGCTGTTTACATGCCTCCTCGCCATCCTGCTGGGAAGGTGGTTCAACATCCACGGGGCGGTGATGCAGTGGGCCGAATCGCTGCTTTACGCGGGTTTTGAAAATCTGGATCTGACAGCGATCTTCCAGGCGGGCATCTATCTTGCCTGCTCCGGCGCAATACTGGACCTTGCCATCGACATCTCCTCCGCGCTCGATGAAGTGACGCTTGCAAATCCCGCAATATCGCCCGGGGCGCTGCTGCATTCCGGCCTGACCATCGGGCGCTCGGTCGTGGGCAGCCAAACCACCACGCTGCTGCTTGCGTACATGGGAAGCTATATCTCCGTCATGATGGTGTATATGGCGCAGGGCACGCCGATGATGAGCATATTCAACTCCAAGATGGTGGCGGCGGAAATCCTGCATACGTTTGTGGGCTGCATCGGCCTGGTGCTTGTCTGTCCCTGTACGGCGGCCATCTGCGCGGCCATGTACAAAAAGAGCACAGCGCCGGCGCGGGTACAGGTGTCCCAACATCCCCTGCAGCCGGCGACCGGCAATCTCCCTGTTGAATAAAAGGCCTTCCCATGTTATACTGACATGGATATTCCGTGAGGGAGTAGTTACGCAAGCGTATTATGCTTGCGAGGCAAGTCAACATACTGGCTTAACCGCCTGGTTTGCCTTTTGATAACAAGACTCATGGGCAACATAACGTTGCCCGTGGGTTTTTTGTTTGCCCTGATCTTACAGATGAAACGCATGGAGGAACGCGACATATGTCAATTTGGGAGCTTGTTCTTCTCGCCATAGGGCTTTCCATGGATGCCTTTGCTGTGGCCGTATGTAAAGGGCTCTCCATGCGGGAGCTAAAATACAAGAACATATTCCTAACCGGCGGATTTTATGGCGTATTCCAGGCGCTGATGCCCGTCATCGGCTTCCTTCTCGGCACGCAGTTCAGGAATTATATTATCCCGATCGACCATTGGATCGCCTTTGCGCTTCTGGGGTTTATTGGCGGTAAAATGATCTATGAATCCCGTGAGACATGCGAAGCGAAGGGCGAGTGCAGCCCGAAAACGGATGCGTTCTCGCTGCGCCAGCTTACGCTCTCCGCCGTCGCCACCAGCATCGACGCGCTGGCGGTGGGCATTACGTTCGCGTTTTTAGAGGTGCAGATTGTGCCCGCCTCCCTTTTGATCGGTGTTATCACGTTCACGCTTTCCTGCATCGGCGTGCGGCTCGGGCATATCGCGCGGGGCAATTTGCAAAGCAAGGCCGAGATCGTGGGCGGCATTGTGCTGATACTGATCGGGACAAAGATTTTGTTGGAACACCTTGGCGTCATCAGCTTCTAAACTACAGAATTGAAAAAAGAATCGCGAAAAATCCGCGGTTCTTTTCTTTTTTACACTGATACTATACCACAAAATGGGCGTTTTTTCAAGACTGGTTCTGACGCTTTGGCGGCGCTACAATGAGCCGGAGGTGATGCAACGTGGAAGAATTCCTTTCCCCGCTTCTGTTACAGCGCGCGCAGGAAACGCGCGGCCTGCGGGCTGCAAATGCGCTTACGGCAAGGTACGGCCTGACCTTAAGCGAGCAGGACATTACGACGCTATTGGAAAAGCGCCAAACAGCCCTTTCTGAAACCGGGCGCGTAGAGTTTGGCCGGGGCATTTTAGAAAAGCTGGTGTTCGCGTTTTGCGACTCTCCCTACCTCTTTCAGGATACGTATGTGGAAACCCTGCTTTTGCTGCAGGACGCATTCTATTATTTTAAAAACGAATCGCTCGATACCCTTACGGACGACGAACTGATCGCCTTCATGAAGGAACATTTCGACGGGGACTGCGAAGGTTCCGTGGAATACCTGACCGGAACCCTGCTCGAGGACCTCTGCCGCGAGATCCGGTATGACGAGGAGGAATAGCATGCGGGATGATCATACTTCCCTGATGCATCCGGAACAAACCGCCTATGCGGGCGGGGACTATTTCCGTGCCGTATTGCGCCACGGGGCGGCCGCCGGGATTTTTTATCCGGAGGACACCGCTCAATTGCAGCTTGGCCTGTATACGCTCCTTGCGGAGGAAACCGCGCGCTATACCATGGGGGATTCAAGCTCCGTCCCGGTAGAAACGGCGCAATCGCTCTACCGCTCCATCTGCTTCTGCCTGGGGCTTCGGTTGTCCCGGGCGGGGACCTTATCCGATGCGGCGCGGTTGCTGAAAGAACAGGCGCTTGACGCGCTGTTTTTGGAAGGCCGCGCATTGGTGCGTCAGGAATTAGAAAGAGGAAAGCAATTTTTCCGAAAACTGCAGGAATGCGGCGTTGAAACGCAGAACCGGGCGTATCTTGCGACCTGCAATGAGGCGCTGCCGCAGTTCTTCCAACGGTACGATTTTTGGCACGGGACGCATGACATTCCATGCATGATCGATTACCCGCTGTGTTTCCCCGTGGAAGGAGAAGGCATCGCTTATGTCAACGCCTATTTGGAACAGCTTTTAGCGGAAACCCGGTTTCTGCTTCAGTTTGATCAAAGAACCGTTGCCCGCCTGCTGCGCGGGCATTGCCCCGAGCCGGACGAGGCGCTTATCAACCTGTTTGAGCCGGTGTATTGGAACGCCATGGGCCGGGCGCTTCTTAAACTTACCATCCGTCCTCTCAATATCCGCGGGACCGGTCGCATGGCGCTATGGCGGCTGATGGAGGGCTGCTCTGAAGATCGGCTTAAGGAACTGCTGCATTCTGCCGGAACAATGCTTCTTAATATGGAGGGCATCCGCCACGATGACGCGCTGTGCGCTTATCTCCGGCGGGCGGAAGCGGAGCTTCTCAGCCGCATCCTCGCGCAGCGGACGGAAGAAGCGCTTCTTGGCATCTTCACCGCCTTCCCGGAAACGGAACAAAAGAAGCCCAGCATACGCTACCGCAAACGCAAACCCATGGCCGATGAAGCGCTGCGCGACCTGATTGAAGAACTGCGGGAGATGCGTTTTCTTTCGGATAAGCTTTCGCTGCTCACGCGCAACGTGCGCGCCCTTGAGGACTGGCTGGAGATCATCCCGCTGTGTTTTGCGGAAGAAGAATTGCCCCATGTATACCGGATGCTTTCCGACGAAGAGATTGCGGCCGTCCTGCGCCGCCTGCGCGACCGCTATTCCGGGCAGCCCGGCGAAGAGCCGGAGCTTTGGGAAACCGCGTTTGTCCGGTTTATCAAAGACATGGACCCGAAGCGGCAAAATCAAATCCGCCTGCTCGCACAGGCGGACTGGAAAGACGGACGCTTTTCGATTTGAAAGCGTTACGCGGGACCGCTCTCTTTTTCCCTGTCCTTCACGGGTTGCTCCCGGTTCTCTTCCGCCGTCTTAATCAGCAGCAAGTGCAGCGTAACGCCGCTGCCGGCAAGCAACAGAGTTCCCCAGACCAGCGGCTGCCGGAATATGGCCGCCGAAGCGCACAGCGTGCCCCACAAAAAGAGGATTGCCTCCCGCTTGCGTTTTTTCGGCACGCCGCCGCCATGCCGGTAGTTTTCAATAAAGGGACCCAGATGCTTGTTTCGGATGAGCCATGCGTACAGCCTGGGACTGCTTGCGGCAAAACAGCTGGCCGCGAGCAGCGCAAAAGGCGTAGTGGGCAGTATCGGGAGAACGATCCCCAGTATACCAAGCCCAATACAAAGCACTCCCGCAATGCGCAGCAACAGATTTTTCATATACGCTCCATTTCCCTTCCAGCACAGGATATCGTACCCCTTTCTATTGTATTGGTCGATTGGCCGCGTTCAAAACAAATCTGTAAAAAATTGATTTTTCAAGTCGTGTAAAAATTGCCTTCTATTTGTCAAATGTGGTCTTTGTTGACTGGCCTTTTTCCGCATAGCGCGTATGCAAGCATCAAATACTAAGATCAAACTTCAAAAGGAGGTCTTACTCGTTATGAGCAATTTAACGGAAAAAGAACTTTCCGCGTTGGGCGATCTGTTGAGCTTTGAAGAGCTGTTGGTGAAAAAATACAACAAACTCGCCGAAACCGCAACGGATCAGGCGGTCAAACAAAAGATGCAAAGCATCGCGCAGAAGCATCAGGAACACTTTGACAAGCTTTACAGCCAACTCTAAGGAGGAACAACATGAGCAACAACAGCGGAAGCAATTGCTTCACCGAAAAGGAAGTTCTCCACGATGCGCTCGAAGCGCAGAAGCATGTCACGGGGATGTTCAACAGCTACTCCAACGAGTGCGCGAACCCCCAGGTGCGCAAGGTGATGCTGGATATCCTCAACGATGAGCACAGCATCCAGTTCGACGTGTTCAACGATATGCAAAAGCGCGGCTACTACCCCGTTACCCCTGCGCAGCAGGACAAGGTGAATCAGATCAAGAGCACCTACGCGCAGCAGGCCTCCTCTTCTAGTTCCGGTGGCTCCGGCGGCATGGGCGGTATGAACAATTCCAATACCTGGAATAACCTGGACACGACCCCCCTTCATACGCCCGGCGGCGGTATGGACAAAAAGTCCTGACGCTAAACCGAATGCCTTACCCAAAACTGTCCGGCAATACCGGGCAGTTTTTTATTTTTGGCATATTCCCGCTCATATTTACTGGTAGAATACACAATTTTATATGCATTTCACCAATGCGGTATTGAAGGAGATACGTGCGGATGTTATTATTAAATGTAATATTTTAACATACAAGAGCAGATCAGGTAAGGAGCCGCAATGAAAGACCGTTTCACAGCCTGCCTGTTGGGCGGGGCAATGGGCGACGCGCTCGGTTACACGGTGGAATTTATGGACATGGGGCAAATCCAAAGCTGGTTTGGCCGCATGGGCATTACCGAACTTCAATTGGAAAGCAGAATCCTGAAAGCCGTCATCTCCGACGATACGCAGATGACGCTGTTTACGCTTGACGGACTTCTTTGGGCGCACGAACAGTCCGTGCCGTATCTTTCCGGCCTGTATCCCTCTTACCTCAGGTGGCTGTATACGCAGACGGGTAAGACCGCGCATCCGGAAATACTGGACTTACAGCCCCATGAAAAGGATGGCGGCATACTTGCCCAAAAGTCGCTGTTCTTCCGGCGCGCCCCCGGCACCACCTGCCTGAACGCGCTCTTAGGCGGAACCATGGGCACCATGACGCACCCGGTCAACAACAGCAAAGGGTGCGGCGGGATGATGCGGGTTGCTCCCGTAGGTTTATTTTTGTGCAACGATGCCGCCTACGCCTTCCGGGTCGGCGCGGAAGCAGCCGCGATTACCCACGGGCACCCGACAGGGTACTTAGCGGCAGGCGCGTTTGCAGCCATCATCGCGCTGCTGCAAAACGAGCATACGCTGCCCGAAGCCTGCACGGAAACGCTCCGCCTGCTCAGGCGTTATACGGACCATGAAGAAACCACCGCCGCCATTGAGCAGGCGCTGGACCTTTTCTCAGGCAGCCTGCCCGCCGAACACGCGATACGCATGCTCGGCCTGGGGTGGACGGCGGAAGAGGCGCTGGGCATTGCGCTCTTTTGCGCGCTTAAGGCCAGAAGCTTTACGCGCGGGCTCATCCTGGCAGTCAATCACGATGGGGACAGCGACTCCACAGGCGCCGTCTGCGGAAATCTTTTGGGCGCAGCAGGATTATACGAGCTGCCCGCCGGTTGGGAAAGCAAGCTGGAGCTTGCGGAGTATATCGGCTTGCGCGCGCGGGAATTGTATGAAATGCGCAAGCGCCCCCCCATGCGGGCATAACCCGTGCCGTCCTTTTATCGCCGCCCGGCAGCATAAAAGCGCGGGCGGCTTTTTTTGATTTCGGAGCATTTAATATTTAGCGTTGTTCTCAAACGAGAATAATGCTATGATACTAACAAGCATATACAGCAAGAGGGAACTATGAAAAAGCTTCGTACACAGGATGCGCTGGGGCGGGGAATCTGCCATGACATTACCGCCATTACAGACGGAAAGCAGGCGCCGCTTTTTAAAAGGGGCCATGTGCTCCGGGCGGAAGACGTGGAAAAGCTATTGGACATCGGAAAGGCGCACGTATTCGTCTGGGACCCGGAGGCGGACGAGATGCACGAAGAAGAGGCGGCGCTGCTTGTAACAGAGGCTGCTGTGGGCCCCAACGTGTCATATGCCGGCCCTTCCCAGGGGAAATATGTGCTGCGCGCGGAAACGGACGGGCTGCTGCGCGTCAACAGCGAAGGGCTTTTGCACTTGAACCGCGTGCCGGATTATACAATAGCAAGCCTGCCCGACCATATGCCAATTAAAAGCGGTATGCAGTTTGCGGGCATCCGCATCGTGCCGCTGGTCACCGCCCGCGCGCATGTGGAGGAAGCCGTCCGCATTGCCAAAACCCATGCGCCGCTGTTTCGCGTAAAGCCCTACCGCCCGCTCAAAGTCGGCATCATCATTACCGGCAGTGAAATTTACTATGGCCGCAGGCCGGATGCGTTTGAGCCGGTGCTGCGCAATAAGCTTTCCGCATTCGGCGCGGAGCTGTTGGGCGTAACGAAGTGTCCGGACGATCTTTCACTCATTCTTGACGCGCTTTCGGGGTTCTTGGAAAAGGGTGCGGAGCTTGTGCTCTTTACCGGCGGCATGAGCGTGGACCCGGATGATCTGACGCCCACCGCCATACGGCAAAGCGGCGCCGCGCTTGTATCCCAGGGAATGCCCATGCAGCCGGGCAATATGCTCACCATCGCGTACTTGGGGGATATTCCGCTTATCGGCATCCCCAGCGCCGCCATACACGCAAAAACGACCAGCCTGGACGTGTTTCTCCCCCGTATTTTCGTAGGCGAACGCATTGAAAAACAGGATATGCAGGATACCGGGGAAGGCGGCTTCTGCCTGAACTGCGAGGTCTGCCACTACCCCATCTGCTTTTTGGGACGAAAGTAATCCATCTTGCGTAGCAAAGCGAATGCTTCTGCAATATATTTAACCGAAGGAGGACAACCCATGAAGCGCACCACCATATTTGCCCTGCTGCTCGCGCTGATGCTGCTCGTCTCCGCATGCGCCGCGCCCGCGCCGGCCGCATCCCCCACCCCCGTTCCCACCGCAGCGGCAACCCCGACCCCGGAACCTACGCCCGAACCCACACCGGAACCCGTTGAGCTGTTCGTTTCCGCCGCCGCAAGCCTGACCGACGTTCTCACAGAGATTTCGGAAGGCTACAAGGCCGTTTCCCCCAATGTCACGCTGACGTTTAACTTCGATTCTTCCGGCACCCTGCAGACACAGATCGAGGAAGGCGCGCCCGCGGATCTTTTCTTTTCCGCCGCGCAGAAGCAGATGACAGCCCTCAAAGACAAAGGGCTCACAGTGGACGATACCATAAAAAGCATGCTCGTCAATAAAGTGGTGCTTATCGTCCCCGCGAACAGCGACAAGGGAATTGCAAGCTTTGAAGACGTCACCACGGATAAGGTAACGCTCGTCGCCGTGGGCGAGGCCTCCGTTCCCGTCGGCCAGTACACCGAGGAAATCTACACCACGCTTTGCACCTGGGATGCGGTAAAGGCCAAGGCAAACTTCGGCACCAACGTGCGCGCCGTGCTTGCCTGGGTAGAATCCGGCGATGTGGACTGCGGCATCGTCTATGCGACCGACGCCGCCACCACCGATCTGGTCAAGGTCGTGGCCGAAGCGCCGGAGGGCAGCCACAAGCCCGTCGTATACCCTGCCGCCGTGCTGAAGAACGCGGCGCACCCGGAAGAAGCAAAGGCGTTTTTAGACTATCTCTCCGGCCCGGAAGCAACGGCGGCGTTTGAGGCCGCGGGGTTTGCCCTCTATAATGGCTAGCCTAAAAGCAAGTCGTGTCTTCAATACGGGCTTTCTCAAAGGAGAATAACATGGTATGCTTGTGCCTGACAGGAAACTGTTGGGCACTTCTTTATAGCACACACAGGGAGGAATTATAATGGATCTTTCCCCGCTGTATATTTCCTTGAAGGTGGCGCTCACCGCCACCGTGCTGACATTTTTTCTTGGCCTGTTCGCCGCCTGGAAGGTCGTGAAGCTGCGGCGCTTTCAGGGGCTGATCGACGGCCTGTTCACGCTGCCCATGGTGCTTCCGCCTACCGTCGTGGGTTTTTTCCTGTTGCTGTTGTTCGGCAAAAACGGCCTGCTGGGCCAGACGCTTGAAAAGCTTGCGCTCACGGTGGTGTTCACCTGGGAGGGCGCCGTCATTGCCTCCGCCGTCGTCGCGTTTCCACTGATGTACCGTACGGCGCGCGGGGCATTTGAACAGATGGACCAGACGCTCATCTATGCGGCGCGCACGCTGGGCATCCCGGAACGGCGGATATTCTGGAAAATCATCCTCCCCTCCTGCTGGCCGGGCGTCGCGGCAGGCACGGTGCTTGCTTTTGCCCGGGCTTTGGGCGAGTTTGGCGCAACCACCATGCTCGCGGGGAATATCCCCGGAAGGACGCAGACGATGTCGCTCGCCATCTATTCCGCCGTGCAGGGCAACGACCGCGAGAAGGCGTACCTTTGGGTGGTCATCATCATGGCGATTTCCTTTGTGACGCTGATGCTGATGAACTATTGGACAGGATACCAGGAACGCGCAAGGAAACGGGCGGTGTAGATATGCTTGAAGTCGATATCAAAAAGAAATTGGGCAGTTTCCGCCTGAACGTATGCTTCACGGCGCAAAAGGAGATATTCGCGCTTTTGGGCGCTTCCGGCTGCGGAAAAAGCATGACGCTCAAATGCATCGCGGGGATTGAAAAGCCGGACGAGGGGCGCATTGTGCTCGACGGCCGGGTGCTCTTTGATTCTAAGGCACGTATCGATCTGCCGCCGCAGCAGAGGCGCGTAGGATACCTGTTTCAAAGCTATGCGCTGTTCCCGCATATGACGGTGCGGCAGAATATTGGGGCGGGCGTCCATCATGCCACAAAAGCCGCGCGGGATGAAAAGGTGGAAGAAAAAATTAAAAGCTTTTACCTTATCGGCATGGAAGAGAAATTCCCCTACCAGCTTTCCGGCGGGCAGCAGCAGCGCGTGGCGCTGGCGCGCATCCTTGCAAGCGAACCGCAGCTCTTGCTGCTGGACGAGCCGTTTTCGGCTTTGGACAGCTACCTGCGCTGGCAGCTGGAGCAGGAACTGCAAACCACATTGGAAGCATTTCCAGGGACAACGCTGTTCGTTTCCCACAGCCGGGACGAGGTATTCCGGCTTTCTAAAACCGTCTGCCTGATAGACAACGGAAAAAGCGAGGACCCCCTGCCCGTACGCGAGCTGTTTGAACGCCCGCAGACGCTTTCCGCCGCTCTGCTTTCGGGCTGCAAAAACTATTCCCGTCTTACGATGCAAGGTGCCCGCCGCCTGTTCGCCACGGATTGGGGCATTGCGCTGTCTACCGCCGAGGAGATTCCGCCCGGAACCAGGTACGCAGGCATCCGGGCGCACTACGTCAAACAAAAAAACGGCGGGGAGAACCTGCTCTCCTGCCGTATTCTGCGCATTGTGGAGGATGTGTTCAGCATGATCCTCACGCTGCAGCCTGAAACCGCGAAAGAGGAAACGGATTTTTCCCGCATCCGTATGGAGCTTTCCAAAGAAGCGGCGCAGGGGCTTCAGCCCGGCGATATCATTTCCGTTTCCCTTGCCCCGGAATATCTGTTGCTGCTACGTTAAGGCTTACTGCGGGCGCGCGCACTCGTAGGTATCTCCGCGCAGCGTTTCCACCGCATGGGCAAGCACAGGAAGCACGACCTCCATGCATTCCGTTACCGCCTTGGGGCTGCCGGGAAGGTTGACAATCAGTGTCCGCCCGCGTATGCCCGCCACAGCTCTTGAAAGCATAGCGCGGTTGGTCTTTAGCATGCTGTATGCGCGCATAGCCTCGGGGATGCCCGGCGCCAAACGTTCCACCACACTTAACGTAGCCTCCGGCGTAACGTCCCGCGGGGCAAACCCAGTGCCGCCGCTGGTGAATATGACGTCTGCTTCCCCCGCGTTACAGACGTTCCGAAGGTAGTCCGCGATCTCCTCTTTTTCATCCGGCAGAAGCGTGACGGACACGACCTCGGCATGGCCCTCTAAAATCTCTTTGAGCGCGGGGCCACTTTTGTCTTCGCGTTCCCCGCGAAATCCTTTGTCGCTTAAAATCAGAATGGCGGCTCGGATAGGCTGCATGGTCTCCTCCTGTTGATTTTATAGGGGCAAAGCCCCTATCACCCCACCCAAGAGACATGTCCCTTGGGAATTCCTTTCCCATGGAAACGCCCTAGCTAGGGCGTTTCTAAAATGGGTGTTTAGGGCCGTTACGGCCCTAAACGAAGATTTGGAGGCAGCGCCTCCAAATCTTTAGATCAAGCCTTCCCACTTTTCCGTAAGCGTTTTCAGATCGGCTTCCAAAATCGTTAGCTTTAATGGCATATCCGGCGAGCGGCGAGCAAGGCTGCGCTCAACAAGCGCCTGCAGCGCACGCAGCTGTTCCTGCAGCTTGTAGCCATACGCCCGGCCCTTGATATCCACGGCCTCCGGCTGTACGGTCACAGCGGCGACTTCGCCTGCGCGCTCGAGCTCATACCATTCGCCTAAATGCGGCACAACCGCGGCATAGCCTTTTGATTGAAGCGTCCCTTGGAAGGAAAGGAGCGTTTCCTCTTCCCCGTGTATCAGGAATATCTTCTGCGGCTTGGGGGAGATACCGCCAAGCCAATCAATAAGCTCCGATTTTCCGGCATGGCCGGAGAACCCTTCGATCTGCACGATGTTGGCGTTGACGCGCACCTCTTCGCCGAAAAGCTTTACCTTCTTGGCGCCGTCCACAAGCATCCGCCCCAGTGTGCCCACCGCCTGGTAGCCCACAAACAGCACGGTGCTGTCCGCGCGGTAGAGGTTGTGCTTGAGGTGGTGGCGGATACGCCCGGCGTCCGCCATGCCGGAGGAGGAAATGATGATCTTGCCGGCCTTATCGTCGTTGATAAGCTTCGATTCCTCCGCCGTCTGCGCCACGCGCAGGGTGGGAAAATCAAACGGCGAACCGGACTTCGCCATCTCCTGCGCCTCTTCGTCGTAATAACCCTCGGCGCTGCGCTCATAAATTTTCGTGGCTTCAATGCCCAAGGGACTATCGATATACACCGGCACATGGTTGAGCGCGGGCAGCCTGCCTTTTAGCATGATGCGCTTGATGTAGTATAACAACTCCTGCGTCCTGCCCACGGCGAACGAGGGAATGACGATGTTTCCGCCGCGCGCGAGCGCCGCGCGGAACGCTTCCACCAGCTCCGCTTCCTTGTCTTCTTCGGTGCTGACTTCATGCTCGCGGTCGCCGTAGGTGCCCTCCATGACCACAAAGTCCGCTTCGCCAATGGGCTCCGGGTCCTCCAATATGGGCCTGTCCCCCCGGCCGACGTCGCCGGAAAACACCACCTTGCTGGTCTTTTCGCCTTCCGTCACCCAGATTTCCGCGGCGGCGGAGCCCAACAGATGGCCAATGTTTTTTAAGCGGACCTTGATGCCGGGAAAAAGCTGCACCGCTTCATCGTAGGAAATGCCGCGGTAAAGCTTGAGCGCGTTCTGCGCATCGTCAATATCGTAGAGCGGCTCTACGGCGGGCTTGCCCGCGCGCAGGTTTTTCCTTGTCTGCCACTCGGCCTCCTGCATCTGGATATGCGCGCTGTCCGGCAGCATGATGGTGCAAAGCTGCGCTGTCGCTTCCGTACAGAGAATGGGGCCGGAAAACCCGCGCTTGACAAGCAACGGCAATAGCCCGCTGTGATCGATGTGCGCGTGGGTAAGCACCACCGCGCTGATTTCTAAAGGATCAAACGGGAACGTATCCTCCCCGTAAATGCCCTTTGCGTCCGCGCCCTGGCGCATGCCGCAATCCACCAGCAGCTTGCCGCCCTCCCAGGAAAGCAGGTGGCAGGAACCGGTCACCGTGCGCGCCGCGCCGAAAAATGCAAGCTTCATATAATAAGTCCTTTGTAATTTGGATTATGACAAGTAAAACATATCATTCCCGAAGGTGTTCCGCGCTACTCCTTGATCATGGCGCGGCTCTTCCCAAAATAGCAGACCGCAAGCGAGCCCGGTCCGCAGTGGCAGCCAATCACGGGACCAATGGGGTTGATGCGCACGCCCTTGGGCGATACGGCTTCTTTGAGCATCTCCCCAAGTGCAAGCGCTTCGTCCATGCAATCCGCCTGGCAGATGGTGATCTCCTGCTCCTCCGGCCGGTCAATGGTAGCGGCGCAGCGGTCCACCAGGAACTTAAGCGCGCGCTTGCGGCCCTTGATCTTTTCCAGAGGCACCAGCTGTCCTTCCGGGCTTTCATACAGCACGGGCTTGATTTCAAGCACAGTGCCAAAGAAGGCGGCGGCGCCGCTCAGTCGGCCTCCGCGCTTGAGATATTCAAGGTTATCCACCGTAAAGAGTACACAGGCGCGCTGCTTGTTCGCTTCCACCCAATCCCGTATCTCATCAAGCGTATGCCCTGCTTCCTGCATGCGGGTGGCTTCTTCCACCAGCAGGGCAAGAGGAGCGGAAATGGCCAAAGTATCCACAAGCTCGATGCGGCGCTCGGGATACTTTTCTTTTAACTCCTGCGCCGCGGCCACCTCGTTCTGGAACGTGCCGGACAGTGCCGATGAAAACGCGATGTGCAAAATATCCTTGCCCAGTTGTAAAAACGGTTCAAAATATTCAATAATTTCGTTGGGGTTGCGCTGGGCAGTGATCACGCTTGCGCCGTTTCGCATTTTCTCATAAAATGCGGGGATATCGGTCTCCCGCCCGAGATCATAGGTAAGTTCCACGCCGTTGATCGTGTAAGGCATGCGCAGCACGCCTACGCCCGTCCGGTCCTCCCAGGAAAACGGGAGTTCGGAATTGGACTCCGTTGTAATGACAAAGTTCTTATCCATCGGCAGGCCCTCCTTTTTATTGATTGTTCTGTCGGCCTCACTGCCTGCTGCTGCCAAAGAACGCGACGCCCACAGCGCCGGGTCCTATGTAGCTGCCGCAGATGGGACCCATGGGGAGAACGGTTGCGTCCGCACACCCCGCTTCCAGAAGCAGTTCGCTTAGCCTTTTTGCCAGCTCCGGCGCATCCGCATGCGTAACGCCCACCACCTGTTTATTGAGCGCATAGCCCAGCCTCTCTGCGCTCTCCACCAGGGCATGAAGCGCTTCTTCCTCATTACGGGCCTTTGCTTCCGGGACCGGCAGGCCGTTTGCGTCCATCCGCAGTATGACCCGGCGGCCCATCAGTTCCCCGATCGCCCCGCCTTCATAGAACCCCCCGGCGCGCAGCCACCTGGTATCCTGCGGCAGCAGCAGGGCGTTGACATAACGGCGGTTCTCCACCACCCACTTTGCAACTTCATCGATGCTTTTGCCGTCCCGCCGCATGAACGCGGCCTCAAACACGAGCATGCCCTGCGCCGCGGCGCAGCAGAGGGTATCCACCACCACGATCCTGCGCATGGGGTAGCGCGCAATGAGATCCTCGCGCGCGTGCTGGGCCGCAACGAACGTGCGGCTCAAATGCCTGGAAAGCGTAAGCATGAGGATATCCTGCCCCGCGATCAGGTGCGGCTCCCACAGCGAAATAAATGCCTCGGGCAGCACCGGGATGGTGCTTACCGCGGTACCGTTGCGCATGGCGAAATAGAAAGCGGAAAGATCGGTTTCGCGCCCGAGATCATAGGTATACGCGGTGTCGTCCATTTTGTAATGAAGATGCGCAAGCTCAATCTGCTGCTGCTTTGCGCTGCCCCAGGGCATATCTGCGCTGGTATCCGTAAAGAGTACATAGGCGCTATCCCGGCTCATAATCGCACCTCTTTTTGCAGGCTGATGCTATCATTATAGCCGATACGCCTGCTGTTTACAAAAAAAATATGCCGTCACAGGTTTTCTGTCTGGCCGTGACGGCATTGCATTGCTTAAGCCTGCCCTTGATTTTAGTCCCTGCGGCTGCGGTTGGCGATGCTCAACAGCCTGAGAAAGTTCGCTAAACTGGCCAAGGCTGCCACCACATAGGTGAACGCAGCAGCGCGCAGCACCTTTTTGGCCTGCGGCACTTCCTCATAACTAAGATATCCGCCGGAAGTGAGCATTTCAATTGCGCGGCTTGAGGCATTAAACTCTACCGGAAGCGTCACCACCTGGAAAAGAAGCATGGCGCCAAACAGGATAACGCCCAGTATCGCGAGGTTGTAGTTGCTGAACAACAGGCCCGCAATGACGATCCATGGCGCGGCCTGCGAACCGAAGCTTGCGACAGGCAGAATAGCGTTGCGCACGCGAATGGGCACATACCCCTGTTCATACTGCATGACATGCCCGATCTCATGCGCGGCGACTGCGATGGCCGCAACGGAGCGCTCGTCATACACGGCCTGGCTCAGGCCCACAATATTGGTCTTGGGATTAAAATGGTCCGTCAGGCTCCCGCCCACCGGCGTCACCTGCACCGTGCTCCCTTCCCGGTACAGGAGCTCTTTTGCGATGCTTGCGGCGGACTTGTTTGCGCTGGCCGTGACTTTAGCGTACTTCTGGAATGTGCGCTGCACGACTCCCTGCGCAATCAAGCTGAGGAGCATGGCCCCGATAACCAGCAATATGGTGCTGTCGTATCCGAATACAGGGTAATACATAGAAAAACCCCCCTGGTGCTTTTTTCTTTAGTATAACACGAAACGGGCGCAACATATCGTCGCGCCTGTGAACCGTTTGTGAGCAATCAGTCTTCGGTAATGTTGTCTATTTTATCCCCGTCAAACGTGAAGGAGAACACCCGCACGGGCACCACGCCGTCTTTTGGCGGATAAGTAAGTCCGATCGCCTTGTCCTGCCGGGAGAACGGCAGCCTCACCCCCGTAAACTCGCCAAAGAACTGCCGCATGGTATCCGGTGTGAGCCCTTCCTGCAGCGCGGGAGTCAGGTAGGAAAGCGCTTCGTCCCAAAGCTCCAGCAGCACAGCCTCGCAAAACGCGCGCACAAGCTGCCTGCCCGGGGCCGGCGCGGGAGGCGTATGCGTAAAGAAGCCGAGGCTCGTTTCCCCTTTGCTGTACTCCCCGTCTATCAGGCGGTAGATTTCCTTGCGCTCATGCTTTAGCTGCGTGGGCAGGCGCGTAAAACTGACCGCATGTTCCTTTTGCATGCCCACCGCATCTCCCGAGATGCGCAGCTTTTCCCGGTAAGACCCGTCAAGTATCAGCAGCATGCCGCCATACCCGGAAGGTAAGTCGCCCCCCGGCAGGTTCGCTTCCCCCGCCGTGACGCACAGCATGCGGTTTCCTAGTAGCCTGACGCTTCCCGTTCGCCCCTCCAAAAGCGTGGTACCGTATACGATTCGGACGCCGTCCTCCACGGCAAACTTGAGCCCGTTCTCATAATACAGTGTCGCGATACAGCCGTCCGGCAGCGAGATTTGATCCACCGTATAGGGAAACACCGTGACCGGCTGCACAGGCAACACCCCGGGGGAGAGCATGGCCTCATAGACGCTGTCCGGCCAGGCGTAAAGCTCTACATCCGCGCTCTGTAAGGGCAGCGGCGCGCCGTCCGAAAACCGGATTTTCCGTACCACGGGGTACAGGCTGTATGCATCGTCGCTCAACGGATAGATGCCAATATAATATTCTGTATCGTTAGAAAGAGGCAGCACAAGATGCCCTTCCGGCGAGGCCTCCCCAATGAGCCTGCCGTTGAGCTCCACCGCCGCATGCGCGTGGCGCGTGCGCAAAAGCAGCATGGGCATATATGGTTTCATCCGCGTCACCTCCATATACATGCTATGCGCGGTTTTGCGCGGACAGACCCAACAGAAGATTGCGCCTCAAGTCTTTCGGATTATGCAAAGTATCGATAAAAGACATAAAGTATCGCCACCTCTCCGGCAGCACGCCTTCGGCGGGAGACACTAAGCCTGCAGGCTGTCGCGATAGATTTTTCGTTTCATAGCGGGAGCGGTCTTCCCCGCGCCCCCTGACCTGAGTACAGGCGCTCCTAAGGAAGGGGGGTGGGGAAACGTGGTTTCCCCATAGCAAAAAATAATCGTCGGTACTCAAAGTACCGATACCTTTTGCCGCTTGCCCCCTGTCTACCCGGCTCAGGCTGTGGTATACTCAAAGAAATCAAGGAGCGCGAAACGGCACGACCCATACCGCCGTTGTTCCGTACAATAAGAAGCAGTTCTATGGAGGGTTCATTCCATGAAACACAAACTCAGGCTCATACACAGCGATCCCGCGGCGTATGCCGGGCCAATCACCGTATACGGCTGGGCGCGCACCGTGCGCGAAGGAAAGACCGCTGGCTTTATTGAACTAGTGGACGGCTCTAGCTTTAAGCCCGTGCAGGTGGTATTCCCGCGCGATGAACGGGATTTGGGCCGCGCGCTTTCCACCGGCTGCGCCATCAAGGCGGAGGGTACGCTTGTTCTGACGCCGGACGCGCCCCAGCCCTTTGAAATACAGGCGGCGGCGCTGACCGTATTGGGCGAATGCCCGCCGGAATATCCGCTGCAGAAAAAACGGCACAGTT
>JAEYCM010000028.1 GCA_023455425.1 Bacillota bacterium | reverse complement strand
CCCCTGTCCCGAACCGCCTCCGTGCCCCGCACCCGCTCCCTGCCCCCCGTGCCCTGCGCCGAAACCCCAGGCGAGGCCCATGCAGATTATCTGCGTCCCCTCTGTTCTGGGCGAGAGTCGGGCAAAGCCTTGCCCGCCGAGCGGATTGCGCTGCGATACGACGCAGGACATCTGCCGTTCGCCCGGCGCGCGTTTTGGATCGGATTGCCGCCTTGGCGATACCTGCTCCTCCAACGATGGAGAGGAGGATTGCCGCCTTGGCGATACCTGCTCTTTCAACGATAGAGAGTCGGATTGCCGCCTTGGCGATACCTGCTTCTCCAACGATGGAGATGAGGAAGGCTTTCCGGTAAGCGCGCAGCCCTATATTGCGGCGCAGCTCCAGCCGATACAGCCGGGTGTAGGCGCCATGCCGCAAGCGCCTTCCATGCAGCCCACCGTACGCCCGCCCGCTCCGGCAACCCAGCCGGGCACGCAGCCGGGTACTGGCGCCATGCCGCAAACGCCTTCCATGCAGCCCATGCGCCCGCCCGCTCAGGCAACCCAGCCGGGCACGCAGCCGGGTACTGGCGCTATGCCGCAAGCGCCTTCCATGCAGCCCACCGTACGCCCGCCCGCTCAGGCGACCCAGCCGGGTACGCAGCCGGGTACTGGCGCCATGCCGCAAGCGCCTTCCATGCAGCCTATGCGCCCGCCCACTCCGGCAACTCAGCCCGGATTTGGCACGCCCATGCCGCAAGCGCCCTCCATGCAGCCTACCGTCCGTCTGCCCATGCAGGCAACCCAACCCGGCATGAGCATGCCAATGCAACCGGGCACCGGCACGATGCCGCAAGCGCCCTCCATGCAGCCCACTGTCCGCCCGCCCATGCAGGCAACCCAACCCGGCATGAGCATGCCGATGCAACCGGGCACTGGCACGATGCCGCAAGCGCCCTCCACGCAGCCCATGCGCCCGCCCATGCCTATCGCGCAACCGGGTATGAACACCCAAATGCAGCCGGGTATGAGCCCCTCGACTCAACCGGGTATGAGCCCGGGTATGAGCGCTATGCCGCAAACGCCCTCCACGCAGCCCATGCGCCCGCCCGTACAGGTAACGCAACCGGGTTTTGGCATGCCTGCGCAGCCCGCCCCCCAATCCCCGGCTGCCCGTCCAGGGACACAGGCGACTCCCACGTTCCCCTCAAACGCGCAATCCGTGAGGCCGATGCAGCCGGGGCCTGCCTTCCCCCAGCCCGGTCCCGCCGGAACACAGCCCTCGGTGCCGGGCCGCGCGCCTGCCGTACAGGTGCCGGAGATGATGCAGCCAGCGCCCCGAAACGGCGGGATGCGGCAAAACGGTTCCACCCCGTCCGCACCGGGAGCTACGCCCAACATGAATACGCAAAATTCCGGAATTCCCCGCGCGCAGCAAGGCATCCCCGGATCCGTCACATTGGAGGAAGTTTATGACTTCGAACCCGCAGAAACGCCGGATCTTTCCATGCCCCCTGCCATGTCCCCCGCCAACAGCGCCGCCTTACAGCAGATACTCGAACAGGCAAACGGAGTATTTCCGTCTCAGCCCGGCGCTGCAAACGACGCCGTCCCTTCCTCCGCGCCCGTAAGGCAGTCAACGGCCCGCGCAGCCAGGACCACAGAGGAATGGCAGCGTGAAGTGGATGAATTGCTGCAGGACTCCATGCCGCCCGCGCAGGCCGCCCCCAACGCGGCTCCGGAATCCGGCGGGCGCAGGCAAAGCGTTCAGCATCCATTCCCCGGGCAGTTCCCGGATTCCGAATGGGTACGCGTAGAGACGCCCAACGGCGACGGATATTACTATGAGGGGCGTATGAAGCGCGGAAACGAGCGGTTCGTGATCATGGCCGTTCCCGGCGAATACCGCCCCATCCCGCCCCGCCATCTGCAAGGGCAAGGCTTCGGCCGATACATCCCTTCCCGTAACGGCGGATGCTGGGTGCGCGTCCAGAGAGAGCAGTAAGCGCCCAAAATACCCTCCCAGACAGGAAGGCTTTGCGCCGGACGCGCAAAGCCTTCTTATTATTTGCAGCGTAATGACGCCAGGTTATTCTCCCTTTCCCAAGATTGGAACGATGGCTTTGCCCCCCAGTTTGCCGCAACGGATGTCTTCAAAAAGTTTTTCTGCCCGCTCGCCTCGAACGCCTCCGCCTTCCATAGCTGCCTTCAGGCTGCATAGCGCCGCTTCCCGCAGGCTTGGATGTAAGAGCGCATGGCCGGAAAGGAGGATATCGGAATGTTCGTCCTGCACCTGCGCCTCCCATATGGAAAACTCCATTTGCGTCTCTTCCATTCTGGCCGCCGGAAATTCAACCGTCATGCGCAGCGTTCCATCCCTGCTGTAATCCCGTTCCAGCGCGCCTGCAGGCAAAAAGGAAGCCTCCACCCGGATGCGGGGCGTATGGGAACCATCCTGTTCCGGGATATCTTGCAGCAGGCTGATCCATGACTGGCCAGGCGCCGCGAGCACAGTGCTCTCCCACGCATACAATCCGTTGATTTTCCCAACGGGTATGGTAAATACGCCGTCCTCCAGAACAGGAAAACGCCCGCCGGAGGAATCATAGGCATACGCAAACGAGCGGTAGGGAACGTAGCTGCCGTTTTTCGCCCTGAAAAACAAAACCAGCAGCCCCTTGTCCGCACCCCGCTCCCGGTAGCGGATGTCTATGGCGTCTTCGTAATATGCCGCCTTCAGGTTAGAAACCCTGTCAAACCGCAGCATGGGATCTTCTTCACCCGTGCGCTGGCACGGCGCTTCAAACATGCCGAACACATTGAGAAGCGTACCTTCCTGCGCTTGATTGACCGCCTCGCACAGTTCAAACATCTGCCACTGCGTGATCCCGCTGTCCCAATGGTAAGAAAGCGCCGGATATTCGCGGATATGGACTCCTTCGGGCGAAAGATAGGTAAGGGGATGCAGCACGGCGGGTTTATGAAGGTCAGGCCGCCTTTCCCTTGGTATAATGGGGGCTTGAAGAATCTGCAGCGCCCATGTTTTTTCCCGCTCGTCCCCTTCTTGGAGGAGCGCGCGAAGCTCTTTTGAAAAATAGCGTTTGGCACAGAGCGTTCCATCAAGCGCATAGTCCTCCGGGACCTCGTCCACATAGAAATCCTGCGCCTGCGCGTCCCGCCGCAGCAAAACCGTAAACGCCGTTTCAAACGAAACATCTCCCCAATCCGAAAGCGTAGCCGTCACGGGAACGGCGACGGAAAAATCCGCATGCTCACGCCCTGTGATCTCGGGTTCTCCAGCAAGTATTTGGTACCTTCCGGCACCGGCCGTCTCCGTCGCGACGCTTCCTGAAACATCGGTATAGTAGCTAAGCTCCACCTGTCCGGTCCACGTATTGAACCATGTGGTATATCTGTCCCGGCGAAAATCCATTGACTCATAGATGATCCAATACGCCCCGCCAATGGGTTCCACCCTGCAGGAAGCAAAGTTCCTGATGCCGCCCAGCGCGCAGCAGGGGACATACGTTTCCCCCTGTACCGTAAACATCAGCAGAAGCGTTTGTCCGCCGCCTTCCTGCACGCACAGCACGGCGGCGTTCGCCTGCTCAAATTGTTCGAACGAGACCCACAGTTCTGTATCCGCCCCGTATTCCGTATGTTCTATGTCCGGCCAGATACCGCCTTCAAATGCGGAAAGTAAACCGTCCATGCTTTCCCATTGCCGCAGGCGAATAAGGATGATGAGCTGTTCGATATCCGCCCGGGTAAAGCTGCCCCATTGAAACGCATATTTCTTTGGCGCGTCGGGCAGCAGCAAATTCCATTCATACAAATAGGTCTTTTGCGCGGCGCTATTCCGGCCGGCCGCAGGCGCTGAAGCGGGCGCAGCAGGCTCCGCCACAGGAGACGGCTTGGATTCTACATACGCATATCCCGTTTGCGGCATATTCCGGCAGCCGGAGCAAAGCAGCGCCAACAGCAGCAACAGCGTCAATCCCCGTTTCATGAAAATACCCTCCAGCATGGTTTGTGGAGGGTATGCTATCAAGCGGTTGTAACGGACTTGCATCCATAAAATACGTTTGGCGCTTACGAAAAATCCCTTGTAAAAATATCGCTGTGCTCCAAAAGGCTCTCCACCGTATCGAACCCGAGCCGGTGCAGCAGTTCAATGACGTAGGGGTTTTCGATCGGCGTTTGATAGACGGCCTGCTTTCCGTATTCGTATACGTTTTTGCGGCCTTCCTCTTTGGGAATGAGGATTTTCGGCCCGCCGACGCAGCCGCCCACGCACCCCATGCCCTCAATAAAATTCGCGGTGATCTTGCCGCTTAGTACGTCGTTAAGCATGGCTTTGCAGGCAGGTACGCCATCCGCCTGCGCGGCGCGCACCGTGATGCTGCGGTTGGGGTTGAGGCGCTCCACCGTCTTTTGCACGGCTTCGCTCACACCGCCTGTACTTGCATAGATACGGCCCGCGCGGGAAGAATGGTCTCGCTCATCCTCCTCCATATCAGCCGGATTGACGCCTGCGAACTCGAAAATATCGCGTATTTCATGGAAGGTCAATACAAAATCTGTAGAGTCCGAAACATCCTTTTCCCGCGCTTCGGCTTTCTTCGCGATACATGGGCCGATAAATACGGTGAGCGCCTCCGGGTAAAGCGCCTTGATAGCGCGTCCGCACGCCGCCATGGGCGATACAGCGCCCGGCACATGCGGCATAAGCGTACGGTACACTTTGCGGATCATGGCGATCCACATCGGGCAGCAACAGCTTGTCAACTGGTAATCCGCTTCGGTCAATATGTTTTTATCGAACTCCAGCGCTTCTTTTAATGTGAGAAGATCCGCAAACAGCGCGACCTCCACCATGCCGGTAAACCCAAGCTGCTTAAATGCGGCGCGAAGCTTCCCTGGCGTAACGTCGCTTGTAAACTGGTTGACAAACGCGGGCGCGATCATGGCGTATACCGGCGCTTTTGCGCTGTGGATGGCGGCAAGCGCGGGCAGGATATCCTTACTTTCGGTCAGCTTCTTCGCGCGGCAGTTCTCAATACAGTCTGCACATCCCACGCAAAGCTCGGCGTCTATGGCGATATTGCCGCTCTTGTCCCGGTAAAGCGCATCAAACAGGCATCTGCCCGCACACGCGGCCTGCTCACTTTGTGAGCAGACGCACTCGCCAATCCGGACGACGGGCGGATAGTTTTTGGGGTTTAACAGGCAGTCGAGATGATGCGGGTCAAATTCGTCGGGCTCAAGCCGGTCAAGCTCTTCCTCCAGATGATCCTCCACGGAAGCCTTTACCAACCGTTCGTATAGCTCAGAAAATGTCGTCATTGCCCGACTCCTCCACGATTAGACTTTTATAAGGCGGAAACAAGAAAACGTGCCCGCCCGTTCTCCGTTTATTATACCATATTGTACCCGACGCCGATGCAGAAGGAGACGCTGTTCCTGTAGTCCATTTGCTTCCTCTTTTGCAGGATGTCCTGTATACTGTGGACTAGAACAGCACAAAGAGGAACGGACAATGAAAGAGAACAAATACGACGATCCGTCTTTTTTTGAAAAATACGCGCAGATGCCCCGCTCAAAAAACGGCTTAACAAGCGCCGGGGAATGGCTAGAGCTGGAAAAGCTGCTGCCCGATTTCAGCGGAAAGCGCGTGCTGGACCTGGGCTGCGGGTACGGATGGCACTGCATTTACGCCGCAGAGCACGGCGCAACATCCGTCACGGGGATTGACCTGTCTGAAAAGATGCTCTCTGTCGCGCGGGATAAGACCGCTTCCCCAAACGTGACCTATCAGCGCATGGCCATGGAGGATGCAGATTTCGCGCCCAATTCGTTTGACGCGGTCGTAAGTTCCCTGGCCTTTCACTACATTGCGGATTTTGAAAGCCTATGCAAACGCGTATCCCAGTGGCTGGACCGTTCTGGAAGCTTTGTATTCTCTGTGGAGCATCCGGTGTTTACCGCAGAAGGCAGGCAGGAATGGATCGACGACGAAGCGGGGAACCATCTCTATTGGCCTGTTGATCAATATTTTCTTGAAGGCCGCAGGGAAAGCGTATTCCTGGGGGAGCGTGTTGTCAAATACCACAGGACGGTCACCGGTTATATGAGCGCCCTGCTTAAAAGCGGCTTTACACTTATGAACTTAGTGGAGCCAAAGCCGCCGGAAGCGTTTGTTTCCCTACCCGGAATGCAGGACGAACTCCGCCGCCCCATGATGCTGCTGTTCTCCTGTATAAAAAACGCATATACCCGTATGCCGCATGACGTGAAGGAAAAAGAATAAGCGTCCGGCGCAAAGATAGTTGACAGGAGCGCCGCGATTTGTTATGTATACGTAAGCGCCGTTCTTGCATACGCATAATGACGCCAATAACCGCAGAAAAGAAAAATGGGTATGCTCGAACAAATGACAACGGTCGCCACCCAGGTAATCATCCTGTTTGTCCTCATCGGCGTGGGTTTTGCCTGCGGCAAGGCCAAAATGTTTAGCGATGAATCCATCTCCGGGCTGACCGCGTTTATGCTCAACATCGTGGCCCCCGCCGCCATTGTCGATTCGTTCTGCCGTGAATTTCAGCCGGACCTGCTGCATGGCCTTCTGATTGTCCTGGGCGCGGCGTTGTTTGCGCACGCCGCGGGCATCGGGATAGGCTATCTTATCATCCGGGACAAAAATGTATCCACGCAGCGTATGCTGCGCTTTGGCGCGATATTCAGCAACTGCGGCTACATGGGGCTGCCGCTGTTAAACGCGGTGCTCGGCAGCATCGGCGTGTTCTACGGCGCGGGGTATATCATCATTTTCACGCTTGTGGCCTGGACGTACGGGCTTGTCGCCGTCAGCGGGGACAAACGCGAGATTTCCTTAAAGAAGCTCGTTACCAATCCCGGTATCATCGGCTCGGTCATCGGCCTTGTGATCTTTCTGTTTTCCATCAAGCTGCCCGATATTCTCTACGCGCCCCTCCATTATCTTGGCGCGCTCAATACCCCAGTCCCCATGGTGATCGTGGGCTACCAGCTCTCCAAGGTGGACCTAATTGCCATGTGGAAAAAAGCGTCCTATTATGTGGCGTCGTTCGCGCGGCTGATTCTGATCCCCGCGGTTACATTTGTGGTACTATACCTATTGGGCATACGCGGCGAGCTGCTGGTCAGCTGCGTTTTGAGTGTGAGCGCCCCGAGCGCGGCGCTGACCACCATGTTTGCCGTACGCTACAAGCAGGATACGGAAGCGGCCTCCGCCATGATTTCCATGACCACGCTGCTGTCGCTCATTACGCTGCCGCTGATGATCGGGCTGGTACAGTATTTGAGCTAGTCACTGATTTTTAAGGGCTTCCGTACTCGGGGGGGCGCGGGGGGCGAAGCCCGCCCGCTATTAAATAAAATAATCTATCGCGACAGCACGCAGGCTTAGTGTCCGAGGCGTCCCCCGCCGAGGACGCGCTGCCGCAGGTGGCGATCCCTTTAAGTTAAAGCGGCACGGAACACTCCATGCCGCTTTCTATTTACTTCTTACTTCTTGTTACGCTTCTTTCCTCAAGAACAGCACGCCCAGCGTGCCCGGCCCGCAGTGGCTGCTGATGGTGCCGCCCGCGTCGGTAATGAGTACCTCCGCAAACGGGAAGGCGTCGAGCACCGCCTTCCTTGCATGTTCCACCAAAACCGCATCCTGCACCGTATGGGTGATGAACGCGCGGGAAGGATCGATATCCGCCCGGTCCTCCAAACGGTCCCTGATGTAATCGTTCAGGCAGCGCTTGAGCGTGCCCCTGTACTTCTTGGAAACCTGCATGCGCCCGTCCCGCACCTCGATGCAGGGTTTTAAATGCAGCAGGTTCGCGCCCAAAGCCGCCACGGAGCTGCAGCGCCCGCCCTTGTGCAGGTACGTAAGCGTATCGACGACGAAGCTCGCCTCCACCTGGTGTACAAGCGCTTCTATGCGGGAAGCCACTTCTTTTGCGGGAAGCCCGCAGGCCGCAAGCTCCGCCGCCTTTATGACAAGGAGGCCGGAGCCGGAAGAAAGCGAACGGGAGTCGATCACGTATACATCCTCAAATTCCTTTGCGGCGCGGCAGGCGTTGGAATACGAGGCGGACATCTCGCTGCTGATCGAGATGTGAACGACCCCCTTGCCCTCACCGGTTAGCCGCTCAAACGCCGCGCGGTAATCCTCCGGCGAAGGCGCTGCAGTCTTCGGTAATTCCCCCGTGCGCTCCACATATTGAAACAGGTCTTTGGGCGCGATCTCCACGCCGTCTCGGTATGTCTCGTCTCCCAACGTAATGTACAGGGAAACCATTGTAACGTCGTAGCGTTTATACAATACCGGTGAAATGTCGCATGTGCTGTCGGCCGTAATCGCCGTGGCCATGGTTACTCCCCCTACCTTATGTCTTTTTCTTTTGATTATTATGAACAAGCCCGAGCGCTTTGGCAAGCTCCATAACGATAACGGGCACAAAGGAAATCAAAAGCGCCTCAAGGTACAGCCCCACAGGCAGTGCGATAAGCCCGAACGGACGGGAGAGCGGCGTGAATACAACCAGCGCCATCAGCGCGAAGGAAGCAAGCGCCGCCTTGTTGAGATTCCCGTTGCCAAAGGGTCCTATCGCAAACAGCGAGCGGCCTGTGCGCATGTTGAACGCCTGAAAAATCTGCGAGACGGCGAGTATGATAAACGCCATCGTCTGGCCGCCTTCCACAGCGCCTGTCGCCTGCTGGCCGATGTGGAAGCCGAATAGCGTAAGCGCTGCGAACATCATGCCCTGGAGCACCACGCGCACACCCAGCCCATTCGCAAACATGCTTTCGTTTCTCGGAAGCGGCTTGCGGTCCATGATATCCTTTTCAACGGCCTCCGTGCCCAATGCGATGGCGGGAAGGCTGTCTGTGACGAGGTTGATCCATAAAAGCTGCATGGATAACAGCGGGGACCTGCGCCAGATGAGCATAGCGAAGAATACCGTGAATATCTCGCCAATGTTGGTGCCTAAAAGGAAACCCACCACCTTGCGGATATTATCGTAAATGCCCCGGCCTTCCTTGACCGCTTCTACAATAGTGGCAAAATTGTCATCCGTCAAGGTCATATCCGCGGCGCCCTTTGCTACATCCGTACCGGTGATGCCCATAGCGCAGCCGATATCCGCGGCTTTTAAGGCAGGGGCGTCGTTCACGCCGTCGCCTGTCATGGAAACGACCTCGCCCTTTTGCTGCCAGGCGCGCACGATACGAATCTTATCCTCCGGCGAAACGCGCGCGTATACGGAGATATCCTTGACACTTTGGGCAAGGTCCTCCTCGGACATGGCTGCAAGCTGCGTCCCTGTGATAGCGCGCTCCCCTTCGCGCAGGATGCCAAGCTCCTTGGCGATAGCCGAGGCGGTCTTGATATGGTCGCCCGTGATCATCACGGGCTTGATGCCCGCCTTACGGCAGACGGCGACGGCGTCTTTCGCCTCCTTGCGCGGCGGGTCGATCATGCCCACAAGGCCTAAGAGCGTCAGGTCGCTTTCCATCGTTTCAGATGTGGGTTCGGCTGGAACGGTATCGATCTCCTTATAGGCGACGGCCAGCACGCGCAGCGCCTTTTCGCTCATGGCGTCCACGATCTGCTCTGCCTTTACTAGATCGCCCTTCTTACAGCGGTTCGCGATGACGTCGAACGCGCCTTTGACGATAACGACGAGCTTCCCGTCCATGCGGTGGATGGTGCTCATCATCTTGCGGTCGGAATCAAAGGGAAGCGACGCCTGACGCGGGAACAGAGTGCCGAGCGTTTCTTTTGCCATCCCGTTGCGGTACGCGGCGTAGACGATGGCGGTCTCTGTCGGGTCGCCGATGTGCTGCACGCTTTCGCCTTCCACCACCACGGTGCCGTCGCTGCACAGCGTGCCGTAAGTCAGAAGCTTCTTTATCGCTTCGCCGTTGTTGCTGCCTACCGCTTCGCCCTGCTCCATGCCGTCCACATACGCCTCGGTCAGCGTCATGCGGTTCTGGGTGAGCGTGCCGGTCTTATCCGAACAGATGACAGAGGCCGATCCAAGCGTCTCCACCGCAGGCAACCTGCGGATGATGGCGTTTCGTTTGACCATGCGCTGTACGCCGATGGAAAGCACAATGGTCACGATGGCAGGCAGCCCTTCCGGTATGGCGGAAACCGCAAGCGCCACGGAGGTCATAAAGATTTCAATGAGCGCAATCCCGTCAATCAGGCCGATCACGAACACGACCGCGCATGCCGCAAGCGCCGCAATGCCCAGCGTCTTGCCCAAAGAGGAAAGCTTCTGCTGCAGCGGGGTATCTCCCTCCGTCTCGTCGTTTAAGAGATTGGCGATCTTGCCCATTTCGGTCTCCATGCCTGTCGCGGTGACCACGGCGCGCGCCGTGCCGTAGGTGATGGAGCAGCCGGAATACACCATGTTGATGCGGTCCCCCAGCGGCGCGTCTAAAACGACCTCCGCGTTATGGTGCTTTTCAGACGGCACCGATTCGCCCGTGAGCGCCGCTTCCTCCGATTTTAAATTGGAGGAATGTATGAGCCTGGCGTCTGCGGGCACAAAATCGCCTGCTTCGAGCAAAATAATGTCGCCCGGCACCAAAAACGCCGCGTCAATCACCGTCTCCCGTCCGTCCCGCAGCACGCGGGCATGGGGGGCGGAAAGGGATTTGAGCGCATCGAGCGCTTTTTCCGCCTTGCTTTCCTGCAGCACGCCCATGACGGCGTTAAGCACCACGATGAGAAGAATCAGCACCGGCTCAAACAGTTCTCCCGTATCATGCTCCGCAATGGCGACCACAAACGAAACGACGGCGGCCCCGAGCAAGATCCAGATCATCACATCGTGGAACTGCGCAAAGAAGCGCCGCAGCCATGTCTTTTTCTTTTTCTCCTGCAGACGGTTTTCCCCATGGCGTAACAGCCGCTCCTGCGCCTGTCCGCCTGTCAGCCCGCCTGCCGGGTTCGCGCCCAGATTTTTTAGCGCAGTCTCCAACGGTCCGCTGTAATTGTTCAAATGCAAAACCCCTTTCCAACCTATGTTCCCTCAAAACTTCACAATTCATCACGGCGGCATGTAAATTGGCCGTGTGATGAATCTTTACAGAAAATAATACCATGCGCCAAGCCTGACCTTCAACTTTGCCCACCTCAGGCATTGCGCTCATTCCGGATGAAATGTGGCGAAATTATGTCATGACGCAGTCTTATTGGGAAACACCAGAACCATAGCGGCGCGCTTTGAATCCATTGGAATAAGCATCTCTTTGATGCCGTCTTAGTATACATTATGGCAAAACCGCCGGTAAAAGCACTTTTACAGCGTCATGCGGCCTTACAGGCGCTTTTATAAACTTTTTGTGAACGAAAGACGGATTTCACAAAAAACGCCCCGCTTTCGCCCCAAAACAGGGCAAAAAGCGGCCGAAAGCCGCTTTTTTGAGGGAAAGGGGAATTAGATTGCATCCGGCCCTCCCTACCCATCAAGCCGAAGCTCCCGCGCCGTTATGCGGCGGAGGCAAGCACGGCGTCCATCTCCTGAAGGATCGCCTTCATCTGCTGCAACAGGCCGTTGCGGTTGAATTGGATGGCTTCCATTTCTGAGAACGCAGCCACCATGGCATCGTAGTCCTTGGCTTTATAGTTTTCTCGGTTGGCCTCCATGACGGACTTGATCTGGCCGCGCGTCGCCCGAAGCTCTTTCGCAAGTCCTTTTACCTGCCCGTTCTTATTCTTAAGCGCGTCGATGTCCTGCTGCGGGAGCGCTGCGCCGCTTTCCTTCAATGCCTCAACCTGCTGCACGATGGAAAGCCGCAAATCGTTCACCTCTGCCACCAGCGCAAGGTTTTCATCCTTGTTCGCCAGCACCTCCAACCGGAGCGCCTCGAGCTGCTGCCGGAACTCCTGATATCCGCCCATCTTGCTTTCGATTTCTGCGCGCTTGCTTTCCACCGCGGCCTGCCGCTCCGCAATGACCTGCTGCCGCTGTGCTATCCTTGCAGTGGAGGCCGCAAACGCCGTAGCGCCCAAGCCCACTGTCAATACCGCAACGAGCAGTGCCGCCAAAATTCGTTTCTTGGTGTGTTTCATTGTTCATTCTCCTTTCATTTCCTTGTTGTTTCTGTTCCTTATGGCGTTGGGATCGCAACGCCGCTTTCTTCTGCTTCGTCCAGACCGGACGCCGCTGCCTTCACATCTTCCATTCCATCCAGAATATCCTCAAGCGCCTGCTTCGTCTCCTGCTGCGCGCCAACGCCTTCTGCAGTTTCCTCCGCCTGCGGTATGGAAGTTTGCTCCGGCGTTGCTTGCGCTTCTTCCACCATTTTCGCCGGCCCGGCTGCAGGCACCGGCACCGGGGCCACCGGCTGCTGTTCCGGCACGGCGGTTTCTCGTACTGCCGCGGCCGCCTGTGCATCCTCACGTCTCCCGCCACACCCTGCCACCAACAGGATAAAAAGGAGTACGGCGCATATCGCCGCCATCCGCTTCATTGGTATCACCTCCTGTCTATACCTTGATCCTACGTGTTTCCGCTGCCGCAAAACAACAGGCAAGGTGTGGCAAAACTGCGGCAGCCCTTTCTTTTTTGTGCCGCAAACACTACAATATCGGCAAGAGCTTTATACAATGCGCTTGACGGAGGGCACCATGAAACGTACCATTTCCATTGCTGAGGACGATGCGAATATCCGCACGCTGATCGGCCTGTTTTTGGAAAACGAAGGATATGAGGTGCAGCAGTATGAAAACGGGGACGCGCTGCTTGCTTCGTTTCTAGAAAAGCCTGTCGACCTTGTGATACTCGATATCATGATGCCGGGTACGGACGGCCTGACACTTTGCGCAAGCCTCAGAAAAAAGAGCAACGTTCCCATCATTATCGTTTCCGCGCGGGACAGCGAGGCCGACCGGATCGCGGGCATTACGCTCGGATCGGACGATTACCTGACCAAGTCCTTTTCCCCCATAGAGCTGGTGGCGCGCGTGAAGGCGCTGTTCCGCAGGCTGGAGCCTGACCGCGGGGCGGGCCAAATGGGCGAGCGTGCGGAAGCGGGCAACGTTACAATCGATCTGACGATACGGGAAGCCAATGTAAACGGAATCCGGCTGGACCTGACCCCGACGGAGCTGATGCTGCTTGCCTACCTCATCAAAAAAAGCCCCTCCGCCGTTTCCCGCGAGGAGTTGTTAAAAAATGTATGGAAGTTTGATTTTGATATTGATACCCGCGCCACGGACGACGTGATGAAGCGCCTGAGGAAAAAGCTCACGGCAGCGTGCGCATCCATTCAAATTGAGACTGTTTGGGGATTTGGATTTAAGCTTACTCCGGGAGAAACCATATGAAAAAGCTGCAAAAAGAAATTCGCCGACCATTTCTGTGGCTGCTGGTCGGCATATTGATCGCCTGCATGCTGCTCTTTAACGTTGCCATGCGGCTGTATCAGAACCGGGTCGCGCGTGAGGACCTTCATTCGGCTGCGGATACGCTCACCGTGCTGTTACAGGACAGCGCGCCAGAAGGCGGTGTCACGGGAGAACACGCGGATTGGGCATTGTCCTTTCTATCCGGCGAGCTCACGAAAACCGGCCTGATGTCGAGCATCCAGCTGCTGATGTTCAATGAGACGGGCGCGCTTGTCTATCCAAATACATTGTCGGGACGACGAAGCACGGACATCCTTCCGGAACGGCTTGACCGTATGGACTCTGGCCGCGCCTATTCCGTGCTATTTCGTGGGGAACGCTACTTTGTAAAGCCCTTATTTACCACCGAGAATAAAGAAACTGTGCTGTTGATGACGCGGGCGGGCGGCACAAACACATATATCCGCACCGTCAATGTATACTTTTTGCTGATCCTGGCTGCGGGCATTACCGTTGCCATAATCGCTTCGGGCGCCATTGCGTCGCGCATTGCAAAGCCTGTTACCGCCCTGTGCACGCGGACGCGCGCCATAGGCCGGGGCGAGTTCCATCGTGCCGAAGCTGCCCGGAAAACTGATATCAGTGAGCTTGTTTATTTGGAAGAAAGCATCGAGCAAATGGGCGCGCAGCTTGCGGCCTATGACAATGCGCAGCGCACGTTTTTGCAGAACGCCTCGCATGAACTGAAAACTCCTCTGATGTCCATACAGGGATATGCCGAAGGGATCGCAGGCGGCGTGGTGCCGGATACGAAGAAAGCTGCGCAAATCATCATACTGGAAAGCCAGCGCCTCAACGCGCTGGTGAGCGGGCTGCTTACGCTTTCCCGCATTGAATCAAATGACGCAAAGGATCTTATTTCGCTCCCCCTCACCCACACGCTCAAGGAATATGCACAGCGCCTGACGGTGGTAGCAGCCAAGGAGGGCCGTAAGCTGACGCTTCTGCTGCCCGATACGGAGATATCCATACTGGGCGACGATGCGCTGCTTTCCCAGGCAGTCAACAACATCGTCTCCAATTGCCTGCGATATGCAAAAACAGAGGTGCAAATAGCGTTGTTTGCACGGCAGCAGCAGGCGGTCATCAAAATCTCGGACGACGGAGCGGGCATTGCACCGGAGGATCTCCCTCACCTGTTTGAGCGTTTCTATACGGGGAAGGGCGGCAAATTTGGGCTTGGGTTTGCGATTGCGCAAAGCGCCGTCACTGCAATGGGCGGGAAGATCATTGCCTATAATCAAAATCCGGGCGCGGCGTTTGAACTCCTGCTGCCCGTTTTGACAAGCGAAAGCTAAGAGGCGTTTGTTTTCGACAATATTTCCCGGGATATATGGAAGGATTATCGGTTTCTTGTAGAGAAGAACGCGATATGAACAGAACTCCCGCCGATATCCGCCAAATAATACCCATAATCCGCGCCGGGCTCGTTGAGCCGAACACCGGAGGGGGAACCGGGGTTGTATGCGATCCCATGCTCTTCCCGCCCGTGCCGGTGGCCAAGCGCGATATACTGTATTTTTTTCGCGCAGTATGAGATATCCTCCTCCGTAATGCCCCCCAACGGAACACGCCCTGTCTTGTATACGCCGGTGTGCAGCAGGCAGACCGTAGCGCCCGCATATGCCGGCAACTCGTCCACAAAAGCACTGAGCCTTGGGGCTGTTTGATTTCCCAGAAATCCCAGACCCACGATCCGCACGTTGCCGCAAAACGTAATACAGCGATCCAATATCGGCTTGTCCTCCCCATCCCAACTTGGGCGCAGCACACGGACAAGCGCCCTTTCCTCCAGATACCCAAGCAATTGGGAAGCGCCGCCCGGCCCGCAATCGTGATTGCCATCCGCGGCATATACCCGTATGCCGTGTTCCATCAAGCGGACAAGCGGCTTGGAGGCGCGCTGCGCCGCATAAGGGTACGGGGCCGTTTTGTCGAACAAGTCGCCCGCGACGAGAAGCGCCTGTGCCTTGGAATCAAGCGCGGCTTCCGCAAGAAGAGTAAGGCTGTTCACCCCTTCCTCCACGTCAGAAGAGCAGCCGATATGCAAATCCGCGCAATGCAAAAACCGCATCCTGTCCCTCCGTTTCACGCGTTTCAACTGCCGTTTCTATAGAGTATACAGCACAAACGCGCGTATGGGGAGGATGGTTCAGGGCGCCCAATTGATTTCGGGCGCGGGGGTGGCCTTTTTGCCCGAAGCGTTCGCAGCGGCGCTTGCGGCCTTGCCCGGGTCGGCGGCGGGTTGGCCGGAGCCCACGACATTCATCAGCGCCTGCGCAAAATATGGGATGGCGTTCAACGCTTCTTCGAGCGTGTTCATATTGTCCCCCACCTCGATGAGCAGGCACTGGTTGGAAACATGCTGGTTATAGCGGTTGACCTTGACGCGGATGTTGCGCGGCAGCCCTTCGTCGATTTCTGCAAGCTTATTGGTTACGGCAAGCGCAAGCGCATAATTGCTTTCAAAATCCGGCATTTCTTTAAAACCGGTGCCCGTCGCCCCTTCCCCGGTTCCCACCACAAACATCAGCCGGGCGACGCGTTTGCCGTCAATTTCGGTCACCATGGGCTCGCCGCCCGCATCGCGGTGCACGTCAATGAACATGGTAAGGGAAGGATACTGTTCCTTATACTTTTTCATGGTTACTTCCGAGCGCTCATACGAGGTGGCAAGCCTGGGCGGTTCGTGATTGGTTTTATCATGGATAACATTGCAGCCGTATTGTTCCCGCAGGATTTTTGCCAGGAGTTCGCCTACGGCGACGATATTCTTTTCTTCGTCAAACGTGCGCCATTCGCCGCTTTCCTCATAGCTGTTTTCTTTTGTCTGCGTATATGCCTCGGTGGTGTGGGTGTGGTAGATGAGAATACGCGGCTCGGGACCTCCCAACTCCACGGAAGGCTGCGCCTTGGGGGAGAGCACTTCGATGCGCATCTCCTCCCCGACCTCCGGCATGATATCCACGCGCGAAATGGAAATATCGGATTCAGGCAGTTCCGGCGCTTCCGGCTCCGCGGCGTACACCATGGGTACGGACATCATCATGAGCCTTCTGTTGGCCGAGCCGGAACTTAGCAGCGCGATCCCGAGCATGCTCAAAGCCACTGCGGCTGCTGCAAACAGGCGCAAACGTACGGCGGAAAAAGAGGTCTCCCCCTTTAACCGCCGTTTTTGCGGTTTGCTCTTTTTCTTGCCGCCGCGTTTTGTCCACATCCTGTCCATGTAAAAACGTATGCATCAGCATGAACGGGTATGCGTGGGCCGATGCATGCAAAACAGGAATCCTGCGGGCCATTTATCCCCGCGGCGCCTGCCTTTTTGTTGGCCGCAGGATTAGCCCTGTAGAAAAATTCATAATCTCGCAACAAAAAAACGCCCCGCAAAAAATCCCGTTTGGAATCCTTCACAGGGCATAAATTTTGTTTAGCGGACCGCTAAGCCAGCAGTTCTTTTACCTGATCGTAATACGGCTGATGCAGCGCCAGGTTGACGCCATCGGACAATATGCCCGCCATGTCGGTCACAATGGTATCGATCTCCTTGGGCGTGACGATCATGGGGCCAAAATGCTCGCTGATGACCTGCTCCGCAAGCTGTTTCATGCGCTCCTCCTCGCCGCGCAGGTTAGTTTCCTCCGCAATGAGGCTGATGGTGTCCTGGGATATGGTTGAAGCCAGTACCACCGTGGGCACGCCCATTGCGACGACCGGCACCCCAAGCGATTCCTGCGTCAGCCCCAGCCTGCCGTCGTTGCCTACGCCCGAGCCCGGCTGTATGCCGGTATCCGTAATCTGGATGGCCGTGCTGATGCGCGCGGCGCGCCTTGACGCAAGCGCATCGATCGCGATGACTGCGGTGGGTTTTACGCGCTCCACCAGGCCTCTTAGCATTTCCACCGTTTCCACACCCGTTGTGCCCAACACCCCGGGGGAAACGGCCGCGACCGAACGCATGGGCTCGCCGATAATATCCGGCAGATGCTGCATGATATGACGCGTCACGAACGTTTTTTCCACCACGCGTGGCCCAAGCGCATCCGGCGTAATGAAGCGGTTGCCCAGGCCCACCACCAATATGCTGCCGTTGATGCTGCCGTCGGGCAGCAGGCTCACTAATTCTTCCGAAACGATTTGGGACACCTTGCGGAACACTTCCGTATCCCGGTTCACAAGGGAGGGGGCCTCTATTGTGACATAGCGCCCAATGGGCTTGTTTAAGGCGCGCGCCGCCTCCGCCGTCTGTACCTCGATGCGGGAAATCTCAATATCGTCCCGCTTTTCGTCCTGCTCCGCAACCCCCGGTATGCTGGGGTTGATCTCCCGCGCTTCCCGCGCAAGATCCGTATAGATATTGTCCATGCCACAGCTCCCATTAAACAAAAATACTCCGGCGATACTTGCCGGAGTATGACTATCAACAAAGAATACGCTTGAGGGCTCTGCCCTCAAACTCCCGCTCAGGGCCATAACGGCCCTAAGAACCCATTCCCGGAAACGTCCTAATAGGACGTTTTTGACGTGGGGATTCCCAAGGGACGTGTCCTTGGGTGGGGGTTCGGGGGCAAAGCCCCTGATAAGGGTTTGTCGATAACCGAATCCGGCGATATCCGCCGGAGTTTAGTCTAACCACGATCACCACAATTATGTTACTTGCTGCTTTTGCCCAGGTAGGCCTGCTTGACCTCTTCGTTTTCCAAAAGCTCCATGCCCGTGCCGGTGAGCGTAATATGCCCGGTTTCGAGCACATAGCCGCGGTGGGCAATGCGCAGCGCCGCGTTCGCGTTCTGCTCAATGAGCAGCACCGTCACGCCTTCGGCGTTGATGCGCTCGATAATATCAAAGATATCCTGCACAATGAGCGGCGCCAAGCCCAACGACGGTTCATCCATCATGATGAGCCTGGGCTTGGCCATGAGCGCCCGGCCCACGGCCAGCATCTGCTGCTCGCCGCCCGAAAGCGTGCCCGCCATCTGCCAATGCCGCTCCTTCAAGCGGGGAAAGAGCGAATAGACATGCTCGATATCCTGCGCAACGCCCGCTTCATCCTTTCTCAGATACGCGCCGATGCGCAGGTTCTCCAAGACTGTCAGGTTCGCGAATACGCGCCTGCCTTCGGGGACGAGCACCACGCCGCGCTCCACGATCTTCTGCGTGTCCATGCCGGTAACCGCCTTTCCGTCATAGGAAATGCTGCCAGCACTTGCGGGCACAAGCCCCGCGATGGTGCGCAAAGTGGTTGATTTTCCCGCGCCGTTCGCGCCGATCAGGGTGACGATCTCCCCCGCGTCCACATGGAAAGAAATGCCCTTGAGCGCTTCGATGCCGCCATAACTGACCTTCAGGTCCTGTACATGTAACAGGCTCATTCTTTTTCCACCCCCAAATACGCGGCGATGACCACGGGATTGTCCTGCACCTCTTTGGGCGATCCTTCCGCAATCTGCTTGCCAAAGTCGATGACATAGATACGGTCGGAAATCTCCATGACGAGGTTCATATGGTGCTCGATCATAAACACCGTCAGATGGAATTCATCCTTGATCCTGCGGATGAACGCGGTCAGCTCGTCGGTTTCCTGCGGGTTCATCCCGGCCGCGGGTTCGTCAAGCAGCAAGAGCTTCGGCTGTGTCGCAAGCGCGCGGGCGATTTCAAGATGCCGCTGCTTACCGTAGGGCAAGGAAGAGGCGATTTCATCCTTCGCGTGCTCCAAGCCGACGATTTTTAAAAGCTCCAGCGCTTCTTCGCGCATTTGCTGCTCTTCCTTGCGGTTGAAGCGGAACACGGCGGAAAGCAAACCCGCCTTGCTGTTCATATGTTTTGCGATCAGCACGTTTTCGAGTACCGTCAGGTTTTTAAAAAGACGGATGTTCTGGAAGGTGCGCGCAATGCCAAGCTTCGTGATCTTATCCGGCGTCTTCGAAACCGCTACGGTATATTTGCCGCGGTTTAACCCCGCATAGAGCCGTTTCATTTTGCCGCGCGGGAAGTTTGCGGCAATCACGTTCCCATGGAAGCGCACCTCTCCGTTGGTGGGCGCGTATACGCTTGTGATGACGTTGAACGCCGTGGTTTTGCCGGCGCCATTGGGGCCGATCAGCGCTATGATCTCGCCTTCGTCCACCACCAGAGAAAGGTTATCCACCGCCACGACGCCGCCAAACTGCATGGTGACGTCGCGAAGCTCCAATACGTGTCCGCTCATTTTGCGTCACCCCCCGCCGGGCGCTTGCCCCCGAATTTTCGTTTGACCCAGGCCGGAAAGCGCGCCACCGCATCCCAGGAAAATTCTCTCGTTCCCATAATGCCGCGGCGGTAGAACAGCACCACCACCATCAGCAGGATGGAGAATATGACCATACGGAAGCCGGGGCGGAACAGCGGGACCTCCCAGCCGCCGATCACGAGCGGTTCGTCAAAGAAGCGCAGCAACCCCTCCTTGCCGATGGTGACGAGGAACGAACCCAATATGCTGCCCGTTACGCTGCCGATGCCGCCGATGACGATGATAAGCAAAATATCATAGGTCAGCGCGATACTAAACGTCTTCGCCTCGATGGATCGCATGAACATCGCCAGCAATCCCCCGCCTACGCCGGTAAAAAAGGAGCTGATGACAAATGCCATCTGCTTGTGGCGATATAGGTTCACGCCCATGGCTTCCGCCGCCACCTCATCCTCCCGTATGGCCTTGAACGCCCGGCCATAGGAGGAATTGATCAGCAGCACCATCAGAAGAATGCAGACCGCAGCAATCAGGAACGGTGTGATCATGGAAGGAACAAGCCCAAAGAACATCTCGGGAAAATCCGGGATCTTGTTGAGCCCGTAGGAGCCGTTTGTGATTTTATCCATCTGCGGGCTCGATACGATGGCGCGGATGATTTCCGAAAACCCGAGAGTGGCGATGGCAAGATAATCGCTCTTTAACCGCAGCACCGGGTAGCCGATGAGCGCCGCGAACAGCGCCGCGCCCAACCCGCCTAGGATGAGCGCAAGGAAGGGATAGAGCGCCGTAAGCCACTCCGGCCCGGCCGCCATCGCCGTACGGAAGGCAAGTATCGCGGGGCTGACGCCGCCCGCATAATAGACACCATTGAGGTTTTCCACCGGGATGACGAGCAGCGCCGTAATGTACGCGCCGATGGACATAAAGCCCGCCTGCCCCAGGGAAAAGAGGCCCGTAAACCCGTTCAGGAGGTTCATGGAGACCGCAACCACCGATAGGATGGCGCTCTTTTGCAGCAGCGTGTAAAGCATGCCGTTCTGGAATTTGTGCGCCTCGAGTATATACAGGAGGATCAGCAGCATGATTACTACCGCAAGCGAACAGATGCGTTTTGTTGTTTGTTTCATATGCGTCACACCTTATCCGTACTTTTCTCACCGAAGAGTCCGGTGGGCTTCAGGAGCAGCATGAGGATGAGCAGCAGGAACGTGAACGCGTCGCTGAATGTGGAGTACCCCAATGCGACGAGCACCGTCTCGCTGATGCCGATTAAGAAACCGCCCACCACCGCGCCGGGAATGGAGCCGATGCCGCCGAACACCGCCGCCACAAAGCACTTGAGCCCCGGCAAGGTGCCGGAAAACGGCGTCACCGACATGCGGTCCGTAAAATACAGCACGGAGCCGATTGCAGCAAGCGCGGAGCCGATGACAAACGTCATGCTGATAACGGAGTTGATCTTGATGCCCATCAGCTTGGAGGTTTCAAAATCCTTGCTGACGGCGCGCATGGCCATACCCACCTTGGTGTGGTTGATCAATAACATCAGCAATATCACCAGCACCACCGTAAGCACGGGGGTGAGGAACGTCACCAGGCTGGCGGAAACATCCCCAATCTGGAAGATGCGCTTTAACAGCGGGATTTCAGGATATCCTCTCGGAATGGCGGTAAACAGATACGTCGCCAGATTTTGCAGCAGATAAGAAACGCCGATGGCGGAGATCATGATGGACATGCGGGGCGCCGTGCGCAGGGGCTTGTACGCCGCGCGCTCGATTCCAACACCCAGCAGTATGGTAACGAGCAGCACCACGGGAATGGCCAGCTGCCACGGCATGCTGGACATGCAGAATATCATGAAATACCCTGCCATCATGAAGATTTCGCCGTGGGCAAAGTTGATTAAACGCAAGATGCCGTACACCATCGTATAGCCGATGGCAATGAGCGCATAAGCGCCGCCCAACGAGATACCTGTCAGGCAGTGCTGCAAGAAGGTTGTCATGCTCATAAAAGCGTAGCCTCCCAAATACTATGGCAATCCGGAATGCAGAATGCCATTGCTCAAAAAGGGCGGGAGACGAGACGCCCCCCGCCCATATGCGGATACTTTGTAATTACTGGACGGAAACGGTCTTGAGGAATTTGAACTGGCCGCCCTCGATGGTCTTAATGAAGGCCATGTCCTTCTTGGCGTCGCCGTTTTCGTCAAAGGAGATTGCGCCGGTCACGCCCTCGATGGAAACGCCGACAAGCGCGTCGCGGATGGCGACGGAATCGGTGGAGTTCGCAGCCTTGATGGCGGCGATCGCCGTCAGGTACGCGTCATAGCCGAGTGCTGAAACGGCGGGGATGATTTCGGACTGCTTGTTTTCCACAAGGTACTTCTTAAAGCCGGTGATGAACTTTTCGGCTTCGGCATTCGCGGGATCGGCGTCATCGAAGAAGGTGGAGAGCACAACGCCTTCGGCGTCTGCACCCGCGTTTTCAATGATGGAGGAGTTCTCCCACGTATCGCCCGCCATGATGGGCGCGGTAATGCCAAGTTCGCGCGCCTGCTTGATGATCAAGGGCGCGGTCGCAATGGAGGAAGGCGCGAATATCACGTCCGGGTTCGCGGCCTTGATGTTGGTGAGAATGGCCTTGAAATCGTTCTGGTTGGTCTGGAACTGCTCTTCTACCGCGATGGTGCCGCCCAGCTTCACGAACGCGTCCTTATAGAAGTTGCCAAGGCCGGAGGAATAGTCGTCGCCCAGCTGGGTGATGACGGCCGCGGTCTTTGCGCCTTCCTGAATGGCGTAGTTGGCCATGACGGTGCCCTGGAACGGATCAAGGAAGCAGACGCGGAAATAATAGTCGTTGCCCAGCGTGACCTGCGGGTTGGTGCAGGAAGCGCCGATGGCGGGGACTTTCGCATCCTTGAAGATTTCGCCCGCGGCGATGGACACGCCGGAGCCGTAGGAGCCGAGTATGACCTTGCAGCCCGCGCTCAGAAGGGTCTGCGCGGCGGAAACGGCCTCGGTCTTGTCGGATTTGTTATCCGCTTCCACAAGCTCTATTTTATAAGTTTCGCCATTGATGTCCACGGTGGGATAGACTTGGTTCGCATAGCGCATGCCCAATACTTCCTGGAACCCGCCGCCGCCGTTTTCACCGGTCTGCGGCTCGAACACGCCGATTTTGATCACCTTTTCCCCGCTCGACGATGCAGGCGCGCACGCGCTCACCGCCACTGCCATACACAAAAGCACAGCAACAAGAACAACCAGGCTTTTCTTCATAAAAAGCTCCTCCTACTTTTTGATATACATATCAATATACTTGGGACGCAACCGACAGGGCACTATTGTGAACCCATTTTTATTATACACATACCGTGTTTCCCGCGCAATGTGTATGTAATAAAATTGCATTTTTCCCGTATAAACGCGCTCGGAAAAATTCGAAACATAATTTGGGTCTGCGCTTTTTGTATACAAAAAAGCCGCACAACGCATGCCGTGCGGCTTTTGTTCCATCTTTTTCCGGGCGTCTTAGAGCAGGATGCAGATCAAGCCGTTGCAGCCGTCGTTTGCAATACGCTGGAGCGTTTTTTGCAGCTTCTGCTGTACGGCCTCGGGCATCTTGCCCGCCTTGCCCGCCATACTATCCCGCACAAGGTCGTAAAGGTTTTTGCCGAATATGTTGGTCTCCCAAATGGCAGCCGGGTCTTTTTCAAACCGCTCCATCAGGTAATCCATCAGCGCCTCAGACTGTTCGGCGCTGCCCACGATGGGGTTGACCTCCGTCTGCATATCCACGCGGAAAAGCTGGAGCCCGGAGGATCTTGCCTTGAGCCGCACGCCGAATTTGTTGCCCTGCTGGATGATTTCCGGCTCGTCAAGCTCCATTTCGTCGATAGAGGGCGGCACGATGCCATAGCCCAGCGTCTGCGCGCTTTCAAGCGCCCCCGCAATGCGGTCGTACGCCTTCTTTGCTACGGCAAAGCTCTTGAGCGTACTCATCAGCTCATAATCATCCGCAATATCGCAGCCGGATTCCTGGCTCAGGATATCGTAGAACATGCCCTCTTCCGGAACGAGGTTCAGCGTCGCGCAGCCCGTGCCCAGGTCCACCGCCTCCACCGCGCAGGGGTTAAAGCGCTCCACGTCGCTTAGCGCGGCGCACATGGACTTGTAATCCTTCATATGGACCATGCGCGGCATCATCTCCCGGATGGGAGCCACCACGCGCTGCATGACGGCATGGTCCTGCCCCAGCTCCATCATATACCCGGGCAGGCGGATAAAGAGCTGCGCAAGCGGGAACTCCATGAGCACCTGCTCTAATAGGTCGCTTGCAGAGGCGCTCGACATACGAAGCGCGTCGAGCGGTACCACGCTTACGCCGTAATGCTGCTCCATCTCATCCTTTAAGGCTTGGGCCCGCGCGCCTTCCGGGTCCGTGCTGTTGAGCACGATGACGAACGGCTTGCCGGTCGCCTTTAATTCGTCCACCACGCGCTGCTCGGCTTCCAGATAGCTTTCGCGCGGGAGGTCGGTGATGCTCCCGTCGGTCGTCATGACAATGCCGATGGTGGAATGATCCGTAATGACCTTGCGGGTGCCGATTTCCGCCGCCTCTTCAAAGGGGATCTCATGGTCGAACCACGGGGTGCGTACCATCCGGGGCATATCCGCCTCCATATGGCCGATCGCGCCCGGCACCCAGTACCCCACGCAGTCCACCATGCGGACGTTGCAGTGCGCGTTATCGCCCAGCTCCAGACGCACGGCCTCATTGGGCACAAACTTGGGCTGGGTGGTCATGATGGTTTTCCCCGTGCCGCTTTGCGGCATTTCGTCCACCACACGCGCGCGCACGTGCTCGTTTTCAATGCCGGGCAAAATCAAATGATCCATAAAGCGTTTGATAAACGTCGATTTCCCCGTGCGCACGGGGCCGACCACGCCGATGTAAATATCGCCCTGGGTGCGCTTGGCAATATCCTGATACAGCTCCATTCTATCCATACCGGGGCCTCCTTCTCATGACATCAGACTAA
>JAEYCM010000041.1 GCA_023455425.1 Bacillota bacterium | reverse complement strand
GGCTGTTCCGCGTGAACGCTCAGAAAAAGGACATGGATGTGTGGCTCATTTATAAATGCGCTGTGTGCGATACCACATGGAATCTCACCGTGCATTCCCGCGTGAATCCCCGTTCGCTTCCGCCCGGCGCGCTCAACGGCTATATGGGCAATGAAGCGGAGTATGTCCTGCGCTGCGCTGTTGATACGGCGCTGATCAGGCGAAACGGCGCGGAGCCGGGCCTGCCGGAAGTGGAACTCATTGGCGCGGATGTAACGCCCCACGAGCCGGTGGAACTCCATATAGCGGCGGAGCAGCCGTTGGAAATCAGGCCTGCCGCCCTGTTGCGCAAAAAGCTCGGTCTTACAAGATCGGCCTATGATCGCATGCTCACACACGGACAAATCGTTTGCGTTTCGGGCCATGACCTGACAGCATGCAGGCTTTGCGGTGAGATGGTCATTCAAATCCACCCATAAGTATCAATGCCCGGCTGATCTATTCAGCCGGGCGTCAACATTTCCTCTGGACTGAAATAGGAATATATGGTATACTGCGCGTTGGAATTTACGAGAAGGATGTGGATGTATGGCGACGCCGCTCATGATAGTGTTTGCTCCATGCAAGGTCTGATCCGGGACGGAGATTGCATGGAGCGGTAAATACCGTCCAATCAGGCTTTGCATTCTTTCATTGCGATAAAAATGATTGAATAGGAGCAAAGCCATGAAAATCACATACAGGCCCCTTGCGTTAAAGGGGTTTCTAATTCTATGGGGCAGCCAGGCGGTATCTTCGCTTGGAAGCTCATTGACCAGTTTTGCGCTGATCCTTTGGGTCTACCAGCAGCAGCATACCGCGACAAGCATCGCGCTACTGTCCTTTTTCACATACCTGCCCTCCATCCTGTTCTGCTTTATAGCGGGAACACTCGCGGATCAGTGGGATAAGAAAAAAATCATGCTGGTGAGCGACCTTTTTGCGGCGCTCTCTACGCTGACAGTCGCCGTACTGCATATTGCCGGGGCCCTTCAGGTATGGCATCTGTATGTTGCCAACTTTTTGAACAGCTTCATGAACGCGTTCCAGAACCCAGCGTCCTATGTGGCGGTCAGTTTGCTGGTGCCTAAAGAACGATATGCGCGCGCAAGCGGATTGCAGGCGTTTTCCGGCTCACTCATCCGTATTTTGACGCCGCCTCTCGCCAGCGCCATTTTGTCTTTTGGAAACCTTACGACGGTTTTTCTGATTGACTTAGGTACTTTCCTCTTTGCTTTTTTAATCCTGCTGTTCTTTGTAAAGCTTCCTCTCCTTCCAAAGGGTATGGAACAAAGGAAAGAATTGGTGTGGAAAAGCTGTGCTACGGGGTTTTCGTTTCTTCGGGCAAATAACGCCTTATTGAAGCTCATCCTGTATATGTCGCTCATTAACCTCTTGGCGTATATTTCAGGCTATGGGATTTTACCCGCCATGATACTGGCGCGTTCGGGTGATAACCAAACGACGCTCGGCTTTGTCACCTCCGCCATGGGGATCGGCATGCTGCTGGGCAGCGTCCTTGTAACTATTATGAAGCCCGCAAAGCGCCGGACGCAGCTGATGTTCTGGACCATGATCGTATCGTTCTTTTTAGGCGATGTGCTGTGGGGGCTTGGACGAAGCGCCCCGGTATGGATCTTCTCGTCATTTTGCGGGAATATGCTTGTACCTTTTACAGGCGCATGCATGTTCAGCATTATGTGTACCAATGTCCCGACTGAATTACAGGGGCGGGTGTTTTCGGCCCGCGATACGCTGCAGTACTGCACCATCCCGCTTGGGCTGTTCCTTGGCGGATTTCTTGCGGACCACGTGTTTGAGCCTTTTATGGCGCAGAGTTCCCCCTTGCAGCAGGCGATTTCTCTTCTGACGGGTGTTGGAGCGGGTTCGGGTATGGCCGTGATTTTTCTCATCACCGGTTTGACGGGTGTCATCTCCAGCCTGATTGCGATCCGTAACCCTATTTACAAACGTTTGGACGAAGAGTAACCGAAAAGCACCCCCCGGATGCCCCCATCCGGGGGGTGCTTATGCATACTATTCTTTTTCCTGATACACATGCTTGAACTTGCCGCTTTTCGGATGAGGCTGCGGCAGTTCCTCAGAAAGTGAGATTGTCACTTCGCCTACTCCGTTCCGGCGCAGATACTCCCGTAAAGCCGCTTCCGCCTGTATAAAAGCCTCCCGCCTCCCTGCGCCATCATTAGACACCATGCGAAGCTCCAGCCGGTTTTGCGGGTGGGCAACCAACTGGAAGCGGGAAATGCCATGCACCTGTTTGAGAAGGGCATACAGCGCGAGCGGCGCGATTTTGATTTCCCTGTCTGATGCCGTAAAGGTCAGAATATCGTCGGTGCGGCCTTCGATTTCCAGCCAGGGAGACGGATTGCCGCACGAGCAGGGCTCGTGATGCATCCGGATGCGATCCGTAATCTCATACCGGATGATGGGCTGCGTAAAGTTGGATAGATTGGTCAGCAGCAATTTGTCGGATTGCGCGCCGTCGGGAACCGGTCGGTTTTCCCGGTCCACCGGCTCTACAATGAGCCAGTCGTTATTGATATGGAAGTGTTTGTTTTTGCATTCGCAGGCCACTGTACCGCCTTCCGTGCAGGAATACGCGGTCTGCACATAGCAGGAAAACGTCTCGGAGAGCATTTTCCGAAGCTCAGGGCTCAAGTACTCTCCCCCTGTCATGATGATGGCGGGCGAAATATGCAGCCGTCCCTGCTTTTGCTCGTCGATCAAAAGTTCAAGCGCCGTCGGATATCCGCCCAACATCGCCGGCTGAAAACGGTTAAGCTCTTCCACAATTTGAGGAAGCGGGTTGAGCACGCTCGTCACCATCATCTGTCGTTTCTTCCACGGCGCCTGTAGCTGGCGGTAGCGCACGGAGCCGTAGCCCAAATAAAACCCGTTTGTCGCATATACGCCCGCCGTCTTCCCGCCGCGCCGCAAAAACGCCTTCATATCTTCTTTGCGCGCATAGGCGCGCAGCATATTGATTGCCCCCATCACGCTGTTCGTGGTGTGATCGGCCAACAGGATGGACGGGTTTCCGGTGGAGCCGGATGTCGTGAATATCAGATGTTTTCCGTTTAGCTTGCGGCCGATATGATCGGGGTCCTGCATAAACCGCTGCACCAACTCCAACGTAACCGTTCGATCGGTCAGCCATTCATCAAAGTGTTCCATCAGGGTTACCTTGTTGGTGGGCGGAAGCTGCGTGAGCGGCGCGTGCTCCGGAAGATTGCGATAGAGCCGTTGAAAATACGGGCTGTGTTGACGCGCATACGAAACAAGTGTATACAGGCGTTTCTGCTGTAACGCTTGTTTTTCATCTTTGCTCAGCTTCGGATAGCGGGATACCAAATAAATAGCCTCCAATAATCCAATCTGTTTCATGTGCCCCTCCTTACCGCTTGGCGACGCCGTTTAAGAACAGATCCAAATAACGCCTGAGTTCTTCCTTGATTTTCTCTCTGTTTTCATAAAATGCATATGGCTTATTCCGATAGCGCTCCATATATCGCATGCGCAGCGCCTCCAAGTAGAGGTTGAGCGCATCAAGCGCCAGCGCCGGATCTATGCCTTCCCTTAGCGCCACGCGGGAAAAGGCGGCTTTTAGCAATGCTTCATCGGCACTGCGTATGTGCTGCATGGAGCTTTTGAGCAGCTCGTTTTTTTCCTCAAATACCTCGCCGCACTGCTCTTTTGCTGCCATTGTCAACAACGCGACTTCATTTGGATGCGTCTGGTACATGTTCAGTTTTGAGTTTAGGTCGCAAAACAACACATCATAAAAGCCCTCCCCTTCCCCGCAGGAATTCTTGCGCACGCTTTCAAACGTCCTAATGCTGTAAGAAAGCAGGAACAGATAGAAGTTCTTTTTATTCCCGAAGTAGTGGTACAGGCTTCCTTTGGAAATGCCGCACGCTTTGCAGATGAGATCCGTATTTGCATCCTGGTAGTTTTTCAGCGAAAACTCAAGCAATCCTTGCCGGATTACGTTCTCTTTCTTTTCCTCCGGCAGGCGGAGAAAGGTTTCATAGGACACGTTATTCACCCCATAATTGACTTTCAAGTCAATGCGTTTGATCGACTTCTTTCTTGCAATATGATAAATCCTACCATACCTGTTTTGCGGCAAATCTCTGCGCCCATAACATAAATAACAAAGGAGCGGTTTCCCGCCCCTTTGTTTTGCAGCAAAATAAAAACTAGTCGAATATCACAATGGCGTCGCTGCGCTTTACACGGAGCAGCGCCGTTTCGAGTATACGCAGCACATGATTCAAATCCTTGGTCTCCAAATACGCAGCTGTCAGATCCTGCCCGAGCGCAAGGTCCATATACTGCGTATCCGCACTGACCAATATGGACTTGTTTGCGCCCAGCACAGGCGTACGGAAGATATTCCCGTCCACCAATGCGCTGACCCGGTCGATTTCCATTTTGCCGGTACCGGGCTGTATACGCTGAAGCTGCGTGTAGAGATCCGGGCTCAACACCAGGGAGAGCTTTCCCCAGATGCCCTTTTCGGTAAGGGTCTCGACACCTTTGGCGACATCGGAGAATGGGTTTTCCCCGGTCTTCCAATCGCTCCTCTTAAGATGCGTGGAGCCCTCTACGGTAAACAGGCCGTCATAGCCAAGCGCTTTGCTGCCAAAGAAAATCAGTTCATCCTCTTTTTTCGCGCACTGGGCAGCAGCTTCCGCAACGGAGGAAAGGTCCACGGGCAGCCCTTTATTGAGACTGTTTTCCAGATCCCTCCAATACAGCGTAGCGTCGCTGTAGAGCAGCGGCAGCTCCTGATATACCCGGTAGCCGGTCTTCAATAAAGCGCCGTCTTCCTGCATTTCGCCGCGTTTACTCAGATTGTCCACCTGAACGCTCAAAACGTCGGCACCCAAAGGCCCGTACAGGTTAATAAACCTGCGCCCAATGAGCAGCCGACTGGCTGTCTTTACGACAGCTTCATCGATTTTATTCCAAAGTTCACCCGAAAGCGGGGATCCGTCCCGAAACAGAAAATCCATCCCTTTCCCCTCCTTATATTTTATTCTTTAATCAAACTTCCGACGGTCGCCTGCGGCCCGGCGGTTCCGCTCTGGGCAGGCGCAATACCCAATTCCTCCAGCATTTCCTTGACCTCGTTTTCACCGGAAAGGAAATGCACCGCCTCCTGCGGGTCCAGATGCCGAAGCAGCGTCATCAATTCGCCCACATGCGCCTTTTCTTCGTCGCGGATATCAGAAATAATTGCCTTTGCGACGGGATCATCGGTCGCCTGCACATGCGCGTCGTAGACATAAATCGCTTCGAGTTCACCGGCGATATCCAGACGGACCGCCTGTATCAGTTCTTCCTTTGTCAGTTTGCGGTTGACGTTGCCCTGAAACGGATTTGCGAAATTCGGCATAGCTTTATTACCTCCTACGTGTTTTTATCAGTACAAACTGCGTTTCTTAAACGCAATTCTATCATATTTCGTCCGGAAAATCATCCGCAAAACGGAAAACAATGGTGAATCTGTTTTCCAAACTCAGCTTGTCAAAATTTCAGAAAAACTATTCACTTTGTTTCTCCAGCAGGCCAAACCCCGCCTTTTCCGTAACAGACCGCGCGCGCTCCATAAGCGCATGATACCGTTCTTTTTCCGTCTCCCCAATCAGGATGCGGGCGCTTTTCCCTTCCACCACCACGCGAGCCGTCGTCAACCCCAAGCGGAAAAGCTCCTCTTCCGCTTCATCAATGCGGGAAAGCATCTCAAGCGTGAGCGGCATATCCGGGGGGAGCCGCTGGGCAAGGTTACCCTGCCCTTCCGCCGCGTCCTCCGCCATGCCCTTTCTGAGTGCGGCCACCTGAAACTGGCCCATAGCACAAACGGCAAACGGGCTAAGTACATTGCGTTCTTCCGCGGCCTTGTAGACGGCGCGGGAACTTTCATCCGCACGCAAACCGTCCGCAACATGCTCGCAGCTGCGCACCCACGCTTCATCCAGCACCGCGCGAAGAATTAACCGATGATAGTAATATTCGCGCAACGGCCCGTTCTCTCGGATGGCGTCATCCTCAAGCGCTTCAACCTGCAGTATCACATGCTCCACATCTGCAAGTTCCGCGATGCGCTTGGCCATACGCAGCCTGCGCGCGGGCAAGAGCTCCGTCTGCACGGTTATGGCAAGCACCCGTTCCCGGCCGAGCGCTGCCGCCGCCTCGCGCAGCAGGCAGGCGCTGTCCGCCCCACCCGAAAGCGCCACAGCAAGACGGTCATATTGTTTCAGATATTGTTGAAGCTTCATGTTATACCAATTATCCTCTTACTAGAAAACGCGTTATAACGCTTTTCAACATCATAACGCGTTTCATTTTTGTTGCTTTACCGTGCCGAATAGTTTGGCGATTCCTTGGTGATGTATACGTCATGCGGATGGCTTTCCGTCAAACCCGCAGATGTGATGCGGATAAACCTGCCGTTTTTGCGCAGATCCTCAATGGTCGCAGCCCCGCAGTACCCCATGCCGCTGCGAAGTCCGCCGCAAAGCTGGTAGACAGATTCGTGCAGCGAGCCTTTGTATGCCACACGTCCCTCCACCCCTTCGGGTACAAGCTTTTGCGCGTCTTCCTGGAAATACCGGTCACGGCTTCCCTTTTCCATTGCGCCGATGGAACCCATGCCGCGGTAGACTTTAAACCTTCTGCCCTGGTAAATTTCCGTTTCGCCCGGGCTTTCATCCGTACCGGCAAGAAGGCTCCCAAGCATCACGCAGCTTGCGCCTGCGGCAATAGCCTTTGTGATATCGCCCGAATATTTGACGCCGCCGTCCGCAATAATGGGAACGCCGTATGGTTCAGCAGCACGCGCGCACTCCATGACAGCTGTGATCTGGGGAACCCCGATGCCGGAAACCACGCGGGTGGTACAAATACTGCCCGGCCCGATGCCCACCTTCACGGCGGAAGCGCCTGCTAAAATGAGCGCCTCGGTGGCCTCGGCGGTCGCTACATTCCCCGCAATGATCTGCAGATGCTTGTATTTTTCCCGCAGTGCCTTTATAGTCTCTATTACGCCGCGGCTGTGGCCGTGCGCGGTATCCACCGTAACGACATCGGCCTTGGCGGCGATAAGCGCTTCCACGCGCTCCATCGTATCCTTGGAAACGCCGACCGCGGCACCCGCCAAAAGCCTTCCGTTGCGGTCCTTGGCGGAGTTAGGATACTGAATGGCCTTCTCAATATCCTTGATAGTAATCAGCCCCTTGAGGTTGCCCTCACCGTCCACAATGGGCAGCTTTTCGATGCGGTGGCGGGCTAAGATTGCCTTGGCCTGCGTAAGCGTGGTACCTTCCGGCGCCGTAACAAGATTTTCGCTTGTCATCAGCTCCCGGATGGGAACGCGGTAGTTTTCAATAAAGCGGAGATCTCGGTTTGTAAGAATGCCGACCAGTTTGCCGGCGACCGTGATGGGTACGCCGGAAATGCGATACTTGCTCATAAGCTCCATCGCGTCCACCACCAGGTGGTCCGGCGAAAGGAAGAACGGGTCCACGATAACGCCGTGCTCGGAGCGCTTGACCTTGTCCACATTGGTGGCCTGCTCCTCAATGGTCATGTTCTTGTGAATAATGCCGATGCCGCCTGCACGCGCCATGGCAATAGCCATGGGCGCTTCCGTCACGGTATCCATCGCCGCGCTCATCAGCGGGATGCCCAGCCGGATTTCCTGTGTGAGAAATGTGCTTAAGTTGACGTCTTTGGGCGTAACGCTTGATTCAGCCGGGATAAGCAGCACATCGTCAAACGTCAGCCCTTCCATTACAATTTTGTTCTCTATCATAAGCCCTCCGTAAAGCATGAGTCCTGAATTTTTGTACAGTGTACAGGAGCTTACGGACGATGTCAAGTAAAAGGAAGGCGTTAAAAGCTCGCTATACCGTAAGCGCCTCTTCAATGGGTGCCTCGCCTTTGGAATACGCCTCATGGTTGGGCAGGTCCGCGATGGTGTTGATGCCAAACTGCCGCAAAAATGCGTCCGTCGTTCCATAAAGCACCGGACGGCCAACGGCATCCTTCCTGCCCACGGGTTGTATCATATTGAGCTTTACCAATTGGTTCATCGCGTATTCGCAGCGTACGCCTCGCACCGCTTCGACATCCGCGCGCGTGGCGGGCTGGCGGTAGGCTATGACGGCCAGCGTTTCGATCAGAGACTGAGAAAACGTCTTCTGCTGAACGGGCTGCAACAGCCGCTCCACATAACCCGCATAGGCGTTGTTAGATAAAAGCTGGGCTGTTTCCGCCGTGACGGAAAGCTGAAACCCACGGCATTCTTGTTTATACTGTGCCTGCAGTTCCTGCAGGAGCGCGTAAAGTTCAAGTTCCGTAAGGTCCAGCACCCGCTGCAGCTCCAGCATAGGCACAGGGTCCCCGGCCACAAACAGCATGGCTTCTATTGCGCCGATGTGTTCCTGTTTTTGCATATTACCCCTCAATCCGTGTACTCGTCCATATAGTCGTCCTCCGCATCGGATGTAGAAAGTGCGCGGGCACTTAAGCGGATAGGCGCAAACGGGGATGGCTGCCGAAGGTGGATTTCCCCGCGGCTGATCATTTCCAGGAGCGCCATAAATGTCGCAATAATCTCCATACGTGCGGGCCGTTCGGAAAAGAGTTCTTCAAATGTCAGCTCCTCCTGCTCCGTAAGCATCCGCCGTATTCTTGCAATCTGCGAACGGACCGTGAACTCATCCTGCCGCACCTGGTGCAGCGGATTAATAAGCGGCTCCTCCCGCTGTGTGTGCAGCAGCGTAAAAAAGGATTGATAAAGCTGCTGCAAGGTAGCGCCGGAAAGCGTAATCTCTACAGGCGGCAACGGCACATCCTCCGGCAGGCGCGCATAGACGCCCCGCATGGCTTCCTGCAGGCGAGAAAGCTCCTCCCCCGCCATCTTGAACGCTTTGTATTCGCGCAGCTGGCGGATGAGCAGCTCTTCCGGATCTTCTTCCTCTGCGGTTTCTTTGGGCGGCCTTGGGAGAAGCTGTCGGGATTTAATGTATAGAAGCGTTGCCGCCACGGAAAGAAATTCGCTGGCGGTATCCATATCGAGCCCCTCCAGTTCCGCCATATAGGCAAGATACTGGTTGGTGATCTCGGATATAAAGATATCCTTGATGTCCACTTCCGCGCTTTCAATCAAATGAAGCAGCAGGTCGAGCGGGCCTTCAAACTGGCTGATATGTACGTGATACGGCAAGCGAACTCAACCCCACATGACTTGATAAAGATGTAAAAGACCGGGATACCCGAAAATGGAATTAAACAGCCATTCGATGCCTGACATGATGTAAAAAACCACTTGCCCGAGTAAACCGGAAAGAATCCCGGTCAGCAGCAGGACAAGCAAAATCACATTGCCGTAGCGGTGCAGGAACAGGAAGGGGCTCGGCCCGACGCGGCGGATGAGCAGGTTTTCGAGCACATGCGATCCGTCGAGCGGCGGCAGCGGGATGAGGTTAAACACCATAAGGCCAAGATTGATGCTTAAAAAGTAATACAAAATGTTGGCAATCACAAAATTTGTTCCGCCCAGTATCGCAAAAATGTAGATCGCAAGCATGCTTGCAAGCGCCAGCCCGAAGTTGACGGTGATGCCGGCGAGGGAGACAATGGTATCATCCCTGCGCAAATTTTTGAAATTACGCGGGTTGATGGGAACGGGCTTCGCCCAGCCAAAGCGTGCGACCACAAGCATCAATAGCCCAAGCGGGTCGATGTGACGGGCGGGGTTGATGCTCATTCTTCCTAAATTTCGCGCAGTGGAATCCCCCAGACGGTAGGCAGCGTAAGCATGCCCCCATTCATGAAATGAAAGGGATATTAAAATGGCCGGAAGGCTGTATAACAAATGAAGCAAAAACCCTTGAGGGTCGCCCAGCAGGCTGCTTAGGCCGCCAAATATATTCAATCTTTTTATCCTCCGTATATCCGCGCCATCATGCGTTCCTTGGTTATGTTCCCATTATACGTGAAACGGGCAACCGATGCAAGAAACGCCCGCCTCACAGTAGAGGCGGGCATTTCGCAATTCGTTTGATGTTTTGATCACAGGCGCATAAAACTGAGCAACAGGTTACGGATGATCTCCCGGAAAAGCGCCTGCTCCACCTCCACCTGCGGCACAAGCTCCACTTTTCCTTTTTCTACGCCGTCCGCCGTCTGGTAGGAAACGCTGCCCACCACGGAATTGGTATCGAGCGGCGCTTCCAATTGTTCCGGAATATTTTCCACCGCCACAAGCGCGGGCTCCGCCTTATCCAGCAGCAGCACGATGGTATCCTTTGCCACGAGATTGACCTCGCGCCGCTTGCCGCCGTGCACGCGCACGCTTTCTGCTATGACCTCTCCTTTTTCCGCACACTTCTGCGCTTTTTTCGTCGCGAAAGCCTGATCCAGCATGGCACTTGCCACCGCAAAGCGCGTGCTGGAATTCCGGCAGCCAAGTACCACGCAGATCAGCTGTGTATCGCCTCTGGTTACGGCAAATACGCCGCAATAACCGTCCGCCTGCGAGGAACCGGTAGCTACGCCCGTGCACCCCGCGTAGCTTCTGAGCATGCGGTTAGCATTGACAAGCTCTGTTTCCCGCCCGTCGGCATGGGCGAAATTCTCCAGCGTCAGCTTACTGTGGGATGTAAACGTGGGGCTTTTCATCAACGCTGCCCCGATGACCGCGAGCTGGCGCGGCGTAAACTGCGTTCCCGCCCCTGTCGCGTTATCAAGAGTAACCGGCACGCCCAGTTCGCTCAGGCGCGTGTTGATCGCCTCTACAAACGCCGCCTCGCTCCCGGCAAGCGCTTCCCCCAATGCAGTGATGGCGTCTCCCGCGCAGATCATGACCGCGGCTTTCATCAGAGGTGCCGCGGAAATCACTTCCCCGCCTTCTATAAAAGCGGTCGGTCCCCCGACCCCGGCGGCCTTTTCACTGACGGCGATTTCGGACTGTAAATCCAGCTTCCCCTGATCCACCGCTTCGGACAGTGCCAGCACGGCGGGAAGCTTTGCAAGCCCTGCTACGGAACGGGGGGTATCCGCATCCTGTTCAAGCAGAACCTGTTGTGTCGTTGCCTCCGCAAGCAGGGCGCCGGAAGCATCCTCCATGGAAACCTCCTCAACGGCATAAGCAGCTTGCGCGGGCATGCTAAGTCCAATCAGTAGCAGTGCCGCCACAGCAGCCCGCAGAATTTTTCGTTTATCGTATGGTAAATCCGGCGTAAATAACGCTTGAAACCGCATGGCCCATCCCCCTCTCCATATGATAATACATATGCCCGTGAAGGATAGGCCATGCGCAAGGTTGGCTTTGTTTTGCTGCTTTTTCAGGGCTGTCTTACGAAGTGCATATCATATCATAAACATCTAATTCGAAAACGCTTCGTGAGACAGCGGGTTCGCAAGCAAAACGAACCCAACACCCCCCCACCATACTATTCTCTTACGGCTTTCTCCCTGCGCATTTGCTTGAGCCGCGCGCTCATGGGGCGGGAGTAGGCAAACACAACCCCTGCAATTAAAAAGCCTCCAACCGAAGCGATGGAATTCATGAATACATAACGGATTGCTCCATCCAGAATATGCTCGATCACAACAACTGCGTTGAATATGGCGGCAATGAAGTTGATTACATAGAGAACGCGGCAGAGGCTGAGCACACGTTCGTAATGTTTGATATTGGAGGGAATATCGGAATACAGCACAAACGGCGCTCCGTCGGCTTTTTTTCTGAAATACACCCATCTTAAGTAAGTCGCCACGCAAACGATACCCATATCCCGCAAAAACCCGATGTAGGACAGGCTCTCCGCATGGCCGGGGCTGTTTGGCAGCAGCTCAATCTTATACTGATATTCCCCTGCAGGTCCATCCTCAAAGACATAATATCCCCAACCCACTCTTAACAATTGCAGCCCGTTGTTGGACATTTCATCAAGCCAACGCTCTTCCTGCTCATGCTGGGCGACGGTAAAAATCTTAAAGATCGTATGTTTCATTTAGCGTTCCCCCAATATTTTCCGCGCATTGTCAAGCAGTTCTTTCAAACGCAGCGTTTCCTGTTCAATCGCCACCCGTCCAAAAGGAGTCAACTCGTACTCTTTTTTTCGCATGCCTTCTTCCGTAGGCTGCAGACGGATCCAGCCTTTTTCAAGCAGTGTGTTGAGCGCGCCATACAGCGTGCCCGCTGCGAGATTGACACGCCCATTGCTCAGTTTTGCGACGTTTTGCATAATGCCATACCCATGCAGCGGTTCCGTCAGCGAAAGCAGAATATAAAATACCGCTTCCGTCAATGCAATGTTCTCCTGCATACTTACCCCCATGCTCGTTAACCGTTATATCGGTCTACGATATAAATTATATCGGCAGGCGATATAATGTGTCAACCATTTTTACAAAAAAATCCGCCGCAGAGCGGCGGAGATTTAAATATGCAATATTGACTCAGCGTTCAGCTTTTTAAGCGGGGTTCCAGCAGGGATTTCGTATCCGCAATGTGTTCATAAAGAATGTTGCATGCGCGTTCAATATCCCGCGCGCGGCATGCATCCAAAAGTTCGGCATGCTGCTTCTTGGAGGTAGCATGATGCATGGGGTCGCTGTAATACACCCGGATATACCGGTCGATATTCGCATGCATCTGCTCAATCAGCCGGAACAACATCTGATTTTGCACCGGCTCGTACAGGGTAAAGTGGAAGCAGGAATTGAGTTCTTCGAGCCGGTTGGGTTCGTCTTCCCCCAGCGCCTCGTCGATAATCGCCTGGGCGGTATCGATGGTCTCCTGCGTCATGATGGGGATCGCCACCCGGAGCGCGCCAACCTCCAACAAGGTGCGCACGTCCATGATATCTTCCATCTCTTCCAATGTCAGCTTGCTGACAACCGCGCCCCGGTTGGGGTAGATGCGGACCAGCCCCTGCGCTTCCAACTGGCGGAACGCCTCGCGAACGGGAATATGGCTGACATTGAGCGAAGCGGAGATTTCATCCTGCCTTAACGGCATGCCGCCCGGCAAAATACCACGGACAATCGCCGCACGCAATACCTGAAACACCCAATCCCGGGCCGCCATGGAACGCGGTTGCATCTCGCTTGCAATTTGGCCCAAGTTTAAAGTGACATGATCTCTCATCGTTGTTGCAACGCCAAGACAAGGCGCGCATCCCCCTTATTCCGCTATATTTGCTGTACCCGCATGTGCGCCGTTGCACCAAATGCAAAAGACAAGAAGCTCTTTTTTCTTCTTTATAGTATATAATATACGCCGTTTTGCTGCAAGCACTTCTAATACGCGGCCATTGCCCTCTTCTATTCGGTTATTTCGCCTCCGGCAATAAAGGGATTGGCGGGAATATGGACCGTAAGCCGTTTGGTAGCGGGACCTACCACCTGTTTTCCGCCGATTGTAAGCTGCGGATGTGCGGGAATCACATAATAATCATACGTCTTTCCCGGCTCCACCGTCGTATCCGTATAATGAACGGCGCCGTTGCCGCCGGGCCATTCTCCAAGCAACAAAGCCACGCCATGGCTGTCCTCGCGGTATAGCCGGTAGAGCATAAAGCTTTGCATCGGCATAAATGTCAGCTGCACCTTGCCTTCCGCATCCAACTGGGAAAGGAATGTCGTCGGGGGCTGCGGTACCACCCAGTAATCGCTTACATTTTCAGGTTCGGTCCCTGCGGCAAATACTTCCCGGACGACAGAGCCCGGCGGGGTAAGCGCGCTTGCAAGCACGGCCATATGCGCATTTTCCAGCGTATAGCCATCCAGCCGCACCTCCAGCACGCCCGCGGGCTTTTGGAATACGGGAGCTTCCTTATTTTCATAGAGCTTGGAAAACACCTCGGAAAGTATCATGGCGGGATATTTGCCGCCGGTCGCATCCTGCGGCAGTCTTCCGCCAGCGTCATCATCATATCCCATCCACACCGCGGCTGCATATTCGGAGTTGTAGGCCGCCATCCATGCGTCGCGGTTGCCTTCCCCCTGTCCTGTTGTGCCAGTCTTTCCCGCCAGGGCAAAATCCAGTTCGCCCAACCTGTGTCCGGTCCCTTCGCTGATGGCGCTTTGAAGCATGTCGCTTAAAATATAGGCGTTTTCTTCACTCATGACGCGCATGCGCTCGGGCGCATAGGTATAGAGCGAATTGCCCGCGCTATCGGTGACGGAAAGGACGAGGGACGGCGTGGAGTATAGCCCGCCAGTTGCAAACGCTGTATACGCGCCCGCAATCTGGTAAGGCGAAACGCCATATGTAAAGCCGCCTAAAGCGAGCGCAAGGCTGGTATCCTGTTCATCAAACGATATACCGACACTTTCTGCAAAGCGTTTGCCCGTGTTTACTCCGATATCGTCAAGCACCTTGACGGCGGGGATATTGAGGGATTGGGCAACCGATTCCCGCATCGTCACCCATCCGCGGTATTTCTCATTAAAATTTTCCGGCTTGTAGCCGTTAAAATCCGTAGGTTCGTCAAGCAGCATGGAGACTGTGGTATACCGGTACTCTTCAAGCGCCGGGGCATAGGCGATGATGGGCTTAATGACCGAGCCGGGCTGCCGCCTGATGCGCGTGGCGCGGTTATAGGCAAGCGCCGTGGAACTTTCCCTGCCGCCCATAAGCGCGGCGACGCCGCCCGTATTTGCATCTACCACGACCAATGCGGCCTGGGCGTCCCCCGCTTCCTCCGGGAACATGGCGGGGTCTTTTAATACTTCCTCGCAGCGCGCCTGCAACTGCGTATCCATTGCGGTATACAGGCGGTATCCGCCTGACAACAGTTCATCCATGGAAACGCCCAGATTATCGCAAGCCTGCTCCAGCGCAAGGTCAATATAATACCCGCGCTTTTCCTGATTTAAGCCATTCACGAGCGTAACGGGCTCTTCCTGGGCTGCGTTACGGCTCTGCTCATCGATGTAGCCGTATTCCTGCATCAGGCGCAGCACAAGGTTGCGCCGCTCTACGCTTGCTTCCATATCCAGATGCGGCGCATAATGCGAGGGGGATTTGAGTATGCCGGCAAGCTGGGCGGCCTGTGCTACGCTCAATTCGCTGGCGTGTACACCAAAATATCCCCGCGCCGCGGCCTCTATACCATAGAATCCGCCGCCGAAATACACATAATTGAGGTACATCTCCAGTATTTCATCCTTGGAGTATTGCTGCTCCATCTGGTAGGCAAGCACCGCCTCTTCCAGCTTGCGGGACATCAGCTTTTCGTTGGTGAGATGACTGAGTTTGACAAGCTGCTGGCTGATGGTGGACGCGCCCTGCACATAGCCGCCCGCCTTGATATCTTCCCAGGCCGCGCCCAAGATGCGTATAAAGTCCACGCCGATATGTTCGTAGAAGCGGTTGTCTTCCGCGGAAATAAACGCATAGCGGACATGCATGGGGACGTCGCGCAACGGGACATCGATGCGCGTTTCTTTTGCGGAAAGACAGCTTACCTCGGCGCCGCCCTTATCATACACGAGAAGCGACTGGGGCGCGCCCAAAATGCGGCTTGCGTCAAACGCTTCCCACGCGTCCAGGCGCAGCACATAGACAGCGCCAAACATCACAAAGGACAAACAGAGCAGCGTCAGCCCCAATAAAACACGCCGTATCGCGCGGCCGCGCCGCGCCTTTTGCTCCGGTGTTCTCTTTTCTTTCTTTTCCGCTTGCCTGCGCAATCGATTTGCCTCCCCCATATAGCTTTCACGCCCTTTTTAAAAGAAACGGCGTACTACATATCATTCCCACTCTGTGCGGTTTTAACAGCGGATAGAACTGTAGAAGAAAACAAAAACGCATCCCTTTTTAGGATGCGTCAGTATCGTTCTTTTCTGTTATGGAGGCGCTATCTTCTCGGCACGATCGCCCGGCGGAACCGTGCCTCATAAATGCCCGCGCTGATGGCATACAAAATATCATACGCTAAGATTGCCACCTGGGAGAGCACAACGATCGCCCAGACCGGAAGCGCAGCAGGAAGCGTCAAGGGTAGACCGCCTAAGACGTATATCCCAAGGTAAAGCCCCGCTCCGGCAAAAACATCGCAATATAAAAGCTTAATGAGCATCAACAGAAATCTGCCCTGTACGCGCCCCTGCAGCGCCGTACGAAATATGCCAAAATGCCCCAGAAGCGCGACATAGAAAAGTACGGGGATCTTATCCGGCAGTAGAAGGAATGATAACGCGGCGCTGGCGAAAAAGGAGATGATTGCCGCCGTATAAGCCCCCTCGCACGCAAGCACATAGATAAACATGGAAGCAAGAAAATAGAGCGGAACAGAGCCAAAAGGCAGCACCGCAACCGCGTACAGGCTCAATATGGTAAGCGCCGTAACCATTGCGCCCAGCGTGAGCTGTTTGGATGGGGACAGCCTTCTGTTCATTGCCCTCCCCTCCTCAGCAAAGGTGGCCGTCACAGCAGCAATCCAGGCAAATAAGCGCGGAACAGATATCGCAGGTGGAGCAGCCGCCCGCATACTGACCGGATCCGTTTCCGGCGCTTCGCCCAAAAGGATTGCCCGCGTTGTTGACCGCGGCATAGGCGTTGCGGTATTCCGCGTTGCCCGGTTCCTGCTCGTATGCCATGGAAAGATATTCCCGCGCTTTGTCATACCAGCCCTGGCGCAGGTAGATGACGCCATAGAGATAGTACCATTCCGCGTTTCGCACGGAAATCGAATCGAGCACCTGCTTTGCCGCCTGCAAATTATTCTGGTTAATGAAGGAGCGCGCGCGGGCGAATTCCGCCGCGGAAGGGCCGGAATAGGAGCCGCCCGTCCCGCTGTACGCACCGCCATAGGAGCCATAGGAACTATTGTCCCGGCGTGTCGAGGAAGAAGTGGTGGAGTTTTTCTTGGTCAGCAGTTCGTACGCTTCATTGATCTCCTTGAGCTTTTCGTTGGCAAGCTCTTTGAGCGGATTATCCGTGAATTTGTCGGGGTGGTATTTTTTTACAAGCGCAAGATACGCGGCGCGGATCTCTTCCTGCGTCGCGTCTTCGCTCACGCCCAAAACCTTATACGGATTCATCCTTCTTGACTCCTTCCAGCACCCGCTTTGTTTGAAAGCGGCAGCCCTGATAGATGATATTTTCAATCAAGCCCTGATTGGACTTGAACTCCAACAAATCGCAGGCGTTTTCCATTTCATGCAGGGATGCGTAAAGCAAAAAGGAAGCGCGCTCCTCGGTAGCGTTTGCGATCAGGAACGGGTTGTAGGAACCCGCTTTTTCATCCTTTTTGCGGTCCTCCCATGCATCGGCAAGGTAGATCCAGCGTCCCATATGGTAGGCAAGCCAGGAAAGCGCGGTTTTTTGCTTCTTGGTAAGTTTATCATATCCCAGAGCAAGCTGTTTGAGAATATTGGCGAACGCGTCCGCCACAACGTCTATCAGCGGCTCTTTCTTTTGCTCCAGTTCAGAAAGCAGCGCAATGCCCGAAGCGATCGCCTGTGCCGCTTCCGGCCGGCGTTTTGCCGCAAGTTTTGCCGCGGCTTTGAGCGCCGCGCGCCCCACAAAAGCGGGAACGCTGCCTTCATCCCGATAATCGTCGGCAAGTTTATAATAATACAATAACACATTGATATCCGAAGCGTAAGAGAGCGCTTCACACGGGCCGATGACCGGCGCTTTTTTTTTGAACGGCTTGTAACCGCACCGCCCGGGCGCACAAGCATACTCCTCGCCGGATATGCCCGCAAGCAAAAGCGCGAAGAACGTGCAATCGTAATCCAGCACAAGACGGGGAATCTGGCCATATGTTTGCCGGAGGGTCTTGCACAAACTGCAATACCACGCCTGGTACTGCGCAAGCTCACGCACTTTGAGTTCCGGTTTGTGGGGCCTTACATAACCGAACATGGAAGCCGCCTTTCAGAAGGGGGGACGGTTTTACGTCCTACATTTTATCATCCCGAAATCATACTCTACCAGTGTTTTTTGACGAATGTTCGTCAAAACTTAAAAATTATCGTTACTTCCGGTTCCCATAAGCCTGCATTCTATTGGTAAAGCGTTGCGAAACCGAAAAAAATGCTGTATAGTCGAAAAGATGGCGGTGTTCGACGAATTCCGCCTAAAGCATTGTCCCGCCCCCGAAAAGCGGATCAAAAAAGTTTTAATTACATATGTTCTGGAGGTAATGTATTATGAGTGAAGTCTTAAAAGGCGCCTGTATCATCGGCCAGTCCGGCGGCCCGACGTCTGTGATCAACGCAAGCGCGTATGGCGTAATCCGCGCCGCGCTTGACAGCGAAGCCATTACAAAAGTTTATGGCGCGGCCCACGGTATCCGCGGGGTGCTCGACGATGTGCTCTACGACATGGGCCAGGAAGACGCAAAAGAGCTTGAGCTGTTGCTGCATACGCCTTCCTCCGCGCTCGGCTCCTGCCGCTACAAGCTCAAGGATAGCGAAGTGGACGATACGGATTATAAGCGCATCCTCGAGATCTTCAAAAAATACGATGTCCGCTATTTCTTCTACAATGGCGGCAACGACTCCATGGATACCTGCAACAAAATCTCCAAGTACATGCAGAAAGTCGGCTATTCCTGCCGCATTATGGGCGTTCCCAAGACCATCGACAACGATCTTTTTGGAACCGACCACTGCCCCGGCTACGCTTCCGCCGCAAAATACATCGCAACCAGCTGCATGGAACTCTACCTCGATGCGCGCGTATATGACACCGGTATGGTCTGCGTGCTGGAGATCATGGGCCGTCACGCGGGCTGGCTGACTGCCGCCGCCGCGATCGCTTCCCACTATGGCCAGGGCCCGGACCTCATCTACCTGCCCGAGCGCGATTTTGATATGGACAAGTTCATTGCGGACGTACAGGCCGTTTATAAAAAGAACGGCAAGTGCATTGTGGCTGTTTCCGAAGGCATCCATGACGCCAGCGGCAAGCTGATTGCCGAATACGGCGCGGAAAACGCCCCTGTCGACGCTTTTGGCCACAAGCAGCTTGGCGGCCTTGCCTCCAACCTTGCCAACATCCTCAAGGCAAAGACCGGCGCGAAGGTTCGCGGCATTGAATTCTCCCTATTGCAGCGCTGCGCGGCCCACTGCGCATCCGAAACGGACGTACAGGAATCCTTCCTTTCCGGTAAAACTGCGGTGGAATCTGCCGTCGCCGGTATTACGGACAAGATGGTGGGCTTTGAGCGCTCCGCCGACGCGAACGGCAACTACGTCTGCAACATCAAGCTGATGGATTTGGCCGACGTCGCCAACACCGAAAAGAAGGTGCCGCTGGAGTGGATCAACGAAGAAGGCAACAATGTATCCGCCGCTTATATCGACTATGCGCTGCCGCTCATTCAGGGCCAGCCCAATATGGTCCTGGAAAATGGTCTGCCCCGCTTCGCAAAGCTCAGGAAGATCAAAGCCCAATAACAGTCACGATAGAACAAAAACCGGAGGAAGCATCCTCCGGTTTTTTCATGCGTTTTTGCGCGCTTTTAAGTTTTTCCTGCCGCCGCAAAGACGTTGTTGATATGCTCCACATCGGGCAGTTGCCCTACATGGGATTTGCTTTCGTTAAAATACAGGCACGCGTGGCCCACCATATCGTTGCGCTCCACCGTATCTGTTCCGTGCGGCTGCCCCTGCAAGGAGCAGGCCACAAGCGTACTATTTATGGTGATGAGCATGGGGCGCTTGGAATAATTGTACGCCCCGCCGAACGTTTCTTTGTATACCGTGGCGTCGTTAGCAGTGGCGCTTTCCATTTCAGCGTGCTGTTCGCCGCCCGTATAAACCATATTGAAGGTGACGCCGGTGTTAAAATCCTCAAGCGCATATGTCTGGCCTACGGTCAGCTGTTCCTTGACCTCCGCCCAGGTCAGGAGCGTTCCGGTCTTTGTTTGGCTGCCGTTTGAGCGCTCGCCGATGGGGATATGTACTTCCTGCGGGATGGCCGCGCGCGCAGCATTCAGAGAAAAGAGCAATTCCATGCTCTGAGCGCCTACCGTACCGTCTGCGATAATAGCTGTGCCGTCCTGCGAGACCTGGTTCTTTTGAAACTCGATTACCGCGCTGCGCGTCATGCTCAAAAAGCTGCCCGTCGCCTTAAAATGAAAATAGCCCAGTTCGCGCAGGCGCGTTTGGATCATAGCGACGATTTCCCCTGTATCCTCATATACGATCAACTGCGTGCCCGTTGTGGGAGACGGCGTTGCGGCCTCCGCCTGCGGCACAAACAAAAGCGCTGACAGAAAAAACAAGGGCAAAAGAATGCTGCGTTTCATGAAGGACCCTCCTAACGTACGAACCGCTCCACAAAAGTATACCACAGCGCGAATGTTTTTGTGGCAAAACCTGAAGGAAAGCATGAAAACATATTGTGTACATGCTATACTTATCACAAAACGGCTGGAAGGAGAGCGCCATGCGTTGCGGATGCCCGGACTGCGGCACCTATATGATACAGCGGGAAAGAGGGCTTTTAAGCGGATGTGTCTGCCCTGCCTGCGGGGCTTCCTGCACGGCTTGCATGGGCACGGAGCAGGCGCCTGTGGAAGCTTCCGAATTGTCCATGCAGGCACAGTTGCGCGCAAGGTTGCGCGAACTGGAAGAACAATACGGCTCGAACCAATAAAGAAACCGAAAAGGGTCAGGAAATTATCATGAAAAAGATTCCGGCAAAACAAAAGCCGACAAAAGAAAGCGTGCGGCAGACTCCCATGGATACGGCGCTCAGATTTCTTGCCGTGCGGGCCCGCACGGTGCGGGAAGTGGAGCGGCACCTGGACGACCATCAGTTTGGAGAAATTGAGGTGCAGCAGGTCATAGACCGTTTGCTGGAGCTAAACTATCTGGATGACGCCGCTTATGCGGAAGAGTTTATCCGCACGCGGCTTGCCTCCAAACCCTTAAGCCGCAATAAACTCAAAGAACAGCTGCTTCAGCACGAAATTCCGTTGGTTGTGATAAACAAATCGCTTGCCGTAATCAACGACGATCAGGAGCATGAACACGCGCTGCTGATCGCAAAGAAATACGCGCGCCAGCTTTCCCGCTATGAACCGGAAGAACTGCGCGAACGCCTGATGCAGCGCCTGGCCGGTCGTGGATTTGGCTATGATGAGTCCCGCCGCGCAATTGAAGAAGCCACGCAGGAACCCATATAGGAGGATCGTATGCGAAACGCAATTCTTAAAATGCTGCAGGAAAATCCGGACGGCTATGTTTCCGGCGCGCGCATCAGCGAACAGCTTGGCGTTTCCCGCACGGCGGTGTGGAAGCACATCCAGGCCCTGCAACGCGATGGAATTGTGATTGAAGCGGTCACTAACCGCGGCTACCGTATTGTGGAAGCCGCAAATGTGCTGCATAAGGTGTTTATTGAGCCTATGCTGCAAACCAAGTGGCTGGGACGGGAAATGACGCATCTTAATAGCGTCCCTTCCACCAATCAGCTCGCCCGCCAGATGGCTTCACAGGGTTGCGCCCACGGCACAGTTGTGCTGGCGGAGGAGCAAACGGCCGGGCGCGGCCGCCTTGGCCGCGGTTGGACCAACCTGCCCGGCAAGGATATCTGTATGAGCATGGTGCTGCGTCCCCGGCTGGAAGCGCAGCATGCGCCGCGCTATACGCTTGCAAGCGCCTTGGGCGTCTATCAGCTTGCAGTAAAACTTGGCGCTTCCCCATTCATCAAGTGGCCCAACGACGTGCTGATTGACGGTAAAAAAATTTGCGGCATCCTGTTGGAAATGGATGGCGATATGGACACGCTGCAATCCGTTATTGTGGGAATAGGTCTCAATGTGAATACGGATGCGTTTCCGGCAGAAATCGAAAAGACGGCAACTTCCCTCTCGCTATCCGTGTCAAGGGCATTGGACCGCAACCGGGTGTTGTCCATGCTGCTTAATTTGCTGGAGCCCCTATATGAAGCCTGCGAAAACGAGGACGCCTACCAGGCTTTATTGAGCGAATATACGCGCTGCTGCGGCACCGTTGGCCAAAGTATCTCCGTAATGGGCATACGCGAAACGCTAAGCGGCGTTGCAGAAGGGATAGACGGCGTGGGAAGGCTTTTGCTGCGGGCAGCGGACGGAACGCTGCGCGCGCTTTCCGCAGGCGATGTCACCTTGAAAAAGCCGGCGCAATGATCCTTTATGTTAGCCACTGCATGATCCGAAGCACCCGCTGCACGGCATTCGTCTTCCATATGGCGTATCCTGCCGCAGCGCCCGCAACATTAAGGAGAATGTCGTCCACATCAAAGCTCCCCACGCGGAACACCAGCTGCAGCGCCTCCACCACAAATACGATCAGCAGCATCTTCTTCAAGAATTTTCCGATCTTTCTCGTTCCCCGCCGAACGGTGGGCATATAAATACCCATTGGAAAAAACAGCAGCAGATTTCCTATGGCATTATCAAATACGATATCGGGATTGATGGTGTGCTGCGCGGTCCTTGTGACAAGTTCCGTAATGGTTCGAAACGGTATGAGATTCACTGCAGACTGCATGTACTCCCCCAGCGTCATGCCGCTGTGCGCAAAACGGTACTCCCGGTTTAAAAACAGCAGATAGACGAGCAAAATGCAATAGCAAATAAATGTCAAGTATAACAAAACGCGCATCAGCTTTTTCATGAACATCTCCCATATGCCTTCCTGCCCCCAAGCGGAAGACATATCAGCTTTAGTGTAAAGAAATTGGCCGGATTTTATCCGGTTTTCATAGGAAAAGGCGCAAGGACGATAAACGGCCGGCTGCATAGGCAACCGGCCTTATAACAGATTTCCTGCTTTTTATCGTCTATTTGAGAATCAGGCTTAAGAAGGATTTCCCTGCCGGCCAAACCCCGCCCGTAAGATATTCGTATACCGTTGCGCCGATATCCGCAAAGCTCGCGCGCGTACCGATATCCGCCCCCTCTTTTACAGGTGCGCCGGTCACTACGATGGGAATGTACTCACGGGTATGGTCGGTGCCGGGAATTGTCGGGTCGCAGCCATGGTCCGCCGTGATGAGCAGAATATCCCCGTCTTTGAGCGCCGCGCAAAGCTCGGGCAGCTTGCTGTCAAAGTACTCAAGCCCTGCGGCATAGCCTTCCACATCGTTGCGGTGGCCGTAGAGCATATCAAAATCCACGAGATTGGAGAACACAAAATCTCCGGTATCCTCCCGGATCATCCGCAGCGTCGCCTCGATGCCTTCGGGATTGGTGTGCGTATGGTCGGATATGGAAATGCCGCGATGGTAAAAAATATCCTCAATTTTGCCGATTCCTACGGTGGTCAGCCCGTCTGTTTTGAGCGCGTCGAGTATGGTGTCCCCCGGCGGGGAAACGGCATAATCCTTCCGGTTTTCCGTGCGCTTGTATGCGCCGCTCACACCCGAAAACGGCCTTGCAATGACGCGGCCCACAAGATTATCTCCAACGAGCATCTCCCGCGCGATTTCGCAGATGCGGTATAATTCCGCAAGCGGAATGACGTCCTCATGCGCGGCGACCTGGAACACACTGTCCGCCGAGGTATACACGATGGGGCTGCCTGTTTTTACGTGTTCGTCCCCAAGCTCCGCAATTATGGCCGTGCCGGACGCGGCGCGGTTGCAGAGCGTTTTGCGGCCAATGCGCCGTTCAAATTCCGCAATCAAATCCTCTGGAAATCCATTGGGATAGGTGCGGAACGGCACCGCCATAGGAAGCCCCGCAATCTCCCAGTGGCCGCTTGTGGTATCCTTGGCCGCCGTCTGTTCGGCCGCTCGGCCAAACGCCCCTTGCGCCTTAGGTTCCGGCTTGGGAAGCCTGCTTTCTGCAATATGGGAAAGGCCCAGCCGGTATAAATTGGAAAGTTCCAGCTTGCCCCGCACCTTGTAGATGTTCCCGAGCGTATGCGCGCCTACATCCCCAAAGCGGTCTGCATCCGGGAGTTCGCCAATCCCTACGCTATCTAAAACAACAACGATTACGCGTTTTTTCATATAGAATAATCCTGCCTTCCCTGCTCTTTCATCTATCGTTAAAATACCCTCTTTACCTGAAATTGTACCATCGGGGAATCTGCGGGTCAATTCTATACCATTGTGTCGAGCTAATGCAACAGCGAAAACACCACCGGAGTCACCAGCGTCTGGATTGCAATGCAGGGCAAAAGCTGCAGGCAGGCAATCAAAAATTGTTTGGTATAGGTACCGATATCCTCTGCCTTGCTATTCAGTTTTAATTTGGTCTGCACAATGCCCGTCATCTGGTTTTGCGCAAGCACGCTCATTTTTACAAACGGCGGCAGCAATGTGGCGGATTCTAACTGCAGCATAATCAGCAACCAAATGGACACCGCATCCGGCCAGGCGGCAATGGCCGTTCCCATTGCTGCCCCAAGGTAAATGGAACGCAGCAATACGCCCGGTATCAGAAGCACGCAGGTAAAGACCCACATCCCGGACAAATAAAGTAGCCCCACAAAGAGGACATTGGTAAACAGGGACATCGCAAAAAAAGCAAGCCAGGGCACGCCGCCTTCACGCAGGAGTTCAGGAAGGCCCGTAAGCATATCGGCAATCTGTCCTTTATCCGCCTCCTGTACGATGCGGATGCCCGCCGCGTTCCCCGCCACAAACAGAAACAGGAAGACACACAGCGCGCCAAAGTTCTCCTTTACATAAGAAATCAGCTTTGCCCGGACTGCAAGAAACGTCATTTCCAATGCCTACACCGTCCTTCATGAAAAAGGTATATGCGGCTTGTACAGGGAATAGTCTCTTCACGGGTAAGCAAGGGCAGTTCCGCTGCCCACTTTGCTTGAAAGTATGCAAAAAACGTGATAAAATTGTCATTTGGTAATAGGCCGGTATAAAAATACCGATAAAGAATGGAGCGGCGCACGCGATGAGACTGGATAACAAGATGTTTGAGCAGGGGCTCACGCAAAGCCGCGAAAAAGCGCGCTCCCTCATTATGGCGGGAAAGGTTTCCGTGGATGGGAAAACGGCGCAAAAGCCGGGTGCGGAAGTCAAGGAAGGCGCCGTGATTGTCATTGCGGAAGATCCCGTCCCTTTTGTAAGCCGCGGGGGGCTCAAGCTCGAAAAAGCTTTTTCCACATTCCAATTGGATTTAACTGGGCTGGTTGCGGCGGATATCGGGGCCTCAACCGGCGGATTTACGGACTGCATGCTCCAGCACGGCGCGCAAAAAGTGTACGCGCTGGACGTTGGCTACGGGCAATTGGACTGGAAGCTACGAAATGACCCGCGCGTTGTGGTGATGGAGCGTACAAACGCGCGCAACATGCAGCCGGATTGGTTTGATCCCCTGCCGGCGTTTGCAAGCATCGACGTTTCCTTTATCTCCCTGCGGCTCATTCTCGAACCGCTGTACGCCTGCCTGACGGATGAAGCGTATGTGGTCGCCTTAATCAAACCGCAGTTTGAGGCTGGGCGCGCGGAAGTGGGCAAACACGGGGTGGTGCGGGATATCGCCGTCCACCGGGACGTATGCCTGCGCGTGATGGAACAGGCAACGGGGTTTGGATTTTCTTTTTGTAATCTCTCCTTCTCCCCCGTCACCGGGCCCAAGGGAAATATTGAATTCCTTGCATTATTGAGGAAGGGTTCCGTTATTCAAAGCGTTCTGCCGTTGCCGGAGCTTGTTTATGAAACGACAGCGCTTGCGCATTCGGCCCTTGATCATTGATATATGGAAATACATCCCAAAATAAATTGAAAAAGGGCATATTCTACTTGAAATATACAGAGTTATGCGGCTATAATACAGGAAGAACCCGTGTCAGATAACAGAGATTTATGTAAGAATTGTGAGGCATCCGTGGAACATAAAATCGTATTCGTTACAAATACCGATAAAGCAAATGCCATATCGGTCCGTAACGAAGCGATGTGCATCGCGCAGGAGCAGGGTTTTTCCTGTATAGAGATCGATCCGTTTGTTCCCCAGCCTCCTTCCGTATTTGAGAATGCGCTGTTTATTGCCGCATTTGGCGGAGACGGTACCATATTAAAGGCCGTTCCCATTGCGGTCGCGCATGATTTGCCTATTTTGGGCGTAAACCTTGGCCGTGTCGGGTTTTTAAGCGAAATTCAGCCGGACGAGTTCGGCACGGTGCTTGCCCGTTACGCGGAAGGTTCGCTTACAATTGAGCGCCGCATGATGGTTGCCTGCAGCGTAAACGGTGTAAAGGTTTGTGATTGCCTCAACGACGTGCTGCTTTACAAACCGGTATTTTCCGGTGTGACACACATCAGCATGTGCGTTGACGGCGAGGATGCGGGAACCGTGTTTTGCGACGGTATGATGGTAAGCACCCCCACTGGTTCCACGGGATATTCCATATCTGTGGGTGGTCCGATTATTGCACCAGGTCTGGACGCTTGTATTCTTGTCCCTGTTTGTCCGCATTCCCTGCTGGTGCGGCCCATTGTCACGGCGCCTGACGCGCAGATTGAACTGCGCATGAAAAGCAACGGAATCCTCTATGCAGACGGTCAGAAAACAATGGACGTGAATATGGACGATCGAATTCTTGTCACCAAGTCCGATCATCAGGCAAAGTTTTTGCGTGTGGGAGCGCATAATTTATATAGCCTAATCAAACAAAAATTAAGTTGATCGTGCCGAGGGCTTTTCGGCGCGGCTTTATGCGGGGGTATAGTAATGAAAGCAGCCAGACACGCAATGATCCTGGAATTGATCGAGCAATACGATATTGAAACGCAGGACGAGCTTGCCGAGCACTTAAGGCGGCATAATTACGTCGTCACACAGGCAACCGTTTCCCGCGATATCAAAGAGCTACGTCTTATCAAAGCGCTTTCCGAAAACGGTTCTTATAAATACGCAACAGTGGACAAAGCGGAAACTGGCCTGCAGGAACGGTTTATCCGCATCTTCTCGCAATCCGTGGTCAATATTACATCCGCCGGAAATTTGATTGTGATCAAAACCATTACGGGCAGCGCCAGCGCCGCCGCCGAAGCGGTAGATTCAATGAAGTGGAGTGAAATTGCAGGTACCATCGCCGGGGACAATACGATATTCATTGCCATCAAGGACAGCAAGGTGGTTCCTGAAATGATCAAACGGTTCCAGACGATGCTCAAATAGCGCAACGGACCTACTTTGGATATGCAATTGAGGGGCACATGCTGCAAACCCTAACCATCAAAAATATCGCTCTGATCGAACGATTGGAGCTTTCCTTTTCAACAGGCTTTCATGTGCTTACCGGCGAGACAGGCGCCGGTAAGTCCATTATTATAGACGCCGTCAATTTTGTGCTGGGCGAGCGGGCGAACCGCGATCTCATCAAGTCCGGCGCGGAGAAGGCGTTTGTGGAAGCCTCGTTTGATGTCGGTCGTTCGCCTGAAGTTTTTTTCAGGCTGGAAGAACTCGGGATTGAGCACCAGATTGAAGACAATCTCATCATCAGCCGGGAACTCAATGTCAACGGCAAAAGCGTATGCCGCATCAACGGCATGCTCGTCAACCTTTCTTCCCTCAAGACCGTAACGGATCTACTCGTGGACATTCATGGGCAGCACGAACATCAATCGCTGCTTGACGTCTCCTCCCATCTTGGGTACTTGGACGCATTTGATAAAAATGCCATCTCTCCCCTTTCGCAGCAGGTAAAAAAGATTTTCGAACAGCATCAGACTATTTTAAAGGAACTGCATGCGGGCTTCCCTTCCGAACAGGAACGGCTTAGGCGCATGGATTTGCTGCGCTATCAAATAAAGGAGATTTCGGAAGCCAGGTTGCAGCCGGGCGAAGAGGCGGAGCTCGACACCCAATTAAAGCGGCTAAGCAATGCCCAGGCCATTATTTCGGCGCTGGAAAATAGCTATGCCCTGTTGTCCGGAGAGGAAAGCGGCGCGCTCAATGAAGCAAACGCCGCAATCCGGGAGCTTTCCGGCATCGCAGGCTATCATGCCGAGTATCAGGACACCTGCAACCGCCTGCAGGACGCCTATTATACGATGCAGGACATCGCCTATTCCCTGCGGGATCTGAAGGCAAATTTCGAATTCCAGCCCGAGCTTTTGGCCGAAGTGGAGACAAGACTTGCCCTCATCCATACCCTTAAGCGCAAGTATGGCGGCAGCGTGGAAGAAATGCTTGCGTTTTTACAGAAGGCGCAGGACGAATACGACGCCCTTATAGAGAGCGATACGCGAAAAGAAAAACTCGAACACTCTTTGTCCAAATGTAAAGCGCAATATCAAAACGCCGCGGCGCTTTTGATGGAAGCAAGGACAGCCGCAGCTTCCCGCTTTGCCGAGCGCCTGGTAGCAGAGCTCAAAGCGCTCGGCATGGAAAAGGCGCACTTTGAAGTTGCCCTAGAGCCGCTTTCTGGCGGAGCGCTCTCTTTAGACGGCCTAGCGCACGCCGAGTTCCTGCTTTCCACCAACGCGGGCGAGCCTGTAAAACCATTGCAGCGCGTGGCTTCCGGCGGCGAATTGTCGCGCATCATGCTTGCATTCAAAACCATACACATGGGCAGCATACCCACTGTGATTTTTGACGAAATCGATACCGGAATCAGCGGCCATATCGCGACCGCAGTCGGCCAAAAAATGCGCCAGATTTCCCGCGAGCACCAGGTACTGTGCATCACGCATCTTCCACAGATCGCCTCCATGGCCGATGTGCATTTTTTGGTAGAAAAGCTGGAAGAAAGCGGAAAGACGACTTCCTCGGTGCGCGAGCTCTCCTACGAAGAGCGCATTGCGGAAATCGCCCGCATTATGGGGGCAAAACAAACGGATATCCGCGCAATGGAACACGCAAAAGAGCTCCTGGAGCTCTCACGCGCATGACCCCGCTGGCATAGATACCTGAATTAAACAAATCAAAGACCTCTTGAATTTAGCATAGACACACCGCCCGATGTTCATCATAAAATTGATGCTCTTTAAAGAGCGATGATGAATATATGAGGTGTTTGATTTGAAAAAGGGCTTTGCGCCGTTCATCTGCAAGGCGTTCGGCATAGTACTTTGTGCAGCAATCCTAACGTTCAATTATATGGAGCCGATGTCCTCCCTGCGTAAGCTTTCGGAGGATATTCATGTGCAGGCGGGCAAATCATATGCTCTTCCGCTTGGCGCAAGCGATATTTTCAGCGCGTCGTCCGACGACGACACCCTGGCCGTATCCAGCTACAAAGACGAAACGCTTGCCGAAGCGACCGGTTCCGGCGGGCGTACCTCTCACCTGAGCATCCGCCTTTTTGGCGTCATTCCCGTTAAACAGATCAATATCCATGTACGTGATCAAGTTACGCTTGTGCCCGGCGGTACATCGATTGGGGTCACGCTGCATACGCGCGGCGCTTTGGTGGTAGGCATCGCTTCCATTACTCTTTCGGACGGGCAGGAGGTCAGCCCCGCGGCATCGGCGGGTATCCAGGCGGGAGACCTTATTGAGAAGGCGAACGGGATAGAAATCAAGGATGCCACCCATCTCAAACAGATCTGCAACGAAAGCCAGGACAAGGTCAATCTTTCTATCATCCGCGGTGGACAGAAAATGAACGTGGACCTTCGGCCCGCGCTTGACCCTGCGGAGGGCAAGTACCGTATGGGCATGTGGGTGCGGGACAGTACGGCGGGCGTGGGCACCCTTTCCTTCTACGATCCTGTTTCCAAATGGTATGCGGCGCTTGGGCACGCCATTACCGACGTGGACACAAGACAGAGCCTGACGGTGCGCGACGGTGAAATCGTGCAATCGAATATCGTGGACATCGTGCAGGGCGCGCAGGGGGAACCGGGCGAACTGCGCGGAGAATTCGGCGAAGCCAGCCTGCCGCTTGGTACCATTGAAACCAACGGCCAGTATGGTATATATGGCCGCATGTACAAGGAATATTTCAACCCGATTTTTCCGGAAGGGCTGCCCATGGCGTATCCCGAGGATGTCCAGCTGGGTCCCGCCCAGTTGTTAACAACGCTTAACGATGAAGGCATCAAGGCGTATTCCTGTAACGTGATCAAGATCAATCCCCAGGAAAGCCCTGCGCCAAAGGGCATGGTGATCGAAATTACCGATCCGGAACTCATGCAGGCGACCGGCGGCATTGTACAGGGTATGAGCGGCAGCCCGCTGGTACAGAACGGCAAACTGATCGGCGTCGTAACGCACGTTTTTATCAATGATCCTACAAAAGGGTATTGTATGTATGCACAATGGATGCAACAGCAGATAGCATAGTTGAAAATAATCTGTTATCATAAAGTAGGTCGGAGGTGATACCTTGTTGAATCTACTCATAGCAGACGGAAGCGCCGCCACCTGTGATGAAATTGCGCAATTTTGCGGCAATTATGAAACGATTAACGTGCTTCCTTATGTACACAACGGCAAGGATGTTTTGGCAACGCTCATCGCCCAAAGGGTGGACGTCCTGTTGATGGATATCGTGATGCCTGTTCTGGACGGGCTGAGCGTATTAAACAGCATCCAGTTTATGGAGGACGAAAACCGCCCCTCCGTTTTCATACATACCGCATTTTTAGACAGCCGCCTTTTACAGGAGCTGCAGCGGCTTCATGTGGTGTACTGTTTTATAAAACCCATGGGGCCGGAACATATCGTACCCCGCATATTGCAGCTGATGCGCACAATTATCAGCAGCCCGGAGCATGAGATCCAAATTGTTCCTGCAAAACGGCAAAATGATGAGTTAAGCGCGCAGATTACCCGCCAGATACGCGCGGTGGGTATCCCCGCGCATTTGAGGGGCTACCACTATTTAAGAAGCGCCATTCAATATTCCGTGGAAGCGAAAGACCCTTCCTCCGTTGCGGTTACCAAGGATATTTACCCGCATATCTCCAGGCAATATAATACACGCCCCCCTTTGGTGGAGCGTGCAATCCGCAATGCGATAGAGGTTGCCTGGGCAAGGGGCAACGCGCAGATACTGAACCAATATTTTGGTTATACTATCGACGATCTCAAAGGAAAACCGACCAACGCCGAATTTATCGCCATGATCGCGGACAGGGTACGCATGGAGATTTCCGTCTGACACATGCGGATCAGGACTTTCGCGTGAGCGTATAGGATACCAGCTCTTTTAAAAACCAGGCCCGTTCTCCCAACGGATTGAGCGCCGCATGGGCGCAAGCAGCCGCTTCTTCCGCTTTTACCATTGCGCCATCAAGCCCATACACGGCAGGGAACGTCAGCTTCCCTGCTTTTTCGTCTTTGCCCAGCGTTTTCCCCATGCTGCCTTCATCGCCCGTGATATCCAGGATATCGTCCGTAATTTGGAACAGCAGGCCGTAGTGGACGCCAAATGCGTTTAAATACGCAAGCGTTTCATCATTTGCGCCCGCGCAATGCGCCCCCGCTTCTACCGACGCAAGAAGCATGGCTGCGGTCTTTCCCCGGTGGATGCTAAGAAGCACGCCTTCCTCTAGCCTTCCGCTCCCTTCGTGAAGCAGGTCCAGGCATTGCCCCGCCACCATACCCCGAACGCCGGCGCCCCTTGCGATTGCCTGCGCCGCGAGCGCCAGCCGGAGTTCCGGGCGCCTGACAATTTCTTTGAGCATCAGTTCAAACGCATAGGAAAGCAACGCGTCCCCGGCAAGCACCGCCTGCCCTTCGCCAAACACCTTGTGACAGGTCAGCTTTCCGCGACGGTAATCGTCGTTGTCCATGGCCGGAAGATCGTCATGAATCAGGGAATACGTGTGAATCATCTCGAGCGCGCACGCGAACGGCATGGCGTCCTCCATGGAACCATTCAGCATTTCGCATACCGCTAAAGCAATGGCTGGACGCAGGCGTTTCCCGCCCGCAAACACGCTGTAGGACATACTTTCCAAAAGCTGCTTCGGGATATCTTCCGCCGCCAGATACACGCAAAGAGCCTCATCCACAAGCGCCGCGTACTGCTTTTGATGTTCGAGAAAGCTCATTCTCCGTCCTCCGGGCGCGTGAGCGTAACAAGCCGCCCTTCATAGGCTTCCAGCAACTCCATGCAGCGCTTGCCAAGCGCCGCCCCCCGCTCATACAGGGAGACCATCTCTTCAAGCGGGCTGTTACCGCTTTCAAGCTTCTGCACGATCGTCTCAAGTTCTTCCATCAGCGCTTCAAACGGCGCGTCCTGCGGTATCATTTGCTCCTTGCTCATACTTGCTCTCCTTTTTGCAGCAGATTCGCTGCGGTAACCCGTTCGACGCGGGCCTCTGCCGCGCCGTCGTTCATATGCAACACCACCGGCATACCGTCTTTCATCGCGGAGATATTGTGCAGGATATGTCCCCCCCCATCGGTTATGATGGCATAGCCGCGGTCTAGGACAGCGCCCGGAGATAAGGCCTGGAGCCGGTGCAGGAGGCCCTCCACCCTTGTACGGTGCTGCGACAGCAGCCTTTGACCGCTGTATTCCAGCTTCTTTTCAGCATGCTCCAGCCGTTTCCGCTCCAGAACGGCGCGGTGCGCCGTGGCGGAAAACCCCCGCGCGCGCATCAACAATTCAATACGTTCCCGCTTGACGGAAAGGTTACGGAACAACGCCCGGTACAGCCGCTCCGAAAACAGTTCATCTACCCGCTGCAACAGCGCGTCGTAGGCGGGTACGGCAAGCTCCGCCGCCGCCGAAGGCGTCGGCGCGCGAAGATCCGCCGTAAAGTCGCAGAGTGTGATATCCGTTTCATGTCCCACAGCGGAGATGACGGGGATACGGCTTTCAAACACCGCCTTGACCACCTCCGGCTCGTTAAAGGCCCAGAGGTCTTCCATGCTGCCGCCGCCGCGCCCTACAATCAGTACGCTGACATCTCCATGCGCGTTCAATGCACGGATGCCCGCCGCGATATCCGCCGCGGCCCCCGCTCCCTGGACCAGCACGGGGCAGACCACGACATTCATATTGGGAAACCTGCGGCGAATAATCTGCAGAACATCCTGCAGCGCCGCCCCGGTGCCCGAGGTCACGACACCGACCTTTTGGGGCAGGAACGGAATGGACCGTTTCCTTGCGGTGTCAAAATAGCCCATGGCTTCAAGCTTGGTCTTCAGCAGCAGAAAGCGCTGGTAGAGCTCCCCCTCTCCGTCCTTCTGCATGGCCTGGGCGTAAAGCTGGAACTGGCCGTCCTTCGTATACAGCGAAGCATAGCCATCCACGATGACCTTCATACCATCCTGAGGCACAAAGCCCACCGACATAGCCGCGGAACGGAACATGACGCAACGAAGGACAGCGTTCTCATCCTTTAACTGAAAATACATGTGCCCCGAGCTGTGGCGTTTGAATCCGGAAAGCTCTCCCTGCACCCGAAGCGCGCGCAAGACAGGGTCGCCATTCAACAGATTGCCGACATATTCATTGAGCTGGGTGACCGTTAAAATCCGCTGCGCCATTATACCCTGGCCTGCCGTTCCGCTGCCTCCACGGTATTTTGCATGAGCATGGCGATGGTCATGGGGCCAACGCCGCCTGGTACGGGCGTAAGATATCCCGCAACCTCAAGAGCTTCCGTAAACGCTACGTCCCCGCATAGCTTGCCGTCAACACGGCTGGTGCCAACGTCGATCACCACGGCACCCGGCTTTATCATATCGCCTGTGATCAAGCCCGGTTTGCCGATGGCGCACACCAGGATATCCGCCTGCCTTGTAAAGGCGTCAAGGTCCTTTGTGCGGGAATGGCAAATGGTTACGGTCGCGTCATGATGCATCAGAAGCATGGCCGCGGGCTTACCCACGATATCGCTGCGGCCGACTACCACCGCATGCTTGCCTTTGATTGTAACGCCTGTGCTTTTGATCAGGTCGATTACGCCGTTGGGCGTACAGGGTACCATGCAGGGCTCCTTTGCCAGAAGCTTGCCCGCATTGACGGGATGAAGCCCGTCCACATCCTTTTCCGGCGATATGGCAACCGCGACGGCGGAAGGATCGATCTGCTTGGGCAACGGAAGCTGTACGAGTATCCCGTGAATCAGCGCGTCCGTATTAAGTGCTTCAATCCGCTCCAGCAGCTCCTGCTGCGTGGTTTCCTCAGGCAGGCGGTGTACGACGCCATGCATGCCCAAAGAAGACGCCATGCGCTCCTTGCTGGCCACATAGCTTTCCGAAGCGGGATCATTGCCCACCAGGATGACGCATAGGCCCGGCGTCGTTCCCGCCTGTTTTAAACGCGCAATGCGCGGTAAGAGCGCCTCCCGCTTAGCCGCGGCAACCGCTTTTCCGTCTATCAGCTGTGCTTTTGTCATAACCCTTAACCCCCTTTGCCGTTACAGGCATCAATCCTGAACCATATCCTTTGCAAGCAGCGTCACGCCCACGACGTTATCGCCGGAAAGCGCGGGTTGCCCGAAATACAGCGTCAAAGCCGGCTTTTGAAATTTTTTTCAACAATTCCCCCAGAGTTTGTACTATGCTAAAACACGCCTTTGATTGCCGAAGCCCTATTTTCCCCAAATGAACACGAAGCATCGTCCTTAAGACGATGCCCGAATGCTCTACGCAAGCGATGGAAGTGGTATGACAGCTTGTATCGATCTCCAGATAAAGCGCTTCCTCCCGGCCCACCTGACCCTCTCTTACACGTGTTCGAGTTGTTTGGACAGCGTTCCTAAAATGCCGTTGATATAAGCCGGGGACTTGTCCCCCGCAAAGCGTTTGGCAAGCTCCACAGCCTCGTTGATGGAAACGCTGTGCGGGATATCCTGCCGGTGCAGCATCTCATAGAGCGCGATGCGCAGGATACAAAGATCCACCTTGGGCATACGCCCTACCGTCCATCCTATGGCGTTGCTGCCGATGAGCGCATCAATTTCCTCGGAAGCGGCCTCTATGCCGGCAACAAGGCTGTCCGCAAACTCAATATCTTCCTGTGGGGGTTCGTCTTCTATGCCGGTCTGCTCCAGAATGCAGCGGTAATCGTTCTCTCCTCCAAGCATTCGGGCAAACATCAGCTTCATTGCAACTTCGCGCGCGATCTTTCTGCTCATACGCAGGTATAATCCTCCCCGGTCTCGCTTTTTATCTCCTGGGCAAAATGCGATCCAGAAAGGTCTTGACCATTTCCCATCCGCCTTTGTCCATCAGGCTCCCTACCACAAAACACAAGCCAACCACGATCATCAACAGCAGCGTCCGCCAGAAGTTGATTGTCAGGATCAGAATGCCAATTAAAAGGCCCAGCGCAACGAGCCATATCGTCCATCTGTGCTCCGTATAAAACACAAGCAATCTTTCTTTCCATCCAGGCATGCTGCCACCTCACTCCGCGCTATTCCACGCGGCTCTTGGGATTGCTGGAGGTATCTTCAACCAGTATGCCAATCTCGCGCACATTGATGCCGGAGTTCTTTTCCACGTATTCCTTGAGCGTTTTCTGGAGTTCCGCAGAAAGCGCAGGAATATCCGTATCCGGCATAAGGGCAAGACGGACGCTCAATGTCACGCCGCCTTCGCGCACGGAGCGCACGCAACTCACAACGTTGCGGATGCGGTTGTTGGCGCGGCAATGCTTCTGTACCATGCTGTCAATCGCCGTCAGCGTGATAAACGTCGCGCCAAGCTCCGTCGCCTGTACCAGTGTAGAAGTGGGTTGCAGCTCTTTTTTACTGCCGCTTCCCGCAAACATCAGCCGTACGGTGATGATGAAGACCACCAGGCCCGAGACGGCGAGTATAATGGCGTTGTTGGCGCCGGTGTACAGCACGTCCAAAAACGCCTTGAGATTGGCCAGCGGAATGACGCGCGCGGCAAGCGCTATGAGCAGCAGTGAAAGAACGAGCGTTACGATCAGAAGCAGCGCCAAGAGGATCCGATCAAAGAGCTTTGCCTTCATATGTATATCTCCTGCTAAATAGCCGTCAGCATTCGTAGTTCGATTCCTCAAAATAAAGTTATGCGGGACCGTCCAAAAGCGCATAGGGTGAGTTTTTGAGCAGCCCCGGCCACACTGTACGAAAATAGCCCTCTACTTGACGCGAGGCGGATCGACCGGCTTTACTTCCTTTTCCGGCTTTTCCTTCTTTGGCTTCTCTTCGCGTACAACTTCTTCGGTTTCAAAGCTCACCGCCTGCACGTAGACGTTCGCTTCCACCACGCGAAGACCCGTCATGGTTTCCACGGCCCCGCGGATGGCCTGCTGGATATTGGAGCACACATCCTGAATACGATATCCATATTTGATAATAACGCTTACGTCAATAGCCGTTTCTTCCGTGCCGACCTCGACCTTGACTCCCTTTGTAAGGTTTTTGCGGCCCAGCATTTCGGTAATACCTTCCACCATGCCGCCGCTCATGCCCGCAACGCCGGGTACATCCGCGGCCGCAAGCGCCGCAATCGTCGCAATTACATCCGAAGCAAATACAATTTTACCGCCTTCGCCGCCTTTGATTACGGGAATGATCTCGTTGCTGTTGTCCATAGAGCTCCTCCTCTTCCATTGCATCTCCGGCACCGTTTATGCGCATCCGGTCTTTCTATTATAGCAGATGCAATTGTTAATGCAAACAAGGGGTTCCATAAAATTGGCTCAAATGCCGCGTCTTTCCGCATTTTTAGCCTGCAGAAGGATGTATTTTCACATGCTGCGCATCCATTTCCGTCTCGCCGTATACGATATCGAGTATCTGGGCGGCCTGTTTGGCGTCGATCTGTTCCGCCTTGACGACGACATCAACACTGTCTTCGCGGACCATTGCCGCCACATCCTCAAAGCCTTTGGCCATAATGAGGCTTTCAATGTTGCGTTCCTTTTCCATGCTGTCCACAATGGCAAGCTTCTGCTGCTGCGCGTCGGCCAGCGTTTCAGCATCCGTATCCTCGTTCAGAATGATCGCATCCAAATACGCCACTTCTTCTTCCCGATCGCTTTCCCGGTTCGCGCGGAATACCTCATAATAATCCTCTGCATTCAAATCCACTCCGGTTATTTGCACCTGGTCCGCCGCACCCGGCGCGTTCACCTTTTCCGCTTCTTCCCCCGCGGCGGCGTTCAGCCTGATGTTTACAAATACCGCCACCACAAGCAGGACGACCAAACCAATAAGTACCCCGTATTTCTTTTTCATGACGCTTCCCCTTTCCAGTATCTATTCTTTTTCAGACTGTTTGTTTGTAGACACAGCGCCGTCATTCTCCAGCGCAAACACCTCGATGCTTGCCGCGGGCACATTGAGTACGGTCTGCACCGCGCGCTGCAGGTCCATGCGCACCGCGACGTTGTCCGCTCCCTCCGCCACCACGATTACGCCGCGCACAGCGGGCTGCTTTTCGGTAATCACAATGGGCTCCGTTCCTCCGTTACCCGAGACGGTGGCGGGCTTTTGCGATTCTGTTTTCTGCTCCACCGTGCTTTCCTTTTCATTGTCCACGCTTTCGGAGCGGTTGGTGTTGGTATCCGTATTCATGGCGGTCACAATTTCCGGCCCTGTTTCATAGGTGATCATCACCTCCACGCGGCCCGCGCCCCGGATGCTCGACAATACCGCCTCCAGCCGTTCTTCCACCTCCAGCTCCGATTGGGCAGCATACTGCGTACTCTGCGCAGGTTCGGCGGAAGAGGGCGCATTCTCGTTCTTTGGAAACAGCGTGGAAACATACAGCAGTACAATCAGCAGCGCAAGGCCGATGTACACTGCCATCTCCAGTTTTTTATTTGCTTTGAGCGCGGCGGCAATGCGCGCGATGATCCCATTTTCCGTTTTTGGCTTTCTCTTGTTGTCCAACCCTGTTTCCTCCTTTTTGCAACGGATCTGTTTTGATATATGGATCAGATGGCTACTATTGTGTTATTCCGCCTGTTCCAGGCTCTGCTCATAATACTTGCGCAAAAGCTCGTCATACGAGGGCCCGGGCTTTGGCGTGATCTGTGGCAGTTCTTCCATCTGAAACAATTCAGCGGAAGGAGTCGACGTCGCAAGCCTCGTGATGGGCGCTGCGACAGACAATAAGAATACGAGCCCCACCGCAAACAAAACGGTTTTTTTGAGTTTTCCCTGTGGAATAAGCACCTCAAGCAATGTCGTGACCACCGCCATACCGGCAATGAGCAGCGTGATTTGGTAGAGGAAGGCTTGCATTACGGTTCCTCCTAGCCGATTGCGGCGTTGCCCGCGCCCATAATGAGCCCCACCGTAATCATGAACATGATACTTAAGGATGCTGCGGCCGCGAACAAATAGGTGAGCACATCCGCAAGAGACGCGAGCATTTTCGGAACACGCGGGTCCGCAATCGGTTCGCAGACCGCTGCGGCCAGCCGAAAGGAAAGCATACCCACTGTAATGCGCAGAAGCGGCACAATGACGATGCCAAATGCGATCAGTATGGCGGCAACCCCCACCGCGTTCTTGACAAGCACCGCGCAGCCCAACACCGTATCTACCGTGCCCGAGACCATGCCGCCCACAATGGGCACCATTTTATCAAGAGCAAATTTCGCGGTGCGGATGGATACCCCGTCAAATGAGGCCGCGGTCAAGCCTTGAAGCGACGTGACGCCAAAGTACAGCGTAGAGATCAGGCCGATCATCCATTTTGCCACTGTCTTGCTCAGGTTAAATAGTTGCCCAAGCTGTACCTTGCCCGTGATGTTGTTGAGCATGCCCAACACCCCGCCCGTGAGGACGACAGGGAGCACCACATTCTGCAGTGCCACGGATACGCCGCTGCAGAGCATGGTCATGGCCGGCTGGAAGATGCCCGCGGAAGCGATGCCGCCCGCAGCAGTCAGCATGGTTAATAGCGCCGGAAACGCAAGCTCCACAAACGCGGACGTACGCTCTATGGTATCGCGCGCGACATCCGCAAGGGAAAGGAACGATACCATCGCCACGCCGATTGCAAAGCATTGGCATACAAAAGCCGCAACCTCATTCACCCCGTTCATGCCCGCCTCGCTCATGGCGCGCAAAAACCCGCTCAATATGGCGATGGCGAGAAGGCTGATGATCATGGGCAGCACGTCGGGCAACATGGCTTTTAATAAATGCGCCAGGGTATCCTGTACCGTTGTGCCCAGATACCCCCCTTCCCCCAAGGCATAACCGCTGATGAGGGAATAGAGGTCCCTGCCGCCCCAGAGCGCCTTAACATCCTCCGGCAAAGCAGAATATGTTTCGTCCCAGCCACCGACATCCGCGCTGTCTATGGCGATTTGTACGCCGTCCACAATCTCCTGCGTAGGCTGTGCAAGAGCGGTAACGGGAACGAGGAGCAGCGCCAATACCAAAACAGCAACTATGACCCGCTTTTTCATGTGACGCCTGCCGGAATTAAAGAGGCTACCATATCCAGCAACGAAAGCGCCGCCGGCAGCGCTGCGGCGAGTATCATGACGCGCCCACCCAGTTCCACTTTGGAGGCGAGCGACGACTCTCCCGCGTCCTTGCAGATTTCTCCCGCAAACTGCGCGATATAGGCGATGCCAATGATTTTGATCAACAGCCCGATGTATGAGGTATCGATGCCATAGCGCTCGGATATCGCCAGTATGCTCTCGAGTATGCCGCTAGACTGCAACACAATATAAATGAGCAGCATCACCCCGGATACGATGCCGACCTGCATCGCCATTTCCGGCCGGTGCGCGCGAATGAGTACAATCACGGATGCCGCAATCAGCGCAAATATGGCGATTTTGAATACTGCCATATGCGTCCCTCCTTCGTTTAATAAAGCTGGAATACCTGCCGCACGCTTTCAAACAGATCGCCGATCATATCCAGCATCATCAGCAGGCCGATCACCAGGCCGACAATCGCCGCGATCGTTGCCATTTCATCCCGCCCGCTCTGCTTGAGCAATTGAGCGATCACCGCCACCAAAATACCCACGCCTGCGATTTTAAACAGTATATCGATACTCATCGTATTCCCCTCTCCGCTACCACAGTAAAATCGCAATGGCGATCCCGCTCAATATGCCGACAGAACGGTACATGCGCCCTTTGCTTATGTAAATGCTTTCCGCCTCTTTGAGTACCGCCCCCAGGCGCTGTTGGGCAAGCGCCGCGTTTTTTGCCTGGGTGTCCCTGTCGCTCCCGCCCAAGGTGAGCGCGTACTCCTCCAATATGGAAAGCTCTTCTTCATGGAGCGACGCAAACCCCGCATCCTTTGCGCGGGCGTCTTCCATCGCCCGCTTCCACGCGGCGGGCACATCCTCATCGGTCTTTAAAAATTTTGCAAACGCGTCGAAAAACGCCGCAGTCTCTTCCGTCTTCGCCTTGCGCGCAAGCGTGCGGAGCGGTTGCGCGGTATATTCCATCCACATGGAAAGCCGGTGAAGCGCGTCCGCCATGGCGCGCAGCGTATCCTTCCTCAGGCGCAGGGAGGATGAGGCGCGGATGCCGATAAACGCGCAGCCCGCGAACACACTCAGCATTGCGATTGCATGGAGCATACCCTTCCCCTCCCCTGCAACGGCAGCGCTTTTAGCGCGCCGTCCCATATTCCTGTCACGCAGCCGACACGGCCTTCTTCCCGCCCCAGCAGCACCACGCGTTCAAACACACCGCTTTCAATCAAATCCATCAGCGCGCGCCGTTTGGATAAGGAAGCGATATCCCTGACATGCGCGCTCGCTATGGTTACCACCCCGCAATAGGCCGCCTCCTGCACTGCGTCCGCTTCCGCCTTGGTGCCCAGTTCATCCGTTACAATAACCTCCGGGGAAAGCACGCGCACAGCAAGCCGTATCCCTTCGCACTTGGGAAAGCCGGAGAGCACATCGGTACGCGGCCCCAGGGCAAGCTGACTAAGCCCACGCACAGCGCCCGCAAGTTCCATGCGTTCATCCACCACGCACACGCGCTGCGGGGCAGCGCCATTGAGGCCTGCGGAAAGCTGGCGGACAATATCGCGCAGCAGCGTCGTTTTCCCGCAGCCCGGCGGAGAAATAATGAGTGCGGGGCACGGCGTTCCATCCCGCCGCAGCAGCAGCGGAACAACCCCGTCCGCAGCGCCCGGGCAGGCGCGCGCAATGCGAATATTGAGAGATGTAATATCCGTCTGCGCAACGGTCTGCCCCTGCTTTAATACCGCTTTCCCGCACAGCCCCATCCGATAGCCGCCGGGCAGCGTGATAAAACCGTTTTTGAGTTCCTCTTCCCATGCATAAATGGAATGCTCGCAGGCGCGTTCGAGTATGGCTGCGCAATCCGAAACGGTGGGTACGGCCTGCAGCAAACGTTCATAGCCGCTGCAGCAAAGCTGGAGCGGCTGCCCGGCGCGGATACGGATTTCCTCAATCGGCAACGTATCATCAACTTTTTGCAGCTCCTGCTGCAGCCTGACGGGAAAGAGAGGCAAAAGCGAAGCCTTCCAGTTTTCCTTGTTGTATCTTGCTTTATTTTCCATTTGCAGCATGTCCCCCTTTGCTCAAAGTGTATGTATGCGCGTACCGTTTCAGAATGATTTTTTCTCACCTTCAGGGCGGCAGACGCATGGAGGGGCGCTTACAGGTTTTCCTTGTTTTTGTCGAAAATATCATGTACACTTTATAAGGAAAGTAAATCTTTTTACGCTGTATATGCTTTTCATTTTGTCATTTGGAGAGGCATTGAATGTCTAATATTTTTGATACGCGTGATCACCATTCGCTTAGCGCCAAGGTGTTCAAGTATATTCGCGACGGTATCATCGAGGGCCGTTACCAGTCCGGAGACTATTTGGTGGAAACAAAACTCGCAGAGGAGCTTGGTGTAAGCCGCACTCCCATACGGGAAGCGCTCAAACAGTTGGAACTTGAGGACCTCGCGGAAGCCATCCCCAACCGCGGCGTCATTGTCAAAGGTATTTCGCAGGAAGATATCAACGATATTTACACCATCCGCCTGCAGTTGGAGGGTCTGGCCGCATTTTGGGCGGCGCAGCGCATCCGGCAGCAACAGTTGGACCAGCTCGGGGAACTTGTGGAGTTGATGGAACTCTATACCCGCCGCAACGATTCGGTGAACCTTGCACGCCTCGACTCTGAGTTTCACGAAATTATATTCAGCGCAAGCAATTCTCGCACGCTCCGGCACATATTGGTTTCCCTTCACCAGAACGCGCAGCACGCAAGAAAAAGCTCTTTGATGTCCCCGGGGCGCACGCCAAAATCACTTGAGGAGCACAAAGAGATCTATGCAGCGCTGTGCGAACACGATGCGCAGCGCGCGAAGCTCTGTATGGAGCAGCACATTCTGACCGCCGCGCATTCCTACACGGCAGGAGAATGAGGATTTGCGGGCGGCATGCCCGCATTTTTTATCAAAAAATGCCGTTGCCACTTTTTTGTGTCTCTCCGTGTAGGCTTGACGGAGCAAGCCTACACACAAGGGGTTGAGGTCGGTGCAATTTCAGCGAACGGTCCGGTGGACCGTTCGCAGGCCGAAACGGTTATCCGCTTGCGGATGCCCCGGAAATCTGGCGCACAGGCCGCCAGATGGGATGGATTTTAGGGATCGACTAATTATGTTGCGTTGGCGGGGTCGGCGGAGCGCCTCGCCATGGAATTTTAATACTACAATGTATTGAACCAGAAAGGCGGTGGCTGAAATGGCAAATAGCATTGAGGTAACCGGCGAACTACATCCAAGCGGCGGACCGGGTGCGTTTTACCTTGGCCGTTCGGAAGAATTGTTGGCGCGGTTGATGAAACGCCATGCAAACGCCGTCCAGCTGATCTATTTGGATCCTCCCTTTGGCACCGGTGACCTTTTCCGCATGCAGATCGGGAGGGCAAGTATCGAACGGCCCGCCTACTCGGACGTGCTGACCGGGGATCAGTACCTTCAATTCCTGCTTCCTATTCTCACAGGGTGCAGGGAACTTTTGAACGCAACGGGTTCCCTCTACCTGCACGTGGATTACCGCATGGCAGCCCCGCTGAAACTGATGCTGGATGGGATATTCGGCGAAAAAAATTTCATGAACGAGATTATCTGGATGTATCGCTCCGGCGGACGCAGCACCCGCCACTTTTCCCGTAAGCACGATACCATCCTGTTCTACCGCAAATCCCGCAACTGCTATTTTAATATAGAGGCCGCAGGAATCCCACGCGGGCCGGAACGGCGCAACCATATGAAGCGCAGCATCGATGAAAAAGGACGTGTCACCTACTCCATCCGTTCCGGCGGCAAGCTATACCACTATCATGAGGATTCTCTCGTATACCCCAGCGATGTCTGGACAGATATTGAGCACCTGCATCAGCGCGACCCGGAACGCAACGGGTACGCTACCCAAAAACCGGAGGCACTATTAAAACGCATCCTATCCGTTTCTTCCCGCCCGGGGGATTTGGTAGCGGATCTTTTTTCCGGCAGCGGCACCACGGCGGCAGTCGCCGCCCAGATGCACCGCAGGTTTCTTGTATGCGACAGCTCGCCTTTTGCCCTGTACGCGCTGCGCAAACGGCTGACGTCACTTTTTAACCCGGTCAACTTGCTGGAAGAGGCGCAGTCTTTGGAGCTTTCCTTTCCCACTTCCGCTCCCCGGGTAAGCATTGCCGCGTCCTATACAGCGCACGAAGATAGTATTACATGCGTGATAGATAAGTATGGGGCCGACGGTGCATCTCCGCTCGTTTATTGTGCGCTGGGCCAAGTGGTAAACGGTATATTTCACCCTGTTGCCTCCACCTATACGCCCACTCTCCCGCTTACGCTCTCCGCGCACGGAGCCTTTAAATCGCCTGTGCTGCAGACGGTGGACGCGGAGGGGCGGCAGGGATTCTGGACATGAAACAAATAAATAATAGAGACTATATAGGTATCACTTAATATGTAAGCGCTGGATATCCGGCGCTTTTTGTATGCAAGCGCATGTAACAAGGGTATTCAACGAGTACCCGCTTTGTATACAAATAATTTGTATACAGCATATACTGGTATTGGACGTTGCTTGGTCTGCAAACAAACGACAAATGAATATAAAGTAGGGAAATGTTATGGACATAGCTTTGCAAATAGAACGATTGGCGGCAGGATCGGTAAACGCAGGTGCAAATGTGATTTTCGATTCGGTCGTATACAGCGCCGGGAATATCAGCTATAACAGCTTAACCGGCGTGATTACCTTTAATGAAGCGGGTAGATACGTCTTGGATTGGTGGGTTGCAACGCAAGCCACTTCATCTGACATGGGCGTCGTATTTGCCATATCTTCCTCCCAGGGGGATTTTCTTGAGGGCAATTCGCCCACCAAGACCGGAGAAGTCGTAGGGATAGGCATTATCGAAGTAGTGGCTGCCCCTGTCACGGTCTCCTTGATAAACGCAACTACCAGTACAATTTTCTATTCGGCTATCGTGCCGGTAAAAGCGACGCTGGTTGTCGTACAAGATGATCTTACCACTACCGGCCCTACCGGCCCTACCGGGCCGACTGGGTCTACTGGCCCCACTGGGCCCACCGGCGCTGTAGGCGCAACCGGGCCTACTGGTCCTACAGGTACTACAGGTGATACTGGTCCCACCGGGCCTACCGGCGCTATAGGCGCTACCGGACCGACTGGTTCTACCGGCGATACGGGTCCCACCGGCGCTGTTGGAGCTACTGGGCCCACCGGGCCTACCGGAACTGTTGGTGCTACTGGGCCCACCGGGCCTACCGGAACTGTTGGAGCTACTGGGCCCACTGGGCCTACCGGCGCT
>JAEYCM010000035.1 GCA_023455425.1 Bacillota bacterium | reverse complement strand
TGACCACCGCGAAGAGCGACGAGGAAGCCAAGGAGCTCTTGAGCCTCATGGGCATGCCCTTCATCCAGGGCTGATAAGGAGGAAACAACGTGGCAAAGAAAAGCATGATCAACAAGCAGCAGGCTGAGCCCAAGTTCAGCACCCGCGCGTACACCCGCTGCCGCATCTGCGGCAGGCCGCACTCGGTGCTCAGAAAGTATGGCATCTGCCGCATTTGCTTCCGTAACTTGGCGTACAAGGGCGAAATCCCCGGCGTGCGCAAGGCAAGCTGGTAAAAGGAGGGAATGAACATGACCGATCCCATCGCAGATATGCTCACACGTATCCGCAACGCCTTGGTGGTAAAGCACGAAACCGTGGACGTGCCCGCCTCGACGATCAAGAAAGCCATCGCGCAGATTCTTTTGAGCGAAGGCTACATCAAAGGGTACGAGCTTCTTGAGAACGGCGTCCAAAAGACCATCCGCATCCAGCTCAAGTACGGCCCCAACAAGCAGCGCGTCATCGTCGGCATCAAGCGCATCAGCCGTCCCGGCCTGCGCGTATATGCCCGCAAGGATGAAATGCCCAAGGTATTGGGCGGCTTAGGCATCGCCATCGTTTCCACCCCCAAGGGTGTGATGACCGACAAGGAAGCGCGCAAGCATTCGGTCGGCGGCGAAGTCCTCGCTTATGTCTGGTAAGAAAGCATCAACACAGGAGGTGTAAGAAATGTCGCGTATCGGAAAACTTCCGGTTACTATTCTGGACGGAGTGACAATCACGGTCGGTGGGGATAACACCGTCACTGTGAAGGGCCCCAAGGGGCAGTTGAGCGAAAAGATCTCCAAGGAAATGATTATTGAGCAGGAGAGCGGCGTGCTGACCGTTAAGCGCCCCACCGATGAAAAGCGCCACCGCGCGCTGCATGGCCTCTCCCGCACGCTCATCAACAACATGGTCGTCGGCGTAACCAAGGGATACACGAAGAACCTTGACATCGTCGGCGTAGGCTACAGGGCGCAGAAGCAGGGCAACAAGCTTGTGCTCAACGTTGGTTACTCCCATCCTGTTGAGTTCATCGAGCCCGCCGGTATCCAGTTTGATGTCCCCGCACCCAACAAGATTGTGGTGTCCGGCATCGACAAGCAGCTGGTTGGCCAGTTGGCCGCCAACATCCGTGCGGTGCGTGAGCCCGAACCGTACAAGGGCAAGGGCATCAAGTACGATAACGAGGTCGTGCTCCGCAAGGAAGGCAAGACGGGTAAGAAGTAACCAAGGAAGGAGTGACAAGGTAGTATGATTTCGAAGATCGATAAAAATGCTGTGCGCAAGGCGCGCCATGACCGCTCCCGAAACCACCTCATTGGTACCGAGGAGAGGCCCAGGCTCAACGTATACCGCAGCCTGAACCACATCTACGCACAGGTTATCAACGATAAAGTCGGCAACACGCTGGTCGCCGCTTCCACACTGGATGCGTCCATCAAGTCCCAGCTTGCCGACAAAAGCAAAAAGGAAGCAGCTATGCTCGTAGGCGAACTCATCGGGAAGCGCGCTCTGGAAAAGGGCGTCACCAAGGTCGTGTTCGACCGCGGCGGCTATCTGTACACAGGCCGTGTAGCGGCTGTGGCCGAAGGCGCCCGCAAGGCCGGGCTGGACTTCTAAGGAGGGAAAGACGATGCAGAACAGAAGATTCGAGCAGGAAGCTCCCGAGTTTAAGGAACGCCTGGTCTCCATCAACCGCGTAGCCAAGGTCGTTAAAGGCGGCCGTAACTTCCGGTTCTCCGCGCTCATGGTTGTCGGCAATGAAAACGGCAAAGTGGGCATCGGCATGGGCAAGGCTGCTGAAATTCCGGAAGCCGTACGCAAGGGCATCGAAGATGCCAAGCGTCATATGATCGACGTGCCTCTCGTGGGCACCACCATCCCGCACCAGGTCGAAGGCCGTTTCTCAAAAGGGCATGTCCGCATGCTCCCCGCTGAAGAGGGTACCGGCGTTATCGCGGGCGGTCCCGCCCGTGCCGTTCTTGAAATGGCAGGCATCAAGGATATCCGCACCAAGAGCTATGGCTCCAACAACCCCGCAAACTGCGTGAAGGCCACCTTGGACGGCCTCAAGCAGCTTCGGACCGTGGAGCAGATTGCACGCTTGCGTGGCAAGACGGTATCCGAGATCCTCGACTGATCCAGAAAGGAGCGTAACATGGCTAACCTGAAAATCACGCTCGTAAAGAGCACCATCGGCGCCCTCAAGGATCAGAAAGCGACTGTCGAGTCGCTGGGGCTTCGTAAAATCAACAGCGTCACCGTGCAGCCGGACAACGACTGCACCAGGGGAAAAATCTTTAAGGTAAAACACCTGATCAAGGTGGAAGAAGTATAAGGAGGGGATACCATGAAACTGCATGAGCTACAGCCCGCCGCCGGCTCTACAAAGGCGAAAAAGCGCGTAGGCCGCGGTACCGGTTCCGGCATGGGCAAGACCTCCGCAAAGGGCCACAAGGGCCAGAAGGCCCGCAGCGGCAGCAAGAAGAACGGTTTTGAAGGCGGCCAGATGCCGCTGGCGCGCCGTTTGCCCAAGCGTGGCTTCACCAACATCTTCGCAAAAGAGTATACGATCATCAACATATCCGACCTGGACAGGTTGGAGAATGACACCGTGGTCACCGCTGAAGCGCTCAAGCAGTTGGGCATGATCAGCAAGATCGAAAAGGACGGCCTCAAGGTTCTGGGACGCGGCGAGCTTTCTAAGAAGCTTACCGTAAAAGCGGCGAAATTCTCCGAGACGGCTAAGACAGCGATCGAGGCCAAAGGCGGAAGTGTTGAGGTGATTGAGTAATGTTCAAGACGCTGGTCAACGCGTTCAAAGTCCCTGAAATTCGCAACAAGCTCATGATGACCCTTGTGCTCATCGTGATCTACCGCGTGGGCTGCTTTATTCCCATCCCGGGCGTGAATGCAGGCTTTATTGCCCAACAGATGGCAAGCTACGATGCGTTAGGCTTTTTGAACTTGCTTTCCGGCGGCAGTTTTGCGAATTTCACCATATTCGCAATGGGCATTTCGCCCTACATTACGGCCTCCATTATCGTGCAGCTGCTTCAGATCGCGATCCCGGCGCTTGAGCGCCTGGCGAAGGAAGAGGATGGCCGCAAGAAACTGCAGCAGGCCACAAGGTTCGTGGGCGTTGGCCTGGCGCTGGTTCAGTCCGTTGGTATCATCGTGAGCCTCGGTTCCGGCGCGGTGTACAACCCGAATTTCTTTACCTACATGACGATCGGCATCGTCGCGACGGCGGGCACCTGCTTCCTGATGTGGCTGGGCGAGCGCATTACGGATTTGGGAATCGGCAATGGTATTTCCATACTGATTTTCTCCTCCATCGTGTCTCAGATCCCCACCACCATCATCAGCTACGCGCCGCAGGTCGGCATTGTGTATTCTCCCTGGCTGGTTCCGCTGGTGCTGGTACTGATCGCGGCGATCATCCTGCTGGTGGTGTTTGTGAATGAAGGCGTGCGCCGCGTGCCGGTGCAGTACGCCAAGCGCGTAGTGGGCCGTAAGCTCTATGGCGGCCAGTCCACCCACATTCCCATGAAGCCGAACGCGAACGGCGTTATGCCGCTCATATTCGCGCTCACCATCACGCAGTTCCCGACCATGGTCATCCAGATCGTGGATACTACCTGGCAGGCGCCGTTCTCCGTGTTCTGGAGAACTTACATGGGTACTGGAACCGCGGTTTACTACGTGTTCTACGCGCTGCTCATACTGGGCTTTGCGTACTTCTACACCACGATCTCCTTCAACCCCATTGAAATGAGCAAGAACCTGCAGCAAAACGGCGGTTTCATCCCGGGTATCCGCCCCGGCAAGCCGACGAGCGATTACCTCTCCCGTATCAGCAGCAGGCTGACGTTCTTTGGCGCAGTGTTCCTTATGATCATTGCCATCATTCCGAACGTCGTGCTGCACATCTTCGGTATCCGGTCGCCCTTTGGCCCGACCAGCGTGCTGATTATGGTCAGCGTGGCGATTGAAACGATGGATCAGCTGCAGAACCAGATGCTCATGCGGCACTACAAGGGCTTCCTCAGTTAAGGGAAGGAGTAGAGCATGAAGCTGATATTCCTGGGGCCTCCGGGCGCAGGCAAGGGTACGCAGGCAGCGCTCGTCTGCAAGCGTTACAATATTGCGCATATCTCCACCGGGGATATGCTGCGCGCGGAGCGCAAAGCGAAAACGCCGCTGGGGATCAGCGCCCAAAGCTATATCGACAAGGGGGAGCTGGTGCCGGACTCTGTCATCATTGACATGGTCAGGCTCCGGCTTGCCCGTGAAGATTGCAAAAATGGCTTTTTGCTGGACGGATTTCCCCGCACCGTGGCACAGGCTGACGCACTGAATGAACTGACGGAGATTGACTATGTCATCAACCTCGAAGTTCCTTTTGAACGTCTGGTCTCCCGCATCAGCGGGCGGCGCGTCTGCCCGGATTGCGGCGCGGTCCACCACATCTCCACCTACCCGGGCTGCGGCTGCCGGGATTGCGGCGGCAAGCTCTACCAAAGGGACGACGACAAGGCGGAAACGGTGGAAAACCGACTAAGGGTGTACGAGGCGCAAACGGAGCCGCTCATTGCCTATTACAGGGAAAGGGACCTGCTCCATACCATAAACGGCGACCGTACCCCGGCGGAAGTGGATGCGGATATCGCATCGCTGTTGGGTTGATGGCCATGACGATCAAGACACCCGCTGAAATAGAAAGCATGCGCAAGGCGGGGCGCATCGTGGAAGAAGTGCTGCTGGCCATGAAGACTTTGGTCAGGCCGGGCGTTTCCACGCTGGAACTGGATCAGGCGGCGGTGGAGATTATCAAAAGCCGCGGCGCCACGGCGTCCTTTCTCAACTACAGAGGCTATCCCAAAAGCATCTGCGCTTCCGTCAACGAACAGGTTGTTCATGGTATTCCCGGCGGGCGGACGCTTGTAAATGGAGATATCGTCAGCATTGATGTCGGCGCTTATCTTCAGGGCTGGCATGGGGACGCGGCGCGTACGTTCTTTGTAGGAACGGTTGCGCCGGAGGTAGAGAAGCTTGTGCGCGTCACCAGGGCGTGCTTCTATGAAGGGCTCAAAATGGCGCGGGCAAACAACCGGCTGGGCGATATTTCCGCGGCAATACAGGCCCATGCGGAAGCCCATGGGTACGGCGTTGTGCGGGAGCTTGTGGGCCACGGCATCGGCAGGCAAATGCACGAAGCGCCGGATGTGCCCAACTACGGCAGCCCCGGTCACGGCATCCGCTTAAAGCCCGGCATGACGCTTGCGATCGAACCCATGATCAATCTTGGCACAGCCCGCGTTCATGTGCTTGCAGACGGTTGGACCGTTGTCACCCAGGACAAACGCCCGAGCGCGCACTACGAGAATACCATCGCCATTACGGACGGCGCGCCTGAGCTTTTGACACTCACACAGGAGGAGCACGGCCCGGAAGTGGAGGAGACATGAACCAAAGCGGCGTGGAGTTACTGGGCCGCGTGGCGGTAAGCACAGCCGGAAGGGACAGAAGACGTGCGTTTCTGGTTGTGGGTCTTTCCGGGGAAGGATATGTGCTGCTTGCCGATGGAGACTTGCGCAAAATGGACCGCCCCAAGAAAAAGAAACTCAGGCACGTACGCCTCGAGCCCTCCACGGCGGAAGACATACGCGGCAAACTGATGCAGGGCGAGACTGTGCAGGATGCGCAGATACGCAAAAGCATTGCATCCCTGGGATACGGACTTGAGTAAGAAAGCGTTAGGAGGGATAGCTTGTCTAAACAGGATGTTATTGAAGTAGAAGGCGTCGTTTCCGACTCGTTCCCGAACGCCATGTTTGAGGTCGAGTTGCAGAACGGGCATAAGATACTCGCGCATATCTCCGGCAAGCTGCGGATGAACTTCATCCGTATATTGCCCGGCGACAAGGTCACGGTGGAGCTTTCCCCCTACGATCTCACGCGCGGAAGAATTACCTGGCGCGCAAAAAACTGATGTGAGCACAAGTTTAAGGAGGAACACGAACTATGAAAGTCAGGCCTTCGGTGAAGCCGATTTGCGAGAAATGCAAGATCATCAAGCGCAAAGGCCGCGTGATGATTATCTGCGAGAACCCCAAGCACAAGCAGAAGCAAGGCTAAGGCGCACCTGCAGATGCCAAGGTAGCATCTGCAAGGAGCTGCGGGGGCTGCACACGGCTGCCTAAAACGTCAAAAGACGTTTTCCGGGCGGCGGCCGTGCAAGACTGTCAAATTTGGCGCGGGTCGTCAAATTTGACGATTGCAAGCCTCCAAAACAGCCCGGAAGTATGAACCGGCCATGATTTGGCTATGGTTCAACAGGAAAAGAACCCGTTCGGTGCGGCTGGCGCGGCTTGCATCCGCGCAATCCGGCGGGAGTGATACAAAAAACGTAAAAGAGCTATTTTTTCAGGAGGTGTAACACCCATATGGCACGTATTTCTGGTGTAGACTTGCCCAGAGACAAGCGCGTGGAGATTGGCCTGACCTATATCTATGGCATCGGCCGCAAGACCGCGTCCAATATCATTGCCGCGTGCGGCGTGGATCCCGATATCCGCGTGCGCGATCTTTCCGAAGCCGATGTAAACAAACTCAGAGAGTACATCGACCACAATGTCAAGGTGGAGGGCGACCTTCGCCGCGAAGTCTCCATGAACATCAAGCGCCTCATCGAGATCGGCTGCTACCGCGGCGTTCGTCATCGCAAAGGCCTTCCCGTCCGCGGGCAGAGCACCAAGCAGAACGCCCGTACGCGCAAGGGTCCCAAGCGTACGATGGGCGGCAAGAAGAAGTAAGGAGGAAAAGCGAACATGGCAGCAAAAGCATCTACAAAGATCAAAAAGACCGCTTCGCGCAAGCGCCGCGAGAGGAAGAACATCGAACGCGGTGCCGCGCATATCCGTTCCTCCTTCAACAACACCATGGTTACCATCACGGATACGCAGGGCAACGCCATTTCCTGGGCTTCCGCAGGCGGTTTGGGCTTCCGGGGTTCCCGCAAATCCACGCCCTATGCGGCGCAGATGGCAGCGGAAACCGCAGCGAAGGCCGCTATGGAGCATGGCCTCCATACCGTGGAAGTCTATGTCAAGGGCCCCGGTTCCGGCCGTGAAGCCGCGATCCGCGCGCTGCAGGCTGCAGGGCTTGAAGTGAACATGATCAAGGACGTGACGCCCATCCCGCACAATGGCTGCCGTCCGCCCAAGCGCAGAAGAGTGTAAGGAGGCAGTTTAACTATGGCAAGATATACAGATTCCGTTTGCAGGCTTTGCCGCCGCGAAGGACTCAAGCTGTTTTTGAAGGGTGACCGCTGCTACGGCGCAAAGTGCGCCGTTACCAAGCGCCACACCCCGCCAGGCCAGCACGGCCAGGCCCGTACCCGCAAGCAGTCGGAATACGGCGTTCAGCTCCGCGAGAAGCAGAAGTGCCGCCGCGCCTACGGTGTATTGGAATCCCAATTCAGGAAATACTTTGATATGGCCTCTAACATGCGCGGCGTTACCGGCGAAAACATGCTCGGTCTTTTGGAGCGCAGGCTCGATAACGTGGCCTACCGTCTGGGCTTGGGCGAAAGCCGCGCGATGGCCCGACAGATCGTTCTGCACGGTCACATTCGCGTCAACGGCAACAAGGTCGATATTCCGTCCTACCTCATCAAGGTTGGCGATGTGATCACCGTGCGCGAATCCTCCCGCGATGTTCCCGTATTCAAGGCGCTACGCGAACAGGGCGCAGGCAAGCCCATCCCCAAGTGGCTGGATATGAATGCGGAGACGCTCACGGGTAAGGTTGTTGCGCTTCCGCAGCGCGACGATATCGACCTCACGATAGAGGAGCATTTGATCGTTGAGTTCTACTCCAGATAAGCGTCTGACCTTTAGATCCGTCATAGGGGCGGCAACGCCCCTAAGTATCTTTGTTGACCTTAGGACGTGCGGGCGGCGCTCAAACGATTTACAGAATGCGTGGATTGCGCAGGCCCAATAAGGAGGGAAAACATGATTGAGATCGAAAGACCCAAAATAGAGTGCGTTGAAAAGAGGATGGGCTACGGCAAGTTTGTCGTGGAGCCGCTTGAGCGCGGTTTTGGCACGACGCTGGGGAACTCCTTGAGGAGAGTCCTGCTTTCCTCGTTGCCCGGCGTTGCGGTTACCTCCGTCAAAATCGACGGCGTGCTGCATGAGTTCTCCACTGTGGAGGGCGTGAAGGAAGACGTCACCGAAATCATCCTCAACCTCAAGGAGCTTTGCGTACGCCTGCATGGCAGCGAGCCCAAGAAGGTTGTGATCGATTCTAGCGGCGAAGGCGAGGTCACTGCTGGCGATATCCTGCCGGATTCGGATGTGGAGATCATCAACCCCGAGCTGCATATCGCCACACTCGATAAGAACGCGCGTCTCCATATGGAAATTATGCTCGATCATGGCCGCGGCTATGTATCGGCGGACAAAAATAAGCGCGTCGGCATGTCGATTGGCGAGATCGCGGTGGACAGCATCTATACGCCCATTGAAAAGGTCAACTTCTATGTTGAAGATACGCGCGTCGGCTCCTCTACGGACTTCGACAAGCTCACCCTGGAGGTCTGGACCTCCGGCAGCATCGAACCGGACGAAGCCGTCAGCCGCGCCGCCAAGATTCTGACCGAGCACCTTTCGCTCTTTACCAATTTGACGGACCATATCCCGGGCGAAGTCATCATGGTGGAGAAGGAGGAAGACAAGAAAGAAAAGATCCTGGAGATGACCATAGAGGAACTGGATCTTTCCGTACGTTCCTACAACTGCCTCAAGCGCGCGGGCATCAACACGGTTGACGAGCTGGTGCAGCGCAACGAAGAGGAAATGATGAAGGTAAGGAACCTCGGGCGCAAATCCCTGGAAGAAGTGCAGCAAAAGCTGCTCGCATTGGGGCTGACGCTCCGCAACAGCGAAGACTAAACAGTAACTAGGAGGAAAGCATTATGGCCAACCGCAAGCTGAATATGGCTACGGATCAGCGCGTCGCTATGCTGCGCAACCTCACCACGGCGCTCATCTGGAATGGCAAAATCATTACCACTGAGACCCGTGCAAAGGAAGTGCGCCCCATCGCCGAGAAGCTGATCACGCTCGCCGTCAACGAATATCAGAACAGCGAAACCGTGAAGAAGGAATCCCGCAACGACAAAGAGCAGATCATTGAGCGGGACGTCCACAACGACAAAGCGAGCAAGCTGCACGCAAGAAGGCAGATCATGGCGTATCTCTATGATGTGCCGGAATTCAAGTCCAAGAAGGAAAGCAAGTCCGAATACAAGGAGCGCACCGCGGATAAGGCCCATCCCGTTGTGGAAAAACTGTTCCGTGAGCTCGCGCCCAAGTATGACAAGCGCAGCCGTGAAGTGGGACGCGGCGGTTACACCCGCATCCTCAAGCTCGGGCCCCGCCGCGGTGACGCCGCCGAAATGGTCGTCCTGGAGCTCATATAATGTAATCCCAAAAGTTTTGCCGCCTTTTTACAGGGCGGCTTTCTTTATGCTGTTCTAAACAAAATGCTGACGCTTTATTCGTCGAGTGGCGGCATGAATCCGCCCTCGCCCTCGCCGCTCCTGCTTCACAATACGAATCGTGCTTTTAAAACGGGATTAGTATTATGCATATTACTGCATAGGGAAACCGAAGGGGCGCAGAATATGGGAACATTATTGGGAAGCATCCAAATTCTGTTTTATATGTACTGAACAATAAACGACATGGGTAAAAATAAATTCTATAATTTTTGAAATTGGGCATTGAAAACCCATTCGCCTTTTTGGTATACTTACGCGAGGTCAAGGGACGGCAATGTCCCGACTGCCCAGTCACGTTTCTATGTGGTTGCATGCGTGCTGAACGCTGAAACATATGAAATTTGAGAGGAGAATACAAATGGAAAAACCAAAGACTGTCCTCGGTTATCTGCCGGAGGATAAGCCAAGCACGGGCAAACTGATTTTCTTTGCACTCCAGCAGATTCTTGTCATGTTCCCGGCGACCGTACTCGTCGCACTGCTTACCGGCTTCCATGTTTCCACCACCATATTCGCAAGCGGTTTTGCGACGATCTGCTTCCTGCTCATCACCAAAGGGAAAATCCCTCTCTACTATGGCTCCAGTTTTTCCTATATCGCAGCAATCGTCGGCATTACAGGCGCACAGTTCGGCGTTCCCGCGGAAGACATTCTCATCTCTCAGGCACAGTTCGGCATTATATGTTCAGGTTTGGTCTCCATTCTCGCCGGTCTTATCGTAAACCGTTTCGGCATTGAAAAAATAGAAAAGGTATTGCCCCCCACCGTGACAGGCCCCATTGCGATGGTCATCGGTATTTCGCTTGCGGGCACGGCCATCACCAACGCGGGCGCGTTTAACGCCGCCACGGGCGCCACCTCCAGCATTGCATGGGCGGCTGCGCTCATCACGCTGCTGGCGACCATCCTGTTCTCGGTTTACTTAAAAGGCGTCGGCGGCCAGCTTTCCATACTCTTTGGCATATTGGTCGGTTATCTTGCGGCAATCCCCATGGGTCTTGTGGATTTTAGCAAAGTGTTTACGGGTACTGTCATACAGGTTCCGCACTTTACCCTGCCTGTCCCCAATCTGACGGCGCTGTTCGCCATCATGCCCATCGCGATTGCGACCATACCCGAATCGACCGCGCACCTGTTCCAGCTTGATATTTATGTCAACGACCTGGCTCAAAAAATGGGCAGACCCAAGCGGGATATCGCGGGCAAGCTCGGCCTGAACCTCATTGGCGACGGCGTGGGCGATATCGTATCCTCTCTCTTTGGCGGCCCCGCCGGGACCAACTATGGCGAGAACCTCTCCACCATGGCCATCACCAAGAACTTCTCCGCCTGGGTGCTGGGTGCAGCGGCGGTGCTCGCGATGGCGATTTCCTTTATCGCGCCCATCTCCAACGCCATCAACACCATCCCCTCCGCCGTCATCAATGGCGCTTGCATCTACCTGTTCGGCGTCATCGGCGCGCAGGGCGTGGCCATCATGATCAACCGCAAGGTGGATATGTTCTCCGCGCGCAACCTTGCCGTCATCGCTACCATACTGGTCATCGGCCTGGGCGGCCACTACGGCTTCCCCAATGGCATGATTCCCATTTTCGGCGTGCAGGTTCCCGCCATTGCCACGGCTTCCCTGTTCGGCATCCTATTGAACGGCCTGCTGCAGATTGGTAAAGGCAAGGACGAATAATTCCAAATCAATGGTAATCAGGAGCCTTCCGCGTTTGCGGAAGGCTCCATTCTTATGATTGATACTGGAAAGCGGAACGAACTGTACTGTAGAAACGTCTCATAGCAAAGAGGTGAAATACTGTGCGTAAAAAATCCGTATTGTTGGTCTGCGTCGCCGCCGTTGTCGTGTTGGCGGGAGTATTGATTGTTCCAATGCTTGTTGGTTCCCGGCCGTTCAAAAACCTGCGCGCGGAAGAAGTAGCATCCATAGAGCTTACTGTGCGCCCGCCGGATGTTACCAGACAGATTACGGAGCAGGAACAAGTGCAGGAGATCGTAGGCGCCCTCAGGCAGGTCGTTATATATGAAAAAAGCGACGAATGGAGGGAGTATAACGGGCAATATGCAGCGTTTGCGCTCATCATGAAGTCAGGGGAGAGGACGGAGGTAGCCGCTTACAATCCGTTTGTCATACTCGATGGCCAAGGGTATCGAACCAAGTACGAACCCTGCGAAGAGCTCAACCGGTTGGCAAACGCGTCTCTCTCTCAGGCCGATGCCACATCCACACCTGAAGATTTGGAAAAGCTTCTGGGCTTTTCCGTTGAACAGATCCATGAACTGTTTGGCGAACCGGACGGCACGCTATCGGGATTTTGGGGTGATATCTATCAATTGGATGATGGCATGGAATTCATCGCATATTATGATGCGGACGGCATAGTGAACATTGTCAAGTCAGGGGATATGGTATTCCAGGCCGAATAGAACGTTCGGCTATAGTCATGATCCACGGCCGCGTCCTGCTATTTTTCGCAGGAAATCATGCATTTGCAGGAACGATTTCATCAGAAGGAGGGAAATAGGTTCAAGCATCCATCTTAACTGGCCCAGAAAATGACAGTATTCAGGCGTTGATACCCCCATGCAGGAAATAATATAGAATTGCAGGAAAAGGTCCGTTTTGAAGGCCGTTGATTGACAGATGGATATGGTGGGCCTTATGATAAAGATGCACATCGTATGCGCCGTATTCGAGGGTGAAGGACGGCGACATTCTAACGGAGGATTGGCATATGAACACCTATATTCAGGAAGTCATCGAGCGGGTTAAACAACGCGATGTCAACGAACCTGAATTCCTGCAAACGGTAGAGGAAGTCCTAAGCTCTCTCCAGGTGGTCATCGAAAAGCATCCCGAGTATCAAAAGATGGCGTTATTGGAGCGGATGGTGGAACCGGAACGTACCATCGAGTTCCGCGTGGTGTGGGTGGACGACAGCGGGCAAACGCGCGTCAACCGCGGGTACCGCGTGCAGTTCAATAGCGCGATTGGGCCCTATAAAGGCGGCCTGCGCTTCCATCCCAGCGTGAACCTTTCCATTATGAAGTTCCTTGGCTTTGAGCAGACATTCAAAAACAGCCTCACCACATTACCCATCGGCGGCGGCAAGGGTGGATCGGATTTTGACCCGCGCGGGAAATCCGATGCCGAGATCATGCGCTTCTGCCAGGCGTTTATGACGGAGCTGTACCGGCATATCGGGCCGGATGTGGACGTCCCCGCAGGCGATATCGGCGTGGGAGCGCGGGAGATCGGCTACCTGTTTGGGCAGTATAAGCGCATCCGCGGCTGCTATGAGCCGGGCGTGCTGACGGGCAAGGGGATGTCTTTTGGCGGCAGCCTCATCCGTCCGGAAGCAACCGGGTTTGGCGCGGTGTATTACGTCTCTGAGGTGTTCCGCCATGAAAATGACAGCATTGCGGGGAAGACGTTTGCGCTTTCCGGCTTTGGCAATGTAACCTGGGGCGTCGCGCGCAAGGTAACCGAACTAGGCGGCAAGGTTGTGACCATTTCGGGGCCGGACGGTTACGTATATGATCCGGATGGCGTGAACACGCCCGAAAAGATCGCCTATCTTGTGACCATGCGCAATTCCGGCAGGGACAGGGTGGAGGACTACGCCACACAATTCGGGCTTCCGTTCCACAAAGGGGAAAAGCCGTGGCATGTGCCTGTGGACGTTGTGATGCCTTGCGCCACGCAGAACGAGGTGCACCTTGCGGATGCCGAGCATATCGTCAAAAACGGCGTGAAGTATTATATTGAGGTTTCCAACATGCCCACCACCAACGAGGCGCTTAATTTCCTGTTGAAGCAGCCGGGCATGATTGTGGCGCCAAGCAAGGCCGTCAACGCGGGCGGCGTCGCCACCTCAGCTTTGGAAATGAGCCAGAATTCCATGCGCATGGGCTGGAGCGAGGAAGAGGTGGATGCGAGACTGAAAACCATCATGAAGAGCATACATGACAGTTCCATGCAGGCCGCCGCGGAATATGGCCTGGGCTATAATCTTGTGGCGGGCGCAAACATCGCGGGCTTTAAAAAAGTAGCGGAAGCGATGATCGCGCAGGGCATGGTGTAGCAGTCAACACGCCAAGAAATAAATTTGAATGGAAGGCAGACGTCTGAAAGGCGTCTGCCTTTGTATGCATGCAACAACGCAATGTTGCATGGTCTGTACTTTTCAACGAAGATCGTGGTATGATACTTATAATTTTGATTTCCAAACAATGGATACGCTGGATAAGGATTTGTAATATTAAATCTGCTTAAAGGGAGGCGCGCCATATGCCGCGCAAAGCAATCGTATCAAAAAAGGCGTCCGCAATCGGGCCCTATTCCCACGGCATTGACTCGGACGGTTTATTGTTCCTTTCCGGCCAGAAGCCCATCGACCCGGCCACAGGCAAATTGGTGGAGGGAGATATCGCCCGGCAGACGCAGCAGAGCTTTACAAATCTGTTCGGCGTGCTGGAAGCGGCGGGACTGACGCCGGATGACGTGCAGAAGGTGAACGTCTACCTGACCGATATGGCGGATTTTCCGGCCATGAACGCAGTCTACAGCGAGCAGTTCCAGGAGCCGTATCCCGCCCGCACGACAATCGGAGTAGCGAGCCTGCCGCTCAATGCGCGCGTGGAGATCGAGCTGATTGCAAGAAGACAGTAGGATCAGGATTTGCGAACGAGTCAAAAGAAGGAGTAGACGTTATGGAAATCCGTATCCACAACATCGGGAATTATATCGTCAAAAACTACTTGCTGCAAACCCCCATCGGCTATATCGCGATCGATACCGGGTACCCCGGCGGGGAGACTGCGTTCCTGCAGCGGTTCCAACGGCTTGCAAGGCTTGAGGAACTGCAATACATATTCCTCACGCACGCGCATGACGACCACGCGGGCTTTTTAAGCGCCCTGCTGGAGAAGACTTCCGCAAAGGTCATCCTGCATCCTGCGGGCGTTCCGGCGCTGGAGGCGGGGGCAAGTTGTGATCCGCCGGGAGCCGGATATTCTTCCCACGCGGCGGCGCTCTTTGGCGTATTCAAAAAGGAATTTTCGTTCCCGCCGGTGCGGCTCGGAGATCGCGCAATATTTGTTTCAAGCGAGGAGAATCAGGTATTCAAGGCGATGGGGCTGCCCATCCGCATGTTGTTCCTGGCCGGACACACCAAGGATTCGATCGGCCTGCTGCTGGAGGAAACGGGGGAGCTGTTCTGCGGGGACGCCGCCATGAACGCCGTCATCAGCCCAAAGCGGCATACCATCTGGATGGAGGATGCCGGGGAATTCGGCCGTTCCTGGGATAAGATGCTTTCCTGCCGCCCAGCAAGGATCTATCCGTCCCATGGTGCGCCCTTCTCGCCGCGGGATTTGGAAAAGTACCGCCATTTTATGGACAGCAGGGCGCTGATCCGCATAGCATCAACATAATGGAGGAACGACATGGCACGAACCAGGACAATTTCGGTTTCATCTATACTGCCCGCCGCGGCGGACCGGATATGGAGCCTGCTCACGCGGGTGGAAACGCTACAGTATATCGCTGCACCCTATGCAACGTTTACCCCCGTGGGCCGGAGCAAAGCGCTTATTTTTAAGGAGGGAGAGACAACGCAGTTCAGGCTGTACCTATTTGGTTTTGTGCCGCTTGGCATTCATACGATCTATATGCGCCGGTTCGACCGGGCCGCATACAGCGTGGATACGGAGGAAAGCAGCAAGGGCATTCCTGTCTGGAACCACAGCATTTCGCTCGTTCCCCGGGAGAAAGGAACCGTTTATTACACGGATGAAGTGACGATCGGCGCGGGCTTTATGACCGGTATCGTATGTTTATGGGGCAGGCTGTTCTTCCGCCACCGGCAGAGGAAGTGGAAGAAATTATTGTCGGGGAAATGACCACTTACTCCCACTCCAAACGACGTTCCTTACACAGCGTCATAAAGCGCTCTAAGGCCGGGTTGAACCACTTGTTCTTGTGGTAGGCAAGTTGCGTAAAGAGCTTCAAGTCCGTCGCATAGGGCTTGATGCGCAGGAGCCCCTGCGCCGCTTCCTCCTGTACAGCATATTGAGGGAGGTAGGAAACCCCAAGGCCGTTGCGGATGAATTTTTTGATCGCCTCCACGCTCTGGGTCTCCAGCACATTATAGGGATAATAGTTGTTGCTCTTGAGGTATGCGTCAAACGCCTGCCGGTAGGTGCATTCTTTTTCCGTATACAGCACCATATGCGTCTGATCGGGAAGAAAATCCTCCCCTTCATAGGAGGCGGGGGCGACAAGGCAAAGCGCTTCTTCTTTTAACAGGATGGTCTGTAGATTGCTGTACGTATAATCGGGCTGCAGCAGGAAACTGATATCGAGATCCCCCGCCAAGAGGCGTACGCGCAGATCATGGCAATGATCGTTGATGATGGCGATCTGTACCTGCGGGTAGCGCGTTTTATATTCCTTGATGATTGGGAACAGGCGGTACATCATCAGCGATTCCGGCGCGCCGACGCGGATGCTGCCCTGCGGCTCCGCCTCCGCGTCGTCTAAAGACTGCAATTGCTCATATTGTGCAAGCAGCGCGTCCGTGCGCTCCAACAGCCGCTGGCCGAAGGACGTAAGGCGTATGCCTTTTCCCAGCCGTTCAAACACCGGCTTTCCATAGAAGGCTTCGATCTGCTGAATCTGGGTGGTCAAAGTGGATTGCGCATAGCCAAGCTCCTGCGCCGCCTTTGTGAAGCTATTTAATTCCGCTACTTTTTTGAACGCTTTGAGGTTTCTCAATTCCATGCCGCATCCGCCCCATTTGTTTTGTTGCAGCATATCATCAAAATTTATAATAATCAATATAGAAATTTTCAATTTTACAAATACATCGATATCCCCTATCCTAGAACTCTGGAAGGGGATGTTTGTTTGAAAAAGAAACTCAACACATGGACGGTGAGCGGCCTGATGATCGGGCCGATATTGGGTTCCGGCATCGTGTTTCTGCCGCCGCTTGCGTATGCGGCGCTGGGCGACCACGCCATTTGGGCCTGGGGCATCATGATGGCGCTGGGCGGCCTGTTTGCCTATGTATTTGCGAAAATGACGGTCATGACCAAAAGCAACGAGGGCATGAGCCTGATGGTGGGACAGATGCTGGGGGGGCGCATGCGCGAGCTTTCCTCCAACTATCTGACGGCTGCGGTTTGCTTTGGACCGGTAGCTGTTTCAAAGACTGCCGCAGGGTTTTTGCAAGCCGTTTTGCCCGTGGGCGTAAGCGAGAGTATGGTTGCGGCATTGGTGCTTGTTGTTTGCTATGGCTTGATTGCTTCAGGCGTTACCGCCATGGGGCGGCTCGTGCTGCTGCTTTCCACGGCAACGACCCTGCTTTTGATCGGCGGGAGCATCGTGACGCTGCTTTCTTCGCCCGCGCCCGCGTTGCCTTCGGGGCTGCCGGAACCTGGAAAACTCGGCAGCACGCTGCTGTTGATCTTCTGGGCCATTATCGGCTGGGAAGTGCTCGGCAATTATATTGAGGACGTCCACAATCCGGAGCGCACCATATTGCGCGCCATGAAGATCAGCCTGACAGCCATTATCGCCGTGTATATGGCCACGACATTTGCGCTGCAGACCTACTATCAAACCCATGTCGGGGAGATCCGCATCCAGCCGCTGCTGTTTCCGGTCATGGGAAGCTATGCAAACCCCGTTTTCTCCATCATTGCGGCAGGCCTGTGCATCTGCACCGTTGTTTCAGTGGTAGGGGCGGTCGCCCGGCAAATCCGGGCAAGAAGCGAGGCCGGGCTGCTGCCTGTTATACTCGGGAAAAAGCACGCGCCGCTATTTGCGCTCATAATCATTCATATCGCCGTGATGGGAGCGGCTTTGCTGGGCATATTGGATGTGGAAGGCATGGTGGGCATTGCAAACACGTTCTTTATCGGCAATGCGCTGTTGGGCCTTGCGGCGGGATTTTTATACTTCCAAAACAAGGCGCTGAAGATTAGCGTTGCCGTGCTGATCCTGATGCTGGCGGCGCTGCTCCTGTTCAGCAAACCTTTTGCGCTTCTTGTATTTGCGGGCGTTACGGCCCTTACATTGTGGAAAAGCCGTCCGGTTGTGGCGCAGGCAGAGAATATCGCGCAAGACGCGCAATAGTGCCGGAACAAGCGTATAAGAAAACCGCCCTGCGCAGGGCGGTTTTGTTCAGGCTGCTTTGAACGAGGCTTACATGAACTGGTCTACGTTAGCTTTGGTGACGAGCAGGAAGGGGATAATCATATCGTCGCGCTCAAGGGTCTTCGTTTTCGCGCATTCGAGCGCTACATCCAGGGAGCCAGACCCTTGGCCTGCTGCATCCTGAAATACGGTCGCATCCAGCCTGCCCGATTTCACGGCTTCGAGCGCATCGGTGATGGCGTCGATACCGATTACGATGACCTGATCCTTACGGCCAGCGGCTTCCACTGCTTCGAGGGCGCCCATGGCCATGTCATCGTTCTGGCAGATGATCGCATCAAGATCCTGATAGGTGGTGAGCCAGTTTTCAGCAAGCGCCAGTGCTTCTTCACGTTTCCAGTTCGCGGTCTGCTCCTGGAGGACTTCGATCTTGCTGCCTTCAAACAGGTACTTCGTGATGCCTTCCTTGCGGTAGATCTGCGGGGAGACGCCGATGGGCCCCATCATGTAGCAAACCTTGGCGTCTTCGGCAAGCACGGTCTTGAGGAAGTCCGCCTGTATCTTGCCTGCGTCAACGTCATCGGAACCAACATAGCAGGTGGCCTTGTCAGCGTTGTTGGTGAGCGTGTTGCACTCAATAATGGGGATACCGGCTTCAATCGCCATATCCACGATGGGCGCGCTGCCTTCCACGTCCACAGCGTTGAGGATGATGGCGTCAACCTTCTGGGTAATCATGGCTTCAGCCTGCTCCAGCTGGTTGTTGATGTCGCCTTCCGCGTCCTGCATTAAAAGGGTCACTTCGGAGCCGAGTTCCGCAGCGCGTGCGGTAATGGCATCGGAAATGTTCTGAACGAATGTGTCTGCATTCTGCTTCATCAGAGCGGCAATCACATAGGTTTCCTTAGCGGGCGCCTCGGCGGAAGGGGCTTCGGTAGCGGGCGCCTCGGCGGCGGGGGCCTGCGTGGGTGTGGGTTCGGATGCGGCCGGCGCGCAGCCTGCGAACAGGGATACGACCATGAGCGTACAGAGCAACAGGCTCAACCAGGTTTTCTTCATCATTCATTCCTCCTTAATTTACGTGTTTATTACAACTGATATCTTTTGCTACTTCTTCTTTGCGCGCATGTCCAACAGCACCGCTACCAGTATGATGACGCCTTTTACGATCTGCTGGTAGAAGGAGGATACATTGAGCAATGTTAAAGAGTTGCTTAGGATACCAATAATAATAAATCCCATGATGGTTCCATTGAGTGTTCCGACGCCGCCCGTCATACTGGTGCCGCCGATGGCGACAGCCGCGATCGCGTCGAGCTCATAGCCTTCGCCCGCGGTGGGCTGGCCGGAGCTGATGCGCGCGGAGAGGATGACGGCGACGATGCCCGACAACAGGCCGGAAATGATATAGGCCGCGGCCTCCACGCGCTTGGTGCGCACGCCGGAAAGCTTGGTGGCGTTGCGGTTGCCGCCGAATGCGTAGATATGGCGGCCGAACGTGGTGAACGTCAGGGTGATAAACGCGATCAGGCAGACAAAGAACAAAATCCAGATCGGGATGGGGATGCTAAGAAAGCTTCCCTTGCCAATCGCAAGGTAATCCGCATTGGAGATGGCGAAAGGCTTGCCGTCCGAATATACCAGCGCAAATCCACGTCCGATCGTTTGCCCTGCAAGTGTCGCGATAAAAGGGGGCAGGCCACAGTAGGAGATCATAATGCCGTTAAAGAGGCCGAACGCGACTGCCACAAGCACGCTTACTGTCACTGCCGCAAAGGCGCTTTGCCCCTTAAGCAGCAGGCTGCCTGCAATCACGCCGCTCACTGCGACCAGAGAACCTACCGAAAGATCGATCCCCCCGGTCAGTATGACGAACGTCATACCCACGGCCAATATACCGTTGAGGGATACCTGCCTTAAAATGTTGATAATATTGCCGGACGTCAGGAAAACCGGCGAGACGAAGGCCATGACGGTAATCATCAGCACGATGACCACCAATAACCCGAATTTCCGGAACAGATCGTTTGCAGATCTGTTTTGGATGCCCTTTTTCGCCATGTTAGATTCCTCCTAGCGCCAATTTCAAAATTTCTTCCTGCGACATACTGGCCCGCTCCGTGAACTCGCCTTTGATGGCGCCGTTTGCCATCACAATGATTCGGTCGCTCATGCCGATCAGCTCCGGCATTTCCGAAGAAATCATAATAATCGCAATTCCTTCCTTTGCAAGCTCCACCATCATTTTGTAAATACCGGCTTTTGCGCCCACATCAATTCCTCGGGTGGGCTCATCAAATATGAGTACCTTGGGCTTTGCAAGCAGGCACTTTGCAAGCACCACTTTCTGCTGGTTGCCGCCGGAGAGGTTTTCTGTAATATCACTAAGGCTGTTCATCTTCACGGTAACCTGATTGGCAATTTCACCGCAGGCCTTACGTTCCTTGGGGCGGCTGATAAACCCGAACCGGGAATACTGTTCTGCATTCTGCAGCGAGATGTTTTCTTTGATGTTGCGGCACAGCACCAGCCCCAGGGATTTGCGGTCTTCCGAGGCAAAGGCGATATGGTGCCGCTTTGCATCGCGCGGATGATGGATTGTAATCTTCTGTCCTTCCAGATACAGCTCGCCGGAATCGAGCCGGTCATATCCCACCAGCGCGCGCATGACTTCGCTGCGTCCCGCGCCGACCAATCCGGCAAATCCAAGGATCTCGCCTGCGCGCACCGAGAAAGAAATGTCTTGAAACATACCTCCGCTGCTGAACCCTTTTGCCTCCAAAACCACTTCGCCCTTTTTTGCGGTGTTGGCCGGATATCCGCCGCTCAGTTCCCGCCCCACCATCATGCTGATGATTTTATTGCGATCCACTTCTTCACGGGGAACGCAGCCCACCATATTTCCGTCCCGCAGAACGGAAATATGGTCCGCCAAAGCGATAACCTCATCCATGCGGTGAGAAATGTAGATGATGCCTACGCCCTGATCCTTGAGCAGGCCGATGATCCGGAACAACTCATCCGCCTCGTTGTTGGAAAGGGAGGACGTCGGCTCGTCCATGATGAGTACTTTTGCGTTGTAGGATACCGCCTTAATGATCTCCATCATCTGAATCTGGGCAATGTTGAGCTCCTTCATCTTCATGGAGGGCGTAATCTTGGTATCCATGTGGTACTTTTTGAGCAGATCGAGCGTATTGTTGCGCAGAACCTTCCTGTCGACAAAGGGCGTGCCCTTAATGCGCGTTTCGCGTCCGACAAATATATTTTCCGCAACGCTCATCTCCATGATGGGGTTGAGTTCCTGATGGATCATGGAGATGCCCATGTCGAGCGCATCCCTCGCGTCCTTAATGGTAACAGGCTTGCCGCTTAGAAGAATTTCTCCTGCGTCGCATTGATAAATGCCCATGATGATTTTCATCAGGGTAGATTTGCCGGCGCCGTTTTCTCCCATGAGCGCATGCAGTTCTCCGGATTGAAGGCTAAAATCCACATCCTCCAGTACGGGGACGCCGAAAAATGCCTTATGGATGCCCTTGGCCTGCAGCAGGTACTTTTGTTCTTCCATGCAATCTCCCACGCAATCGCCTCCTTTGGCTGTCGTCAGCCGCAAATTCAGTCGATGACCAAGTCGGGATTTTCAGAGAAGTGCTTCAAAATCACAAGCTCATCTTCGGACGACGTGTTCACGATTGTGACGCCCTCGCGCGCTGCCTGATCGGTAACAAAGAATTCGTCGTTTGTCAGCTCGCCATAGCGGATGAGCGCGGGGGATTCGATATCCCATACGCCGAATTTTCCATGACCCTGCAGGCAAATCAGGCCGTAGGCCGCGCCGTCCTTGATGGTAACGGTGCGGCCGGGCAATACCCTTAGCCGCGTCGCGGAGACTTCCTTACACTTATAGCAGATCCATTCTTCCACGTAGCCGTCTGCACGCATATCATCCATATTACGTACGGGCTTGGGCGCCATGTAGTGGTTCTTGTGGAAGTCCGGATCAATATTCATTTCCCAATCGATGACGCTCAAGAGATATTCGTAATCGCCTAGTTTATCGGCGGGGGTATTTTTCCAGAGCAAGTCTTCGCCCACGATTTGGCCGTTCAATAAGACGGATTGGTACATGGCGTACACGTCCGAAGCGAACTGCGGCTCATACGTGCACAGGCTGCCCGGCGCATGAAGAACGCCCGGGGGAACATCCCAGCCGGTGTCAAGCTCAAGCTTATAGGCCCTTGCCAGGCCGAGAATGTTGTTGTCACCCTTGGCGAATTTTTTGAGCGAGTCAAGCACCTGTTCCTTGGTGGTCTCAGGGTTGAGCCCAAAGAAAGTGAAGGGAAATTCACCGCCGTGGTTGTTCATTTGAGACGGAAAGAAGTACATTTCCGGCTTGCCGTCCGCGCCGACGTTCTTGGCGTGCGCGTCCCGGTGGTGGATATGATGGGGCAGGGGGCCCGCGTTATCGAAGAACTTGGAGAACATGGCCCACTTGCCGTATTTTTTATAGAGGAAATCGCCAATGATATCAGCGCCCATGACGGCTACGGCATCACGCAGCAAAACCTTTTTCTTGCCTTCCGGATCAACAACAATATAGCTTAGGCCCTCATCATGGGGAGTCAGAGGGCCGTTTTCCGCCCAGGTGGTGGAAGCAAACCAGCGCTCGTCAATGCCGCCGCGCGCTCCGCCCAGTATGTAGTAATCGTCCGGATGCAGCTTGATGCGCTTACCGGGCCTGCAAAAAGAACGGGGTACCCACGTGGGCGCAAGCCGAAATACGCCTTTTCCCTGTTCCAAAGCCATTTGGGACAATGTCTTGGTTTCCATATTGATCTCCTTTTGCAATGATCTGGATAATAGCCTGAATAAACAAGCAAACTGTGCGGATTACGAATGAAGGTGAGTTTTTACGAAAAAGTCTTCTTTGAGGTCCTTAAAAAGCCGGAGCGGCGAAACGAACGGTTCGTTTGACGGTCTCATCGTATCAGAATAACGTTTTTCTGTCAACGTGTTTTTATATTGATTTTTTGAATACCTGGTATATGAATTACCAATCGACCAAAATCCAGTCCTCGGGAGCTTGAATAGAAGTGGATTTTCTAACGACAAGGCGGGATTCCAATTCGACCGCTGCGGGTTTGCGGGTTTCGCTGCCTCTTTCGATTTGCTCGATCAGGAGTTCCGCAGCCTTCGATCCCATATAATTTTTGCGTATATGGATGGTGGAAAGAGGCGGTTCCAGGACGCTTGCAATAAAGACGTCGTCGTAACCGATCAGCTTGATATCCTGCGGCACGTGCTTCCCAGCTTCGCAGAGCGCTTTGAGCGCACCCACGGACATCTGGTCGTTTGCGACGAACACGCCGTCAATATCCGGCATTTTTGCAAGCAGTTGCTTCATGGCGGAATAGCCGCTTTTGTGCGTATAATTTCCTTCAGCTATCATAGTGGCCTCATCATACGGATGTGAGTGCTTGGCCAGTATGTTTTTGTAACCGCGCAGCCTGTCCTGCGCCACGGAAGTAAAAATGGGGCCCGTGATATGGCCAATGCGCTTACAGCCCATATCAATCAGATGGCTGGCGGCCTTTTCGGCCCCCACCACAGAGTTGGAGAACACCGAATCGATGCCGTATCCGGAAAGATCGGTCTCTACGCAGACCAAGCCGACTTTTTTGTTTTTGCCCGAGGCCATGCGGTTGATGTCTTCTGCAATGCCCTTTTCCATACTTTCGGGTACGGTGGAGGCGAATACGATGCCGTCTACCCGGTTCAAAATCAGCCGGTGGATACCTTCGCGCAATTTTTTAATGCTGCCCAGACGGTCATTCAACCCGTCCGAATCCAGGATGATGACCTGGTACCCCTTTTTATAAAAGATTTCGTACATGCCTTTGAGTACATACGGATAGAACAAGCCGCAAAGATCGGCGGTGATGATGCCCACCGTCTTTGTATGCTTGAATTTCATGTTCTGTGCAATGGGGTTGGCCTGGTATCCAAGCTCTTGCACGGCTACGTTTACACGAATCTTTAATTCATCACTCACGTATTTGCTTTTATTGAGTACGTTGGATACGGTGGAGATAGATACTCCTGCCCGCTTTGCGACATCTTTTATACTCGCCATGTACTATTCTCCTAAAAAAACGCTTTTCTCCTAACAATTATAGACGAAAGACCTATAGGCTGGCAAGAGATCAAAACAAAAACCGATGTTTTGGGTATTTGTGTGGCTGATATCTGTGAAACCTGCACAAAAAGTTCCTCTTGCTTTTTTTGAAAGGCAGCTTTATGATGTATTTTATCAGAAAAACGTTATTCTAATTTTGCGACAATTTTACTGATCAATCATGTAACTCCGATTCAACAGGAGGGTTAAGATGCTTCGTTCAATTCCTAAGACAATTTCACCAGAGCTAATAAGGGTCATGATGGAAATGGGTCATAGCGACAGGCTGGTCATCGCGGACGCCAATTTCCCAGCGGCGGCGCATGCGAAGCGTCTTATTCGTGCCGATGGAGTGGAAATTCCGGAGATTTTGGATGCTATTCTGCGGTTTTTTCCGCTGGACAGCTTTGTGAAACATCCGGTCAGCCTCATGCGCCCGTTGAACACGGAACCTGTGCCGGAAATCTGGGGCACGTACGAAAGGCTGATAAAGCAGCATGACCAGGAAGGCGCGTTCACAGAATTTTTGCTGATTGACCGGCTTGCGTTTTATGAAGAAACAGAATCCGCCTATGCGGTGGTGGCCACAGGGACGACTGCGCGCTACGCAAATATTGTGCTGCAAAAGGGCGTGATCTAAAGGCGTAATCGCCTGGCTTTTTAAAAAACCGCAGGATGGGAGGGGTGTAGATGAAATATTACCTTGGCATCGACAACGGAGGGACCGCGACCAAAGCGGCGCTCTATACTGCGCGTGGGGAAGAGATTGGCATGGCGTCTGTCAGTACAAAGGCCATCATCCCCAAACCGAATTTTGTGGAACGCGACATGCTGGAAATGTGGGAGGACAACTGCCGTGTAATCCGGAAACTGCTGCAGGATACAGGCATTGACCCCGCGGATATTGCGTGTATTGCCTGTTGCGGGCACGGCAAAGGCGCTTATCTCTGGGGCAAAGACGGCGCGCCCGCATACAACGGCATTCTTTCCGCGGATAACAGAGCCGTAGAGTACGCGAAGCGGTGGCTTCATGATGGAACCCTTGAAAAGGTATATCCCATGACCTGTCAGAGCATCATGGCCTGCCAGCCGGTCGCGATACTTGCCTGGATGAAGGATCATGAGCCCGGCGCACTCGAGCGTGTGCGGTGGGTATTCTCCTGCAAGGATTACATCCGCTTTTGTCTGACCGGGGAAGCATATGGGGAAATGACGGATTTTTCAGGCTCTAACCTAGTAAATCTCCATACCCGCGGCTATGACCGGGAAATCCTTCGCGCGTTTGGCCTGGAGGAAATCTATGAAAAACTTCCGCCGCTCGAAGAAAGCATCGCGCTTTGCGGCGCTGTCACCGAGCGCGCGGCGGAGCAGACTGGTCTGAAGGCCGGTACCCCCGTTTCGGCCGGTATGTTCGATATCGACGCCTGTGCGCTCGCGGTGGGCGTGGTGGACGAGGCGCATATCTGTATGATCGCGGGAACGTGGAGCATCAACGAATACATACAGAAAACGCCCGTGACGGACGGCAGCGTGCTGATGAATTCGCTGTTCTGTCTGCCCGGATACTATCTCATTGAAGAAAGCAGCCCAACTTCTGCGGGCAACAACGAATGGTTCATCAATACCCTGCTCCCGGAGTTGCGCATTCAGGCGGAGAAGGAACACAAAAGCATATACGAAATCACAAACGCATGGGTGAGCTCCATACCGGTGGAGGAGCCGTGCCCCATATTTACGCCGTTTTTGATGGCCAGCAACGTAAATCCGGATGCAAAGGCCTCGTTTCTTGGCGTAACCAATTACCATACCCGCGCGCATCTGATGCGCAGCGTATACGAGGGCATTGCGTTCTGCCACAGATATCACTTTGAAAAGCTGATGTGCAACCGAACCCAACCGCTCAAAAGCATCCGCCTGGCGGGCGGGGTGGCAAGATCACGCGAATGGGTGCAGATGTTTGCAAGCATTATGGGATATCCCGTAGAGGTGGTGGAGGTCAATGAAACGGGTGCTTTGGGCTGCGCCATTTCCGCTGCAGTCGCCTGCGGCGAATATGCGGATCTCGGAGAAGCTACGGCGGCGATGACGAAGGTGCTCTACCGGGCGGAGCCGAATATGGCCCATCGGGCGCTGTACGATCAAAAATACGGCCTTTACTGCCTTGCGCTGGATCTGCTTGATCCTTTCTGGAGCAGGCTCAAAGAGCTGTATTGAAGGATTGCCGTACTAGGGGGTATATATGCAGGATTACCGTTTGGGGTTATATGAAAAGGCAATGCCGGATACGCTGAGTTGGGCGGAGAAGCTTTACGGCGCAAAACAGGCGGGGTACGATTATCTGGAGATGAGCGTGGATGAGGGTAGCGCAAAGCTTTCGAGGCTGGATATGGCGGCGAAAGATCGGCTGGATTTGGTAAAAGAAATGTGCCGCCAGGGCATCCGCATCGAGTCCATGTGCCTTTCCGCGCACCGCCGTTTCCCGCTGGGGAGCATGGATGCCGCCGTGCGGGAACGGAGCATAGAAATATTTAAAAAAGCCGTGCTTCTTGCTGGTGATCTAGGTATCCGCATCATCCAGATCGCGGGGTACGATGAATATTACAATCCCTCAAGCGAAGAGACCCGAGCCTATTTTGAGGAGAGTCTCCGCGTCTGCGTGGAGGCGGCGGAGCAATACGGCGTGCTGCTTGGGTTTGAAACCATGGAAACCGAATTTATGAATTCGGTGGAAAAGGCGCTGCGCTGGGTAAAAAAGATCAATTCCCCATACTTGCAGATCTATCCGGATTCCGGAAATATCACAAACGCCGCGCTGATATATGGAAAAGACGTGCTGGAGGATATACGGCTTGGGGCAGGGCATATTGCTGCGGTTCATTTAAAAGAATCCCTGCTAGGGAAATACCGCGAAATTCCGTATGGCCTTGGACATGTGGATTTTCAGGCCATCATCCGTCAGGCGTACGCGCTGGGTGTACGCCGCTTTACGGGAGAGTTCTGGTATGCGGGGGATGAGGACTGGTTAGGGTACATCAGAAGGAACGGCGCTTACCTGCGAATGGGGAATATGCGGGCGTAGCCTCGGGTGCGCGCTTGAAGCAGGAATAAAAAAGGAGGGAAGTAACTTCCCTCCTTTTATGACGAAAACGAGGCCCTCAAACGAGGAATATCGCGACGATCACCGTTACCGCAAGGCCGATGCAAACCGGGATGAGGTTCTTTCTTGCAAGGTCCATCGCCTTTACATTGCAGATAGCGGCGACGGGGATAACCGCCCAGGGGATGATCGTGCCGCCGTCCACCCAAATGGTGACCACCTGTCCGAGCGCCGCGATGGTTGCCGCGTTCGCGCCCGTGGCGATCGAGAACGTGTGCGCAAGGGAGCCTAAGAGCGGCAGGCCCGAGAAGCCGGAGCCGTCGAGCCCCGTAACAATCCCGACGAGCGCCTGCACGATTACCACAAAGCCGCCGCCCAGCTTGACGTTTTCCGCCAGGAACAGGCCGAAATCGTTGAGTATGCTCGGAGCGCCTTCGCCCAGGACTTTCGCCGCCATTTCGCCGCTGCCCATGAAGAAGAACCCGGCAATGATGATGACAGGCCCAAAAATCTTGATGGCGAACATGAAGCCTTCGCGGAAATGGTCCGCAATCGCTTCCAGAGATGCAAAGAATTCGCCGCGGAATATGGTGATGAGGCTCAATACCACAATGGCGGTGCCGCCGACGAGCGCGGTTGCGTCTCCGCCGCGCAGGTCAAATATGAGCATCAATACGATATCGGCAAGGAATAGAAGCGGCGTAAGGATGGCGATGATGTAGGCAAAGGGCGTATGCTTTTTGGGGGCCGAAGCTTCCTCTGCGCTATCCGGAGCAAGTTCCACGGCGTCGCCGCCTGCGGCTGCCGCCATCGCCTTGTTTTCGCGCAGGAACATAATCCAACATACGGTGATGGTCACAATGGACATCACAGCCCAAAGCGGGACGCTTGCCTGTATGACGGCGCTCGGGTCAAGCCCCGCCGCTTTTGCGGTGATGGCGGGCGCGCCTTGTATAATAAAATCGCTCGAAAGTCCGATGCCGTGGCCGAATACGTTCATTGCCACCGCGCACCAGATATTGGGGAGCCCCACCTTGAGCGCCACCGGCAGCATCAACGCGCCCACGAGCGCCACGGCGGGGGAGGGCCATACGAACCAGGAAACGATCAGCATGACGGCGCCGACCACAAAGAACGCGACTTTCTTGCTTTTGACGACCCGCTTAATGGGCGCTATCATCAGTTCATCCGCGCCGATACTGGTCAAGCCTTTGGACATTGCCACCACAAAGGCAATGACCACGATGATGCCTAAGAACTCGATACCCGCGTTGACCACGGAGTTGTAGAGCACCTGTACCGCTTTTACGACATTTCCTGTTGCGGCAAGTCCCATCAGGAACATGCCGATAATACATGGCAGCACGATCTCCTTTTTCATCAGGAGTATGACGATGATAAACAGCGTCATAATCAGGTACACATAGTGCAGCAATCCAAGGCCCATTCTTTCATTCCCCCAACTCTATAATTTTCCAAACCATGCCTGTGGACATCTGGTGATGGCGCGCTTCTCCCCCGCGCCGCAAGGCCTATGCGTCAGGCCACAAACAGATCTTTTGAAAACACGTCCGCAAGGCCCAGTGCCGCAACGCGGTCGCGAATTTTCCTGACATCCGTCGAATACAGGTTCAGTTCTTTCATACGTTCAAAGAGCACGGAACCGGAGAACGTGTATTTGAGCCCCAGTCCGCGCTCCGTCGCCATCTGCTCGCGCACATAGGCGATGGCTTCGCCTATTGCAAGCTGGCGCGGCAGGATGACGGGCGCTTCCCCGCGCGCAAATCGCACGGCATTGCAGCCAGCAAGCGTTCCTGTGACGATGGCCTCGGTATGGCCCACCAAAAGCCCCGCCTTTTCCCCGGCGCAGAACAGGTTTTTTACGCCCTTTACGTGGAGCGCGTCGTCCCGCGGGGCCATGGCGAAATACCGCATGGAGTTGCCGCGCCCGCCCGCATAAGGGTCTTCATACCGGGCGTTTTCAAAGCCGGGTATCTGGTGAAGCTTGCTTAAATCAAAAAACGGAGCCATCAGCTTTGCGTGGCCGGTATCCAGCAGCACCACGTTCTTTTTAAATTCACTCAGCGCGTATTGCTGGCAGGCCTTGATGTCGAGATGGTCTTCAATGAGCTCAACGGGGATGGGAATGACGGCGACACCGGTTTTGTTGAGCGTCTCCACGATCTTGGGCGAAAGCGATTCTTTATAGAGCTTGCACGAACCGCTCATTGCGCCGATGGAGCCGTTCGCCTTCTTTCCCTGCAGCTCCGTTACGCCCGCAAGGGCGGTTAGGCTCATCCTGCCGCCAAAGCTCGGACAGCGCAGGATACACATGGCGCAGCCGTTGCCATACTTGGCGCAATTGTTCATGGGCCCGGCCGTGCCCGTGGTGTCGATGAATACGTCGCCCTCACAGATCGTTCCGTTTGCGTCGGTCACGCTGCGTATGGTATCCGCGTCCATATCCGCCTGCGTGACGCGCGCGTTGAACACGACGTCAATGCCCCGCTTGAACAGATATTCCGTAACGGCTCCCGGGGTGGTGCCGATATCATAGAGGCTTGCGTGCTTGTGGCCCGGGAAGTCGATGTTCTTGTGCCGCGCGTGCGCGTCCGTGATACGGAAGAGGTCGCCTCCTCCAAGCGCGATCGCTTCCTCTGCCGCCGTAAAGCGCCCGTTGTTGCGCATAATGCCGCCCACCAAGCCGGTGCCTAAAAGCATATCGGTACGCTCAAGCAGCGTGACGTCTGCGCCGTTTTTCTTTGCGCTGATGGCTGCCGCGCAGCCGGACCATCCTCCTCCTGCGATGATTATTCGCATAGTTTTCCTCCTTCGCATATTTTCCGCGGTTATCCGCGGATCTCCCGTATACAGGAAAGGCGTTTACCAATGAGCAAATGCGGACGCATTTCACTGTTGATAAACGCCATTGTATTTCTGGCAATTGCCATTTTCAATGGGTTTAAGCATAAATTGACCGCATACGTTTGTCAAGCAAATTTTTCGGTATTGGATCAATGCGCCTGTCTTCGGCGTTTTATCTGCCTCCTTTCTTTTTGATACATTCGAAGTACCCTATTCATATGCGTCAAAAGTGATTTGTGACGCATAAATATTCTGTCTGGTTTTCCAGGCAACCATGCGCGCAGCCGCGGCGCGCCGCAGCGGGTGCATCGGGGGTAATGATGCGGGGAACAAGCGTAGGCCGCCCGGCGGATAATTAGAAAATATGCGGCAAACTGTCGTTTCAGTCCGGGCATGCCTGAAAAAGCGCTTGTGGGTAACGAATAGGAGCGGCTGCGAAAAAATCGCAGGATTAAGCGGAAGCGGACGATTATAATTCCCGTTTCCAGTAGTTCCCTCGTACCGCCTGGTTGATAAATGTGTTCAGGCCCTTTCCGAGTTGGGCGAGCTTTTTCATTTGCTCTATATGATAAGCCCCGGTGCTCTCATACGTATAAAGGTAAATTGTCCCATCCTCGAATTGGATTCGGATAAAATCATCTCCGTAATCATATGCCTGTATCCCGGAAGCACTGTTTAAGTAACGAATCACGTTGCGGAACGCCCCCTTATCGCACTGGCAATAGTATGCGCTTTCCTATAAAATCAAATATAGAAAGCGTTGATGGGAGACTTGCCTTCGGGCGCTTTTGACGCCAATAGGGGCAAAAGGAGGAAAGCGTATGTCGTCCGGATTGATAGAAAACGGAAACCGCTTCAGCGGGCTTGCGGATATTTATAACAGCGCCCGTCCCTCTTTGCCGGAGTATCCCGTTCAGCTGCTGACACTTTATTTCAGGCGCAAGCCGGGAATTGTTGTGGACATCGGCTGCGGCACCGGGCTTTCGACTTCGGCCTGGCTGGGGCATTGCCACAAGGTAATCGGCGTTGAGCCGAACGGGGACATGCTAAGGGTAGCGAGGCTTTTGGAAAGAGACAACGTCTCGTTTGTGCAGGCATACTCCCATCAAACGGGTTTGCCGGACGAATCGGTGGATATCGTTGTATGTTCCCAATCCTTCCATTGGATGGAGCCTGACGTGACGCTTTCTGAGGTCCATCGCATTTTAACGCCAAACGGCATTTTTGCGACAATCGATTACGATTGGCCTCCCATCTTGCACTGGCATATTGAAAAAGCGTGCGGCGAACTGCATTCCCTTGCAAAGCGGATTGAAAAAGAGCATGCGGGGGACCCCGATACGATGCGCCGGGATAAAGCGAAGCATCTGGAAAGCATCCGCAATTCCGCGCTGTTTCGTTATGCAAGGGAGATTGTTTTTGCGAATAAAGAACAATGCACGGCCGATCGCCTATATGCCATGGCGCTCAGCCAAAGCAGCCTGCAGTTTGCGTTGAAGCGTTCCCCGGCCCAACTGGAACCGAAGCTCGCGGAATATAAAGCATTGCTTTTTAACGCCTATGGGCAGGAGACGGTTGCGGTTGATTTTTGCTATCGTATGCGGATTGGCGTCAAATGAGCAGGATGCAAAAAACTCCCCGGCAATGCCGGGGAGTTTCATACTATTATACATGATGCATCTGATGGCGTACGTTGCATTATTCCGGCTTGGAGGCGGCATCGGGGATTGTTTCGCTCCGAAGCTTGCCTGCTTTTATAAACAGGAACCCCGCCAGGATAAGGAGAGGCAGGCCGCCGATAATGCCCGTAATCGCAGGCCCCAGCAGCGGGTTGAAGCCGGGCTTTGCAAGGTAGACCGGCAGCGCTGCGCCCGCGTTCACTGTGGAGTGGATCATGGCGGCAGGAATGGCGCTTTGGAGTTTTATCGTAATATAGCCCTCTATGACACCCAGCACCATGCAGAATATGACCATGGCGAGTACGCCGAGCCAAGGATAGCCGAAGTACTCTGTGCCGTAATTATGCCCCAGGACGATGACCGGCGCGTGCCATATGCCCCAGATCGCGCCCGAAATGAGCAGCGCCGCGCGGTCGGAATGGAAGTGCTGCAGTTTGGGCAACAGATACCCTCGCCAGCCAAGTTCTTCCCCCAGCGTGGGGATGATGTTGATGATGGGGCCAAGAACGATCACCTGTAACAGGCTCAAGAGCAGCACTTGCTCTGCGGGCATTGCGGCGGGGCCTCCTGCGGTCAGTTCCTTGAGCGTGGTGAGCGCAGGGTCAAACGAGCCGGGTAATATCAGAAAATAGATCGCCGCGCTCACAAACAAAAGCAAAGTCGGACCAAAGAACACAAGCAGGTAGTACCGGATGTTCCCCTTGAAGCGGGGACGCAGGTACATGTTTTGAAAGCCCTCCTTTGTCACCCACCGGGTCAGTATGCTGCCCAATGCCGGCGCAAACATGGCCGCCGCAACCAGCAGGATGGAGCTGCCCGTTCCATACGGCATACCCAGTATGGGTACCAGCAAAAACAGGACCCAGGCGATTACAAATGTGAACGCGATAAATAAAATCAGCCGCTTTTTTGTAGCTTTGTTCGTGTGTTCCATACGCTTTTCCTCCTACACGTCCTCATCGGGATGATGCGCCCAATTACAGGCTGTTTTTAAGCCGCTCCAGTATGGAGAGGTACCGCTCTTCCTGCGCAAGCGCTGCAAACGCAGGGCTTTTCATTACGTCCAGCATGCTCTTTTTTATAGTCGTTTCATCCCGAGGGAGCCCCGTTCCCAAATCCAGCTGTTCCAGCCAAGGGTTCAGCCGGTCAAAAAAATCGTCCCCCTGTAGGCGCAGCGGATAGATATTGCCGGTGACGATCTGGGCATATTCTTCGAGCATATCCAGCGCCTTTTCGTAATTTTGCTGCATGCAGTATCCCTGCGCGGCCGAAAGATAAAGGCCGATGGCAACCGACGGGTGCAGATGCTTCATATCGAATGCTTCCACAACCGTGCGCCCGCGTTTGAGCGTTTCTTCAAACTTTTTCGGGTCGTTCAGGCACAGCATCAGGTAGGCGGGCAGGAAGTTAAACAGCACCACGATATTTTGGTACATGCCGACCTGCAAGACCTCTTTGGCGTCCTCCATGCGGCCGGTCATTTGATAGGCGGAGGCAAGGAGGGATTCCGGCGGCATCGCGGGAACAATTGTACCTTCCAACAATTCCAATGCGGCGTTTGGATCGTTGGATATCAGGCAAGCAAGCGCCTCCATGAACATCGCCTGTTTGGTGAGGGAGACATCCCCGCTTTCCTCGCGTACGCGTACAAACAGGGCCTTGCTTTGGGCAAGCAGGGCTTCGGAAGCGCTCTGATCCTTTACCAATTCCAAATGATTGATGAGCAATATTCCCATTTGCAGCAACAGAGGGAAGCAGGCGTAATACTTGCGGATGATCTGGTTGTATTCTTCCAGCACCGCGTCAAAGGGTTTCTCTGTAAACGCCGTGGACAGCCTGCGGTACAGCTTGCGAATATCCTCTTTGGCCATTTGTGGCTGATAATCCATGAGTTCATCGATGCTGATGTTAAAGTACGCGGCAAGTTGGGGGAGAAACGTCACATCCGGGTAGCTTTGTCCCGTCTCCCATTTGGAAACGGAGGCTTTGGATACTCCCATGTAGCTTGCCAACTCGTCCTGTGTAATGCCCTTTTCCTTGCGCTTGCTGACAAGCACGCGCGCAATATTGATTTCCTTCACAATAAAACACCTCTCTATGGCAGTATTGTATTGCCCGGGAACTTGGAAATCAATGGATTTGAAGTTGATTCGGGTTAAAAAAATCAACCTGCAAGATACTGCGCGCAGAAACATCGGCGGAGTTGCAACGTTTGCGGCGTAGAACTCATTTTTATTCCTATTAAATAGGGTTTTTTCAGCAAGGGACACTTCATTTTGCCGCTCTGCAGGGATTCTATTTTGGAAGATGTGCTTTTTATGCTTATCACGCAAATTGATACGCTGTCTGCAGAAAAGTGTTGTATAATTGGGTATAAATAGGACCCGGCTTGTAAATTAAAATCAAAGGAGGTGCGCCGCATGAACGGCATGCAGGTGTTCTATACGTCTGTGCTGTTGGTGTGCGTACCCTTTGCCGTGGTGCTTATCATGTATGCACGAAAACACAGGCGAATGCCCGGGGTCAGGAGCTTTATCGCCAGCATGGTATGCGCGGTGATTTACAGCGTCTTTTATGCGGCGGAATTGAACGCAAAAAGCGAGCAGGCCGCGCTGTTTTGGTTCCATCTGGAGCATTTGCCCATTCCGACGTTGCACTATTTTTGGCTGATGATGAGCCTGGAGTTTGTAGGCCTCCCGGAATCCCGGCTTCGCCTGTACCGGTTCGTAGCCCTTGCGCACCCCATTTTGTACTATGCCATTTATTATACAAACCCGCTGCACCACCTGTATATTTCCTCCTTTACGTTTCAGAGCAACGGCTATTTTCCTGTACTGTATACCGGAAAGGGGCCGCTTTATGCGCTTGCCGTCGCTTTCGGCACAATACTTGGGCTAATCGCTACCGTGTTCTATTTACGGGGCTATTCAAAGGCGCCAAGGCTGCAGCGTGGGGCGTATGTCATTATGCTGGTGGCTTCCCTGTTTCCTTGGGCGGCTGTGTATGCCAATACGGCTCCGTTCAATACGCTGGGGCTGGATTTTTTTCCTGCGCAGTTCCCCATAGCCGGCCTTCTATATACGTTTGGAATGCTCCGCTACCATATATTCAACGCCATTCCCATCGCCACGGAAACGGTGTTCCGCCATGCCAGAGAGGGCGTGGCGATCATTGACCGGCTGGGCCAGATCGTTGAGGCCAATGACGCGTTTTTGCAGCTTTACCCGAATCTTGACGGCCTTTCCAAAAAACAGTCTTTTGCACGGTTTATCGGGGCACACCGCGAATTTGAACCGATGCTGCAGCAGGAAAGGAAAGTGTGCTTTTCACGCGGGACAGGGGAAGGGCCGCGGCATTTTTCAGCCGAACTTACCAATATTACGACCGAAAACGGGGTGAGCCTCATTGGAAAAATTCTCACGATCGAAGATATTACGTTGTATGAAGAGCACCAACGCCAGCTCCGGGATATTGCCGCGAATGCAATTAACCGTGCGGAAAATAATGAGCTCTCTTTTCTGCAGGCGCAGATCAAGCCACATTTTCTCAACAATACCCTCAGTGTTATTGCGTCTATGATTACGCGCAGCCCGGACGAAGCAAAGCGGCTCATTGCGGAGCTGGGCGAACATCTGGCAAACTGCTATTATTTTGATGAATCTTCCCCCATGGTTTCGCTCCAAAGGGAAATGGAAAGCGTTCAGGCTTATGTTTCCATCGAAAAGGCGCGGTTTCGGGATCAGCTGAACTTTTCCATCGTTGGGGAGGAACCGCCCGATCTTCCTGTTCCGCGGCTCTGCATACAGCCTCTTGTAGAAAATGCCATCCGGCATGGCACCCGCAAAAAAACGGGGCAGGGCAATGTGTGGCTGCATATTGAGGAAGAGCCGGATTATATCCGGTTCTCTATTGAGGATGACGGCCCCGGTATGGATCAAGAAACGATTGCCAAGCTGCTCCATGAAACGCGGGAATGCTCCGGGATTGGGATTTCCAATATCAACAGACGGCTGAAAAAACATTATGGGGAAGAGCTTCAAATACTCTCAGCGCCGGGAAAAGGAACGCAGGTGACGTTTCGCGTTCCACGCGCTGTAAACGGAGGAACGCATGATTAGAGCGATTGTCTTGGAGGATGAGTGGTATAATCTGGAGGAGATTTGTGCCCTCGTGGAAAGAACGGGTTTTATGCAGGTCACGGGCCGGTTTCTAAACCCCCTGGAGGCGTTGGAGCAGGTGCCGGCGTTGTCCCCACAGGTTGCGTTCATCGACATTGAGATGGCGGAGATGGATGGATTGGCTTGCGCCGCACGGCTCAAAGAACTTATACCCGGGATACTGGTTGCATTTGTTACGGCCTGGGGCCGGTATGCCTTGCAGGCGTTTGACATCGGCGCTGCGGATTATATTATGAAGCCCATCAAACAAGAACGCTTTGACCGGCTTGTGGAAAAGATCAAAAAAGAGATTGGCGTTGGCGATGAGGCAAACGCCGATGCTTTTTTGCAATCCGAGAAGCCGGAATTGCCTCAGGAGCGCTCGCTGCTGACGCAGCGGGAACAACAGGTGCTCGTGCTGCTTTCGCGGGGTCTTACCAACAAGGAGATCGCGGGGGAATTGTTTGTTTCCATCTCCGGCGTAAAAAAACATCTGGAGCATATCTATAAGAAGCTTAATGTAAACAACAAGGTCACCGCCATCATGAGCGCACGGGAGAAAAGATTGCTTTCCTAGAGGTTACGGGCAGTACATCAAATATCGGCTGGATGCTTGTTGCCATTGGATTGCTTGGTTGGCGCTTGTAGTAAAGGGCAGCCGGAAAGAAAGGAAGCAGTCCCGGTAAAGCTTAAATTCCATCAAAAAAGTAAGCCCGAAAACAGTTGTTTTCGGGCTTTGTGCGTGAAACGCTGCAGGATGGCGGGCGGCGAAGGCCGCATCAAAAGCGTTGAGGATCAGGCGATATGCAACAGCCTGCCGACCCAAGGAGGACGGGAGTCAAAGTCCCTCCGTTCTGCCTTTTATAATGTCCTTGACGTCGGCATCGGGATTGCGGTATCTTCCGCGGCCGATTGTCTTTTTGCCGTATTCGATTGCCTCACAGGGGCACCATTGGAGGCAGGCAAGGCACCGCTCGCAATGATGCTGCCAGTGCGGCCTTCGGTCTTTCATGTTGATATTGGTTACAGGACATACTTTGGCGCATAGCCCGCAACCGGTGCAGGCATCGGTCGATTGGAATTTTTCATCCCATGTGTTGACGGCATAATGGAAATAGCCCTGATTGGCTATTTTACTCAACAGCCTGGCGGTCCGTTTCACCGGCTTTGTTGTGCCATTGGCGATGGCCGCGGCAGCCTCATCCGCCTTTTCCATGGCGGTTTTGATCAGCTTCCGTATGGTATCGGGGGCAAAGGCCGGATACTTGACGATATAATTTCCCGGCATGTTTGCCCCATTGGCATAGGCTAGCGAGATGCCCTTTTCTTTGAGGATATCTTCGAGCATACCCAGCGCGTCGCCTGCGGTGCCGCCGAATGTCATAAACCCGAAGCAGTAAGTGCCTTTTCGGATATTCAACTGCTCAACAAAACGTTTGACAAGCCTCGGCAGCCCGACATAGAAAACGGGGAATACGAATCCGATGATTGCGCCGGGGCCGCCCACAGGTTCATGCGGCGGCAGCGTTGCCATGGAGACGAGCTCGCAGCCCGGAAGGCCGTCCGCAAGTTGCCGGGCAAGCATAAGGGAGTTGCCGGTAGCGCTAAAATAGTAAACGATGGAACCCATGTGGCCTCCTTTACTGGTAAAAACTTTTCTTAAGTTCGTTCAGGTATGTGTCCAGCTCCCCCGCGATTTTTTCATAATCGAGTTCAGAGCGGTTACAATTCCGGATGCCGTTGAGGATATCATTTGTAAAGCCGACATTCGCCCAATAAATGAGCTTTTTGCATGTTTCCACATCCAACCCTTCTCTGAATTTCGTTTCGTCGATGCCATCGAACATGGTTCTACAGCATACAGGTTCTTGCCTGACTGGATCTAAAGCTTCCCTTACTTCTTCGGATGCTTCATCCTTGATGATTTGCGTAAATTCGAGTATCCACGGGTACTTTTGCAGCAGGTTGAGCTGGAGCATGTAGGATTGCCGTAACCTTTTGAGAAGATCCCTCTCGCCAAAGTTCATAGGATCATAGTACCCTTCTTTTACGATCCTGCCGCAATAGTCGCAGAGGAACAGAAAAAGGTCCTTCTTGCTGCCGACATAATGAAACATGAGCGCCTTGGAAATCCCGGCTTCCTTTGCAATGATGTTTGTGGACGCCTCGTCATAGCCCTTTTGGGCAAATTCCTTTATCGCCGCATTTAAAAGCGTATCCCGTCTGTTTGGCTCCAGATCCAGCAATTTAGAAAATATGGCAATCACCCCGTATCCGTTGATTTACCTATCAGGTCAATAATAGTATATAGCCATTTACCTAAAAGGTCAATGGCGAAATGAAAGAAAAGACGACCAATGCACGGTCATCTTTTCCTGAAGTCTCGCTATTTTGCCGCTTTTCTCCGGTAAGCCCGCATCGCAAAAAGATACGCTACAATCAGAATACCCAGGCACCACGCGAGCGCAATCCAAATATCATTGCCGACAGGCTCGCTCATCAACAGCTTGCGTATAGCCTCCACAATGGACGTGACCGGCTGGTTTTCGGCAAAAGCGCGGACGGCGGGCGGCATCGATTCGGTCGGCACAAACGCCGAACTGATAAACGGCAGAAAGATCAGCGGGTAGGAGAATGCGCTTGCGCCGTCCACCGATTTTGCCGAAAGCCCTGCAATGGCAGCGACCCAGGTCAGGGCCAGTGTAAACAGCGCGAGGATACCCGCTACCGCAAGCCATGATAAGACGCCTGCCGATGAGCGAAAGCCCATAATCAGCGCGACCAGAATGATGACGACAACCGAAATTGCGTTGGATACCAGCGAGGTTAAAACGTGCCCCCACAGCGCAGCCGAGCGCGCAATCGGCATGGAGTGGAACCGTTCGAATATGCCCCGCTGCATATCCATAAACAGGCGGAAAGCCGTATAGGAGATGCCGCTCGCAATCGCCATGAGCAGGATGCCGGGCAACAGGTAGTTCACATAGTTATCCGTGCCGGTTTGAATGGCGCCGCCAAACACGTAGACGAACAACAGCATCATAGCAATCGGCATAATGGTGACCGTGATAATGGTATCCATGCTGCGGAAAATATGGCGCATGGAACGACCGAGCATGACGCTCATGTCGCTGGAAAAGTGTCCCTTTGCCGCCTCCACCTATTTTTCCTCCTTTTCTCCACCCCGCGCGGCAGGCCGCGTGGGGGCCCCGGTGCCGATGATGGCTAAGAAAATTTCCTCCAACGTCGGCTGTTTTTCTACATACTCCACATGTGCGGGCGGGAACAGCTTTTTTAACGCTGCGAGCGTGCCGTTTGCGATAATTCTGCCCTCGTGCAGGATGGCAATTTGGTCGGCAAGCTGCTCGGCCTCCTCCAAATACTGCGTGGTCAAAAATACCGTCGTGCCATTAGAAGCGAGCTCTTTGACCGTCTTCCAAACCTCGATGCGGCCTTCGGGATCAAGCCCGGTGGTCGGTTCGTCGAGAAAAATGACCTGCGGTTTCCCCGCCAGGCTCATGGCGATGTCGAGCCTGCGGCGCATACCTCCCGAATAGGTGGAAACCCTGCGGTCGGCCGCGTTGTCCAGGCCGAAGCGGTTGAGCAAATCATCCGCGACCTGGCGCGGGTTCTCTAGGTGCCGCAGCTTGGCGATCATGACGAGGTTTTCCCGCCCGGTCAAAATCTCGTCCACGGCGGCAAACTGCCCAGTCAGGCTGATGGACTGCCGCACACGGTCCGGTTCTGAGGCAACATCAAAGCCGTTTACGGTAGCGGTTCCGCCGTCTTGCTTTAAAAGCGTGGTGAGGATTTTAACAATGGTCGTCTTGCCCGCGCCATTGGAACCGAGGAGAGCGAAAATGCTGCTTTTTCCTACCTCGAAATCCACGCCCTTGAGGACATGAGTATTTTTGAAAGATTTTTTTAAATCCCTCACTTGAATTGCGGTTTCTGTCATTTTGGGTCCTTCCCTTTTCTGAGTTTTTGCTGTATGTCGCGGTTGAGCGCCTCGCGCCAGCTTTCCGTGTATGTCCTGGCGCTGCGCAGAAGCTCGTCGCAGAACCCGGCCACGTCCTCGCCGGTAATCTCCAAAACATGCTTGCCGTCCGCTGCGCCGGCCTCGAACAGTTCTATTAGGTCATAATGGATTTTCATCATGTCATAGCCGGATCCCGCCGCGAACATCCACATGTGTCCCTGTATTTTTTTAAATACGTATTGATAGTCTTTGGGCAGAGCCTCCACCCTTGCCATCTGTTGCTTATACTCGCGCTTACTTTCAATCATTTTTTTAATATTGAAATAGTTATCGAAAAACTCAGACATTTGATTGTTCCTCCTTCAACTGATTAATCTTCGATGCGACGAACTCCCATTTTTCCCAGAACCGGCGCAGTTCCTCGCGTCCCGCGTCGTTGAGCTCGAAGAACTTCCGCGGCGGCCCCATGTCGGAGGGCTTTTTTGTGATAGTTACCATATTGTTTTTTTCAAGCCGGAGCAGTATGGTGTACACCGTTCCCTCTACAACATCCGTGAAGCCGAGCGCGTTCAGCTGCCGCGTGATTTCGTAGCCGTAGGTTTCTTCGCGGCTTATAATTTCAAGGACGCAGCCCTCAAGCACGCCTTTGAGCATTTCCGTTAGGTTTTCCAGCACAATCACCCCTTGCTATTCTGTATGGCTGATATTCGGTATTACTTACTACTGCTATATAGTATTACAAAATAGTGCGCCTGTCAATAGCGGTTGCTCTGAAAATGAATTTCAAGAAAACATGACTGTCGGGATATATTATAGATTTTATGCAGGTTTTCTAAGGAGAACCGAAAAAGAAAAAGAGCCTGAGACAGGCTCGGGCTCTTTGCACGATAAAGAATGGATGCTACTGCTTTTTGAGAATGGCCCTGATCCAGTTGGGCGCGTAGGCGGAAGTACAGCCCTTGGATACTTTCAAGTCCCGGTACACGCCTAAGGTTTCGCCAAGGGCAATGCACTGCTCCGTAAAATGCGGATACGTGTACCCGATTGCGGACAGCGCGTGGTTCATTGCCCATTGTTTGCCCGGTGTCGTAGTCTGCAGTTCGGCTTTGATTGTTGCAAGAAGCCCTTCCAATGTTTCATCGGTCTCTTTGCCTCTGGATATTTTATGGACAATCAAGTTCCAGCCTGCGCGGCCCAGATGATCCTCTGTTGAAGCAGACCACTCCTGCGCAAGAATATCCGCAGACTTGTTTAAGAACACAACTTCCCCAACGAATTTATCGATGATTTCGGAATACCTGACGTCCGACATCATATGCCGGATTTCATCGAGCGTCAGTTTCTTCGCTTCAAACAGCATGCACGCAAGCCATTGCGCTTCCGTGTTGCCGCTTGAAAAAAGTTCCAAGGCCAACGCATGATTTGTGCCCAGTTGTTTTGCGAGTTTCCTCAGTTCCCCCCGCAAGACGCCGTATGTGTTTTCGCCTGCCCCGTTCTTGATATGCAGCTGTTTGCGTTTTTCATCGCCCAGTTCCTTTAATATTGCGAAAACCTCATCTTTCGTCATATGTCGCCTCCGTCTTTATTATTGTAGATCATGCGCGCCGCGCCCCGGAAGTATGCCGATGCTTTTTTATAAACGCATGCAGCGATTTGAAAGTATTATATCATGATTTTCCATACGCCTCCCGCGCGATCGCTTGACATGTCCTCCGGCAGGTGCAACAATGTAAAAAAGTAAATAAATGGTGGGAAATATGATGGCCCGCGTTTCAATCCCTGGCCGAAAGGAGCTTTTATGCGAAGCAAAGCACTTCAAATAGGTATATTGACAGTACTGGCGCTCGCCGTCGTTATTCTGGTGGTTATGCTTTTCGGCGGGTATACCGGCATTTCCGATATGTTCACACAGATATTCAAAGGCAAGGAAATTGTTTCGCCGGAAGAGGTTTTTCAGCAGTACACGGCCTGTATTGAGGAAGGCCGGTATGCGGATATGTACGCCATGCTGGATGAACAAAGCCGGCTCGGCATCACCCAGGATGATTTTACTGTAAGAAATCAGAACATATATGAGGGCATCGGCGCCGCCAATATCGCAGTTGTGCCGGGTGAGTTTGATGAGGAAGCCTCGGCGCTGCAATATCAATTGTCCATGGATACCTCGGCGGGGCAGGTCGCTTTCTCCAATGCCGTTTCGTTCGCTTTTGAAAAGGAGGAGGGGATTTGGCGCATCGTCTGGAACGACAGCCTGATCTTTCCCGACCTGGAGCAGACGGATAAAGTGCGGGTCTCCACGCAAAAAGCAAAGCGCGGGGACATATTCGACAGGAACGGCAAGCTGCTGGCAGGGGGAGGCACCGTGACGTCAATAGGCCTGGTGCCGGGCAAGTTGAGCGAAGACCCCACGGCGGATTTACAAACCCTCTCGGCGCTTCTTGAACTGCCGGTTGAGGCCATACGGAAAAGCCTTGACGCTTCCTGGGTCAAGGACGATTTATTCGTGCCCATACGCAAGCTGAAAAAAGTTTATCAGGCGGAAACGGATACCTGGGTGGTCGCGGACCCGGAGCTGGAAGAAGCGCTTTTGACAATCCCCGGCGTCATGATCTCAAACGAAGACAGCCGCGTCTATCCGCTGGGTCAAAAGGCCGCGCACCTTGTGGGATACGTGCAGGCCATTACAGCGGAAGAACTTAAGACGAAAAGGACCGACGGGTATACGAATCAAAGCCTCATCGGCAAGGTGGGGCTGGAAGCGCTGTATGAAGACCGGCTCCGTGCGCGGGATGGCATCAAGATCTATATTGCGGACCAATACGGCAAAGAAAAGAAGATGCTCTCAAGCAAAGCGGCGCAGGATGGGGAGAGCATCGTCTGTACGATCGACGCTGATATACAGGCGGCGCTCTACGATCAATTCCGTGAGGACAAGAGCTGCTCCGTAGCCATGAACCCGTGGACGGGCGAAGTGCTGGCGCTTGTGAGCACCCCGGCATATGACAACAACGACTTTGTGGTCGGCTTTACAAAAAACGCATGGGATGCGCTGCTTGCGGATGAAACGCTGCCCATGTACAACCGCTTTCGGAAAACATGGGTGCCGGGCTCTTCTTTTAAGCCCGTGACCGCCGCCGCCGGCTTGACGGCAGGCGCGTTCACGCAAACAGAAAATTTCGGCTACAGCGGCCCAAGCTGGCAGAAAGACGCGAGCTGGGGCAATTATTATGTGACCACGCTCCATACCTATGGAGAAGACGTTTCCCTAAAAAATGCGCTGATCTATTCCGACAACATCTATTTTGCGAAAGCCGCGCTAAAGATCGGCGCGGATACATTTGCGCAGCAGTTGGAGAAGATCGGGTTCAAACAGACGCCGCCTTTTGATATCATCATGACCGCCTCGCAATACGCCAACAAAGACGCCATCGCTTCCGAAATCCAGCTGGCCGACAGCGGCTACGGACAGGGGGAGATACTGGTCAATCCCCTGCATCTTGCGGCGATCTACTCCGCCTTTGTCAATGACGGCAGCATGATACGGCCATATCTCCTGAACAAAGAAGCCGTGACGCCGGCTTATTGGGTGGAAGACGCGTTTTCCGCCGAGGCCGCAGGCATCGTTTCGGATGTGCTGACCGGGGTAATCAGCTCCCCGAACGGAACGGGGCATGCCGCCTATCTGGAGGGTTTGCCTCTTGCCGGGAAAACAGGTACTGCGGAAATCAAGGCGGCAAAAGACGATACGACAGGGACGGAATTGGGCTGGTTCGTGGTGTTTCCAACCGAGCGAAACGCCGCAAACTCCGTTATGCTCGTGAGCATGGTGGAGGATGTAAAGGACCGCGGCGGCAGCGGCTATGTGGTCCAAAAGGTGAGAGGGGTATTGGAGGAAATATTACATTAATCGGGCAACATCAAAAGCGGCAGGATTGACTATTTTGGCAGGCCGGGCTTACGACGGCCCGGGCAGGCCCAGTGCCCGAAGGCGTGTCTCGCCTAGGGCGCTCTGCCGCGTCTGAAGCGTAACTTCTTGGCCATTCTGTGCGGCCATATTTCACCGCCTCGCCTCTCTGCTTTAAAACCCATATGCCTGGTTTATAAGAATCACTTTGATCCGGTCCTTCACAAATTGTCCTGTGATGAGAACAAAATCATTGCAGATCCTTTGTTCGTGCCTGCAGTCAATGCATATATTCAATTTTGTACACGGCGTATCCTTCCTAAGCCTTTTCGCATCCAGAGGCGCGGCAATCTGCCTTGCACGGTTGATGGCGTCTTCTACGGTATCCACCAGTTTATTCACTCCGGCGACGACGATTACTTGCCTTGGCCCGTAAAGCATAGGGGCGACCCGGCTTCCGTTTCCATCAATGTTGAATAGCTTCCCGTCGAGCGTAATGGCGTTGGTTCCGGTCAAAAATGTGTCGGCATCAAAATTCTTCAAGTAGATTGCGCGCTTTTCGGACGATGTCAGATATGGCTGATGTTTATCATAAAAAATAAAATCACCGCTTCGAATAAAATCGAATACGCCCGTTTCCTCAAGTGTTGCGGAGTCTCCGCATCCAACTTTTTCGCCTTTTTTTATGAGTGCAGCCATGAGCCGGAGCAATTCTGATTGGTTCTCCACCAAGTATCCGGCCATATTATTCCGCTGCAAATTTGAAATTACCGTCTTTATTCTTTCGTCCATGTCTACCTCGCAAAGACTGCTTCTTCCAGTAATCAAGGAGTATGAAGCAACTCAACTAAAGTATAGCATATAGAAACCATAATGATACCGCGGCAAGGATAATAGAGCGGGAAAAGCCGATGCCGGAAGTCTTTCATATTGACAAATATCTTATGAACTGATATCGTCTTTTCATTATTGACAAGAAGGGTAGGTGAACGTCATGCTGAAGGATCTACAAAGGAAAAACGATCGTACACGCATCGGTCCGTGTTTGTTTCGGCATGCCGTTCTATAACGTCATTTTGCTGATGTAAGCCCGGGGACTGATGTTCCGGGCTTTTTTTGTACCTGCATTTCCAGAAAGGATTGTTATGATTACATTACAGGGTAAGTTTAATACTGCCAAGGTCTTTACGGATCATATTGAAAACGAAGCAATTTCCCAGATCGTCAATTTGTTGAACCAGGAGTTTGTCTCCGGCAGCAATATCCGCGTCATGCCGGATGCGCATGCGGGCGCGGGGTGCACAATCGGTACCACCATGACAATCACCGATAGGGTCGTACCCAATCTGGTCGGTGTGGATATTGGTTGCGGGATGGAAACGGTTGTACTGGAGGGCAACCGCGTCGAGCTGCAAAAGCTCGATAAGGCGATCCACGAACATATCCCCGCCGGGTTTGCCATCCGCGATAAGGCACACGCTTTGTTGGATGAGATCGATTTAACGAAATTATGCGCGGCGAAGCAGGTGAACCTGGACCGCGCGGAGCTCAGCCTGGGCACGCTGGGCGGGGGCAACCACTTCATTGAGCTGGACCGTGACGATGACGGCAGGCTCTATCTTGTCGTGCATTCGGGCAGCCGCAATCTCGGCAAGCAGATAGCGGAGTATTATCAAAAAGCCGCAGCTCGTGATCTTGAGGATAAGTCAAAAGAGACGGGCGCATTGATCGCCAAACTCAAACAACAGGGCAGGGAGGAGGAAATCCAGTCCGAACTGAAAAAGATCGGCGTCCGCAAAGTCGATAAGACCCTTGCCTTTACGGAGGGATGCCTGTTCGAAGACTACCTGCATGACATGGCCATCGTACAGCGCTACGCCTCGCTCAACAGGCAGGCCATTGTGCGCGAGATTGTAAAATCGATGAAGTTCAAAGTGGCCGAACAGTTCACCACCATCCACAACTATATCGACCTGGACGCCATGATCCTGCGCAAGGGGGCGATTTCCGCCAAGGAAGGCGAACGGGTTTTAATCCCGCTGAATATGCGGGATGGAAGCCTGATCTGTATTGGCAAAGGCAACCCGGACTGGAACTGTTCCGCGCCGCATGGGGCCGGACGGCTGATGAGCCGGAGCGCGGCGAAGCAAAGCATCACGCTCGCGCAGTTCGAGAAGTCAATGGAGGGCATTTACTCCTCCACAATCAGCAAAAGCACCATCGACGAAGCGCCGTTTGCGTATAAGCCCATGGAGGAAATCATCGCGAACATCGGGGAGACGGTCGATATCGTGAAAACAATCAGGCCGCTTTATAATTTCAAAGCGGCAGAGTAGGCGGATACGGAACGCGCAATTACACGGCTGTTCCGACTGGAACAGCGCGGCCGGGGGAACGTCTCCCGTTCCGGAATAAGAACCGGGGACATAAGCAACAGATTGACTGGCATGAAGGCGCTGCATATGCAGCGCCTTCATTATGCTGCCCGGTGCTGGGTATTGCCGACTTTCATAATGCTTATGCCTCGTGTTTTGCGTAAAGGCTATATTATCTCCCGCAGTACCGATGCGTCTTAGATTGTAACTGTATCCTTCCCGATGAACTCTTTGTCGTGCTTATGTGGGCAGACGTCAATACATAAAAATATGTAAATATTCTTCAATTATAAAATATAAAATTGGAGAATTATTTTAAAAACAGCTTGACGCTGATCTTGGTTGTGACGTATAATTTTTTTGAAAAGCAACAAATCTAAGCAAAAATCGCCGTCAATTGAAATTTGCAGAATATTATCGTATTCCAATATGAATTATAAAAAGTGGAGAAAATATTCGATGGAAAATGGAGAAAATGTAAAAAATATATTGATCAAGAACCGTTTCCTGATCCCGTCCCTATCAAAATCCGAGAAAAAGGCGGCTAAATTACTGCTGGACAATCCGGCGGGTGTGGTGAACCTTACGCTTACGGAGTATGCGGAGCGCGCCGATTGCAGCCAGGCGTCTATCCTGCGCTTTTGCAAGCGACTGGGCGTGGATGGTTTCCCGGAATTTAAGATGCAGATCATACTTGCGCTTAAGGATGAAGAAAGCCATCCGGCCTACAGCAACGAAGTCACGCCTGATGATACCATGCAGCAGATTTTAGAGAAGGTATTCTTCTATAACATCCAGACGCTCAAGGATACGCTGGCGCTGATCTCGGACGATTATGACAAGGCGCTAAAAGCCCTGTCCATGGCGCAGAACGTCCATTTTTTCGGCATAGGGGATGCGGCGGTACCGGCGGAGCTTGCAAGCATCAAATTTCGGAGGCTTGGCATCATGACCACAGTCAATGTCGATGCGGATATGCAGCTTATTACGGCAGGAACAATGGGCGAGCGTGATGTGGCGATCGCAATCTCGTACTCCGGCCGGTCCCGCTCTGTGGTGGAGGCAATGCGTCTTGCGAAGGAAAACGGGGCAACGACGATCTGCATCACGAAAATGGAAAAGTCGCCGCTGATCAAATACTGCGATATCAGGCTGTTTACCGCCACCACGGACGTCACCGTCGGCAAGGAGATTGTGGCGCGGAGGATCGCCGAACAGGCGATCATGGAGGCGCTCTACTTGGGCCTCATTACGAAAGCGCGGCCGGATTACAGGGAGAACGTCAAAAAGACGGCGGACGTGATGGAATACAACAAATTATAAGGCGGGCGTTTATATGGACAAACAAGCCGTAATCAGCATGTGCAATATCAGCAAGTCCTTTGGCGTAACCCGGGCGCTGGACGGCGTCAACCTGGATATCTACGAAAAGGAGATCCACGCCATATTGGGGCAGAACGGGGCGGGCAAATCGACGCTCGTCAAGATATTGGACAATGTCCACCAGGAATTTGAAGGGGAAGTCTATTACAAAGGTCAGGAAATCCCCCACAAAAGCATGAGCGACTTTTTCAAAAAAGTGCTTGGCGTGGTGCATCAGGAGTTTCCGCTTGTGCCGCATCTGACGGTGGCGGAAAACATTTATCTTGGGGATTTCCCCAAAAACAAATACACGGGACAGATCCAGTGGAAAAAGCTGTTTGAAAAGACAGAGGCGCTGTTAAAGTCCCTCAATATCCGCATCGACCCCAGGGCCCAGGTCAGCAAGCTCACAATGGGGGAGCGGCAGCTCATTTCCATCGCGCATGCGGTGGCGAAAAAGCCGGAGGTGCTGATATTTGACGAAGCCACGTCCGCGCTTACCGAAAAAGAGGTCGAGTCGATATTTGAACTGCTGTTCGGTTTGCTGGAAAAGGGAGTCGCCGTCATTTACATCTCCCACAAGATCGAAGAGATTTTGCGCATCTCGCACCGCGTGACGGTGCTGCGCGACGGAAAATCCATCACCACCAAACAGACCGGGGATACCGATAAAACGGACCTCATCAAAATGATGGCCGGCAAGGATGTCTCGCAGCAGTTCCCCAAGCGAATTCCGTGCGAATCCTGCGGGATTTCCCTTGAGGTGGACCGGCTGACGGGCGAAGGGTTTTCCGATTGCAGCTTTTCCATACGCCGCGGCGAAATCTTGGGCATTGCGGGCCTTGTAGGCTCCGGGAGGCCGGAACTCTTAAAAGCAATATTCGGCGCGCAAAAAGCGCAGAGCGGGAAACTGTACGCCAACGGAAAGGAACTCAATATCCGCAGGCCCAAGGACGCCATTGAAAACAAAATTTTCTTTATTCCGTCCGATCGGCGCAAAGAAGGCATATTCAAGGAACTTTCCATCCGGGACAATATGACGACCGCCCTCCTCGACGCCTATACGACATTTGGCTGGATCGACCACGCAAAGGAAAGCCGCGTTGTGGAGGAGTACATCAAAAAGCTCAGCACCAAGACCACCGGGGAAAGCCAGCTCATCAAGCAGTTAAGCGGGGGCAATCAGCAAAAGGTCATCATCGCGCGGTGGCTTTCGGGAGACGGGGAAGTGTTTTTGTTCGACGAACCGACGCGCGGCCTGGATGTGGGCGTCAAGTACGACGTCTATGAGCTGCTCAACAGCATCAAGGCAGAGGGCAAGGCGGTGGTAATGATTTCCTCGGAGCTTCCCGAGCTTCTTGCGATGAGCGACCGGATCATCGTGATGTATGAAGGCCGCATCGTCGCGGAAATAGAGAACCGGGAACTCGATCAGGAAACCGTACTCACCGCAATGATGAACCAGCACCAATGAGCGTTTTTGAATAACGGAGGATGCATATGCGCGCAACAGTACAGAATAAACCCAACGGCAGCAGGTTGTTACAGTTTTTGAATTCCCAGAGAATACTCTTTGTCCTCATTCTTCTCATCGCCGTCATGTCCCTTACCATCAAAAACTTTGCAAGCATCGACAATATTATGAAGATCGCGCGGCAGACGGCGGTATACGGCATCGTTTCCGTAGGCATGACGTTTGTCATCATGACCGGCGGCATCGATATTTCCATAGGCTCCACGCTTGCACTGGGCGGCATCGTCGCAGGGCTGCTCAATTCAAACGGAATGCCGCTCCTGCCCTCCATGGTGCTCGCTTTGGCGGCGGGCGGACTCATCGGCGCCATCAACGGTTTCTTTGTTTCCTACTGCCGCATCCTGCCCTTTGTGGCGACGCTGGGCATGATGAACATCATCCGCGGCCTCGCCCTGGTCTTAAGCGACGGGCAGGCGGTATGGGGGCTCTCGGACAGTTTCCTCGCGATCTCCGCAAGCTATATCTGGGTGGTGCCCGTACCGGTAATGATCATGGTGGCCGTGTTTATCATCGGACATTTCGTATTACGGGATTTCTCGGTGGGCCGGTATTTCCTGGCGCTGGGCGGCAGCGAGGAGGCGGCAAAGCTCGCGGGCATCAATACCAAATGGATGAAGATGCTCGCCTACATCATCAGCGGTATCCTCGCGAGCGCCTCGGGTATCGTGCTCGCCTCCCGCCTGGGCACGGCGCAGCCCAACGCAGGCACCAGCTATGAGCTTGTATCCATTGCGAGCGTCGTCATCGGAGGGACCTCCCTTACGGGCGGCGTCGGCTCCATGATCGGCACGCTGTGGGGCACGCTGATATTGGGCATCGTCAACAGCGCGCTCAACCAGATGGGCGTGCAGGCGTTTTACCAGACCATGGTCACAGGCGGCATCGTCATACTCGCCGTGCTGTTCGACAAGATGAGAAAAGAATAATTCCACCCTTTCCGCTAAGGGGCCTGGGGGATCGAAATCCCCCGGAGTCCAATCAAAAAATACTGATAAAATCCATAGGACTTTATCGGTGGAAAAAATTAAGCTTGCTTATGGCAAGGTCAAGATAAGAAAGGAGAATAGACAATGATCAAAAAAGTATTGGCACTGATCCTCGCGCTGACCCTCCTGATTGCCGCAGTAGGGTGCACCACGACGCCTCCCATCGCAGCGGAAAACCCGGAAGTTACCAAGGCCCCGGCAGCGCCGGAAGCTCCCGCCGCCCCGGCCGAGCAGGATGACGAAATCAAGGTAGCCGTCATTCTCAAGTCCCTGACCAATCCGTTCTGGATGATGGCAAAGAAAGCCGCCGAAGACAAAGGGGCGGAGCTGGGCGTGACCGTGCAGGTGTTCTCTACGACCGATGAAACGGATTTCAACACCCAGGCAAGCCAGGTGGAAGATGCCGTAACGAGCGGATTTGACGTGATTTGCCTGGTTCCCTCGGATGGAAAGGCGCTCGTCCCCGCCGTGGAAGAAGCGGTTGCAAAGGGCGTTCCCGTGATCTGCCTGGATTCCTCCATCATGACCGATAAGATCTCCAGCTTTGTCGCGAGCGACAACGTAGCGGGCGGTGCAATGGCTGCGGATTACATCGGCGAGCAGCTTTCTGGCAAGGGCAATGTCGCGGTCATTCGCGGCGGCAAGGGCCACCCGGTAGAACTCGAGCGGTATGACGGCTTTACCAAACAGCTGGCAGCGAAGTTCCCGGATATTCAGATCGTCACCGAAGCGCACGCGGATTGGGAAGCGGCAAAAGCGTCCAACGTCATGGAGGACTTCCTCAATGCGCATCCGGAAATCAACGCCGTGTTCTGCGAATCGGACATGATGGTGATCGGCGCTTCCCAAATGGCCATCGGCGCAAAGCGGACGGACATCATATTCGTTGGTCTTGACGGCATTGTGGATGCCCTGCGTGCCGTGAAGGACGGCAAGGTTTCCGCGGATGTGGCGCAGAGCCCGGATAAGATCGGTTCCTATGGCGTGGAAGCGGCTGTAAAGCTCGCAAAGGGCGAAGCGATCGACGCGCGCATCGTCACGCCCATGGTGCTCGCAACCAAAGACAACGTGGATCCCCTGATTAAGGCCTGGGAAGAACTCGGTTTCTAAAAAGCCAAGGTCATGCGACAAGCGCTTGTCCGGTTGCCACACCAAACAACAAGGCTGTCGCACGACCCGGCAGGTACCAATCAAAGTATAACATGTTTCTCCACAAAATGTAATCCGACGGGCACAGGGGCTTGGCGTTGCAGCTATCGCAGGCCCCGGCCCGGCCGGTATCAATGAAAAACGAAACATAGATCAACCTCTCGACACGAAAGGAGCAAATTATATGGCAATCACGGCAAAGCAGGCGGCGGAAGCGCGCAGGCATACCCTTGAATATTTTGAAAAGGCGCATATCGTCATTACGGAGCAGGAAAAAGAGCAGCTTGAGATCGCGGACTTTGGGCTTGGACGCCTCCCGGAATTTGGCGTACAGCTTGTTATCTATGTCAGCACGGACCGCTGCAGCGCAAAAGAAGTCGTGCTCACGCCGGGGCAGATTTGCCCGGAGCACTATCATCCGGATATCGACGGGACCCCCGGGAAAGAGGAGACATTCCGCTGCCGCTGGGGCGAATTCTATCTCTATGTGCCCGGAGAACCCACCCCCAATCCGAAGGCGAAGCTTCCGGAGGATAAAAAGGAGCATTTCCACGTGTGGCACGAAGTGGTGCTAAAACCCGGCGATCAGTACCTGGTGCCGCCCAAGACGCCGCATTGGTTCCAGGCGGGTCCGGAAGGCGCCATACTTTCCGAATTTTCCACCAAGAACATCGATGAAGTGGATGTATTCAGCGACCCGGAAATCCGGCGAATTCCCGAGGTCATATAAATTGCGGACAACGGAGGCAAAAAGATGACGACTTCTTATCGGGAGGCCTTGGCGCAAACGCTGCTTGAGGAGGCTGCTCAGAATAAAAAGCTGATGATTTTGACCCCGGACCTTGCTAAAGCGCTGCGCATGGATCTCCTGACTGAGACGTACCCGAACCAGTATGTCTCCATGGGCATCAGTGAAGGCAACATGGTGGGCGTTGCCGCGGGTTTGGCCGCGGCGGGCATGCTTCCGGTGATCTGCGGCTTTGCGATGTTTGTGGCCGAACGGCCCTACGAGCAAATACGCAATATCATTGCTTACCCGGAACTGAATGTAAAAATATTTGCCACGCACGGCGGGCTGTGTGTTGGGCGGGACGGAGCGACGCATCAGGCCGCGGAGGATATCGGCATGATGCGCATGCTGCCCCATTTTTCGGTGCTGACCGCCTGCGATGTGGCGCAGACCCAAAGCGCGGTTAAGGCGGCGCTTGCCCATGAGGGCGCGGTATATCTGCGGCTGGGCAGGGACAAATCCAAAACCGTTTATGAAAACGGCTGCACCTATGAGATCGGCGAATCGGACGTATTGCGGGACGGAAGCGATGTCGCGATATTCGCGGCGGGCACGATGGTCGCAAAAGCGCTGGAAGCCGCCGAAACCCTTCGCAATGAGGGCGTAAGCGCCGCAGTCATCAACCTGTACAGCATCAAGCCGTTCGATCAGGAAACGGTCCTGCGCTATGCAAAGACATGCGGAAGGATTGTGACGGTAGAAGACCACTCCAAATTTGGGGGATTGGGCTCAACAATTGCCGAATATCTCGCAAAGGCATGCCCGACGCCAATTTCCTTTGTGGGAGTGGACGACGTGTTCGGCGAATCGGGCGACGAAAACGAGCTGTATGAGGAATACGGGCTGGATGCAAAAAGCATCGTCAGCGCCGTCCGCTCGGCACTCGAACGCGGCTGAAGGAGGATTGGATTTTCATGACCATACAAGAGATGAGCGGGCTCGCCGTTCAAATCCGAAAAGATATTCTCGAAATGATCTATCGCGCGCAGTCGGGGCATTTGGGCGGTTCCCTGTCCATTGTGGAAATACTCGTCGCGCTGTACTGGAAGGTTTTAAAGATCGACCCGAGCAACCCTGGGTGGGAGGAGCGCGACAGGTTCGTATTGTCCAAAGGGCATACTGCGCCCGCGCTGTACGCGGCGTTGGCGGAGCGGGGGTATTTTGACCGGGAACTGCTGTTCACAACCTACCGCCGCATCCATTCCACGCTGCAGGGGCATCCCGATATGAAAAAAACGCCGGGGATCGATATGAGCTCGGGTTCCCTCGGCATCGGGCTTTCCACCGCCTGCGGCATGGCGCTTGCCTCCAAAAAGACGGGCAGCGGGTACCGCGTTTACTCCATCGTGGGCGACGGCGAATCAAACGAAGGCCAGATCTGGGAGGCGGCGATGTTTGCCGCGCACAACAGACTAGATAACCTCATCGCGTTTGTGGATATCAACCGTATGCAGAACGACGGGTTTTCCAAAGACGTTATGGATATGGGGGATATGAAGGCGAAATGGAAAGCCTTCGGCTGGTATACCCAGGAGATAGACGGCCATGACATACCGGCGATCCTGCAGGCGGTGGAGTTTGCGCAGGCCGTACAGGAAAAGCCGAGCGTGATTTTGTGCCATACCACAAAAGGCAAGGGTGTCTCCTTTATGGAAAACGCCATCCGGTTCCATGGCGGTTCCCCCTCGCTCGAAGAATACCGGAACGCGTGCGTTGAGATCGAAGGAGGGTGCGCATGACTGCGTATCTGATTGGCACCGATATCGGCACCTCGGGCACAAAATCTGTCCTGGTGGACGAGAGCGGCCGCATCTTAGCGGAATCGCTCGTGGAGCACGGGGTACTCATGCCCCATCCCCTATGGGCGGAACAGTGGCCCGACATATGGGTGGACGCGGCCAAGCAAACGATCCGGGATGTCGTCGCCCAGGCGGAAGTGGACGCGAAACAGGTCAAGGGGCTGTGTGTCAGCGGCCTCTACGGAGGCAGCGGCGTGCCGCTGGACCGCGGCATGAAGCCGGTGCGCCCCTGCATCATATGGATGGACCGGCGTGCGGAACGGGAATGCGATGAGGTTGGCCGCCGCGTTCCCGTGGAGCGGCTGTTTGAGATCACGGGCAACGCGAGCGACCCCTACTTTGGGTTCGCGAAAATACTGTGGATCAAGAACAACGAGCCGGAAAACTGGAAGAAAATATCGCTGTTCCTGCCGCCCAACCAATATGCGGTCTACCGCCTTACGGGGGAGATCGCCATGGATTATACGTCCGCAGGCAACTTGGGCGGTATTTATGATTTAAAGAACGCCCGCTGGTCGTATGAGCTCATGGACGCGCTGGGCATCCCGCGCGGCATGATGCCCGAACGGCTGCTGGAGCCGCAGGAGGTGGCGGGGCAGCTGACTGCAAGCGCGGCAAAAGAGCTGGGCCTGCAGCCGGGAACCCCCGTGTGCGCAGGCTGCATCGATTGCCTTGCCTCCACCTTGGCGACAGGGGCGCTAGAAGACGGCCAGCACACCGCCATCATCGGGACTTCCATCAATTGGGGCGTCATTCACGGAAAGCTTCCCGTCAACCCGGCGTACATCACCATGCCTTATGCAAAAGACCCAAAGCGGATGTACTATACCTATGGCGGCGCTTCCACGGCGGGCGCGCTTCCCAAATGGTTCCGGGATAATTTCACCTCGCTCGGGCCCACATCCGTCACCTATGACATGCTCAATGAAAAGGCCGCCGGTATTGCGCCCGGCAGCAACGGCTTATTGATACTGCCCTACTTTATGGGCGAACGCAGCCCCATCTGGGACGTACATGCAAAAGGGACCATACTCGGGCTGACGCTGCACCATACCCAGGCGCACGTATACCATGCGATATTGGAATCCGTGGCCTATGCGCTGAAGCACATCATGGAGACTTCCGAGATCGGTATCGACGAAACGTCCAAATGCATGCTGATTGGCGGGGCGACAAAGTCGGCGCTCTGGAAGCAGATTTTTGCGGACGTGACAGGCGTGCCCATCCATTGCTCCAGCCAGAGCGTGGAAGCGCCGCTGGGCGACGCGCTGCTTGCGGGCGTAGGTACGGGCGTACTGAAGGATTTTACGGCGATCCGGGAATGGGTAACGTTCGATCAGGAAGTGCTGCCCAATCCGGCGGCGCACAAGGTATATGAGGAATATTTCGTGCAGTATAAGAAACTGTATCTGTCCCTTAAAGAAAACATGGCGGCTTTATCCGCGCTCTAACAGGCGGGATAGCCGGTACGGAAGGAGGATCATATGGCCCCTCTTTTGATTGGATGCGACAACGCGGCTGTCGATTTAAAAAAAAGCATTGTCGCTTATTTAACGGAAAAAGGATTGCCCTTTGAAGACGTGGGCGTGCTGGAGACGGACGACGACACGATGTACCCCATGATCGCACAGAAGGTCGCCCAAAAAATTCAGGAAAGCAATTACGAGCGCGAAGGAATATTGCTGTGCGGAACGGGGATCGGCATGGCGATTGCGGCCAATAAATTCAAGGGCATTTATGCCGCGGTCTGCCACGATCCTTTTTCGGCGGAACGCGCAAGAAAAAGCAACAACACAAACATCATCACCATGGGCGCAAGGGTCATCGGGCAGGAGCTGGCGAAGAAAATCCTGGAGGAGTGGCTGAACAGCAAGTATGTCGTCTCCTCTTCTACGCCCAAGGTCAACACCATTGCCGCGTTTGAAAGCGAAAACTTTAAATAGAACCGCAGACTGCCGTTGATAAAAACATCCGATATGATGAAAACTTCCCCAGGCCGTATGGCTGGGGGAGTTTTTAAGCTGACAGATGGGATGGGCGTTGCTGCGCGGCTTCGGCTTCGGAAAAGCAAAAACAGACGCTCTTGAGGAGGCCGTTTTGCTTATATACGACTATTCATAGCGGCAAGCCCGGGAACCTGTGTGAATAAAGGGTTTCGGCAATCTTACACATAGGCAAACTCCTGGCTTTCAAAATGAAACCCGGATTTTTTTATTTGCAGCAAGACGGGTCCATGTATGGGATGGAGAATACAACGATGCCTGTGGAGTAGGGTGCGATTTCATATTGCTGATAGTAAATGGCGACGCCGGAGGGAGTCAGATAGTAATGCTCTTCGTTGAAGTATTTCACAATGAGGTCCTGATAATCTTCAAAGAAAACCTCAGGATTCTTGCTGGCCTGTTCAATCATCTGATTGATCAGCGACTCGCGATAATCCTGACCGGCAGGGAAGAAATCCGACAGCAGGATGCTGCGCCCGCTTATAAGGCTCCAGGTATCGGACGACCTGATGGTGCTCCCGTGGGCGCCGCCCGTAAACGTGTATTGATCGCGGTATAGGCTCAAGCAGCAATGCTGGTTGTAGGTGATCTCATATTGCAAAATGGCCTCATAGAGGTGAAAAGGGAATTCATTTTCCTGCGATTCCCGATAGGTGGCAATCGCCTGCTGGTATAAGTCGCCGGAGACGTAATCTAAAAAGTCGCGAACTTGGGCCTGAATTTGGGCGTTAATGCTGTCTTGTGCGTATGGGCAACGGCGCAAAGTCAGTTTGGGATAGAGGATAGAAACACTGAGCACGGGCGTGCTATTGTATGTAAAGGTTCGTTTTATTTCATCCATCACAATGCTAACGGAACAGTTTGCCGAATCCATGGATATCCCTCCCCCGTAAGTTTTACTTCATTCTATTCGGGCGAAACGTGACTTAATACGGGAAGGAATCCATGAAAACAGGAGAAACACTTATGAGACCGTGAAGGAGATGCTGAGGTCGGCTTGGGAAATCGGGTTTATTTTTGCGGAGGATATGCGCAGGGACGAAGCCGTCATATTGACGGAAGATTTATAATTCCTTTTAGTTTTCGGTTGAGTTTTCTGTATATTTCTTGCATCCAAGGTTCGTTTGAAGCTGAAACAGCTTCTTCAATTTCCATCCATTTTACCCCGCTATTTTCATCGGGCTTTGTAATAAGGACTTCATCCTCGAGCGCTTTCAATAAGAATGTAATGTTCAAATGCAGATGGGATGATATATATTTCCCTTTTTTCATATGTCCGTCTACCGTTATGATTTCCATCGAAAAAATATGATCTGTCACCGGAACAACTTTTGTAATGCCCGTTTCCTCTTGAACCTCACGTATTGCAACGGAAAGCAGATTTTCCTCTCCATCTGCATGGCCGCCTGTCCAAGCCCATGATTTATAAATATTATGATATATCATCAATAGTTTGTTTCCACTGGGGTTTATTACCCAAGCGGAAGCAGTAAAGTGCGCAATTTCATTGCTTCTTGTTAAAACATCATGATTATCATCTATGTATTTCAACATGATTCTTTTGTCGTTTTCTTCCTGCTCATTATAAGCGATATAATCTTGTATCTGTTTTTTCAAAATCATTCGTTCTTTCTCCTAAAGACTATTCAATTTCGTAAATCAAGCATGCGTAGCAAATAAGCCGAGAATGCCACTTACAGTGCCTCCGATGTACCAATAGAACAATTACTTGCCCAATGAAAGTATACGCTTAGAATATCACATAATAGTTAAAAAAATATATTCGCATGAAATTGTTTTCTTCTTTGGGAGAATTCTCTCAAGTTTATGGTTTTGAATAGATACGTAGCTATAAAACAAAAAAGGAAGGCACCTGTAATTGTGTGTAAAATAATTGGCGGAGCCTACTATTTCGGCTTTGTATAATTTCACTTTTACATTATAGAAAATACCAAAAGCTCAATATGCGGGGCATTTCTTCCGATTTGTACCGCAAGATGCGCGAACGAAATCGCATCACCGTTCCAGAACCGCTTTTTAAGGATATGCATAAGGCCCGGCGCATATGGGATGCGCCGGGCCGACTAAGTCTTTATTTATGATACAGCTTTTTACCCTGATACCTGGGCTCACAGGTGAGGTTCACCCCCAGCTTGCGGAATATGCCCTCATCCACGGAAGAGAGGATGACGGAGGAATGGGCCTCGGAGCCCCGGAGCTTGTCCAGCTGCTGCATGGCCAGCTCCGCCGTGGGGTTTGTGGCTGCGGATATGGAAAGGGCGATCAGGACTTCATCCATATGCAGACGCGGGTTGCGGTTCCCCAGGTGCTCCACCTTCAAGTGCTGGATGGGCTCGATCACGATGGGGGAGATGAGGTGCACCCCATCCTGTATGCCGCCCAGCTCCTTGAGTACGTTCAAAAGCAAAGCGCTGGACGCGCCCAGAAGCTGGCTGGTCTTCCCCGTGAGGATGCGGCCGTCCGGCAGCTGCAGGGCGGTTGCGGGCGCGCCGGTGTCCTCCGCCTTTTTCAGGGCAATGGCCGCCACGGGCCGATCCGCCTCGGAAATGCCGGCCTGGTTCATCAGAAGGCGTATTTTATCCGCGCTCTCTCTGCCGGACAGGCCCTGGCGGGCCGCGCACATGGCCCCGTAATAGCGGCGGATGATCTCCTGGCACGCGGCCTGACGGCAAACTTCATCGTCCACGATGCACTTGCCCGCCATGTTTACGCCCATATCCGTCGGGGAGCGGTAGAAGCATTCCCCATAGATGCGGCGGAACATGGCCGAAAGTACGGGAAAGACCTCCACATCCCGGTTGTAATTGACCGTGGTCTCGCCATAGGCCTCCAGGTGGAAGGGGTCGATCATATTCACATCGTTTAGATCCGCGGTGGCGGCTTCGTAGGCCAGATTCACGGAATGCTTGAGCGGAAGGTTCCAAATGGGGAAGGTCTCGAATTTGGCGTAGCCCGCGTGCACGCCCCGCTTGTGTTCGTGGTAAAGCTGGGAAAGGCAGGTGGCCATCTTGCCGCTGCCCGGGCCGGGAGCAGTTACCACCACCAGGGAGCGGCTGGTTTGGATATAGTCGTTTTTTCCATAACCTTCCTCGCTCACGATATGCTCCACATTGCTTGGATAGCCCTCTATGGGATAATGGCGGTATACCTTCACATCCAGCGATTCCAGCCGGGCCTTGAAGGAATCCGCAGCACCCTGCCCCCTGTATTGGGTAAGGACCACGCTGCCCACATAAAGCCCCACGTCCCGGAACGCATCGATCAGGCGAAGCACGTCTAAATCATAGGTAATGCCCAGATCGCCCCGCACCTTATTCTTCTCGATATCCGCGGCATTGATGGCGATCACCACCTCCGCTTTATCCGCAAGCTGCAGCAGCATGCGCACCTTGCTATCCGGCGCAAAGCCCGGCAGCACCCTGGATGCGTGAAAATCATCGAAGAGCTTGCCGCCGAATTCCAGGTAGAGCTTGTCCCCAAAGTGGGAAAGCCGCTCCATGATACAGGCGGATTGCAAGGCCAGATACTTCTGGTTATCAAAGCCGGTTTTCATCGTTCTCCCCTCCTTCGAACCCATCGCGAATCACAACCTATTTATTATATGTATCCGGAGCGTGCTTTTCAAGGTCAGAGTTGCCCATAACTGAAATCCGAATCTTGAAAGAGCACCAAACATAAAAAACAGCTTCGGCCATCGGCAAGCTGAGCCTGCGACGGCCCGCAGGCCTAGTGCCCGAAGGCGTCTCCCGCCGAGGGCGGCACGAAATCCCGGCCGCTAAAATCGCTCCACTGGAGCGATTTTTTGATGCGGCTTCGAATTCCGGCAAATTATTGCGCTAATACAAAAAGCACCCTATCGGGGTGCCTTTTGCATTGGCGGAAGAGGTGGGATTCGAACCCACGTGCCCTTGCGGACAACCGCATTTCGAGGGGCAATTCGGCTGTTTTTTCGCCCGTTTCTCTTTACATGTTTTCGTATCTTCACCGCTCAAATCTTGATTTCACGGGGATTTTTCAAAGTGGCTTTATATGTCCGCATATCGTTTTATTTTGTTATCCGGGGGAGTTTTATAACAATTTTACAACAGGATAACATGGGCTTGGATTTTTATTCAGGCTATCGCTCCATATCCCGGTTTCTTCTTACCGGCTTCTTTCCGGCGGTTTTAGCTGCCTCCTTCGGATGTAAATCGTTATGGTAGGCATCAAGGACAGTCCGTTTTCTATCCAGCCGGACATCCACATACTGCGCGGTTACGGCTTCAAGGTTCGTGGAAATGCCCAGCGATATGCCGATGCCCTTTAAGGTATGGCCTAAAATCTCGCCGACGGTGTAGAAGTCCCCCGTAAGCTGGTGCATGTTGGTGGCCGCCGAATGACGCAAATCATGAAAACGTATGTGCGGCATCTCTAAATGACGCAGCATTTGTCCAAAGTTATTTGTCACACGGTCAGCCCGCAAAGGTATTCCGTTGGGCTTTGATACTATAAGGTTGTTATCGTAGTATTCCTGCCCTGACAGTTGAGCCAACTCCCTTTGCTTCTGCTGTAATGCAAGCTGACGCTCAAAATAAGGGAACGTGGCGTCAGTAATCGGCAATACCCGGTCATTGGATTTTGTTGGAGCCATTTCATTTATTACGGTGGTTCCCGGTGCTACTTTATAGGGTAGCTGTTCCACAATAGAAAATGTCCTGTTCTGTAAGTCCACATTGTTCCAGCGCAGCCCTAAAACCTCATTCCGGCGCAAGCCGTACATGCCGCTTAAAACAAGTATCATTTCCCATTCTGTGCCTATGCAGTTGCCCATAAGCTGCTGCATCTGCTCTACGGTGTACGGGTCAGGCGTTTTGCCCTGCTTACCAAACTTGGTGATAATGTCGCGGGCCGGATTGGTTTCGATGTAGCGATATTTCCGGGCAGCCTCCAATGACACGCTCAAAATGCGCTGGGCATATCGAACCGTACTTTGGGAAAGCCCCTTTTCAAACAGCTTTTGAAACATGTTATCCAGCATGGCGGGAGTAAGTTGCTTTAAGGGAACACTGCCGACATAGGGGACGATATGGTTTTTGATATGGCTCTTATAGCCAGCAAAAGTGCTGGGGCGCAGGTTGGCCTTGCCATGATTTTCTACCCAAACATCCAAATACTCTT
>JAEYCM010000010.1 GCA_023455425.1 Bacillota bacterium | reverse complement strand
TCTTTCCGTCCGGAAAACAACAGTATTCTTCATTGACTGTTCTTCCTCCTTAAATAAGACGCAAACGAACTACTTTGTACTTCATAACCGGGACCCGGGCGGGTAGGGCAACCGAACGGGAAACGGCGACCGGACGGAAATTTTTCGAAACAGGGGCTGCATAGCAGCCCCTGTTTATTTTTTATAAAAGTGGCGGAATCCACTTTTTATGAGATTTTTCGTCAGGGTTGACGGCGTACTTCTTAACGCAAAGGGTCCCATCTGACGCACACGCCGTCAGATGGGACCCTTTGCAATGTTTGCTTCTTAGTCGATCTTTCCTATAACGAACTCTTTGAATGATCGGCCGATCATTCTATGGTTTTTGTTTTGTTATTCTTCGTTGCGCGCAAGCATGGCGGCGCCGACGATACCGGCGTCGTTCCCGAGTTGCGCGGGCACGATCTTCCCGATCTCCTCGAAGAAACATTTCTTACGTACGTTCTTGCGCACAGGTTCAAACAGGAAGTCCCCCGCATGGCTGACCCCGCCGCCCAAAGCGATCACTTCGGGATCAAGCAAATTGATGCAGGAGGTAATGGCCGAGCCAAGCTGGTCCACATACCGCTCGAATATATCCACCGCAATGGCATCCCCCGCCTTCGCGCAGTCGATCACAAGCTTTGCGGTGACTTTATTAAGGTCACCCTCAGCCTGCGTATAAATCAGCGCGTTGGGATAATCAATGATGCTGCGCCGCCCCTGCTGAATGAGCCAGGTGGAGGTGCAGACCGATTCGATACAGCCGTGCACGCCGCAGGTGCAAAGCGGCCCGCCGTGGATGAGCACCATATGCCCAAGCTCCACCCCGTGGCCCAAGCCACCGTTGAACATCTTGCCGCCCAATATGAGACCGCCGCCGATGCCGGTGCCCAATGTGAGCAGCACCGCTGTCTTGCAGCCGCGGAACGCCCCGCCATGAAGTTCGGCAAGCGCCGCGCCGTTCGCGTCGTTTGCAAGGTATACGGGAACACCTGGATACTGTTCCTGCATGGCTTTTTTGAGCGGAACATCATGAAACTGCAGATTATACGCGTGCAGCACGCGCTCGCAGGCGGGATCAATGCTGCCCGGCACCACGATGCCGATGGACCCGAACTCGCCGCTTGCAATATGGAGTTCGCCCGCAAGCTCCTCCACGATGGTTCTCATCAACCCGATTGCGTGCGCATACGGCTTGCCCGTGGGAAACGGGACGCTGCGCCGGGCGATGATGCGCATGTCATCATCCACCACGCCTGCCGCAATATTGGTACCGCCAATGTCAAAACCCACATGCAGCATACTGCTACCCCCTACATATTTTCCAATTCTTCCATCCATCGTTTGTCAAATTCCTTGGCCGCATCATAGCCGAGCTTCTTGAGCCGGTAATTGCGCGCCGCCACCTCCACAATAATGGCAAGGTTTCTTCCCGGCCGCACTGGCATAAGAATATGGGGCAATTCCACATCCAATATGGAAATGGTCTGGTCATCAAGACCCAATCTGTCGTACGCCTTGCCGTCCTCCCACATTTCCATTTCCATTACAATATCAATGGACTTTTCCTGTATCACGGCGCCCACGCCGTACATATACCGCACATCGATGATGCCGATGCCGCGGATCTCCAAAAGATACCTGGTCAGCGCCGGAGCGGTACCCGAAAGCCGGTTGTCCGCCACGCGGCGGATTTCGAGCACATCGTCGGCTACAAGCCGGTGCCCGCGCTTGACCATTTCAAGCGCCGTTTCGCTTTTGCCCATGCCGCTTTCGCCGATGAGCATCACGCCCACGCCGTATACGTCAAGCAGTACGCCGTGCCTTGTAATGGTAGGCGCAAGCTGACGGTCCAGCAGGTTTGTGATGGAATGGCTGACTTTGGTGGTGGGCCTGGGGCTGCTGAATATGGGGATCTGCCGCGCCCGCGCCTCCCGCATGAATGCATCGGGCGGCTCATGGTCGCGCGCAAACACAACGCAGGGGATATCGTACTGCATCAGTATCCCCACGCGGTTCTGCATTTCCTCCTTGGAAAGCTGCATGAGGTAGTAGGTTTCCGCGTTGCCGATGAGCTGTACGCGGTCATATGCAAAGTGCTGGAAATACCCGGTCAGCTGCAAACCGGGCCGGTTGATTTCGCTTTCCGAAATCACCATATTCCCGCGGCCTTCGTTTTTAACGGTCAACCCAAGGGAACTGGCGAATTCCTCCACCGATATTGTCGTACTCTGCACAATATCCCCTCCTTTTATTGCTTTAACAAAACATGCTCAATGACCCAGGCGACGCCGTCCGCTTCGCAGGCCGGGGCGATAAGCGATGCAACGTCCTTTACGACCTGCTGGCCGTTTTCCACGCACACGCCCAACCCCGCCATCTGTATCATCTGAAGGTCTAGCGTATTGTCCCCGATGGCCACGGTTTCCGCCTGAGAAATGCCCAAAAGCTCAGCCGTTCGCAGCATGGCCGTGCCTTTGTTCATGCCGAACTGGTTGAGCTCAATAAAACCTGGCTTGGAGGATGCGACCTCCAGCCGGTTATGAAAACGCTGATGAAAGCGGGCCACCATTTCCCGTTCCTGTTCACCGGGCTCGGCATACACAAGCACCTTGGGTACATTGTGCCATTCTTTTTTGAGAATATCCGGGTCTATGAGATAGGGCAGCCTCAGATACGAGGTATAGTTCCTGCTAAACCCGTTCTCTTTGGCGAATATCACCGTATCGCCCTGATAAATCTGTCCGTGCAGGCCCCAATCCTCCGCGCACTGGAGCGCTTCCCGGATTAACGCCGGGGCGATGGGGGCGCTAAACAGTTCTTCGTCGGTTGTCGTATCCATGACGCGCGCGCCGCCGTATACGATGACGGGCCCGCGGACATCAAGCAGCTTCCATATGCCGGTCGAGCCCAGGTATCCCCTTCCCGTTGAGATGGTGACAAATATGCCCGCCGCCTGCGCGCGGCGGATTGCCTCAAGATTTTTTTCACTGACGCGTTTGTCGTTACCAATTAAGGTGTCGTCAATATCCAAAAAGAGCGCCCTGTACTTCATCCGTTCCATCCTTTTACGTGTTTACCTATTCAATAGGAAAAATATATCTTCACCCATTGTAATGAAATTCCACGCAAAATGGAAGAACAAATTTCGCCCGCATGGCTGTCACACCCCCACCCGGCGGGCAGTTATCCCTCTACTCAGGAATCGATATCTGTGTCGCCTCCGGCTCCTCCGGCACCCCGTAATAGAGATCGGCAGAAATATACACGATACCCTTGATGGAGCGGTATGTATCCTCATAGGCAAGCTTCCGCTCGATGAGGTTGCCGTCAAGATCGTAATACTCCTTATAGGTCTTTGACTTCTTGCCCCTGCGCGCTTCGCGGTAGACCTCCCGCGTATTGGCGGGCAGACTTTCATCCAGCAAGATTTCCTGCCCAAGGGAAGGCAGCGTCGCCACCCGCTCGGAAGTAATTTTGATCACTCTGTCGTCATAGAGCGGCTTTCCGTACAGGGAGATCGTCAGCTTCTTTTTGCTTGACGTTTCCGCAATGACATACAGGTCATGCCCAGTGTTGTTGACAAATTTAAAATTTGGCCCGCCCGTGCTGATGGTGGCGTCCCTTCCGATATCCACATAGCCGGAGGGCCAGCTGTGCGGCTGCCGGTCGGTTACGGTGAGATCGGCAAGTAGGACCGCATTAAAGAGTGTGGTGCTCACTTGGCAGACTCCACCGCCATACTCCTGCTCATAGCGCCCTTCCCGGATGCCGGGGGCTGTTTTCCAGCCGGTTTCTTTATTGCGCGGGCCAAGTATGCCGTTGGTATTAAACTCTTCCCCCGGTTTGAGCAGGTAGCCGTTGATGAGCCCCGCCGCCTTTGTGATGTTAAACACCCTCCCGGAGGCGTTGAGCGGGGACTTCGCGTACGAGGTGCTGAACGTGGAAATCAGCCGGTGCTCCGCCCGCGCCTGCGCCTCGGTATATTTCGGATCGAGCACGGTATGGGAAAGCGAAAGCGTGGCGCTCTCTTCCGTTTCAACCGCCTGTGCAAGCAATTGTGTCAGCTCCGCCGTATCGGTCTCGCGCCCGCTGTGTTCAGACGTAAATATAAAATATTCTTCCTGCTCCAGGTCAAATGTCGCGGTGGCGTCGACCGGCGCGACATAAAAAGAGCTGCAAATATCCTTGATGCGCTCCTGCGCGGCCTCCGTATCCAAAGAAAGCGAGACATCCAGCGCTCTCGGCTGTTTCCTAAGCCCGTTGTGCTGCGGAAGATACGCTGCCTCCCGTACCATTTCTTCCACGTTCGTATAAATCGGCATCTCGGCCGCCGCGATTTTGACGGTGCCGGCATCCGGAACGTCTTGGAGCGTGACCTCATACATCATGCGGTCGATTTTTTCCTGCATATGGCGTTTGAGCGTTTCCTCCGCTTCCCGTACCTGCATGCGGGAAACGTCCACTCCTTCTATAGTAATATCCTCACCCAGCTTAAAAGTCGGCGGCGGAATTTGCCCGCGCGGCACCGCCTGGCAGCCGAACAGCAGGATACCTACAACTAATAATAAAGAAAAAAATACAACGTAACGGCGCAAAACGTACTCTCCTTCCTGTATGGTAAAGGACGCCTTGCACGCATTCATGCAAGGCTTCCAAGAATGATTGATATTTTATATTGGCCTAATAAGTTTTTTCACATGTACGTATTTGAACATGCGATGTACAGTTTTCATTTCCAACTGCGCTTTTTCGCGTGTTTGCGTATATTCGCCCGCTCTCCTTCAATAGAAATCAATAGCGGCTTTGATTTCATCCAAGGCAGTAGAAAAGAGGTGCAGAATTGGAACTTGTTTCAAAAATAAACGCTTCCGTCAATGCATTTGTGTGGGGAATTCCCATGCTCATCCTGATCATGGGCACAGGAATTTATTTTTCGATGCGCACCGGCTGGCTCCAGTTTTTCCATTTTCCACTGGTGTTGAAAAAAATATTTCGTTCCGCAAAAGCGGAGACGAAACACGATAAAGGCGCCGTTTCCCCGTTCCAGGCGGTGACCACCGCGCTTGCCGCTACGCTGGGCACAGGCAACATCGCAGGCGTTGCGGGCGCGATTGCTCTCGGGGGCCCGGGCGCGGTGTTCTGGATGTGGGTCTCCGCGCTATTCGGCATGGCGACCAAGTACGCGGAGGTCCTTCTTGCCATCCGCTTTCGCAAAAGGAACGAGAAAGGCGAATGGGTCGGCGGGCCCATGTACTACATCACGCGCGGCCTGGGGCAGAGCTGGCGGTGGCTTGCGATCATATTCGCCTGCTTTGGGGCGGTCGCCGCGTTCGGTATCGGCAACATGGCCCAGATGAACACCATCTCCACGGCGGTCATCAGCCTGTTTCAAAGCTTCCATCCCGACCCCAGCGTGCTTGTGCTCCATGGGCATACCATCAAGCTTATCGCGGGCATTGTAGTGGCGCTTATTTCCGCGCTGGTCATTTTGGGCGGAATGAAACGCATTGGTGAAATCACGGAGAAGTTTATTCCCCTTATGAGCGCGCTTTATCTTTTGGGCGCTTTTGTCGTGATCGGCGTCAACATAGACAAATTGGGACAGGTGCTTTCAGATATTGTGGAAGGGGCATTCCGGCCAGAGGCCGTGACGGGCGGCGCAGCCATTTCCATGCTGCTTTCCATGCAGCGCGGCATTGGGCGGGGCGTATTTTCCAACGAGGCGGGCATGGGCTCCGCGCCCATCGCGCATGCGGCGGCAAACACAAAAAGCCCCGTAGAACAGGGCTTTTTCGGCATATTTGAAGTGTTTGCGGACACCATCGTCATTTGCACGGTGACCGCGCTTGTCATATTGATGGGGCTAAACGACATCGCCTACGGGCAGAATGCGGGCGCGGAGCTGACGGTGCGCGCGTTTGCCACCGTATTTACGGACAAAGGCGCTTCCGCCATCGTGGCGGTGGGCATTTTGTTCTTTGCCGTCGCCACCATATTCAGCTGGTCGCTCTACGGCACGCGCTGCTGCGAATTCCTGCTGGGGCCAAAATCCACAAAGCCCTATCAGCTGCTGTTCCTCGGGTTTACGGTGCTTGGCGCCACCATGGAGATGGGACTTGTATGGGAGATTGCGGATACGTTAAACGGCCTGATGTCGCTTCCCAACCTCATCGCCATCCTCGCGCTTTCGGGCACGGTAGCGCAGCTTACAAGGGAGTATAAAAGCACGCTTCATCCGCGCCCCAAACACAGGCGCGTGATGTTCATTGTGACAAAGCGAAGGTGAGGGCGTTACCGTGCTTCCGTGGGCCGCAGCACGCGCCGCAAAAACTCCCGCGTGCGCTGCTGGGACGGGTTGTTGAATATGACGTCCGGCTTATCGTCTTCCACAATGACGCCTTCGTCCATAAACACCACGCGGTGCGCGACGTCCTTTGCAAACCCCATTTCATGCGTCACCACCAGCATGGTAAGGCCGGTTTTTGCAAGGTCCTGCATAACAAGCAGCACGTCCCCCACCATTTCCGGGTCCAGCGCGGAGGTGGGTTCGTCAAAGAGCAGCACCTCCGGGTCCATGCACAGCGCCCGTGCAATGGCCACGCGCTGCTTCTGCCCGCCGGAAAGTTGCCTGGGCTTGGCGTTGACATAGGGCAGCATGCCGACCTTATCAAGGTACTGCTTCGCCTTTTCTTCGCTTTCGGCACGGCTGCGCTTCAATACTTTCATCTGGCCGACCACGCAGTTTTCAAGCGCCGTCATGTTATAAAACAGATTGAACTGCTGGAATACCATACCCACCCGCGCGCGGTATTCCGCAACGCGATACTGTTTGGACTGGATATCCTCCCCATGGAACAGGATGCTGCCGTCCGTGGGACGCTCCAACAGGTTGATGCACCTTAATAGCGTGCTTTTCCCCGAGCCGGACGCGCCGATGATGCAGACAACGTCCCCCGGAGAAACGGAAAAATCGATATCCCGCAGCACGGTATGGTCGCCGAAATCTTTCCTTAAATGCTGTACTTCAATATTGTATGGCATATCAGCGGCCTCCCTTTCGCGTCGTTTTGAGATTGGTATTCACGATCGCGCTCACATCCGTCTGGGAGCCGGGAATGATGCGGTAATTCTCCGGGCCGTCCATCTTCTTTTCGATCCACCGGAGGATGCGCGTGGTGGTAAATGTCAGCACGAAATAAATGGCCGCCGCGACAAAGAACGCCTCAAAGAACTTATAGTATGTGCCCGAGACCGATTTTGCGGTAAAGAACAGCTCGGATACCGCAATCACGTTCAGTACGGAGCTGTCCTTGATATTCACGACGAATTCGTTGCCGATGGCGGGCATAATGTTGCGTACCGCCTGCGGTAACACGACATTGACCATGGTCTGCCAATGGGTCATGCCGAGCGAGTGCGCGCCTTCCGTCTGGCCGCTGTCCACCGAAATGATGCCGCCGCGGATGATTTCCGCCATGTACGCGCCGGTATTGATGGAAATGACGATGATCGCCGCTGTGGTGGAAGGAAGGTCCAACCCCAGGTACTGCATCGCGCCATAGAATATGACCATTGCCTGCACGATCATCGGCGTACCGCGGAACACTTCGATATAGGTAGCCAGTATAAACCGGAGGATGTATAATAGCCCCTTCTTAAGCCAGTTGTCCCCCGGATTGAGGGGGATCGTCCTTAGAATGGCCACAAGCAGGCCGATTACAAAACCAATGACGGTGCCCGTGATCGCCACCAGCATCGTCATTCCCGTTCCTTTTAGGAACAGCATTCCGTTTTCCTGCAATATAAATACGATCCAACCCCAAAATGTGGTAGGCATTCATCCACTTCCCATCTGATATATTCAAGGCCGGGCCGTATCTCTATGGCCCGGCCTTGTCTTTAATCATACCCCGCTTATTCGGAGAGCGGCTGTCTTGCGACAGCGTCGTCCATCATCTGTTGGCGCTGCTCTTTGCTTACCCCGGACAGGATCTCGTTGATGGGCCCGACCAGCTCGCTGCCCTTGGGCAGACCAACCGCAACCGCGACATCCTCGGGGGAAGCTTCAAAGCCCTGGCCCGCCTCGAACTGCACAAACGTGAGGTCCGGGTTGGAAGCAACCGCGGAGACCGCGCCCGGCCGCTCGGATACGTAGCCATCCACCTTGCCGGAGGTCAGCGCCACGATCATGGCGGGGAAGTTTTCCATGGGGGTCTGGTGCTGGACTTCGGGAATCTGATCCACCACGGTATCGTGGAAGGTGTTGAGCTGGGCGACGATCTTCGTACCCTTGAAATCCGCAAGGCTCTTGGCGGCGGCAAGCGGGCTGTCCTTTTTGACGACGATAACGAGATCGCTCTCATAGTACGGATCGGTGAAATCAATGGTGACCGCGCGCTCCGCTGTGGGGCTCATGCCGGCGATGATGGCGTCGATCTTGCCGGAGATAAGCGCGGGCGGCAGGCCATCCCATTCGGTCTTGACGATGACGAGTTCACGGCCGAGGGCATCGGCGATGAGTTTGGCCATCTGCACATCGTAACCATCCGCAAAGCCGCCTTCGGGGATGGGGACGGTCGTTTCACTTTCGGCTTCTTGCGTCCAGTTAAAGGGCGCATAGTTGCATTCCAGGCCGACGCGGAAAGCTTCCTTGGCGGCAGCTTCGGTGGCCGCGGGCGCTTCGGTCGCGGCAGCGGGGGCTTCGGTCGCGGCGGCGGGCGCTTCGGTCGCGGCAGGAGCGGCTGCAGGCGCTGCGCAGGCAGCAAGCCCAAGGCACAATAAAAGCGCCAGCAGCAGGGCAATACTCTTCTTCATGGATATTCCTCCTGTAAATTTGATATTGGAAAATAAAAAGACGGCCGGAGCGATGCCTCCAGCCGCCGGGTGAACGTTCCCTGTGCGAACTGATGAATAGCGCTCCACAACGCAACATTGCGCCGCGACAGTCGACAGGATATTCTCCTTGTCAACCAGCAACATACCGCCCAAGCCGGTACCTCGCTTCGGCAAATCTCCCTTTCGCAAAACCTCTTCGCCCCTTGAGTGGCTCCGCCCTGCTACTATTGAGACCTGCGCCTCTATCCTCTTATGACCCGCAACTTCCATGCGGTTTAAGTCATTATGATACAGTACATGTCAAAAGTCAATATAAAAATGAAGGAATGTCTTATAAAGTGAATACCATGAATAGCTATTCACACGCACTTCGTGAGGCAACGGGTCCAACGCCTTTAAAAGGAAAAAATCGCGCCAATGGCGCGATTTTGAACCCCGATAGCATGCGAATATCCTTGCAAGGATTATGCCAGATCGATGTTATGCAATATCCCCCTGCAGAAGAACACCACCAGCATGGAAATCAGGATATTCCACGCGATAAATAGAAAGTATATCAGCATTCCGGGGATGCTTTCGCTTAAAATCATGGAGCCGATCATCCCCGGCATGACTAGCAGCAGCAAGAGGACGATATACACAATAATGATAAGCACCTTGTTCTTGGTTGGCCCAAGCAGGCGTTCCACAACGAGCATGCCCGCCATATAGAGCATGGAAATGCTCGCGTAGCACAACAGGGCCACCACGCCTTCCGCCAGCGTACCCTGGAAGAGCACGACGCCCAGCGCAGCAAACAGTACGCCGTCCGCAACCGCCTTCCCAATCTGCGGCAGCAATGACGCCATCAGCTTGCTCCATGCGCTTGCGGGCGCAAGGTACAGCACGGGGTACTGCAATTCCCTTGCAACGCCGCCGGTCATGTTCAAGAACATCATGACCCACGCGGTCATGCTCAGTACCCCCCACAGCCAACCGCCTTCGAGCGCTTCTTTGGGAAGGAACAGCATGCCCATGATGGGCCCCGCAAACGCGCCGAGCGAATAGAGGTCCAGCAACAGCACGCCGCCGCGCGACTGTTCCCGCAGTATCCGGCCTGTAAAGGCAAGCGCTCCCATTCCATACAGCGGCCCTTTGTCCCGCTTGATCTTTGCGCTGACTTCCCCCTGGGAGGAGGTAAACCGGCCCGCCTTTGCGTCTTCCTGTTTCTGGTTGGCGCGCTCCGCGGCCAGCAGCACATCCTCAAAATAATCCATACTGGTCCGCTGCAGCAGCAGTGCGCAAACAAGCGTGCCTAAGAGAATCATGATTGTATAGAGAACGGCGCTGCCCCATTGGTATTGCGCGAAGCTTACCGCAAGGCCGCGCGCCCAGCCGACAAACGGGAAATAATTCCAAGCGTCCGCGCTGAAGTACCGCGTAAGCGCCGTCTGGAGATCGCCGCTTCCCCGCAAAAACAGCAAAAACCCGCCGACGATCCCCGCACAGATAGCCGTAAGCGCATAATTGACGCCGCTGCGCCGTTTACTTGACCCCGCGCAAAACGCGTACAAAAGGGCGGACAATATCTGCGAGGCGAACCCGATGAGCGCGTAGGAGGCCATCAACCCCAGCAGCGCGTAACCGTCCAGACCCGCCGCGTTGCGCATATTGGGGTACTGAAATATCATAAAAATCGAAGCCGCAAGCAGAATGCCCGCCTGCTTGAGGATGCCGCCCAAAAGGATTTTTCGGGGGCTTACCGGCGCGACGAAGAGAAAATTGACGTCCGCCATGGAAAACAGCGCCGTCCCCTGCTTGAGGCCCGTCATCACGGAAATGCCGGTAATGAAAAGGAACACGCCGAAAAGTATGGCGGAATACCCCGTCACCTCCCTGGTTTTGGGCGGCTCGCCCGAAACCGCAAGGCCAAAGAGCATGTAGCAGATATATCCGGCCAAAAGCAGGTACAACACCAGCACGAGCGGCTTTTTAAGAACCAGCAAACAGCGGTTCTTTAACGATTTCAGCCACAAATAGACGATTGCCCTCATTGTTTGCCCTCCGTGATGGAGAAGAACAGTTCTTCAAGCTGCTCGCCGCTTTCACTCATATCCTCCTTGCTGCGTTCGGCGGCAATACGGCCAGCCTTCATAATAAGGAGTCTGTCCCAAAGATCCTCAGCGCTGCTCAATAGATGCGTGGAGAGCAATACGGCCACGCCGCGTTCTTTTTCTTCCGCCAGGACTTCCTTTAATACCTTGATGGCATGGGGATCAAGCCCCACCATAGGTTCATCCACCAGCAAAGCCTTGGGTTCGGGCAGTAGCGCGCAGCACAGGCTGACCTTTTGCTGCATTCCTTTACTTAATTCCCGGCCAACTTTCTTTTCCTGCTCCAAAAGCTCAAAGCGCTCCAAAAGCAGCTTCGCCCGCTCGCGCCACCACTCCTCCAAAGAATACGCGCGCGCAATAAATTCCATATGTTCCGCAATCGTGAGCATGCCGTATACCGCCGGCGTTTCCGGCACATAGCCTAAAATGCGCTTTGCTTCTATGCTTTTGTTCGGCTTCCCGTCCACCGTTACGCTGCCCTCATACCGCAGCAGCCCTGCCATCGCCTTGATGGCGGTAGATTTTCCAGCGCCGTTGGGCCCTGCAAGCACAGTCACCATTCCGGCAGGAACTTGAAAGCTCAGATGATCGTTCGCAAGCACTTTGCCGTATTTTTTGGTCAGACCTTCCACAACAAACATCGGTACACCGCCTTTTAAATCAATCCTGAATTTTCTAATTCCGTTCAAGTATACCACATATTGTTTCTTTCGCCCATGCCTTTCGATGTCAAAACCTCATCGGGATTTGTCAATTCTCTCCCTTTCCCAGCGCTTTACGCTTCACCAACAATGCCGCTTGCGCATACCATAACAGCAGAAGCCGGCCGTAAAAACGCACATCTTATGCGGCCGAACGCCGATCCAAACAAGGAGGAACACCCATATGTATCAAAACCAAAATACGATGGGTAGCTGCTGCTTCAAACCATGCGGCTGCCAATTAAATCCTTTGGATGTGAAGAACACGCTTCTTGCGGGTAATGTCTGCGACACCTGCAAAGCATGCGGCATCACATGCAAGGAGGAACCAGGCTGCTTACTCGCGACCGCATTCATCGCAAAACAGGATTACAAAGCAGGTTACTGTCCGAATGAAGCCCTATGCCAGGGCACGATGTTCCCGGAACTTTTGCGCCCGTACTTGCGTTAGGAGGCCCAACATGGATGCGAAGCAACGAGCTCTTCTGATGAAGATCAGCGAATGCGAATTTGTGTGCGTAGAACTCAATTTATACCTCGACACGCATCCCAAGGATAAGGATGCGCGCGCCGATTACTTCTGCTATTCCAAAAAGCTTGCGGAATTGATCGCCAAATACGAACAGTGCTATGGACCCTTGCTTGGCTTTGGCCATTCCCCCACGGATACGGGGTGCTGGGTTTGTTCGCAATGGCCGTGGCAAATGTAAGGAGGCTCTGTTATGTGGATCTATGAAAAGAAATTGCAATATCCCGTCAACATCTGCTCACCCGATCTAAGAATGGCTAAGTTGCTCATGGCGCAATATGGCGGCCCTGATTCAGAGCTTGCCGCAGGGGTCCGGTATTTGACGCAGCGTTTTTCCATGCCCGATAACCGGGTCCGCGCAACGGTGAACGATATCGGCACGGAAGAGCTCGCACACTGGGAAATGATCGGCACCATGATCTATCAGTGCATGCGGGGCGCAACTATGGCGGATATTAAAGCCGCCGGGTTAGCCGGATACTACACCATACACGATTGCGGCGTATTCCCCGTAGACCCCAACGGCGTGCCCTTTACCGCCGCATATGTCCAGTGCACGGGCGATCCCATTGCAGACCTCCACGAAGACCTTGCAGCAGATGCTGCAATCGCATAAGCGCAACATGGCAGGTGCGGCAATATTCCCCCTCCTTCTCACAGCCTATCAAAGCGCGCAGGAATGTGGTATGATAAACAAATTGTTTATATTCTAAGGAAATGTATGAGGACACTATGATCAGCGCACAAGGGATATCTCTTCAGTTCGGCGGACGTCAGCTGTTTCAGAACGTTGACGTTCAATTCACACCCGGCAACTGTTACGGCCTGATAGGGGCAAACGGCACCGGGAAATCCACATTTTTACGGGTCTTATCCGGCGAGCTGGAACCTAATAAAGGCGAGGTTTTTATTACGCCCGGAGACCGTCTCGCGGTATTGCGCCAGGATCACTACGCCTATGAGCAATACACTCCCATCGAAACCGTCATCATGGGATATCGGCGCCTGTATGAAATCATGCAGCAAAAAGAGGAACTATACGCGAAGCCTGATTTTGACGATGCGGATGGGCTGAAGCTGGCCGAACTTGAAGCCGAATTCTCTGAACTGGACGGATGGAACGCGGAGCCCGATGCGGAAACGCTATTGAACGGCCTTGGCGTCACCGGCGAATATCATGATAAGAAGATGGCCGAACTGGATGGCCCGCGCAAGGTCAAAGTACTCTTGGCGCAGGCCTTGTTTGCAAAACCAGACATCCTGTTGCTTGACGAACCGACGAATAACCTTGATCTTTACGCCATCAAATGGCTGGAAGAATTTTTAATGGATTTTCCCAATACGGTAATCGTCGTTTCCCATGACCGCCACTTTTTAAACAAGGTCTGCACGCACATCGTCGATATCGATTATGGCAAAATCCAGCTGTACGTGGGCAATTACGACTTCTGGTACGAATATACGCAGCTTGCCGCGCGCCAGGCCAGGGACAAGCAAAAGCAGAACGAGCAAAAAGCGAAAGAGCTGCAGGAATTTATCCGGCGGTTCAGCGCCAACGCCTCCAAATCCCGGCAGGCAACCTCCCGCAAAAAAATGCTGGATAACCTTCAAATGGACAACTTCGCTCCCTCCTCCCGCCGTTACCCCTTCATCCACTTCAAACCCGACCGCGAACTGGGCAACGATGTGCTGTTTGTCAACGGTATCAGCAAGACGATAGGCGAACGCAAGGTGCTTGATCAGGTCAGTTTTGTTGTGCAGCCGGGCGATAAAATCGTATTTGTTGGCGAAGACGAGCTTGCCCGCACCACCCTTTTCCAGATCCTAATGGGAGAGATTGAACCCGATGAGGGGACCTATAAATGGGGCGTTACCACAACGCAGTCCTATCTCCCTTCCGATAATTCCGCTTATTTCAACGGTTTGGAAATCTCCTTGGTCGATTGGCTGCGCCAGTACTCCAAAGACCAGTACGAGTCGACCATCCGCGGCTGGCTCGGGCGGATGCTATTCTCCGGCGAAGAGGCGTTGAAGCAGGTCCAAGTGCTCTCGGGCGGCGAAAAGGGACGCTGCATGTTCGCGAAAATGATGGTTTCCGGCGCAAACGTGCTGATTATGAACGAGCCGACCAACCATATGGATTTGGAAGCGATCACGGCGCTCAATGAAGGCATGGTGGAGTTTAGCGGCGTAATGCTGTTTGCGACGCACGACCATCAGATTGCCCAGACGGTCGCAAACCGCGTTATAGAGATCCTACCCGGCACACTCATAGACCGAAGCATATGCTTTGACGATTATATGGATAACCCGGAAGTTATCCGGCTGCGCGCGCTGTGCGCGGGCAACCATGAATAACGCTGCATGATAAAACTGGCTGGCATTGCGCCAGCCAGTTTTATCATGCGGCAAGCGGAAAGATCGTCCCTGCCCGTAGCCTAGAGGTAACCCCATGGCGCCATCCGGGCAGGGGCCCAAGTATCGTACATGCGGTTTTACGCCAAAATACTTTCCAGGTCGGCAGCCCGATACGATGATTTCAATTCGCGTATGAATTTACTATAATGTTATTTGTGGAAATAATCCATGCGGGGGAAGTATGAAAAAAGAGAGCGGCTTTTACTGGAAATTGTTCGCTGCTACGTTCAGCCTGAGCGCATTCACATTCGGCGGCGGATATGTCATTGTACCCCTGATGCGGAAGAAATTTGTGGAGAAGCTTCACTGGATCGAAGAAACGGAGATCCTCGATCTGGTTGCTATCGCGCAGTGTACACCCGGTTCCATGGCGGTAAACGCCTCTATTTTAATCGGATACCGGCTGGCAAAGCTTGCTGGAGCCCTCGTTGCCATACTGGGCACCGTCCTGCCTCCGCTCATCGTCATATCCGTCATCAGCGTTGGGTATACCGCGTTTCGGGATAACGCAGTTGTCAGCCGCGTTCTTCTTGGTATGCAGGCAGGCGTAGCCGCCGTAATCGCGAGCGCCGTCATCGGTATGGCGGCAGAGATTTTCAAGCGGAAGCGGTGGCTTCCTATTTGCTTGATGTTCGGGGTTTTTGCGGCTTCCGCCATATTTGGGGTAAACATCATCATCCTGATATTGGCGTGCGGCGTCATCGGGATACTGGATAATCTATACCAGAACCGCCGCAAAAAAGAAACGGGCGGAAAAGAAGCATGATCTATCTGGAGTTGTTTTGGAGTTTCTTTCAAGTAGGCTTATTCACCATCGGCGGCGGATATGCCGCTTTGCCGCTGATTCAGCACCAGACCGTGGAACTGCATTCCTGGCTCACCATGGCCGAGTTTACGGATGTCATCACCATTTCGCAGATGACGCCGGGGCCAATTGCCCTCAATGCCGCCACGTTTGTGGGCACGCGCCTTGGCGGAGTCTTGGGCGCCGTGATTGCGACTTTTGGCTGCATTCTGCCTCCCTGCGTAATCGTGCTGACTCTTGCGTACTTTTATTATAAATATCGCAGCCTCAATACCATCCAGGGCATATTCTCCGGTCTGCGCCCGGCGATTGCGGGGTTGATTGCCTCCGCCGGCCTCACCATTATTGCGCTTGCGTTCTGGAATGGCCCCTTGCTGTCGTTTGATCCAAAAAACCTGAGTTTCACCTCCATTGGCCTGTTTGCCGCGGCGCTGTTCGTGCTGCAAAAGTGGAAAGCGGATCCCATCCTTGTGATGATCGGAACGGGTATATTGGGCGGTTTCCTCTACGCCGCCGTTTGAACGTCTCCTGCCATGCCATTCCATAAAATTTGATGGCAAACGGATTTTAATGTGAAAGTTTTACTTTGCATGATTGTCAGTTGAAACTCAAACACTAAATCCGGAGGTGATGGCGGATGGATGAGCGCGATTGGTATCCGGATATTTCAGAGACAGCTTCTTTTCATGAGTGTACCGGCTTGATACCCAGCCTGCCGAAATCCGATGAAGAGCGCGAGGCTTATAAGGAACTCTTTGGAATGGAGATACCAAAGGACTAAAGCGGAATATCCCGTGCGTAATTGGCACGGGATATTCTTTTCTTATCCATTTTGACATCAGTCCGGTATTTGTGTATGATTATTCCAAATAGATGTATTAAGGAATAATTTATGATTCAATCCTTAACCTTGGATGAGCTCAAAGGCCATCTTGATTTCTTTCAATCTATGTATGACGCCGTAAGGCTGGTGGATCCGGTGGCAAAAAGCGTGTTGGAATATCGCGGAAACGAACGGTTTTATATCGACGAAGTTTGTTTCAATTACTGGAACAATGGGAAAATCTGCGACAACTGCATTTCGATCAGGGCATATACCGACCGCCAGTGTTATATGAAGCTGGAGCAAACTCCCGATGCCATTATGATGGTGACCGCGCTTTTTATTGAGAACGATCATGGTCCCGCTGTGCTGGAGCTTTTGAAAAACGCAACCGAAACCATGCTCTTTGGGGATGGCGTTTATGCGCAGGGACGAATGATGACGGATGTCGTCGTCGAATTGAATGATCTCATTATAAAGGACGAACTATCCGGTCTGTACAACAGACGGTATGTGGACGAACGGCTGCCGGTCGATATCATTAAATCGACATTCTCCAATCTCCCGCTGAGTTTGGCTTTTCTGGATGTGGATGGTCTGAAAAAGATCAACGACCTCTGCGGACATGCTGCCGGGGACAAATTCCTCGCTTGTGCGGCGGAAGCCATGAGCAGATGCATCCGTTCCGGAACGGATTGGGTTGCGCGGTACGGCGGCGACGAGTTTATCGTTTGCCTGAATAATACTTCATACGAGGACGCCGTGAAGATTTTGGAGCGGATTTACACAAAAATATCGGAAATCAAAATACCAGGGAATGAGGAAATTACGGGCTCCATATCATATGGCATTTATACCATGCATCATGAACAGTTGACAAGCGAGGCCCTGATTGCCTTGGCGGACAAGCGAATGTACCAGGCAAAGATTGCGCTAAAAACCGGGAATTAATCCCGGTTTATTTCTAAAGAATACATTTGCTTATACTTCAATCATTAATCTGCGCAGTCAATCGGACCGTGCGCTATGGAAGAGCGACATGTGCCATTGGCGAGGTATCTTTCATATTCCGCTGTGAAATGCGCAATTTTATGGGAGACCTTATCAAGGTGTTTATACATATCCTTGATTTGGGCCTCCACATTCTTTTTATGTTCCTGCAGCATCTCGCAGCGCTCTTTTAACGTGGTGTCCCCTACTATGCTCAGGTCCACAAACTCCTTGATTTGCTTGATGGACATGCCGGTATTTTTCAGGCAGCAGATTAATCCAAGCCATTCCAGATCATCCTCCGAATAGTGGCGGATGCCGCTTTTGCTGCGCCCCACCTGCGGCAGCAGCCCTTCTTTTTCATAGTAACGCAGAACGTGCGCGGCAAGGTTTGTCCTTGCCGACACCTGTTTGACCGTGTATCCCATATACCCTCCAAAAGTTTCAATTCCGCTCTTGACTTAAAGTTCACGTTAAGATTTATGATATAAAAAATACCGCATAGCCGCTGGTTTGTCAAATCGGGTTGTTGCTATGCCGGGCACTCTAAGAAGCGAAAGTGAGGGAAAACATCCATGCTCAATTTTGATTTTTACGCCCCCGCGCGCATCCTTTTCGGCAGGGATACGCAAAAAGAGATCGGCGCGCTGTTGAAGCCGCACGCTAAAAAAATTTTATTGCATTACGGCGGAAGCAGCATCAAAAAAAGCGGGCTGTATGATACGGTGACAGCTTCCTTAAAAGAAAATGGGCTGGAGTTCGTGGAGCTTGGCGGCGTGGTGCCCAACCCCCGCCTGTCCCTGGTGCACACGGGCATTGCGCTGTGCAAAAAGGAAAACGTGGACCTAGTACTCGCCGTGGGCGGCGGCAGCGCGATCGACTCCGCCAAGGCTATCGCCATGGGCGTCTATTACGAAGGCGACGTGTGGGATATCTATGAGCAGGGCATCGCGATTGAAAAAGCGCTTCCTGTTGCGACCATACTCACCATTCCTGCGGCGGGCAGTGAATCAAGCGGGGACACCGTCGTCACCAACGAAGAAAAGCAGTTGAAGTACGGATACGGCAGCCCGCGCTTAAGGCCGCTTTTAAGCATCATCAACCCGGAATTATTCTTCACGCTCCCCAAGAACCAGATTGCAAACGGCGTGGCGGATATGATGAGCCACGTGTTTGAGCGCTATTTCACCAACACCACGCACACGGATTTAACTGACGGGCTGTGCGAAACAACACTCAGAACCATCATGAAAAACGCGCTGATCGTGAACGAAAAGCCGCAGGATTACAACGCCTGGTGCGAAGTGGGCTTTGGCGGCACGGTCGCCCACAACGGCCTTGTGGGTATGGGGCGCGAGCAGGATTGGGCCTGCCACAATATGGAGCATGAACTGAGCGCTGTTTACGATGTGGCCCATGGCGCGGGCCTTGCCGTATTGACCCCGGCGTGGATGCAGTATGTTTACAAGGATAATGTGAACATGTTTGTGCAGTTCGCCGTCAACGTCATGGGCGTAAGCAGCAGCTATCGCGACCCCGGCGCCATCGTGCAGGAAGGAATTGCGCGGCTCAGAGAATTCTTCAAAAAGATGGGCCTCCCTTCTACACTACAGGAACTGGGCATTGACGAAAGCAAGCTTGAGCTGATGGCAAAAAAATCCACCGGCGCGGCGTTTGGCAACGAAAGTCCGATCGGCGGCCTTAAGAAGCTGTACTGGCAGGATGTGCTTGCCATCTACAGGCTGGCAAAATAAGCGGAACATAAGGGGAATCACTATGAGAACGATGAAATTGGGGCAATCGGATTTAACGGTGCCCGTTATCGCAGTCGGTTGCATGCGCATCGACAAACTGGACCAGAACGAGGCGGAACGCTTTATCCGTACCGCTATGGAAAACGGCGCAAACTTCTTTGACCATGCGGATATCTATGAAGACGGAGCCTGTGAAGCGCTGTTTGCGAACGCAATCCATATGAACGCAAGCGTGCGCGAAAAGATGATCCTGCAATCCAAATGCGGAATCATAAAAGGTCGTATGTTCGATTTTTCAAAAGAACATATCTTTGCGTCGGTAGACGGAATTCTCAAGCGATTGAAGACCGAATATCTGGACGTGCTGCTGCTGCACCGCCCGGACGCGCTCGTAGAGCCGGAAGAAGTTGCTGAAGCCTTCGACGAACTGCAAACAAGCGGCAAGGTACGCAATTTTGGCGTTTCCAACCAGAACCCCATGCAAATGCAACTGCTGCAAAAGTCTCTAAAGCAGCCGATTGTCGCCAACCAGCTGCAGCTGAGCATCACCAACGCCAATATGATCTCGCAGGGCATCCACGTCAACATGCTCGATGACGCCGCCGTCAACCGTGACGGAAGCGTGCTGGATTACTGCAGGCTACACGCCATCACCATACAGCCGTGGTCACCCTTCCAGTACGGCTTTTTTGACGGGGTGTTCCTGGGGAATGAAAAGTTCCCGGCACTCAACGCGAAGATCAACGAGATCGCAGCATCGTACGGGGTCAGCAACACCACCATCGCCATGGCGTGGCTACTGCGCCACCCTGCAAATATGCAGCCGGTGACCGGTACCATGAATAGTAACCGGCTGCTGGACTGCGTCAAAGCGGCGGATATCAGACTGACCCGCGAGGAATGGTACCAGATCTATCTTGCGGCGGGCAATATCCTGCCTTAGCAATCCACATCGGGGATATCGGGGAAAGAAACTCCTGTTGGCAATCCTGCCAACAGGAGTTTCTTATTCCATCGAATATGGGGCTTAAATATTGGGGCTCTTCAACGCCTTAGTCCAGGGGCAGCCTGACGCCCGTCTCTCCCTTGTTCTTGCGCGTTGATCTCCTTAATTTTTGAAGGAACCGCGTAGCGTAATCCAAATTCTCCGTTGGGCATGCGTCCACGCAATGACCGCAGCCCACACACCGGATATCCCTTACGTCAGCGCCCTTTATGGCGTTTGCCTTAATATCTATGGACATCGGACAGACGGCGTTACATTTGTTGCACGCGATACATCTGGTATGCGCTGTCGTAATTTTTTGATCGGCTATTTTTGCAACAAGCCCCAATACCGTTCCCAGGGGACAATAGGCGCAGTATCCCCTGCCCATAAACGCGATCCAAAAGAAGATCGCCGCCAGCAGCTCGCCTGCAAGGTACTTGTAGGATTCTGCTTTTGCAACCGCTTCGGTATTTACCGGGAGCGGGATGCCCAATAAATGCAGGCTCCAGTAAAGAAAGAACAATAGCGCGATGCCAAGGAACACCCATCTGAGCACGTACAGCGCTTTTACAGTGCCCGGCTTTGGTTGACGCCGCTTTCCGATTAAGGGCATTGCAGGATCAAAAACCTCCGCCGCAAACCCATTGAACAGACATATGGTGGAGCATTGAAATCTTCTTCCAAATAAAAGCGTGGCGATTAATACAACGATGCAAACACAAACGTAGACGGCCAGCGCCGCAGCGATACCGCGGGCGCCCCAGGCTGCAAAGTTGCTCTGATAAAAGGAAGTGCTCTGGTCCAACAGCCGCAAAGGCGTTGTGGTCCATGGAAACGGCATGGTATAAAAGTATAGCTCAAAATTGTTCGCAACAAGAGGCATGACAATATGCATCGCCAACGCTGCAACAATGAATCCAATCAGGTTTCTTTTACGCATCGTCGATCTCTTGGAATTCGAGATGATTTTGATGGTAAGTAAGCTGCCAAGTATAATGAATGCCGTCTTCACCCAGTTTTCATAGATCAGCCAGATCCATGTAATGGTATGGGCAACAGACTCCGGCGCACTTTTTACATAGCCGTAGTTCAATCCGGCGATCACAAAACACATGACAATGTACACCCACAGAATGCCCTTTAAAGACTTCATGTAGATATCGACAGGCGTCTTCACCGCATCCCCCAAACTTTAAGTATGCCGCCGCGCGTTGCATGATCAGTTTACAATTATATCAGTGTTATCGCTATGTTTATTTTAAAAAACATATGAACGCCCTTCCATTTCATTCCATGATGGGATATGATGTTCCTTGGGTTGCCTTTAAACGCACCCAGACTAAAGAGAGTTCATGCCCATAAGAGAGGAGAGATGACTATGCTGTGCACAAAGATTGCGGATATTGTCCTGACCGGGGAGGGAAAAAGAATTTCATAATCCTCTTTTGCCCTCCAAAAGTTACTCTGAACTATTTTTGGAGGAAAGCATGAATTTTGAATATTTAAAGCGATACGGCTTTTTCCCCCGCTTTGAACAGGAAGCGACGCTATATGAAGGGCTGTTTCCGGCGAGGGTATTGGAACAACACCGCGAACTTTATAAGCTGGTTTGCGAAAACGGAGAGATACAGGCGACGGTTTCCGGCAAGCTTGCCTATCAGGCCGCGTCAAACGCGGACTTCCCCGCCGTCGGGGACTGGGTGATGATTGACCGGATGGACAGCGGCAGCGGAAACGCCGTCATTTATCAGGTGCTTCGCCGCAAAAGCGTGTTTGAACGCAAGGCCGCGGGAACCTCGAACGCATCCCAGGTCGTTGCGGCAAACATCGATATTGTGTTCATCTGCATGTCCCTGAACTTTGACTTTAACCTGAGGCGTTTGGAACGCTATTTGTCTATCGCATGGGACAGTATGGCGACCCCGGTCATCGTTCTGACCAAGGCCGACCTGTGCAAAAATTTGGATTCCCGGCTTTCGGAGATAGCCACGGTCGCCGTTGGGACGGATGTTGTGACCTGCTCCAGCATGGAAGAGAACGGATTTCAAAATATTCTCCCCTATGTGACGGAAGGGAAGACAATTGCGTTTATCGGGTCCTCCGGCGTAGGGAAGTCCACGCTCATCAACCGCCTCATGGGAGAAGAGGTGCTTTTCACAAAAGAAATCCGTTCCGACGACAAGGGACGGCACACCACAACGCACCGTCAGCTCCTTCTTTTGCCGGGCGGCGGCATTGTGATCGATACTCCGGGCATGCGGGAGCTGCAGTTGGAGTCAGGCGACCTTACAAAAACCTTTGAGGATATTGAAACGTTGGCCGCCCTGTGCAAGTACCGCGATTGTTCCCACACCAGCGAGCCGGGCTGCGCGGTAAAGCGGGCCATAGAGGCCGGAACCCTGTCCCAGGCGCGTTTTGACAGCTACAAAAAGCTGCAAAAGGAAATTGGATACGCCGAGCAAAACGCGCGCCAGCGGGAACAGGAAAAAATAAACCGGATGTTCGGCAGCAAGGCCCAAATGAAGCAGATCATGCGAGAGATCAAGAACAAAAACAAATTCTAACCTCCGCTATTTACACACAATGGGAACTCCAAACGGGGTTCCCATTTTTCAGCTTTTTTATCTGCCTGCTTCGGAAATGAATTGGTTTCATATTGTACGAGCCCCGGTTCATAGGTTTCTTCCATAAAGGGGGCAACCGTATGCAAAAAAAGAAAACGCCGCTATCCTGTAAAAGCGTTTTTCAATGCAACGAAGCCGATTTGAAGCGGGAATACACCAAAAAGTGGATCGCGTTTTTCAACCGGCAGGAGCGGAGCAAAAAGACCGCTTTCCACAAAGCCGTAATCCCCAGGCGTCCTTCTTAGTAAAGGAGATCCGCATGAAGGCAGCGCTTTACTGCCGCCTATCCGAAGAAGACAAAAACAAACAGTCCGCAGCCGACGAAAGCGAGAGCATACAAAATCAGAAATCCATGCTGCTTTCGTATGCCATGGAACAAGGATGGGAGATCTACAACATTTACAGCGACGACGACTATGCGGGGGCGGACCGGAACCGGCCCGCGTTTTTGCGCCTTCTTGCGGATGCCGAACAGCGGAAATTCGACATTGTCCTCTGCAAGACCCAATCCCGGTTTACCCGCGAGCTGGAGCTGGTAGAAAAGTATATCCACGGCCTGTTTCCGTTGTGGAACATCCGGTTTGTCAGCATCGTGGACAACGCGGATACCGCGAACAGAGGGAATAAAAAATCCCGCCAGATCAACGGCCTTATTAACGAATGGTATCTGGAGGACATGTCCGAAAACATCAAAAGCGTGCTGACCAACAAAAGAAAGAACGGGCTGCATATCGGCGCATTCGCGCTCTATGGCTACAAAAAAGACCCGGGCAGGAAAGGGCATTTGCTTATAGACGAAGAAGCAGCCGCCGTTGTGCGGGAGGTGTTTACGCTGTTTTCAAAAGGCTATGGGAAAACCGCCATCGCCCGCATGCTCAACGACCGTGGCGTTCCCAACCCCACGGAGTATAAGCGCCTTCAGGGCCTGCGGTATCAGCCACCCAAAGCAAAGACCGGAACGCTTTGGAAATATTCCGCCATAGCGGATATGCTCGTGAACGAAATTTATATCGGCAACATGGTGCAGGGCAGGTACGGTAGCGTTTCCTATAAAACAAAGGTCAACAGGCCGCGCCCGAAGGCGCAATGGTATCGGATACCGGCTACCCATGAGCCGATCATCGAGAAAGAACTTTGGGACAGCGTACAATCCATTCTCGCGCAACGGGCAAAGCCGTTTATTACCGGCGAAATCGGCCTGTTCGCCAACAAAGCGCGCTGCATGTATTGCGGTTCCAGCATGCGTTCCTCCAAAAGCCGCGGGCAGCACTACCTGCAATGCGCAAACCGCTATGTGGCAAAGAGCGCCTGCATCGGTTCGTTTATTTCCGTTGCAAAGCTGGAACAGGCAGTCGTTGCGGAATGTAACCGCCTGTCCGAAACGTATCTTGACCAAAGCGAAGTGCAGCAGAACATTGCATGCTTCCCCGCGCCTGACAAAGAAAAATCCGGACTGGAGACCGAGCTTTTATCCTGCCGGAAGAAAATCGCGGAATATGCAAAAGGCATCCGGGAGTTATATCTCGATAAAGTGAAGGGCATTCTTTCCGAAAACGATTATCTCGAACTCTCCCGTGATTTTGTAAAGGAGAAGAAGCGGCTGGAGCAGCTTGCAGACATCTTGCAGGAGCGATTGCGCATGCTCGAACAAGCCGCTGCCGCCGGAAACAGCCCGGAACAGTTCCTTGTGCAATCTATCCGCCTGGAGCATTTGAACCGCGAGATGGTGGAACATTTTATCGATCATATCCTGGTCGGAAAACGGATGCCGGACACACAGGGTGTACCGATCGAAATCCACTGGAATTTTTGAATGTTGCGTTTATGCGATAGCAGCAGAGCAGAAGGCCCGCGCGACCTACGAGCATCTGATGCGCATGACGGATAACCCGGATATCCTCGATCCTCTGCGTTTCCTGCGCCAGCGCGAAATCAACCATTTCCAGCGCTTTGGCGAATGCCTGATGATCGTGCAGGATATGGCCTGCCAGAGGCGGCCTGTACGCGAGGGGCGCTGCAGCTAAACCATTTCCGAAAAAGTGGCTATGCCACAGATATAGTTTTAACGCAAGAGAGGCTGCCGGGATTTCCGACAGCCTCTCTTAATATATTCAAAAAGACGTTGGAGGCTCTGACCCCACAGCTCGCAATTGTCGCACAATTTATGCTCCTTTGCTCACTGGGACTGCACCTCGCTTCATCCGCCACAGGCGGCGCTTGGCTACGTCCCCCCAAACCTCCGTTTAGGGCCGTAACGGCCCTAAAAACCCAAACAATTATTATATGCTTTCCTTCACCAGCCTGCCCAATCGTTCTATGCCGATCGCGATGCGCTCGGGCGTAGCGGAAGAGAAGTTGAGCCGCATGGTGTTCTGCCCCATGCTCTCCGGCTTTACATAAAAATACTGGCCGGGGATAAACGCGACCTTGAATTCAGCAGTGGCCCGCTTGAGCATGGCCGGCACATCGGGGTTACCCGGCAGCTCGCCCCATACAAACAGACCGCCCTCCGGCTTGGCATAGCGGAAGGACGCGGGGAAATGCGCTTCAATGCCCGCAAGCAGCGCATTAAGGCGCTCGGCATACATGGGAATGATATTGTTTAAATGCCCCGGCAGAAGCCCCCGGCGCAGGAACGCATCCGCAATGGCCTGCGTAAGGTTCGAGGTGTGCGTATCGGTACTCTGCTTGGCGACCGTAAGCTTTCTTGTGATTTCCGGCGTTGCGACCAAAGCGCCGACGCGAAGGCCGGGCGAAAGGATTTTGCTGAAGCTGTTAAGAAGAATGACGTTGCCCGTTTTGTCAAACGTCTTGATCGGCGGCACGGGAGAGCCGCTGTACCGGAGATCGCAATACGGATCGTCCTCGACCACGATGATATCATATTTGGAAGCAAGCTCCGCAATCGCTTTTCTCCGCTTAGCGCCCAGCGTCTTGCCCGTGGGATTCTGGAATGTGGGGATCACGTAAAACATCTTGGGCCTGTAGGTGCGGATTTTATCCTCCAGCTCATTGAGGTCCACGCCTTCCTCGTCCATGCCCACGGGGACGCAGTTTGCCTGATAGGTGTGGAACGTCTGCAGGGAGCCTAAGAACGTGGGCGACTCTACAAGCACCACATCGCCGGGATCAATAAACACCTTGGTGATAAGATCAATCCCCTGCATGGAGCCGGTGAGCGTCAGCACGCTCTCCTCCCCCGCTTCCACGCCCTTGGGGCGGGCGATATGCGTCAAATACGATTCGCGCAGCGGATTGTAGCCTTCCGTGGTTCCATACTGAAGAATGTTCGCGCCGTTTTTCTCCAGCACCTCATGAGCAATCTGCTCCACAAGCTCGATCGGAAAGGATTCCTTGGCCGGGTTGCCGCCGCCAAAGGAAATGATCTCCGGGTCGCCCATCAGCTTGAGTATCTCACGGATCACGCTGCCGGACACATTTTCCATCCGCTTTGCAAACTTCACCATCTGCGTTTTCTCCTATTCCTGTCATTCCCGTATGGATATTTATTCAATCACTCCGTTGTTGCTATTTTAGGCGTATCAAGCGGATTATGCAAGCGTTTGCCGCAGTTTTCTTAACGAAACCTATGCACGGCATGTACATGCGGTTGGCGCAATGGTACAATGTTTAAGGGAGTATGCCCCATTCGCAATGGATCATCAGGAGGAATTATGTCATATCAGGCGCTGTACCGCAGGTTCCGGCCACGCCGGTTTGAGGATGTAAAAGGGCAGGAGCACATCACCACCATTTTAAAAAATCAGGTCGGCTCCGGCCGCTATGCGCACGCGTACCTCTTCAGCGGCTCCCGCGGAACGGGCAAGACGAGTATCGCCCGCATTTTTGCGCGCGCGGTGAACTGCCTTTCCCCCCTAAACGGCGAGCCCTGTGGAAACTGCGAGGCCTGCCGTCACTCCCTGGAGGAGGACGCGGTGGATATCATTGAGATCGACGCCGCATCCAACACCGGCGTTGACGATATGCGCGCGCTGCTTGAAAAAGTGCGCTTCACGCCGCTGCAATTAACATACAAGGTCTATATCATAGACGAAGTCCACATGCTCTCCAACGCCGCCTCCAACGCGCTTTTAAAGACGCTGGAGGAACCGCCCGCGCATGTGCTGTTTTTATTGGCTACGACCGAGCCGCAGAAAATTTTGCCCACCGTCATCTCCCGCTGCCAACGGTTCGATTTCCACCGGCTTTCGCTTTCGGATATGGTAGGCGTCATGCAGGACGTATTGTCGGGTGCTGGCGCCGTGATTGAGGAAGGCGGGCTTTTAGCCATTGCCCGCGCGGCGGACGGCGGCATGCGCGACGCGTTGAGCCTTGCCGACCAGTGCCTTGCCTTTTGCGGCGGGCATGTGACCGAACGGGACGTTTATGATGTATTGGGTTCCATGCAGCAGGATTTCCTGTTTGACATGGCGGATGCGCTTTTAAAGGGCGACGCCGCCCGCGCGCTCACGCAGTTTGACGCGCTGGTGCGCAACGGCCGTGATATGGGCGTATTTACGCAGGACCTTGCCCAGCATCTGCGGGCGCTGCTGCTTGCAAAGGCGTGCGGGGACTGCCGCGATCTGTTGGACTGCACGGCGGAGACCATGGCCCGCTACCGCGCCCAGGCGGAAGCCGCCTCCCAGGAACGGCTGCTGCGCGCGCTGGAGCTCATTACAAAATCCCAAAGCGAAATGAAATGGCTGCGCCAGCCCCGCATATTGCTGGAGGCCATGCTGGTACGCATCTGCCGCCCGGAGGATGAAAGCGCCTTTATCGCGCTGCAGGAACGGCTTGCCGCATTGGAAGCAAAGCTTGACGGCGCTATCCCGGTAACTGTTCAGCAGCAGCGCGCTTCCGCGGCCCCGCAGCCGATACAGAACGTGCAAAAGCCTGCGGCGCCCCCGGTTCAGGATGCGCCCCCGTGGGAATCGCCCGCAGACGATCTTATCCCCCCGCCGGAGGAACCCGTCTTTTATGGGGACGAGCCGGTCAGCCAAAAAGCGCCCGCACCGGCGGCAGCCGCCGCTCCAAAACCCGCCGCTCCCGCCAAGGCCGCGGCAGCCCCGGCAACGTCTGCGGCCAACAGCTCGTCCGACCCGGCCTGGGAAGCGCTCAAACAACTGCTGCAGAAGCAGAACCTCCCGCTCTACATCATGGCGATCGCGGCGCACAGCGCCGTGCGGGAAGGCAATGTATTGACCGCCATGTTTCCGCCCGTACAATCCTCCCACGCGGCGGCGCTTAACATCCCCAAGCACATTGAAATCTTAAAAAACCTGCTGCAAACGGTGGAACCAGAGCTGCAGTTGCGCATCGTCGTGGCACAAAAACCGACAAACGACCCGAAGACCCTGGAGATGCAGCGCATGTTCGGCGACAAGCTGCATATAGAGAGTTAAGGCAGGGGAAATTGAACCCCTTCGCTCCTTGCTTGAAGGCGCCATCCGTTTGTCAAGGCACAAGCGGATATGGTATACTTGATTGAATGAAAAAAGCTGATTGTAGGAGGATCCCTATATGGCAAAGGGTGGTTTCCCCGGAATGGGCGGCGGCATGAATATGCAGCAGATGATGAAGCAAGCCCAGAAAATGCAGCAGGACATGGCGCGTAAGCAGGAAGAGCTCAGCGCGCGCGAACTGACCGCCCAGGCGGGCGGCGGCGTGGTGAAAGTCACCGTATACGGCCGCAAGGAAATCAAAGGTATAGAAATCGATCCCGCTTGCGTTGACCCGGAAGATGTGGAAATGCTGCAGGATCTCATTACCGCCGCCACCAATGAAGCGCTTCGGATGGCGGATGAAATGATGAGCGCCGAAATGGGCAAAATCACCGGCGGCCTGAACCTTGGATTCTAACGATGCTGCAGGCCATTGAACCAATTGCAAGACTGACTGCGCAGCTTGCGCGGCTGCCCGGTATCGGTATGAAAAGCGCGCAGCGCCTTGCATACCATATGTTGGAGGTCCCCAAAAATCAGGCTTGCGAACTTGCGGAAGCCATTCTGCATGCGCGGGAAAAGGTCTTTTGCTGCCCAATCTGCGGCAGCTATACGGATACCGCGCCCTGTGCGCTCTGCGCGGACAGCGCCCGGGACAACGGAGTCATCTGCGTGGTACAGGATGCACGGGACGTGTTGGCCATGGAAAAGTCCCGCGAGTTCGGCGGAAGATACCATGTGCTGCACGGCTCCCTCTCCCCCATGGACGGCGTCGGCCCGGAGGATATTCGCATCCACGAGCTAATGGAACGGGTGGACAAGGGCGGCGTAAAAGAGGTCATTCTGGCCACCAATCCGGATGTGGAAGGAGAGGCAACCGCCTCTTATATTGCAAAGCTGCTCAAGGAAAAACATGTGCGCGTCACCAGAATCGCCCACGGCATTCCCATAGGCGGAAACCTGGAGTATATTGACGAGGTCACGCTGGGCAAAGCGCTTACGGGAAGACGGGAGATGTAAATTCCACGCGTCTCCTGTTTTGGAATATCTTGTGCATCAGTTTATGTTTTTCCCATAAACTTTTTGTGAATTTCCTGTGTCATGCAACCAAAAATGGGTTGTACATCGTCTATAGTATGAATAGTGCGTGAACATGCTTTTGCGCACCAGTATCGGCGCAAGGACGCGCCGCTATCGGAGGGGAGGGATCGCATGGGCAAAGGATTTCGGCTTTTGAGCGCGTTGCTCGTCTGCCTGTTCTTAAGTGCCTGTACGCCTACTCCGCCCGCCGCAAGCGTGGTGGTTTCTTCCCCTGCCGCGGAAGAGCGCCTGCTTTCGGATTTGCGCGCGCAGTACCGCAATGCCTCCCTCATTGTTTCGGGCGAATGCGCGGGCAGCCATATCGACGCTTCCGGCAACACCTGCTATGATCTCACCGTTACAAAAGTTTATGCCGGCAACGCCAAAATTGGCGATACCGTTCATTGTACCAAAGGCCCTATGAATACGGGCGAAACCTATCTTCTGTTCCTTGGCCAGGGTGAAGACGTCAACTATGCGGAGGATCTGACCGGATACTCCCTGATTTCAAGCGCGCCCATGCCCATTGTGGACAGCGAAGTGATCTGGGACGGCAAACGGATTTCACTCGACGCGCTCCAGCAGGAAATTCAGACGCTTTCCACCGTCATCAGCGCGCCCGCCCCGATTTACTACTATGACTCCATTTCCTCGCTCACCGCGGCCGCCGATGAAATTTTTATCGGCAAGGTCACAAAGTTCCCGCAAATGAAGGACACGGCGTTTTCCATCCGCAACGGCGGCGCAGTGGAAAAAGCTCAATATTCCGCATCCATCGTCACCATAGAAGCTTACGGCGTTATGAAGGGTTCGCTATCCTACGGGGATGAGCTGAATATGGTATTCAGCCCCGAGCGCATCCGTGGCATGCTGGACGCCGCCACGCTTCAGCATATGGAGCTTACCGCCGGGCAGACGCCCTACCTGCAACTGGGCGGCGTTTATGTGTTCTTCCTGACAAAAGGACCGGACGACAAGCAGCCCTACCATTTCCCCGTAAATCCGTTGCAGGGCGCTTTGCCGCTTTCCGGCGATACGCTGTATGTCCCTGCCGCAAACAGCGCGCTCCAGCCCTATGATAAGCTTTCAGCGCTGGTGCAGGCATTAAAATCCGCACAGGCGGTCACGCTGCCCCGGGAGGATTCGCCTTCGCTGGTGGTAGAGGAATAAGTTCGGCAGCGTAAGATGAAGAAAACCAGCAGGCGCATATGCGCCTTTTTTGTTTTCCCGGTATTCCGCCGAGATTCAGAAACACACTTTTCACCTCAATTTTGCTTTTCCGGATGTTTTGTTATAGCATATTGGGCTTCTGATGATTTACAATAAATAATAGTGCATCCGACATAGAGGAGACATATGAAAAGCAACAGGCATCACATTTGGATTTACCAGTTTTTCCGGCAACCCATCAAGCTGTTTTTGAAGCTTCGCTTTGGATACACCGGCAAAAAAGAAAGGGCGCTTCCCTCCCCCAGCATTATTCTGGCGAACCACACCACCAATTACGATCCGCTGATGGTGGCGACGAGCTACCGGGAGCACATGTACTTTGTGGCGGGCGAGCACGTATTCCGGGCGGGGTTCGCTTCCAAACTGCTGCGCGCCTGTTTTGCGCCCATTTCCCGCGTCAAGGGAACGACGGACGCGCGCACCGTCATGGAGGTGCTCCGAAGCGTCCACGCGGGACACAATGTGTGCATTTTCGCCGAAGGAAACCGCTCTTACAACGGCCTCACCTGCGATATCCTGCCTTCCACCGGAAAGCTAATCCGCGCAAGCGGCGCAACGCTCGTTACCTACCTGATCGAAGGCGGATACTTCGCCTCCCCGCGCTGGTCCAAGACGCTGCGGCGTGGAAAAGTCTACGGGCATGAGGTGGCCCGTTATTCCCCTGAAGAACTCAAGCGCATGACCAACGAAGAGGTCAACGCCATCATCAAACGCGACCTATATGAGGACGCGTATGCCCGCCAAGCGGTTGAGCACGCGCGATTTACCGGCAAGCGCCTGGCGGAAGGCATTGAGGCGGGGCTGTATCTGTGCCCATCCTGCTTGCGCGTAGGCACCATTGTGGGCAAGGACGACCGTTTTACATGCACCTGCGGCCTAAGCGGCCGATATACGGAGTACGGCATGCTTGAAGGCCCTTCCCTGCCCTTTTCCACCGTGACTCAGTGGGATCTCTGGCAATCGGAAACCTTCCATACACGCGCGCTTGCCGCCGCAAGCGATGAGTTACTCTTTGAGGATGCGGAGCAAGCGTTCTTTCGGCTTAGTTCCGACGCGCAACTGCTTGCGGAGGGGACTCTTAAAATGTATGGCGACCGGTTCTGTATCGGAGAGCGTTCCGTGGCGCTTGCGGATATTGCCAACCTGGCGATACACGGCCGAATGACGATCGTATTCAGCACCCATGACGGTCAGTATTACGAACTGAAATCCGCGATTGACCGCAGCGCCCCCAAGTATGAAATCGCCTGGCGGGCGTGCCTGGAACGGGAACGCGCCGCGAACACATAAAGCTGTAATTCCATGTAAAACATAAAAAGCGTGATTTGAGCAATCTCAAATCACGCTTCTTTTTTAGCCGAATACGCGGCGCATCACATCAAAGCGCCTGAAACTCTTTTAAGACCCTGTCGAATATCCCCTTTTCCAGCACCACATTGTGCCCGGAGACGCAGGTGTCAAAGTCGATGGCCTGGTACTTCAATATGGTATCGATATATACCTGCTTTTCCGTATCCACATTGGGCACAATCTCATCCAGATTATCGCCGATGTTATCGCCGACGTCTAAAACCATCTCTTTTTCGTCGAGCACGCTGATGGAGTCGGCCGTGTGTCCGGGTGTATGAAATATCCTGATGTTATCGTCCGGAAAATACAGCGCGTCGTCAAACACCAGGTTGGGGAGGCACAGCTCCGCGTCGCCGGATATATACTGCCTGTTCCTGTTTAACATCCTCTCCCACTGCGCCGCAATCGTTTCCCTGCACAGCGTATGGGAAATGATGAGATTATCCCGGAACACATGGTTTCCCCAAACATGGTCCCAGTGATAGTGCGTATTGATGACGATAACCGGCTTCTTGTTTCCTTCCAAACACTCCTTGATCGGCGCGACGCTCAAAGAGCCTAAGCCCGTATCAATCAGGTAATTATACTTGTCCCCCATGATCAGATGGATATTCAAATCCCAATCCGTAACGGGATATTTGAATATAATATGCCTGCTCTTTATCCGCTCGATCTTCATAAGGTCCCTCCTCAACGCCGAGTTCACGGCATATCGTTACTTGTGGCAGTTGTGATATGGGAATATTCTACCACACAAAAAAGAAAGAGGCCAACGTTTCCATAGCCGCCGGTTGAAACCAGGACGAAATTAAATATGTGATGCCGCACCGTTCAGACTAGATCTCCTTAGGACAAACTACATCACAGCCTGGTTCAGTTTATATGTTCGGCGTCATATCCATAGATAATTGGGAATTCCCTTATTAAGGAAGTAGCGCATATGTTTGATTATAGGGCAAGGCCGGGTGATACGATCTCTTCCATCGCGCAAATGTTCGATGTTCCATTCTCGCTTCTGCTCTCAGCAAACCCTGATATTGCTGAGCCGGAAAACCTTGCCGTAGGGCAGACCATCCGCTTTCCGTCGGGATATCCTGTACGCCGGATGGTCGAAGTAAATGGGTATGCCTTTCCTGATATTGATCCTCAGGTTCTGCTTCATACGCTTCAATATCTGACTTATCTTAGCATATTCAATTATCAGATCAGATCTGACGGGGCGCTTGTTGGAATTGACGATGCCCCTCTCATCCAGATGGCGCGCCAGGCATTGGTCGCTCCCCTTATGGTGATTGCCAATACCGATGACGATTGGTAGCTTTTCAAGCGACCTGGCGCACGTCATCCTAACCGATGATCTGCTGCAGATTACGATGATCAATTACGTGATCAATATACTCAAGTCAAGAAACTATTTCGGACTAAATATCAATTTAGAAAACATTTATCCTTCGGACCGTGAATTGTATACGCGATTCCTTCAGACGGTCACAGCGAATTTGCATCCCCTTGGCTATATCACCGTCTCGTCGGGAGCGCTAAGATTAAATGAAGCCCGCTATGGCCTGCTGTTTGGAGCGGAGCAATACCCTGTTCTATATAGCCGGGAAGTCAACCGGGTATCCATCATTGTGACATACGAATGGGGATATACCTACGGGCCTCCTATGGCGGTGGTTCCTCTCAACCTGGTACGCAATGCCCTTGATCATCTCGTTTCCATCATTCCCAGCAAAAATGTACTTGTGGGTATGACGAATTATGGATTCAACTGGGCTCTGCCGTATGCTGCAACAACGCCCGCTTACATGCTCTCATTTGCGCAGGCGGAAGAACTCGCGGCACATACGGGCGCGGCCATACAATTCGATCAGGATTCACAGTCCCCGTTTTTCTATTATGAGGACGATATGGGCGTGCTCCATGTGGTTTGGTTTGACAATGAGGCAAGTATCCGCGCGCGTCTTGAACTCATCAGGCTCTATAATCTGGGAGGGGTAAGCTTTTGGACAATCAATCAATTTTCTCCGGAAAGCTATCTTGCGCTTGCCGAAATGTATGACATACGCAAAATGCTCGGTGCATGACGCCTATGGGCAGCCGCATGAGCGTCTTGACGCAAAACCTCTGCAAATCAATCGTCAACATGATATGTCTTGCTTTCAATGGAATAGTACACGGTTTTCTTGCATTGAGGACAGACAGTTTTCTCGTCCTTCGTTACATTCATGCCCAAGGTTTCACCGCATGCGGGGCAAACGCCGGTAACCAGCTCGCCTTTGTTCTTTCCTAAAAAGTCAACTCCCAGAAACATCAGTAAGCTTACAATAATGCTCGGAATACCATATATAATCAGTCCGACAGCACACAAAAGCCCGGATAGAAATAAGAGGAACAGGCCCGGCATTCGATAGGCTCTTCGGTTTTACGCTTTAAATGCGGCTTTTTCTTCTTTTGTCATACTCCTGACTGGAACGGACTGATCGATCATTCCAAAACCTCCCTGCATCATTATGGCAATATAATACCATATAATCATATGCAAAGGCTCTTCCTTCTTTTCAATGAGACTGGATCGTGGACTCACAGCAACGCATATGGAGATGCGGGGAATGTGCGGACACCGATACTCCGTCCTATTGATGCTCAAACATGAAATTGGTCCATCATTGGTCGCTTAACACAAAAAAGCCTCCCATAAGGAGGCTTTTTCACTGGCGCGCCCGACACGATTCGAACGTGCGACCTACAGAGTCGGAGTCTGTCGCTCTATCCAACTGGGCTACGGGCGCAAGTCCCAATCGATTATAACACAACACCAAACGGAAAGCAAAGTCTCTTTCGCTCGTTCTGAGAAAATCTAAAGATTGCTCAAAGGCTGCCCTTACAAATTCTTGCATCTGACGCATGGTGCGTTTTTATCCCTCATATGAATAAGGTGATACCGTGTAAAGGATGGATGTGAACGCAATTGAGCACATATATCGTACAGCCTGGCGATACCATCTATTCCATTGCCAGAAAGCATAGTCTGACAACGCATGAATTTGTATCCCTTAATCCCGGCATCATGGAGCGAGGACTTTTGGTTGGCGAGAAAGTTCAATTGCCGCCGCCACAAGGGCGTCCCACAATCGAGACTAACGGCTACGTCTACCCGAACACCGCTCAGGCATACCTGGGCGAACTCTACCCATACCTTACCTATTTGAGCATCATTGGCAACAGAATCACCCAGCCCGGATTCCTGATTGGCGTAAACAACAAGGAACTGATCGAAGCTGCACGTCAGGCGAATGTTGCGCCTATGATGGTTGTATCCAACACAACAGAAAACGGATTGTTTTCCAGCGCGCTGGCTCATGCTGTCATGAACAGCCCTTCCGCAAGGGAAAGGCTTATTTCAAATATTGTCACAGCCGTTGATGAGAACGACTATTATGGCGCGAACATCGACTTTGAGTTTGTTTCCCCGGAGAATTTTCCGGCATATATTAATTTTCTGCTCAAGCTGAAAGACACGCTGCATGAGCAAAACCATACGATGTTTCTTGTCGTCCGGATTGCAACAATTTTAAGCGAGCAAACCTCCATTGCACAACTGCTTCCATTGGGGGAATATGAGGATCTGGCTGACCGTTTCATTATCCGCACCAATGAATGGGCCTGCAATGTCAATCTCGATGCACCGCTTTTAGACCTGGCCCAGCAGGCAGTGGACTTTGCAACCGAACTGGTCTCCGCAGATAAGCTCATTGTCGGAATTCCCAACTGCTGTTTTCATGCGCAGCTGCCGTACCAATCCCAAATTTCGCCTACCCCCTTATCCATCATAGAGGCTGAGCGCATTGCCGTTGAGGCAGGCGCAAGCTTCCAGCTGGATTCCAGAAGCGGCGCATCTTATTTTCGGTACTTTGACGATGCCGGTAAAGAAAACATTATTTGGTGTCCCAACAGATGCACCAGCCAGTCCATATTGGAGCTGGTAAGAATCTATGGTTTAGGCGGCGTCAGCTTTCGTATGGTAGACGATTTCCCCATTACGGATTACCAGTCGCTTGGCGCAATTTTTAATATCCAGAAAGTGATGTAGGCACTTTTCGAACGTTCCCAAAGAAACCCCTTCAATCTCTATTGCCTGTGGAGCGTATACGTCTTGTTGCTTGAAAACAGGTAGGCATTCATTGTATCGATGTCTGTAAAGGAAAGCCTGGCAACCTTTTTCCAACCACGTTTATCGTTACCAACAGAATACACAAAATCTTCAATGTCGACATGATATCCGCTTTCATAGACGATGATAAAATTATCATCGAAATTAAATCCATCGTCATCTATGCGGACTTTAAAATACCGCCCGTCTCCCTTCCATGAACCAACGAGGAAATAGTTTATCAGCATATCGCATAAAATGATCTTCCGCGCTGGCTCAAACTGCCAGAATTTCATTAATTCTTCGCCTTGCTCCTGCCAATCCATTGTAATATCTGATAATATTTTGCACACTTCAGAATAGCGCTCGCTTTCACCCAGCAGCGGCACAAGTGAGAAATAATACTGCGCGCTTATTAGATATGATTCATACAGCGCACTTGCTCCAAGCAGCTCAGCGTCTGTATATCCTTCTTGGAAAAACTCTACGACTTTATCAAACCGGCTGACTGCCTCGTGATAGATCGCATTTTCAAACAAAATAATCTTTTGATCTGCATCGGAATATCCGCGAATCGAATAAAGCAAATCCAATGCAGGCTTAATTTTAATTTCATATCGCTGATTCGGGCTTGCGTTTACAAATTTTTGATAAATATCCATAGCCTTCTGGTAATTCGCTTCCATCAACATTTGATCCGCATCGCGATAACCGGAGTCGGCAAGCTTTTCAAATACGCGCCGCGCCTGATCGTACTCTTTTTCCTTTAGCAAATCGGACGCCCTTCGGTATTCGCATTCAAGCGCCATATTCTTTGCATCGGAATAGCCGCCCAGGGCCTCAAACGCCTTCTTTGCCGCATTGTAGTCGTCCTGCTCGAGCGTCGCAAGCGCTTTCTGGTAATCGCATTCAAGCGCCATTTCCTTCGCGTTTCGGTAATCCCCCAGAGAACTAAACCGCTCCTTTGCCTCGTCATAGTACCCAAGCTCAAGAAAATATCCGGAATTGATGTAATAAGAAAATGTTTTCGCATCCGGGTATGTGACCACCGTGCCGGTAATCGCTGTACGGGCGGCGGCATAATCCCCATCCTCCACATAAGCAGCCGCTTGACGATAACTAATACCGCTGATCATCCAGACAGTGCCGAATGCCCCGAGCAACAAAACCGCGCATGTAATCAAAACAGCGCTTCTGGATATTGGCCTTCTTACCCGCCTCATCTGGGGGGCATCCGGCCGGCTCTGTTCTGTTTGCACCGGCTTGACCTGGGACACTTTCGACAACTCAAGCTCGACTTGGGGCGCTTGCAATAACTCAAGCTGGTTTACTTCAAATTGACCCCTGTTCACCTGTATCGGTTGGACCTGGTTCTCCTGCATTGGCTGAACTAATTCATTTATAAGTCCCATCGCGTTGATCAACGCGCCCACATCATGCAGGCGTTCTTCTTTTTTCATCGCCATCGCGGCCAAAAGAACCGCCCGTTCTTGCTCTGAAACGAAAGGAACTCCCGACAAACGCACACTTAAAGTATCATTCTGCAAACGGGCAAGCACAGTATCCGGCTCTTTGTGGGTAACCAGAAAAAACAATACCGCCCCCAATGCGTAAACATCGCTATATGTCCTCTGTTCTTCTCCGGCATATTGTTCAAGGGGGAGATACGGCGCCAATTGATTTACAGCGGCCTTTTTATGCTGCTTCCCCAGATTAAAATAGCCATACTCATCTACAAAAATGTTGGCTGGATAAATGCTGCCATGGGCTTCCCCGCGGGCATGGAGCTGAATGAGACTTCTTAAAGCAGGCAGCAGTCTCAGTTTGGCCTCCTGCATGGAATAGGGCTGCAGCCTCCGCTGCATCAGCATGTCAAGCGACATACGCTTTTTCCCAAACTGCCAATCCTGAGTAAGTTTCATTCTGCTTCTCCCCCGCTATTATTTACGATATGTATATCTTTATCATAATCCCAAACAAATTGTGCTGGCAAGTATAGAATGCAACTCCTATAAATTACAACTCATTATAATGAGTTTCATAATAAAGGCCGCCGTACCTAGGCGGTACAGCGGCTCTTGCGTTTTAGCGCAGCGCTTAGTTGCGCAAGCTTGCCCCCATGGGCAGTACCGCGCGCCCATAAGTAGCGTTGACGACATTGGCGGCGCAGCCATAGAAGGATACAAGGGCAATCAAAAGCTCCGAAACAGCAGCAAGCATGTGCATAAAGCCTTCCGCAACGCCCAGCGTGCTGAACGTGAGGCCGACAAACAGAAGATCGATCAGCACGAATATCACCGTGAGCACCTTGTTGGTTTTGAGCGAGGCGAACGTCATAATAAGCGTAAAAATGAGATATCCCGCAAACGCAACGCCCAACTGATGGCCGTCCGCATCCCCCTGCAGCGCCGTACCCAGCGCGCCAAGCTTAATGAGCCAGGTAAGGGATACCCCCAGCCAGAAAAGCCCGTAAGCGCCAAATGCGGTGGTGCCGAAGACGTTGTTGCGCTTGCTGTCGCCAACGGCGGCAAACAGCTGTGCAATTGCGCCTAAAAAGATGGCCCAGGGCAATACAAGGGATACGCCGCTCGTCCACCCCAGCTTTTGGCTGGAGGCGACCAAGGTGACCATAGCAAGGCCAAACAAGCCAAGGGCGGAAGGATCTGCGGTGGTAAGTTTCGTCTCATTGGTTTGCATGTTGGGATTGCTCCTTTAATTTTGTTACTGTAGACACACGAGTATTAATGATAGCAAGAATGATGCAAAGAATCAAGATTCGACACATTTCTTTATTGTGTGGCAATGTATGGATATTCACAATATAAAAAACCCCCGACCGTTCCGGCCAGGGGTTTCATTGTTATGTCTTGGGCTCGTCCGCCTAGAATACGCGGAACCCTGCAACAAAGTTGCGCTTCCAGTAATCGGAGTTCTGGATCGTACTGCCCGTAATGCGCACCTTGCCTTCGCTGGAGGAAGCGTCGATCATCTTGCCGTTCCCCAAGTAGATACCCACGTGCCCCTTAAAGCTGACGATATCGCCGCGCTCCAATGCGCTCATGCTGGAGATGCGCTGGTATTTCGTGGTCTTCTGCCAGGCGGAGGAGGTCATATACCCCTGCTTGACGCCCACCTGGTTGAGGCACCAGTAGACAAAGCCGGAGCAGTCAAACGTACTGGGACCCTTGCCCGCTCGCACATACTTGCTGCCGAGTTTGGACTGGGCGACGGCGATGAAGCTCTCCACATTCGCGCCGTTGCTCGAAGAGGAACCGCTGCTGCCGGAAGAACCGGAAGAGCTGGACCCGGAAGAACTCGAGCCCGAGGAGCCGGAGGAACTCGATCCGGAAGAACCGGAACTGGAGCTTGAACTGCTGGCCTTCTTGGCATCCGAAGACATCAGCACGTTCATGGTATGTTTGCCGACCTTGCCGTCTACAGAAAGATCGTTGCGTTCCTGGAACGCGCGCACGGCGCTTTCCGTACCGGAACCGAAGTATCCATCCACGGTCTTCAGGTATTTGAGCTCCTTCAACCGCTGCTGTATCCGTTCCACATCGGAGCCCTTCATACCGATCATCAGCGCGTTTGCCTGCGCGTCGGAGGACATCAGGTATTCAATGGTCTGCGGTCCAAGGTAACCGTCCGCAATCAAGCCGGTACGCTCCTGGAAGCGCTTTACGGCGTTCTCCGTGTCGTCGCCGTACTTGCCGTCGGCTTCGGTGGTCAGATATCCGAGCTTTTTGAGCCTGTTCTGGTAGGTGCGGAGCTTTTCGCTTACCTCGCCGCGCTCAAAGTAGTTCGCCTTGGCGTCCTCGCTGTAAAGCATTTCACGCGTCTGCTCGCCCACTTTCCCATCGGGGTTTAGTCCGTTGCGCTCCTGAAATTTTTTCACCGCGGCTTCCGTTTCGGTGCCGAAGTATTCAGTCGCTTTGTCCAGATACCCAAGTTCGCGCAAGCGGATCTGCAATTCCTTGACGTCATGATCCTCGATGCCGATGGAAATGACATATTTCTGCGCCTGGTCGGACATCAAAAGCGTATAGGTCTCAAGTCCTACACAACCGTCGATGGTCAGCTTATGCTGGCGCTGGAACAGCTTAACGGCGTTCTTGGTAATGGGGCCGTACTTTGTCGTCGGCTCATCATTGTCCATATAGCCAAGTTCCATCAGTCGTTCCTGGATCTCCGCCACCACAGACGCCGTCATGCCTTCCTTGATTATGGTGTTGCTTGGATGCGGCTCCGGCGTGGGAGACGGCGAGGGCGAAGGCGTGGGAACAATGCCAGACGCCGATGCAACGCCCTGCCCGCCGGCGCTTAACGTATAAGCCCCAACATCCATAACCAATCCCGGCGGCGCGGGCGTAGCGACGGGCAGTGTAGCCGCCGCCTTGTTGTTGCCGGAACCCAGGATGATGGCGGTCGGTATGCCGATGACGACCACAAGCAGTATTCCCAGCACTGCCAGCGCGCGGGGAGAGCGTCTTTTTAACTGGACGGCAAACGCACTAAAAAAGCTGCGCGCACGCGCTGTTGCCGTATGCATCCGCACGCGTGTTGCGCGTGAAAAAATGCGTACCCCAGTGTTGCGTTTTGCGTTTCCCGATAGACCGCGCGCCATAGCGGGCGCAGGGGCAGACGGGCGCTTCGTTTGTCGATTCATGTAACCTTCCGATTCGTCGCGCCGTTTGTGGCGCGGTACTTATGCGTATTATACCATTTTCAATTCGGTTTTGCGTGAATAATTATTGAATTCCTGCAAAACCGTGTAGAATCGGGCCGTTGTATTTTCAATATTCATCTAGTACACTATATACTTATCATATGAAAATTGGTGCTTTTATGTGAAATTGCACGAAAATCCACGAAACGCAAAAAGGAGTTCCATATGGAAGAAGAATTTATCATCCGGCAGGCGGCAGCGGAAGACATGCCCCTGGTATTATCATTAATCCGCGAACTTGCCGTATATGAAAAATTGGAGGACCAGGTGGAAGCAACGCTCGGTACCCTGAACGAATGGATTGTGGAGAAGCAAAAGGCAGAAGCTCTCATCGGTGTTTGGAACAATGAACCGGTTGGGTATGCCTTGTTCTTCCATAACTTTTCCACGTTCCTCGGTCGCTCCGGCATTTACCTGGAGGATATTTACATAAGGCCTTCCGCGCGCGGAAACGGATTTGGCAAGGCGTTCTTCCGCCATCTTGCCGCGCTGTGCCTGAAGCGGGGCTGCGGGCGTCTCGAATGGTGCTGCCTGGACTGGAACAAGCCGAGCATCGATTTCTATCGTTCCATGGGCGCAAAAGCGATGGACGAATGGACCGTCTACCGGTTATCCGAAACGCAGCTGCAAGAACTGATCAAGTAGCTTTCTTTTTCCTCAGACGCACAAAATATATGCCGTTAAAAAGAGCCGGTGCATGCACCGGCTCTTTTCATAACCTTTGGATTTAATCCGCTTACTTATCGGAGTCCAGTTCATCCATATTGAAGCCCTGGAACAGATCCGCAAGGCTCGTGGTGGTGGACTGTACCGGCGGCAGATCATAATCGCCATCCTCGCTGCGGCGGGGGCGGCGTTCACGATCCGGTCTTTCAGAAGGAGCGGAAGTCTGCGGCGCGCGCTCCGTACGGGGCTGCTGCGGCGCACGCTCCTGTGAGCGGGGAGCCGCCGAGCGCTGCTGGAGTTGCTGCTGACGCTCTGAGGAGCGCTGTTCCTGACGCTGCGCAAACTGGCGGTCACGCTCCGCGCGCTCTGCGGCAATCTGCTCGGCGATTTCAGGATTTTCCTCAAGTATGACTTCCTTGCGGCTCAGGCTGATGCGCTTGGCCTCGGAATTGACTTCAAGTACCTTGCAGCGTACGACATCGCCGACGTTGATTTCATCCTCAACCTTGGCAATGCGCCTTACGCTGACCTGGGAAATGTGGATCAGGCCGTCGATGGTGGGCTCAAGCGCCACGAACGCGCCAAAGGGCACGATGCGGACGACTTTGCCTTCCACAACGCTACCGACGGGATATTTTTCCGCAGCCTGCGTCCAGGGCTTTGCATGGAGCTGCTTGTAGCCCAGGGAGACGCGTTCCTTTTCAACATCCACGTTGAGCACAAGGACTTCGACCTGCTGACCAATCTTCAAAACATCGGAAGGATGCTTCACGCGGCCCCATGCGATATCCGTCACATGGATGAGGCCGTCGATGCCGCCGATATCCACAAACGCGCCGAAATCCGTCAGCCTGCGTACAACGCCGGTAATTTTGGAGCCGACTTCGAGCGTCTTCCACTTCTGCTTCTTTTCCGCTTCCTGTTCGGCAAGCAGTACGTTCTTCTGGGAAGCGACAATGCGCTTGCGCGACTTGTCCACTTCGATCACGGAAAGCTTCATGGGCTGGCCCACAAACTCCGTCAGGTTCTCAACATACTTTGTGGATACATGGGAGGCGGGAACGAATGCGCGGACGCCGTTGATGGAGGCGATCAGGCCACCCTTGACGACCTCTTTGCCCACCGCGTCAAATACGCGGCCTTCGATATCCGTTTCGGACATGAGCTCTTCCCAGAGCTTCTTGCCTTCAACGCTCTTGCGGGAAAGCAGTACGTTGCCTTCGCCGTCGTTGACCTTGATGACTTCCACCTCAATGGGATCGCCAACCTTGAGAACGTCTACCGGGTTGACATCCGGGTCGGAAGAGAACTCGTTCTTAGGGATGAACCCATCAGATTTGTAGCCGATGTTGACGCATACTTCGCCTTCTGCGATCTGAACCACGGTGCCGGTGAGCACCTGGCCGTTGCGTATGCGCACCAAAGTCTTTTCAAAGGCTTCAGCAAAGCTGTCGCCCGAATCGGCTGCTTCGGTGTCTTTTGCAGCGGAAGCTGCGATGGGCTCTTCGACGGCGGTCGCCTCAGCTTCCACAGCCGGTGCTGCTTCTGCCTCTGGAGCTTCTACCTGAGCCGGAGTAGTTTCCGCTTCGGTGGATTCGACCGTCGTTTTTTCCAGTTCGTTCATTACTGTTACAACCTCCCTAATCATCCATTGCGGCGTTGATGCGCCTGCAACAATACCTATTATATCATTGGAATTGATTTTTTCAAGTAGGAGTTGCCCCGTATTCTCTACAGAATACGTGCGTTTGCAGTTTTTTTGACATACCTTTGCAAGTTTTTGCGTATTGGAGCTGTTGCGCCCGCCCACCACGATCATCACATCGCATTCGCGGCTCAATTCTTCCGCTTCTCTCTGGCGTACGGAGGTGGTATGGCAAATGGTATCCTCTACGCATAAATCCGGGCAGCGGATGAACAGCGCGTCGCGTATCTGTTCAAACCGACCCCTTTCAATCGTCGTCTGCGCGACGAGCGTCGCGGGAGAATGAACGGTTTCGAGCGCCATTGCCTCCGCGGCGTCCCCGATTACAACCGCGTTTTGCCCCGCCCAGCCGCGTATCCCTTCCACCTCGGGGTGCAGTACTTCACCCGCAATGTAGACGGTATGCCCCTTTTGCGAAGCCTCACGCACGATCCCGTGGATGCGCCCGACAAACGGACAGGTGGTATCCACAGTGTGGATGCCGCGCTCTTTTAAAAGCGCGAACACCTCGGGAGAAGCGCCGTGGGAACGCACGATGAGCGTGCTCCCGGCAGGTAAGTCTTTCCACTCCTCCCCGTGAAGCGGCAACACATTTTTTCCTTTGAGTTCCTCCACCACGGCAGCGTTATGGATGATATCCCCCAACGTATAGACCGGTTGTTCCTGGTTTGCAACGGAGAGCGCATGCTCCACCGCCCGCTTTACCCCGAAGCAAAATCCCGCATGCTGCGCCAAGCGTACTTGCATAGCTTAACCCTCCGCAACGGACTGCAAAACGCGCATGGCGTCGCTGATTTCATCCGTCACCACATCAATCAGCTTATTCTTGGGCGTTGTCGCCACCAGGCTGCCAACGAGTATTGGTTTTCCCACGGCCATGCGCAGATGCATTTTTTTGTAGGTATCGCGGCAGATATAAATGGGAACAACCGGAGCGCCCGAGCGTATGGCCAAAAATGCCGCGCCCTTTTCAAACACATCCATTTCATCGGTCACAGCGCGCTTGCCTTCCGGGAAAATGCCGAATACTTTTCCTTTTTCAAGGACGCGGATGGCGTTTTTTAAAGAGGCCATATCCGATTGCTTGCGGTTGACCGGAAACGCCAGAAACAGGCGGAACAATATATTGCCGACAGGGCTTTTAAAGAGCTCCGATTTTGCCATGAAATGAATGAGCCGCGGCGATACCATAGCCAGCACGATAGGGTCCGCCATGGACATATGGTTGCAGACGAATATCGCCTTCCCTCTGATAAACAGGTTCTCATGGCCGATGATGAGCGGCCTGTATAGCAACCAAAACAGCGGCATACACAGATATTTGAAGAATACGTAGAGCATATGGTCCTCCTGTTTGCGGGTGGCGTTCCTACGCCCGGCTTTTTACGCGTATGGCGTCAAGCATGCGCTGTACGCTCTGCTCTATGGTGAGATCGGAGGTATCAATTAACATGGAGTCCTCCGTCTGCCTGAGCGGATTGCAGGCGCGCGTACTATCGGTATGGTCCCGCGCCAGAATGGTTTGTTCCATCTCTTCAAGGGAAGGCGGCGTTTCCCCGCGGGAAAGCATTTCTTTATAGCGCCGAAGCGCCCGCTCATGCGCGGAAGCCGTGACAAAAAACTTGTGCGCCGCATGCGGCATCACGACAGTACAGATATCCCGCCCATCCATGACGACGTCTCCCTCTTTCGCCACCTGCTGCTGCAGCTCCACCAGCTTTTCCCGTACCGGCGGATGCACGCCGATATCCGACGCGCCCCGGCTTACCTCCGGCGTGCGGATATCCCCCGTCACATCCTCGCCGTTGAGCAGCATATGCTGTACGTTGTCCTGATAGAAGACACGAATATCGGCATCAGGCAATATCGCCTCCACGCCCGGGCCGTCCTGCGGGCTCACGCCATTTCTTAATGCGAACAGCGCAAGCGTTCGGTACATGGCCCCGGTATCGAGATACGGAATGGAAAGCTGTTGCGCCACCGCCTTTGCAATGGTGCTTTTCCCCGCGCCCGCGGGGCCGTCTATTGCAATGTGCAGCGCCATACTATACCTCCGTTTTCTGTGTTCCTTTGAGCATGCCCGCAAGCGCGCCCGTGGACCATGCAATCTGCAGGTTAAAGCCGCCTGTCAAAGCATCCACATCCAAAAGCTCGCCCGCAAAATACAGCCCCGGCACAAGTTTTGACTCCAAGGTGGAGGACTGAACTTCCTTAGTGGATACCCCGCCGCGGGTGATAATGGCTTCCTGTATGGGGCGCGTCCCCTTTATGGTAAGCGGCAGCGCTTTTAATGCCTGCACCAGCGCTTTTCTTTGCGCGCGCGTAAGCTCGCTCGCGCCAAGCCGCTCCGTTATCCCGCTGATGTGGAATACCACGGGCAGCAGCCGCTGGGGCAGCAGGCCAGAAAGCGCGTTGCCCACCGATTTTTGCTGCGCCGCCTCAATATCCCGTAAGATACGCTTTTCCAATTGTTCTTCGGTCAGGCCGGGCTTTAAGTCGATCGTCAGTCTTGCGCCCGCTGCGGCGTCGCCCAAAAGCGCGCTTGCGGAAAGCACAAGCGGGCCGGTCACGCCAAAGTGCGCAAAAAGCATTTCGCCCAGCTCTTCATATACGAGCTTCTGCGCGTTATAGGCCCGCAGCGTCACATTTTTAAGCGTCAAGCCCGAAAGCGTACGCGGCCAGTCTTCCACCGTTTCAAGAGGAATGAGCGAAGGACGCGGGTCAATGACGGTATGCCCGCATTCCTTAGCGAAGCGGTATCCGTCCCCCGTGGACCCCGTGGAAGGGTAGCTTGCGCCGCCGGTGGAGAGGATGACAGCATCGGCAGGAAGAACGCCGTTCTGAAGCTTGACGCCCGCCGCTTTTCCTTCTGAAATATGGATACCCAGCGCCTTTGTATGCAAACGGATCTCCACATTGAGCGTTCTCAAATACCGCTCCAATGCGCGCAATACGTCGCTTGACTTATCGGATTCCGGGAACACGCGCCCGCCGCGCTCCACTTTGAGCGGAACGCCCAGCGATTCGATGAGCGCATACAAGTCCTCCGCACTCAAGATGCCCCATGCGCTATATAAAAAGCGCGGGTTCCTGACGACGTTCTCAAAAAACGCTTCGCGTCCGCCCGCATTCGTGACATTACAGCGGCCTTTTCCCGTAATATAGAGCTTTTTTCCCAGCTTTTCATTTTGCTCAAGCAGCGTTACCCTGTGGCCGCTACGCGCGGCTACCGCCGCAGCGAGCATACCCGCCGGGCCGCCGCCTATTACTGCGATCTGCATATTATCCTTTAACTTAGATGCCCGGTATCGTTGAGCACCAGCAATGTGTTGTATTTTTCCCGCAAAAGCACCTCGGTATAAGCAGCGTTGTCCATCCGGAGGCTGTGGATATACTTTGGCGCAAGGCCAATCAGGTGGGCCACCATCAGCCGCAGAGGGATGGAATGCGAAACGACCAGCACCGTTTCCTCTTCCCCGTGCTGCGCGCGCAGTTCCTCTAAAAACGCGGTGGCGCGCGCCAATACATCCGCAAGGGTCTCCGCCTTCTCCGGCGTATAGGCTACGGGGTCCTCCCGCCAAAGCCGGATACCGTCCGGGTATTTGTTGGCCAGGGCGGAAAATTCCTCGCCCTCCCAAATGCCAAAATCGCGTTCAACCAGCAGCGGGTGCGGAATAACGGACAATCCGTGCGGGATTGCTATCGCTTCCGCCGTTTGCCGCGCACGTAAGAGAGGGCTTGTGTAAACTGCGTCCAAACGCGCGCCCTTCAGCCGTTCCGCCGCAAGCATCGCCTGCATGCGGCCCGTTTCATCGAGCGGGATATCCGTCCTCCCCTGTGTGCGCATCGCTTGGTTCCATTCCGTTTGCCCGTGGCGCATCAGCAACAGGTTCATCAAGGACCTCTTTACTGGTTGTAACGGGGCTTGGTGACATACACATGGTGGCTGCCCCAGATCCGCTCGAGCCTGTCGAAATGCTCCATCAGTTCGTCCTTGCGCGCAAGGCCCGCCGAAACGATGATGGCATTGATGAGCGAAAGGGGCGCTACGAGTGAATCGGCAAACGACGCCATATCGCTGCGCGCCGTCAGGCCATAATCCGCATACGGAATGAGCGGCGAGGCCGCGCTGTCCGTAATGGCGATGGTAGTGGCCCCCCTGTCCTTGGCGTACTGGAGCGCCTCCACAGTGCGCGTGGAGTACCGCGGAAAGCTGATGGCAACGCACACATTGTTTTCATCGATGCGGGCCATCTGTTCGCAGGCATCGCTTAACGCGCCGTTGATGGTGATGACGTCGGGCAGGATAAAGTTCAGATAATAGGTCAAAAACTGCGCAATAGGGTACGCGCTGCGCATACCTACCACATAGACGCGCCTGGTGTTTAAGAGTGCCTGCATGGCGCCCTGGAACACCTCGTTGTCCACCATATCCACGGTGGCGCGGATATTCTGCATATCCGCCTTGAGCACGGTCTTCAATACGTCCGCCTGGTCCATTTCGGAGGTAAGCTGGATGCGCTGCATGGCGGTCAGCTTGGTGCGGATCATTTCCTGCAGCGCGCGCTGCAGTTCCGGGTAGCCGTCAAACCCCATGGTATAGGCAAACCGCACTACGGTTGACTCGCTCACCCCTACCATGCGTCCCATACGCGAAGCGGTAATGAACGCCGCGCGGTCATAGTTTTCCATGATATAGGCGGCAATTTGCTTTTGCCCCTTGCTCAGTGTGGGGAACTGGCTTTGCAGTCTTGCGAGCAGATCGCTCTGTTCCATACGCTACTTCTACCCCCGCTCAGTTTTCTTTCGGCCTGCTTGCCAGGTTAGAAAGATCGAAATTGGAAACGTCCATCTTTTCCATATATGCGTAGCAGGCAATATCGTAATGGATCGGCGTCAGGGTGACATACCCTTCCCTGATCCACCGTTCATCGCTATTCTCCCCTTCGGCGCACTCGGTCAGCTTGCCGGAAGGAGTCCAGAAATACTGAAGGCCCGAGGGATCCGTAAACTGGGCGTGTTCGTAATCGTATTGCTGCAGGCAAAGGCCCGCAAGCTTCACGCCGCGCACATCCGCTGCCGAAATATCCGGCGCATTGAGGTTTAGGAGCATGCCCGCAGGCATCGGGTTTTGAAACAGGTAATCCACCGCCCACAGTGCCGCATGCGAGGCTGCGCTAAAATCGTTGGGATTGTGGCTGTTGCAGCTTGTTGCAAGGGCAAGCTTGCCCAACAACGCGCCCTCCATCGCCGCGCCCACGGTGCCGGAATAGAGCACGTCCGTACCCAGGTTGCCGCCATGATTGATGCCTGTGACCACCATATCCACATCAAGTCCAAGGCTGGTGCAACCCAAACGCACGCAGTCCGCCGGGGTACCGTCCACGGCATAGGCGTCGATATCTTCCAAACCCTGCAATGTAACCTTGCGAACACGCACCGGCTGGGCGCAGGTGATGGCGTGGCTGCCGCCGCTCCTTTGCGATTCCGGTGCGACGATGGTAATGTGGTGATGATTTTTGAGTTCCTGCGCAAGCGCGCGAATCCCAGCGGAAAAAACGCCGTCGTCGTTGCTGATGAGTAAGTTCATTCTTCCTCCAGATTGCAATGTACAAAAAACTTAATATGTTTATTATAACAGCCATCCGCGTCCCTTTCAATAAAATGATGAAATTCCTGCATCCATTTCCTGCAAAGTATGGGCCTAGGCAGGATTCTCATTGACACGGCAAATCTAAAATGCTAGCATCTAAAAAGGCAATACTGCGCAAGAAAGGGGAGTTTTATATGAAAACAATCGTTTCAGCCCCGCATGCCCCGGCCGCGTTAGGGCCCTACAGCCATGCGGTTTCGGCGAACGGCTTCGTGTTTACATCCGGCCAGATCGGCCTTGACCCCGTAACCGGCAAGCTTGCCGCAACCGTGGAGGAGCAGACCAAACAGGTGTTTTGCAATCTAAAGGAAGTTCTTTCCGCGGCAGGCTGCAAATTTCAGGATGTGGTGAAAACGACGGTATTTTTGCAGGACCTTGCCGATTTTGCAACCGTCAACGCCATATATGGCGAACAGTTCGGCGGGGAATTCCCCGCGCGCTCCTGCGTACAGGTCGCAAAGCTGCCCGCCGGGGCTTTGGTGGAAATCGAGGCCGTAGCGGTCAAGCCGTAACCGCAAATAAAAAATGCAGCAAAGCCGCCCGATTGATCGGGCGGCTTTTTCGTGCGCTTCTTATAAATCTTATTTACCCTTTGATGGGCGCCCTGCGGATGAGCAAAAAGCACAGGCCGGTTGCCGCCGCTACCGTCACCAGCATGCCGAGGATATTCCCCCACACGCCGGCACCCATCCGGAAGCCACCCAGGAATGCCAAGATTCGCGTTATCTGTTCCATCGGCGGCTGGACCAGATTCAATAGAATACTCACATATACCGGTGAAAGGGAGATGACGATCTTTAAAATCCTGCTGCACCGGTAGTAGAGTATGGTAATGAAGAACCCGATATACGCAAACATTGTGAGCAGCACGGTTTCCCATACAAACTGCGCAAGAAGGTTCCCTTGCCCATAGGCTTCCGCGAACAGCGTGGTATACGGATACAGCTGCGCAAACAATTTTCCGATCAATATGTCAACAAGAGTCATACCTGCGGCAACCGTAACCAACGCCAGAAGGCTCCCCGCAAAAAACGTCCTGCGCGTCACGCCCAAGAACTGTAAAAACCGAAAGCTGGACTTGAACGAATTGAGTCCCACCACGAATACGAATATAGCCGAAGCAAACTCAAACCCGGAGGAAGAGCCGTCGAACATACTCAAGAACACCGTGACAAACAGCAGCGAGAGATAGAATATGGCGATTGCTACCAGGGCTTCGTTGAACTGGTAACGAAATACTTTGAGTACCTTATTCATGAGAGTTCCCTCCTTCCGAATTTGTGAGATAGATAAACAGCTTTTGCAGTTCTATGCCGCCGAATTCCAGCTTCAGCCTTTGTGCAAGCGTGTGGTCTTTTTCAGCGTCCAGCACGGCTGCCATTTTGAAATTCCCCACGGACTGCTCAAATATCATCCGCTTGTTTTTGCAATATTCCGCTACTGCCGCGGCCTCGCCCGCAACCGAATGGGCCCGGGAAAGCAGTTCCTCGACCGGCTGGTTCAAAATGAGCTTTCCTTCATCGAGTATGACCGCCTGTTCGATCACCCGCGCGGCCTCGTCGATCAAATGCGTGGAAAGCACGACGGTGCAGGGGCGCTTTGCAAACAGGGCTAAGAGTTCCTGATAAAACAGTTCCCTGTGAGGCGCGTCCAGCCCCAGCACCGGTTCGTCAAATATCAGGATGGGCGCGCCCGACGCCATGGTGAGGATGAGCTTAAAAATGGAGCCGTAGCCCGTGGAAAGCTGTTTGGCTTTTTTATTGACGTCCAGCCCGAACGCCCGGGCCAGTGTCAGCGCATAGGCAACGTCGAACGTCGGATAAAACTCTTTTGCCCACTCCAGGGTTTTTTTTACGCGCATGCCTTCGGGTACAAGGTTCTGTTCCGTCATGGCAAATACGTGCCCAAGCGCATGGTCGTTTTCCACAACACTCTGTCCTTCCACCGCAATTTCCCCTTCAGTCGGGAAAAGCCTGTTGGTGATCAGGTTGATGAGCGTCGTCTTGCCCGCGCCGTTGCGGCCCAAAAGACCGTAGATTTTTTCCGGCGCAAACGTTACGGATACGTTTTTGAGCGCCTGCACCGCGCCGTAATTCTTGGATATGTTCCTGATCTCAATCGCGTTCATGGCCCGCCCTCCCGATCATGGCAATGATCTCCTGCTTGGAAATACTCAGCTTCCCCGCCTCTTCCAGAAGCCTGAGAATATAGTTTTCAAAAAAGTCTTCCTTGCGCTTTTCGGCGATTTTCTGCCGCGCGCCAGATGCAACAAACATGCCTACCCCCCGTTTTTTATACAAAATTCCCCCGTCTACCAGCAGGTTTACCCCCTTGCCCGCCGTGGCGGGATTGATTTTCATCGTCACCGAAATTTCGGTGGTGGACGGTACCTGCGTTTCCTCCTCGAATATGCCTTTGAGGATATCATCCTCAATTCCTTCGGCAAGCTGGAGGTAGATAGGCTTTTCACCGTCAAAATTCAACTTCATTGCTCCACTTCCCTTAACATTCCTTTTGCCTCCGACCTCGCCAGAGTTATTGCATATCTAGTTAACCACTTATGTAATTAACTATACGACCATTCAGCCGCGATGTCAACAGAATTTTTCCATACAAAAGGCGCTTCCCACAAGGAAGCGCCTCGAATGAAAAAATATAAGCCTTATTGTAGCCCCTGCGGCTTTACGACGACGCGCATGCCGGTATGTCCTTCCGCCGTCGCAAACGCTTCCGCGATATGGTCAATGTCAAAGCGGTGGGAGATAAACGGCTTCATATCAAGCTTGCCTGAGGCGATCAGTTCCACCGCGAGCTGATGGTGGCGCGGCAGGGAACCGTGCGCGCCCAGGACGATGAGCTCTTTATAATGAATGATGTTGGTATCCAGCGTCACCGTACTGCCCGCCGGGAGCCCGCCGAACAGGTTGATGCGCGCGCGATTCTTGGCCATCTTCAGCGCGTCCGCATGGGATTGCGGGGATGGGTTGGCGGTGATGATGACATCTGCGCCCAGGCCGCCCGTTTCTTCCAGCACGCGGGCAATGGCATCTTCCTCCGAAGAACAGATATACGCGTCCGCGCCGAATTTTTTCGCCGCCTCCAGACGCGGGCGGGAACGCTGCACGACGATCACTTTGGTAGCGCCCATCATGTACGCGACGGGGATGATCATGCAGCCGATGGGCCCCGCGCCGATGATCACGACGGTATCCCCCAGCTTGATGCCGGTCAGCTCCAAAGCGTTGAGCACGCAGGCCAGCGGCTCCGCAAGTGCTCCTTCGTCAAAGCTGACATGATCGGGAAGTTTATGCACGGGACCATAGTTGACAACGGTTTTATTGAGCAGCATGTACTGCGCAAAGCCGCCCGCGAACTGGTACCCCATGGCGTAATTGATCTGGCAGTTGTTGCCGATGCCCGCCTCGCAGAATACGCATTCCCCGCAGGGTACGTCGGCGCCGATCGCCACGCGGTCCCCCACGCGGAATTTTGTAACGTTTGCGCCAACCTCCACGACTTTTCCGGAGACCTCATGCCCCAATATCTGCGGCGGAACAACGCGCGAATTGCCGTGATGGAATATGCGGATATCCGAACCGCACACGGCGCAGGATTCTACCTGCACCAGCACGCTGTCCTGATCCACATGCGGCGTTTCCACTTCTTTGACCACCATCTGGTCCTTGTTCAGATATACGGCTGCCTTCATTCCCTTTTCCTCCTTACAACTGATACCGTATAATACGGAAACTAGATACAAGCCCGGAGCACTTCCCCGATGCGGGCATGCACCACAATATTTGCCTTCCTGTCCATGGGCGTGCTTGAAAGATTGATGAGCGCAAGCGTACTGCCGCGGAAATGCTGCGCCAGCGACGCCGCCGGGTAGACCGTAAGCGACGTCCCACCTACAATGAGAAGATCGGCCATTTGGATGCTGCGGATGGAGGCGTCCACCACCGCATCGTCAAGCAGTTCGCCATACAGCACCACATCGGGTTTTACTACCCCGCCGCAGCCGCACTTTGGAACGCCTTCCCCATCCATGATTTCCTGTAGCGTATACCGCTTGCCGCAGGCCATGCAGCTGTTGCGGTAGACGGAACCGTGCAATTCCAGCACGTTCCTGCTCCCCGCTTGCTGATGCAGGCCGTCGATGTTCTGCGTGACGATTGCGGTGAGCTTGCCCCGCCGCTCCAGCTCCGCAAGCGCTTCATGCGCGGCGTTTGGCTTTGCATCCGGGTAAAGCAGCATGGAGCGGTAATAGCGGTAGAACGTTTCCGGATTGGAAAGGAAAAAGTCGTGGCTCAAAAGCGTTTCGGGCGGGTGCCCATACCGCTTGATGGCCGCAAATATGCCATCCGCGCTGCGAAAATCGGGGATGCCGCTTTCCGTGCTGACTCCCGCGCCGCCCAGGAAAACAATGCGCGCGCTTGCTTCCATGGCGCGCTTTAGTTCCTCCCATTCCGCCTGCATGACGGGTCCCTTCCCTTCCGTTTTGTCATGTATGTTACCGCTTTCAAGTATAACACCATACCGGGCGCAAGAGCCACATAAACCGAGATTTTTCTTTCCTACACTCCCGTCTCTCATGGACTTGCGCGCAGGAAAGGGATATATTATACTGGTTTTACCATATATGCGACAAATTTCCCTTCATCACCAATGAAAGCGGCACCATATGAGCAGCAAATCAGCCACGGAAAAGAATAAGCCGCCCTCCACGCTGCAAAAGGCGCTTGCCTTTGGCGCGGTGTTACTTGTATGCGCGCTGATCTACCTGTTGGTGAGCCTGCAGGAAGGCAGCCGTACCTATACGCTTGTATCCACCCCCGCGCCCATAGTGACCCCAAAGCCCACCCTGCCGCCCGGCGTATCGCAGGATGTGTTTTTCAGCCGCCTGGAGGAAGCGGGATTGACCCTGCACGAGGAGGATGGCGGCGCTTACCTTTTGGGAAGCGAAGCAGGCGAGCCAGAAGATTTTCTGGTTCTGTATACGGCACACGGCTATGTGCAGGGCTTTTCTCTTACCCTGCCGGAAAAGGTGGGCAAAACGATCACCTCCCCGAAAGGCAACATCAGCAAATACGTGGCGGACAAACAGCAGGAGATCGCGAAGGCGCAGGCCGCCCGCATCACAGGGCGGTTACCCAAATTGCTTGCCGCTTTGACGAAAGAAAATGAATTCCCAAATTCGACGGCGCTCATTTGGGCGGACGAGGCCGTAACGGTACTGGAGGGCGGAAAACCGGTAGAGGAAACCAAGCATGGCATATCCTTCGCTGTCCTATATACGCAGGAAGATCAGCTTCTTTTAAGCGCCGACCTTTTATGAATATAGAGCGGGAACGCTATTTCAACCGCCGCCCCTTTGTGACCGCCGCTTTGGGCATGATGGCGGGGGTTCTGTTGGGCCGCCTGTTCCCGGGATACCCAGGCTACATCATTTCCGGCGTGTGCGCTGCGCTCGCACTGATAACCATTCGCACCGGAGTAAAATGGCTCCCGGTTTTCTTTGCGTTTCTCGCGATCGGCACGCTACGGTTGGAACTTGCGTATCCAACGCTTCCGCGGCCAAGGGAAGACTGTGTGCTGACCGGGACCGTTATGGAGTCCGCGCAGCAGGGACAAAGCCTGCGCGTAACGCTATATAACGCCGAGGCGGATGGTTCCGCCATAGACGGCCATGTGCTGCTTACCCTGCCCCGCTATGGCGGGCAGGCACCAACCTACGGACAGACGCTTACCACACAGGCTTCCCTTTCCCTGCCGCAGGGGCCGCGCAACGAAGGCGGTATGGATTACCGATTTTATTGCTTCTCCAAAGGCATTGTCTGTACCGCTCTGGCGCATGGTTCTATCGCCGTTGCGGACGCGCCGCCCGGCCTGTATGGAAAGCTTCTGTTGCTGCGGGACAACAGCACGCAAGTGCTCATTGCGCTGATGGGGCGGGAGAACGGCGCGCTTGCCGCAGGCATGCTGCATGGCGCTGTGGAGGATATCCCGGAACAGACGCTTGACGATTTTCGGGGCGCGGGCATTGCGCACCTGCTTTCCGTATCCGGCCTTCATGTATCTCTGCTTGCGGGGGCGCTCATTATCCTGCTGCGTCGTGTAAAGCCCGTTCCGCAGTTTATCGCGATCTGCGCCGCTCTCTTCTTTTACTGCGCGTTCTGCGCGTTTGCGCCCCCTACGCTTCGCGCGGCGCTCATGACTGTCTGCCTATTGCTTGCAAAAGTCCTGCACCGCAGGAACGATCCTCTCTCCGCGCTTTCCTTTTCCTTTCTTATTTTGTTGTTCGTTTCCCCGTTCGCGCTGTTTTCCATAGGATTTCAATTGTCCTACACGGCAGTGCTCGGCATATTGCTGCTGTACCCTGCCCTGTCCACCGCAATGCAGCGCCTGCCCCGGCAGCTTGGGGAGCCGCTGGCGTTAAGCGTCAGCGCCACTTTGTCCACCCTGCCCGTCTCCGCCGCCACATTCCACAGCATGTCCATTTTAAGCGTGCCCGCCAATCTTCTGGTAGTGCCGCTTTGCGCCCTTTCCATGCTGCCTTCCGGCATCGCGCTGCTGCTTTTCCCGATATCACGCATCGTTTCGGGGTTTGCAGCCTCGCTTTCGGGCGCTGCTATCTCCCTGATGCGCGCCACAGCGCAGGCGGCCGCAAGCCCCGGCATGCTGCGCCTTCCCCCGGCGTCTTTTGGGGCGGGCGTTTGTTTCTTTCTGTTGTTGCTGTTCTGTTCCCCATATTTTTTGGGCAGACGCGGCAGCAGATGGATTCTTTGCGCAACCAGCGCCGTGCTGTGTTGTTTGCTGTGGCTTGCCCCGCTGCTTCTGCTTCCTATCCATCATGCGACCGTGCTGGACGTCCCCACCGGCTATGCAGTTCATGTCCATATGGGCCGGGAAGACGTTATCATGGGCACTCCGGACGCCTTAAAGAGTGCGACCGTAGAAAGTTATCTGAACGCAAACGGCATTTACCGCGCCGCCATGCAAGAAACAGGCAAGGAAGGCACTGTGGTCATGCTTGATAACGCTTTCCTCTTTGTATTTCCAGGCGGCGCAGAGATAGACGGGGTACGGTATGGGAGCGACGCAAACGGCCAGATGCGGTTTTATGAGAAAAACGGTGCGCTTGTGATGCAGCCGTATGCCCGGGATGCAAGATATGCTATACTTTTAAGTGAATCCTAAGCTGTATCCTGGAGGAACTATGGACCATAACCGTTTTTTTGAACTGATCAAAGAGAATAAGGTCTCCGGCCTGTTCCTGTTTTATGGCGAAGAGGAATTTGTAAAGCAAAGCGCGCTCAACGCGCTGTTTTCCCGCATCGACCCGGTCGCCCGTGACCTCAACGTACAGGAGTTTGAAAAGCCCCTGGCTTCCGCCGTGCAGGCGGCGTGTGAGACGCTGCCCTTTTTTGCGGAAAGCAGGCTTGTCGTCTGCCGGGATATGGCGGACAGCGAAGCCCTGCAGCTCATTCCATATGCCGCCTCCATCCCTGATACCACCACGCTTATCCTGTATGTGCGCGGCAAATGCGGAACTTCGCTGTTGCAGGCCGCCAAAAAAGAGGGACGGGATGTGCTCTTTGACGTGCTGAGCGCGCAGGAGGCCGTAAAGCTGGTGCAGCAGCGCATGAGAAAGCGCAACGCGCAGATCGACCTCCCCACCGCGCAGATGCTGGTGGACATGGTGGGCACGGACGTCTACGCGCTGCAAAACGAATTGAACAAAGCCGCGGATTACGCCGGAAATTCTCCCGTTACGCAGGAGGCGTTAAAGGCCTGCGTTACGCCCAACCCGGAATTCCAGCGGTTCCGCATGCTCGACGCGCTGCTTTTAAACAAGCGGGAAGCGCTTACCATGCTGCGGCATCTGCTGCGGGACGGCTCGGAAACCGTGTTCGGCCTTGCCCATTTCTTCAGCGGACAATGCAAGAATATGCTTGGCGCGCGGCTGCTGCTGGACGCCCGCACAAAGGAGTTCGAAATCGGGAAAAAGCTTGGCCTTTCCCCCATGCCCGCAAAATCCGCCCTGTCCGGTGCAAAGCGACTGAGCGTTGAGGAACTGCGCGGGGCGGTCGCCGATTTTTCCGCTATCGATCATCTGCAGATCAGCGGAAAGGTGCCCGGCGAGCGCGCGCTCGAAGCCGCCGTGCTGCGCTATTTCTGCAAAGAAAAGGCAAAACGGCAGGCGTAATCATCTATTTATAGAAGCGACGGCCGCTTAAATACGTTGGAGGCGCTGCCTCCAACCCTCCGTTTCGGGCCGTAACGGCCCTAAAACCATATCTTTAGAACTTGAAGATTTAAACTTAGCTGTTTTTCAACTGCTCCAGAATCGCCTGCATGCGTTGGCGCTGCGCCGGGTCCAGCATGGGGGCAATCATCGCCGCAAGCGAATCCATGCGCGCATTGCTCATATTGCCCGCTGCACGCTCCTTGCTGATCATGGCCTGCAACTCGGCAAGAAGATCCGGCTCGCTTTTGCCCTGATAATATTCCACCACGTTTTTTACCTGGCGCATCGCTTCCGGGTCAATGCCCTTCTCCATCTCTTTCAATTGGTCTGGATTTTGTTTCAAACTGCGAAGATCGGGCTTTTTCATGATTTCCCTCCTGCTGGTTAAAAAGATATCCTCAACCATCATATGCGCCAATCGTGCCATAAGTGCACAACCTTGCTTTGCGCGCATATGATGCTAGAAAGGTGACTAAACAAGGAGGTGGCCATATGCCCAGATATGCGCCGCAATCACTGCCAACCGGCGGCTCACGTCCGCCCGCTCAGCAGGATTTGAATGCGGACGACACAGAAGAGAATCTGTCCCAGAATTACGGCCAACCCGCACCCGCCATACTGCTGGGGCAGCACATCAGGCGCGAGCGTGGCATGCAGGGCGTGCAACGGTATGTTGTTTCCATGCGGGATCATCTTACCGAGAGCGAATATGAGGACCTGTGCCACGCAATGGGCGTGCCCACCGATTTACAGCTTCCGCAGCAGCACCGCGCCGCTCCGCAGCAGCACGCGATCCCGAATGTACAGGAGAACCCTTACGTTGCCCCACAGCAGCAGGCGCCACAACAAAATAATATGCAGATGATGCAAATGTTGATGCAGCTAATGGGCGGCATGAACGGCATGGGTGGCAGCGCAGGCGGCGGGACGGGCGGTATGGGTGGTATGAATCCTATGATGCTTGCACAGATGCTGCAGAACGGTGGAGGCATGGGCGGCAACATGAACGGCGGCAGCACAACCGGCGGCGGCATGAACGGCATGAACCCCCTGTTGCTTGCACAGATGTTAGGCTCCATGCAAAACAGGTAGGAATACTGCATCCAAAACGAAGACAGCGCCGGAAATGACTTCCGGCGCTGTTCGCTGTACGTTATGTATTGAATTATTTTACGATCCCCATAAAGCCCATAAAGGCCAGGGACATCAGCCCCGCGCTTACCAGCGTAATAGGAAATCCTCGGAATGCCTCAGGCACCTTGGAGGTCGCAAGCCTTTCCCGTACGCCAATGATCAACACGATGGCGACGAGGAAGCCGATCCCGCCAAACGCACCAGACAGCACGCTTTTCAACAGATCGTACTGCCCCAGCGTATTGAGCGCGACAACGCCCAATACCGCGCTGTTGCCCATGACCAGCGGGAAATAGAGTCCCAGGTCCGGGTTGCTCTTTTTGAGAACCGCCTGGCCCGCAAGCGTAAGCGCCGCAATGACCGCAAGGAAGCAGATCGTCGCAAGGTAAGTGGCCGAAAGCGGCGCAAGGATCCACTGATAAATTACGAAGCCGAAGAACGAGGTTAGCGTCATGACAGCCGCTACCATAAGCCCCATGCCTGCGGCGGCTTTCACGCGGTCCCCATTCGCGGAGAACGGCAGCACGCCCAAAGCCCGGGAGAATATAAAGTTGCTTGTAACGATGCAGGCCACCATAAACAGCAGCGCTTCACCGATACCGGAAAACCCTTCCAACGCCAGCGTCATGCCTTGGCACCTCCTTCTTGCGTATTTTCCGAGGTCCTACCCTTGCGGATAAAGTGGTTGACGACGCCATAGAGCACGCCGAGCAGTATCAGCCCGCCGGGCACGGCCTTGAGTATCAGCACCGGCTCAAAGCCTTCCCCGAACACCGCCGCGCCAAACAGAGTGCCAAACCCCAGAAGCTCGCGCACGGCGCTCAAAACAACGAGCGCTGCGGCAAACAGCAGGCCGGTGATGAGACCGTCAACGCCCGCGGATACAACACGCGGCTTTTCATCCGCGCCGTTGACGCGGGAGAGAAGGGTGCAGCTGACCGCCATCAACGGAACATAAATGCCCAAGTCTGCGCTTAGGCCGGAGAAGAACGCGGACAGCAGCATCTGCGCCGCGGATACGAACAGCCCTATGATGAGCACATAGGCAAACAGGCGGGCGCTTTCAGGCAACATACCGCGCACAAGCGCGATCAACAAATTGGAGCAGACCAGCGCGCACGCCGTCGCAAGTCCTAGGCCCAGGCCATTTGCCGCATAAGCTGTGACCGCGAGCGTGGCGCAAAGCGCCACCGCCAAGCGAAACATCAGGTTTTCCGAAAGGATGCCGCCAAAGAAGGCGCTGACCATTTTCTTCTGTTTCATGCTTTTGCCTCCTGTACGGACGAACCATATACCCTGGGACGCATATATTTATCGATGAGCGGGGTAACAAGGTTCATCAGCAGTATCGCATAGGTAACGCCCTCGGGATAGCTGCCATAGGCGCGGATAACGGATACGATCACACCACAGCCTACCGCGAACCACGCCTGCCCTTTGATGGTCATAGGGCACGTGGTATAGTCTGTCGCCATGAACACCGCGCCGAACATGACGCCGCCTGAAAGTATGGCGCGCATCGCATCGCCGTCAAACGTAAACGCGCCCTGCGGACCCATGACCCACGCTAGCAGCGCCGTAACGCCGAGGAATATTACCGGAACATGAGGGACCATCACCCTTCTCGCGATCAGGTACACAAGGCCGATCAAAATGGCGATCTTGCTCACTTCTCCGATGCAGCCGGGGATGTTGCCCAGGAACAAGTCCATGTTGCTTGCGTCAAAACCGGCGAGCACCGTGGGGGAAGAAACCGCATCCACGCCGCTGAAGTTTGTGGGCAGCGTGAACCGGGTAAGGTGTACGGGCCAGGAGGCAAGCAGGATCGCGCGCGCGGTAAGTGCCGGATTTAAGAAGTTATCGCCAATGCCGCCAAAGAGTTGTTTCACCAGGATAATGGCGATGGCGCTTCCCAGCACGGCAAGCCACCACGGCGCGCCGACCGGAAGATTGAGCCCAAGCAGGAGGCCTGTTACGAGCGCCGAAAAATCGCCCACCCGTACGGGCAGCTTCATCAGCTTCTGCCATAGATACTCGGCAAGCACGGCGGACGCCATACTCAATACGAGAAGCAGAAGCGCCTTAAACCCAAAGAAATAGACGCCCGCTAGGGAAGCCGGAATTAGCGCGATCACAACGTCCAGCATCAAACTTCTGGTATTGTCCGCCTTACGGATATGAGGGGCGGGAGATAGCTTGAAGTTCATTTTTTTGCACCTCCCCTTTGCGCAGCAATGATCTGATCCTTTGCAACTTTAAACGCGGATGTGAGCTGGAGCCTTGCCGGGCAACCAAAAGAACAACTGCCGCAGACGATGCAATCCATCACGTTTTCGGCTTCGGCGGCCGCAAGATCGCCCGCCTGGCAATAATGCTTCAAAAGATAAGGCCTAAGCCCTGCCGGGCATACCAGGACGCAGCGCGCGCAGCGGATGCAGGGGTTTTCTTCAAATTCTTTAGCGTCTTCCTTGCAGTAAACAACGATGCCGTTTGTCGCTTTCGTCATGGACACTTCATCGCTGGGCGCAGGAATACCGGTCATCGCGCCGCCCGCGGTGATTTTACCGGGTTCCTTGGAATACCCGCCGCATTCTTTGAGGGCGTCCGCAAATATGGTGCCGACGCGCAGGCGGAGGTTTGCGGGCTTGTTCACACAGCCCGTGACAGTCGTAATACGGGAAATAAGCGGACGCCCGGTCGTGATTGCTTCTGCAATAGCCGCGGCAGTACCAACGTTGAGCACGATGACGTGCGCGTCAAGCGGCAGCTTTTTTTGCGGAACCTGCCTGCCCGTTACAGCCTGGATGAGTTGCTTTTCACCGCCCTGCGGGTATTTGGTTGCAAGCTCCGCCACTTCTACGCCCTCGCGGCCCTGCGCCGCCTTTTTCATGAGCGCGATGGCCTCGGGCTTGTTATCCTCAATGGCGATGACGCCGCGCTTGACGTTCAATGCGCGCATAGCGGCCCGGAGCCCGTCCACTATTTTTACGGAATGCTCCAGCATCAGGCGGTAATCCGCCGTCAGGTGCGTTTCGCATTCCGCGCCGTTCAATATGATGGTGTCGCAGTACATGCCCTCACGCACAGTGAGCTTCACGTGCGTGGGGAAGCAGGCGCCGCCCATGCCGCAAATGCCCGCGTTCTTAATAATAGGGACAATTAGGGACGGATCCACCGTTTCCACATCCCCGTATCCCGCGATGCCGTCCACCCATTCGTCCTTATGGTCGTTTCGGATGGTCACACACATGACCGGGTTGGGTGAAAGCTGCTGTTTAAGCGAGACGTCGATGACCTCGCCCGAGACGCTTGCGTGTACAGGAAGCCCGAGTGGGCCTACAGGTTCGCCGATTACCTGTCCGAGCCGGACATAATCCCCTTTCTGTACACAAGGAGAACTGGGCGCGCCCAAATGCATGCCCATGAGAATACATACCGTATCCGCTACGAAGTCCCTTACCGGGAGATCCTTTGTGGGGAGCTTGCCCTCATGCACATCGTGCATGGGATGAACGCCACCCTGAAAGGTTAGCTTTGGCAAAGCTGACACCGTCCTTTCCGTATTTTCCGTAAACTATTCTATACAGCAAAAAAGGGTATGCTCACCCTTTCTTGAAAGAACCGTATTCATTGAGCAAGCCATAAAAATGTACATTTTCGTTTCCCTTGTCAAATCCGTTAGTATTATAACATGCCCCCTGTGGTTTTGCATCAACAATTTGCTGAATAATTATCAAAAGGGTGAACATCTTATAAGCATGCAGACAAATGAGAAGCCGCGGCGCATTTCAACTTATATAGCAGCAATTTGTACCGGTATTGCCAACGGGCTGTTTGGCGCAGGCGGCGGCATGCTTGCGGTTGTGGTTTTAGAGCGCCTGTGCAAACTCAAAAGCGAGGATGCGCACGCGACCGCACTGATGGTGATGCTGCCTCTCTCCATCGTCAGCATTGTAGTATATCTAATCCGCGGTGCGATCCAATTCGATTTTGTACCCATTGTGACGCTGGGCGTACTCCCCGGCAGCTTATTGGGCGCAAAGCTTTTAGGGAAGATGCGCTCTGTCTGGATCGACCGGCTGTTCGCCGTGCTGATGCTTGCAGCGGGCGTCCGCCTTCTGCTATGAGCTTTTTGTGGTATCTTTTAGCCGGACTCGTTTCGGGCGTGCTTTCCGGCATGGGGATGGGCGGCGGTACGGTGCTCATTCCGATCTTGACGCTGTTTTTAAGCATGGACCAGCACGCGGCCCAGGGCGTAAATATGCTTGCGTTTTTACCGGGCGCCGCGCTCGCCCTCCTGATTCACCGGCGGGACGGGCGCTTAAAAGCAAAGACGGCGCTTCCGCTGCTGATATGGGGCGTGATCGGCGCAGTCGGCGGCGCTTTCTTAGCGACCTGCCTGGAGGCGGAGTGGCTCAAAAAGGCGTTCGGCATATTCCTAATCGTTCTTGGGATTCTTCAGTTTTTGCGGGCCAAAAAGAAGAAGAACGATGAGTAAAGCATTTATTACATCATAAAAGTCCCGCCTTCATTCAGGCGGGACTTTTTCACTGACTACTTTTATTTGACGCGCTCCTGAAAATTAATCACCGGAGCGCTGACCGCGATCTTATTAATATCCACCGTCTGATCGAGGAGTTCCTTGCGGAATATCCGCGTATCCTTGGGCGCGTTAATCCCGAGACGTACGCGGTCTCCTTCCACGGCTACCACTTCCACCGTGATATCCGGGCCGATTGCAAGCAATTCACCGGCCTTACGCGAGAGAACCAGCATCCGCTTCCCCCCCCTTCAATTTCCGCATAACCGCATCATAGATTGGAAACCGGACGGGAAGGTCAGCCGCATCGATCACGATCTGTTTGCCTGCGCCAAGCTTCAAATTGATGATAATGGGAGCGGCGAGATTGACCGTCATTTTTTGAATATCATCGGGAATAACCACTACATTGAGGATCAACAGATCGTTGTTGTGATCCACTTCCAATCCTTTTAGTTCGTTTTCACGAATCTCAATGTAGTAATCCTCCAACAACTCAAAGGGGATCACCACGGGTAGGGAGATATATTTGTTCTCTGTGGATTGCAGCCAGTACAGCGGCTTGGTCTCGCCAATCTCCAGAATAATAAACTTGTGTAGCTCCTCAAACCCCGGTATGCCGTTTGGGAAATCGATAATCTTGCTGTCATTCAAGTTGAAATCCCCAAATCTGGCCGTTTCGATCAGCATTGCATGAACCCCCTCTATCAAAAGCAAAACAAATGAAAGATTATACTTCCTGGTCTACTTTAGCGCCCACAGCGCCGGGTATATGTTCCAAATTGACTCTGATCTTTACCAGCGGTCTGTTTCTGAGGCGTACTTCCACAGAGTAGGGCTCCCATTCGATGGTAGGTCTGAAATCTTTGTCCCACTCGATCTGTAAGACAGGATCCGTCCATTCTATGGTGCAATATCCGGGATCCCATTCAATACGGGCTTTTTCCTTGGGCATGAGCCCGATATTGAGTTCCGGCATGTCCTTCACGGAAAGCGAAACCGCTATTTTTTCAAACGCTTTCGGGTCTGTAACGTCCTTTAAAATATCCCCGCGCTCCACAATAGAACGGATTGTATCCAAAACTTTGCGTTTTCCCTTTTCGGCAAAAGCTTTGTTCATCTGTACAGGGGAGGCCTGGCCACTGTTTTTACGAACATCTTCCCATTTGATATCGAACGAAGGCAATTTTCGTTCAATTTTCATTTTGGGAAGGGTACGCTTAATTTTAAAGTTGGGCCGATTGTGTTCGATGTACATTTTCGCGGGGCGTGATACGATTTCAATCACGGCACGCTGGGTATGGATACTAAGCGAGTTCATTATATCACACCCCCGCTTCTCAATTCAAATAATCCACAAGCGTTGGCTGTATAATATTGGATCCAGTTTTTAAAGCAAACAGATAAACCGACTCCGCCATTTTATAACGCATGATCGCTTCCGCCTGATCAACGTCTTCCACTTTGGATTTGACCTCCGTGAAATTGATTTCATCATCCTCATACCGGTTTTCCATCATAGTAAGCCGGTTATCCCGCGCGCCGATCTCCGCAATCCGCGCCATAACATCGGATTGCGCAGACTGAAATCTTGTCATAAATCCGCTCAATTCCTCTGATGAGGCTCCGTTGGACAAAGCGGTGCTAAATTCGCTAAACAGGTTAAAAATATTGCCCGAACCGCTTCCGAAAAGCTCCAGGCCGTTGATGGTTGCGGTCATGGTCATATCATAGCCAAGCTCAATGCTAATGTTTTGGGCGGCCTGTTCCTGAAGCGCTGTATTGTTCACCGTGACATCAAGCCCGTTATACAGAAGATTTCCCGAAGCGTCCAGCGTAAACGGTTCTTTGGTGGAGTTATAGCCTCCGAATATGTACTGGTTGGCAACTTTGGTATTACCCAGTTTGAGCAGATGATCCTTCAATTGCGCCATTTCGACTGCGGCCGCATTGCGATCATCCGGCCCGTAAGTATCGGATGTAGTCTGCACCGCGCGTTCATACCCGGTCTGGATCATTTTGTTGATCTCCATAAGGGCGGTTTCGGTCTGCTTTAAAATGTCCTGCACGGAGCTGACGTTTTCCCTGTATTGATCAAGCCTTGCAAGCTTGACGCGCGCATTCATGCTGCCCAGTATCCCCACCGGATCATCCGAAAGCTTGGTGATCCGCTTGCCCGTAGCAAGCTGGGTCTGGTAAGTCTGCATGGCGTTCAGATTGGTATTTAGGTTCGTCAAAAACGAACTCGTCATCATGCTTGTGGTAACCCGCATGCAGCATCCCTGCCTTTCTTACAAATCCTTAATTAAAACACTACCACTATCTGCCAACGATGCCCGTACCGTTGATGAGCTTATCCAGCGCCTCATCAATGCTCGTAATAACGCGGGAAGAAGCATTATACATATGCTGGAACTTCATCAGTTGCACCATTTCCTCATCCACGGATACCCCCGAAACCGAGGCCCTGCGCCCTTCCAGGTTGCTGACAAGCGCCTGCTGGCTGGCCAGTATGTTGGAAGCATGCGCGCTGCCCACGCCAAGTTCCACCACAAGATTTTTCAGGTACCCTTCAAATGTGGTGTTGCCCATCGTGGTAGAGGAGGTTCCCAAGCCCGCCAGTTTAAGCGCATTTTCATTGTTCTTATCCTGTGGGTCAGAAGAAAAGAGGTCTATTTTTTTGCTGGAGGTTGCTATCTGATATACATCATTCAGTACGGCATTCGAAAGCTTGATATTGCCCGCCGTAACGGATGCGTAATCTTCCACCCCGCCCGCGACGTCCACATTGAACAGATAAACGCCCGTCTGCGAGTCGATTCCGTCGTGCGGCATCGTCCAGCCCTGCTTGTGGACATCGTTAAATTGTTTCGCGATGCTACGCGCAAGCGTATTGAGCCCTTCGATGAGATACGGGATGCCGATATCGTCCGCTGAATTGCCGTCGCGAAGCTGCTTATAACCCGCCATCGTCCCGTTCGTGTAGTTGACTTGCGTCTCCGCCGCATTGTCCATATGTACGGAATAAAATCCGTTCGCGTCAGCCTTTACCTTGATGTTGTACGATGTGCCGTGGTCGACCACGGTATTGCCGGCGATCCTTACGCTTAAACGCCCTTGAGAATCGGTCGAATACTCCATATCCGTCAGGGTGGAAAGCTCGTCGAGCAAAAGGTTACGTTTGTCGTTGAGATCGTTTGCCCTTTCGCCGCTGAGTTCATAGGTTTCTATGCTCAGGTTGTAGTCTGCAATGGATTTTGTGATTTCATTGATGCGGTCTACCGCAACGCTGATGGAATCGTTCATTTGGGACCGCAGATCGGTCAACTGCTTATGGTAATGGTTCAGTGTCTGGGTAAGCGTGATGGCCGTCTGCTGCATGTTGGTGCGGATTTCCTTGCTCACGGGGTCCTTGGAAAGCTCCTGTACGCTGTCGAAAAAGTCCGCAAGAGAATTGGAAAGGCTCGCGCTGCTTGTGCTGTTGAAGAGCGCCTCTATATACTCCATTTCCTCTGTGCGGGTCTCCCACTGTCCAAGGCTGGAAGTTTCTCCTCTGAGCGCGCGGTCTACATAGGAATTGCGCAGCTGTTCCACCGCCTGAACGTCGACGCCTCTGCCTACAGCGCCTTTGGCAATCGGAATATACCTGGCCACAAGAGATCCGGGGTCGATGGAGGCAAGGTACAGCCGCTGCCTCGTATACCCTGCCGTATCCGCATTTGCAATATTATGACCGGCCAAATTGATACCTTTTTGGCTGATAGCCAGGCCCGTCTTTGCGATTTCCAATCCGTAAAACGACATAATCCCCTCACGCTTCCTGGTCGATGAATCTTCTCCCTGGTTGAAACTCCGGGTTTGCATGGCCGGAGCTGCCGTATGTCCCGCCCACCGGTTTTGCCTGCATCAAAATATCCATGCAGAAAGAAGTGTACTGGAGTTGCATCTGCAGCAGGCTTTGATTGAGCTCATTAAGGGCGGAAAGCTCGCGTACAACTTCCTGATAGCGGTCCCTTAAGCGGTCAAGCTCCCTCCGCTCCTCCTTTGAAAGGTCTTTAACGATATACTCAAACGTGATCTTTGTTTCACAGCCGGTTTCACCCGCAATACGGTCAAACAAGCTCTCCCTTCGGGCCGACGCGGCATGCAGGCGGGTGATCGCTTCATCCTCCAGCTTTACCAGCATATTCAGCTCGTCCAGGTCATTTTTGATCAACGCGGCTTTCTTGTTCTTTGCATATTGCAGCAGGCCGACATAGATTTCCAACTCGCCAGCCATGCAATATTCAAGCTCCTGTATCAGATCCCGCATGGCGGTACCTCGCTTTTGCCGTATCTGTATTAAACTTCAAAAATTTTTTCCGCCACCTGTTCGGCCGGAACAAAGTAGGTATTGCTTTCAATCTTCTGTTTGATGACGCTGATCTTTGCAGCTCTCGCCGGATCCTGGACGCTGAGCGCCTCACGGGCGGATTTGAGCGTCGCGGAAAAGGATTTTGCGGTACTGGACAATTCAACATGATCCGTGCCCATGGCGCGGCTTGTTGTGACCGGCTGCACTTCCCTTGCACATAGATACCGGCTGTAAATTTCCTTCGGGGGAATCGAATTTACTCTCATATGCTCACTTCCCTGTTCCTGATTTCACGCGCGGTCAGCCTACCGCCTGTTCTCTTCAAAGTGCCTTCGCCCTTGATAACTGATCATAATACTCGCTTTTTTTTCCGCCAATTTTTCGGCGTTGGCTTCAGTTATGCTATCCAGGAGCCTAGACAGTCGTTCCTTGCAATCCGTACAGATTTTCCCGCCCGCAACCGGTTTTCCGCAATGTTCGCAGCGGATGCTCTCGCACGGAGCGGAAAGCGTAAGCCGCTCTTCCTTAAGAAACTGCAGAATGCTTCGCTCGCTCACTCCCGTCTTTTGCGAAATTTCCGTGATATCGGCCGCTGGATTCTCATACAGGTAATCGCGCACCACCCGGAATTCCTGATCCAATCGTTCCTGACATTCCACGCAGATGTAGTTGCCCATGGATTGAAACAACTTGTTGCACATTCTGCACTGCCTTACCTGCATCAAGACCTCCTCCGTTCAATCGCCCTCTTCATCACCGGAATCATGTGCGCATGTTGTTTGCCATGGCGGCCATTTCATCCGCCGTACGTACCGCCTGCGAGGCAAAGGAAAACGCCTTTTGGGCACGGATAAGCGTTGTCATCTCCATCGCCATATCCACATTGGAGGTTTCCAGATACCCTACGCGGACCTCCGGGCTTTCCACCGCTTTCGCTTCCCCCGAGGCGGCGGTGGCACGGAAGGCGCTGCTTCCCACTGCTTCCAATCCTTCGTTGTTTAAAAAGGAAGAAATCTTAAGCGTTGCAAATGCAGTGGGCGTACCCGGCGTTGTGCCGCCGGCCGCAGTGGCTTGTTTGATAAACAGTTGCCCTTTGTCGTCAACGCTGAGCGTACTCATGTCGCCCTCCGGGACCTGAATCTTGCCGTTCTGACCCTGGACATAGCGGCCCTCGGAATCCACCAGATATCGGCTTCCCCCTTCCACGGAAAGCGTGAATGCGCCGTTACGCGTATAGACCTCATTTCCGTTTGCATCTTCTAGGGTAAAAAAGCCGTCCTTGGTCAGGCAAAAATCCAGAGGTACACCCGTCTGCATCGGCGTGCCCATCAAAAAGGACTTCGTGATGGAGGCAACCCGCACCCCGGTGCCGCCCTGAAGCGGTTCGCCATCGGTAGGCCTTGTCATGGTATTGTAAAGCGTATCTTTAAAATTAACGCTGCTCGACTTAAACCCGACTGTATTCACATTGGCAATATTATTCGCAATCACGTCAAGCTGCTGCTGCTGTGCGCGCAGGGCGCTTTTCGCTGATAAAGAAGTCTGCATCATGATACGAACCCTATACCTTTCCGATGTCGTTGACAGCCCGGCCCAGCGTTTCATCGATCATTTTTACAATGCGCTGGCTGGTTTCAAAGCTTCTTGAGGCCGCCATCATGTTGAGCGTTTCGCTTGTGATATCGGTGTTGGACGTTTCCAGGCTCCCCTGGCGGATCACCGCATTCTGAGCAGTTTGGGCCTGTTGGTTATTCTCGTTGAGAAACAGATTGTTTCCCGCCTTCTTTAATCCGGTTTTATCCGCAAAGGATACCACCCGCAACGTACCAAGGCTGGTTCCTTCCGCGTTGGTGATATTTCCGGCTGAATCCACGGTGACGTTGGTCATATCAATTTTCAGGAACCCGTTTGTGCCCGATACCCGGTTGCCGTCGCTGGTGACAAGATACCCTTCATTGTTGATGGTAAAATTGCCGTCGCGTGTATAGCGGTCCCCCGCCGTGGTGGATACGACAAAGAATCCGTCCCCTGCGATGGAAAAGTCCAGACTCCTGTCCGTTGTCTTTACGCTTCCCTCTTCAAAGGAGGTGATAAGCTCATCGATATGCACGCCGGTATTGAGCGGCCCAACGCCGCCTGTGGTGTTGCTTGGATCGTTCACGCGCTCCAAATACATATCCTCAAACGAGCGCGAAAGGAGACTGTCGGATTTAAACCCCACGGTGTCCATATTGGCGATATTGTTTGCGATAACATCCACTTTCTTCCGCTGTACCAACATGTTGCTGGCGGAAAGATACAGGCTTCGCAGCATAGTTCCTCCAAGCGGCATACTGCCGCCTATTCCATATAGATACAATATCGAAAAAAATGTTTGGAACTTTAGATAAATTTAAATGCTTTTTTCTTGCTTGATACCCAGCGCAAGGTCCACTTCCCCAAGGGAAATGGAAAGTTCCTGCGCAATGCGGTCCGCTGTGAGGCCCGTCTCATACAGTTCCAACACCCGGTCGCGCAGGGTTTTCTTTTTTGGGCCGGGCTTTTTACGTTCCAAAGCCAGAGACGGCCGCTCCTCTTCCTGCTGGAGATGCACCGTCCTTGGCCGCCCACGTCCACGCTTTTGCGGCTCTTCCACACGCTGCTCGCTGCGGATGCCAGTCGTCAGGTGCTGCATGCGCTCGAGCATGGAGGCCACCTCTTCCCGTTCCATGTGGATTTGGGCGCGCGTCTCTTCCATGTCTTCCTGCATGCTGTCCATCGCGCGCTCAAATTTATGAAACAGGGCAAGAAGCTCCTCTTCCCGCTCCCGGAAATCATCCGGCGGCGGGGGCGGCTTTACAGCCTCCTCCTTCTGGTTCCGTTTGAGCATGCTGCTCAAATATACCGTCGCGCAGACAAGAAGAAATACGAAAAAAGCAAACAAATAGTAGGTGTAGTCCATCTTATCCTCTTCCATACGGCATCGGCGCCGTTATATCTCGATATCCAGCTTGGTGGGTTCCCCGGGCAGGGGCTTGGAATTGATGCGGGTTTCCCGCTTTTGCCCTTCCCGTTTTTGCTCCTGCTTCCGTTTTTCGCGTTCCTTTTCCCGTTGAATGGCAACATTGGAAGGCTCGTATACATCCTGGACCTGCTGTTGGGCGATCTTGGCATCGTGCATGGCGCGGCTTTGAATGTGCGCCTGCGCCATCTCTCCGCTTTTTTGCAGATTGCTTGCTTCCTTGGAAAAATCCGTTACCTTGTGGATCATGATCTTGGAGCCTATTCCTTCAAACGCCACAAAATCTCCTCCTTCCTAGCGGCCGTCCCGCCTAAAAGAGCGGCTACTGGTTGAACATCGTCTGCAGCCTGGAGCGGAACTTCATAATCACCTTGGAATGAATCTGCGAGGCGCGGGATTCCGAAACCCCCAAGATCCCCGCAATTTCTTTGAGCGTAAGCTCTTCATAATAATACAGCGTGATGACCAGGCGCTCTTTTTCGGGCAGCGTTTCAATCAGCTCCGCAAGCACCTTTTTCATCTCGTTGTTTTCCACGTTTTCTTCCGGAGTCTCGCCCTTGTCCTGCACCACCTGGGCAAGAGAACAGTCGCTTGAGATCATTTCCTCAAAATGCATGACATTGAACATGTGCATTTTATTGACGATCTTCTGCATCTCCTTTTCGTTCATGCCAAGGTAGGCTGCAACCTCGCTGTCCGCAGGCTCACGGGACAGCTCCTTTTCCAGTTCGCTGTACGCGGCGCTGATGGCCTGTATCTTTCTTCGAAGGCTGGAAGGCGCCCAGTCCTGCTTGCGCATATGGTCGATAATCTCCCCGCGGATACGCAGGGAGGCGTAGTTTTCAAACTGGATCTCGCGCTTGACGTCAAATTTGCTGATGGCGTCGATCAATCCCAGCACGCCGCAGCTCAATAAATCGTCAAAGTTGCTGTATCCCTCGTAGGTGGGCAGCAACCGATACACGATGCGCTTGACCAAGTACATATAATGCAGGACGATCTCATTTTTTACTTCCTGTGAGCCGTCCCGCGCATACTGCTCCCAAAGCGTCTGCGCCCTATCGTATACTGCTTCTGCCATGCTTGTCCCTCCCGGATGTTTACCGTTTGCTGGAGGCGGCCCAAAATGGCCGCGTCAAAAGCGCCCGGGCGCTTATCCGCCGCCCAGCAAACGCTTTAGAAACCCCGCTATGCTCTTTTCCCCTGTATCGGGCATGTTCAAAAGATTCATTGCCAGGCGCTGATATTGATAAGCCGCTTTGCATTCCGGGAAACTTACCAGCAGCGGCGTTTGCAGTTTAACAGCGCGCGACATATGCTCATCCCTCAATATATAACCCAAACCGTTCACCGGAACACCCGCGTACTGCTTCGCAATGCGTGTAAATCCTTCCAGGGCTGAAACCGCTTCCTTTTCGGTATCCGCCATGTTCATCACAAGGCGGACATTGGGATGCATATTGCGCTGCCCCATAATTTTTACAAGCGCGTACGCATCCATAAAGGCCGTGGGTTCAGGAGTCGTCACAAGTATGGTGTCGTGGCTTGCGGCGATCAGGCGCAGGATATGATCGGATATCCCCGCGCCCGTGTCAAATATGACGACGTCCGCAATATCCTCCAGGCACATCAGCTGCGTAACGATGCCCTGCACCGTTTCCGTATTGAGACTGAGCATTTCCTCCATGCCCGAACCGCCGGAAATGAACTTTACGTCATATACGCCGGTACCGATGATTTCGCGGATGTTCCGCCCTCCATGAATGACGCTTAAGAGATTGCCCTCCGTTTTTGCGCCCAGCATGACGTCCACGTTCGCAAGCCCAAGATCCATGTCCACGATCAATGTGCGCCGCCCCAGTTTATTGAGGGCAATGGCAAGATTGATGGACGTGCTCGTCTTGCCTACCCCTCCCTTTGCGCTGGTGACCGTCATCACCCGGATGCTGGGGGGCGTATGCCTTGTCCTCATAATATCGCGTAGCACCTGCGCCTGGTCAAACATGTTCAGCACTCCCCAACAGGTTTTTGGCTACCAGCTTCGTATCGGGTATGGAAATATCAAACGGTACGTTCTGCCCTGTTGTAATAAAGGCGAGCGGCTGTTTGGCCAGGGAAGCGATGTTGAGTACGCTACCCCACGCGCTGACTTCGTCAAGCTTTGTAACAACCAGCTTATACCCGCTCAGGAAAGAATAATGGTTGATGAGTTCCCGGCTCGCGCCATAGCCCATGGACGCGCTTACGCAAAGCAGCAATTCATCCGCCCCGCTGTGGCGGATATACGCTTCGATATCCTCCCGGTAACGCTTGTCCGCGGGGCTTTTGCCCGCGGTATCGATGAGCACCACATCCCGGTCCTGCATCTTGACCAGCGCGTCCTCCAAATCCTCCGGGGAATATACCGTACAGATCGGGAGTTCCATGATCTCCGCATAAGCTTTTAACTGCTCCTGGGCCGCCACACGGTAGGTATCCGTATTGATGAAGCCTACCTTGAGTCCGTGATTGATGGTAAACAGGCCGGCAAGCTTTACAATGGTGGTGGTCTTCCCAACGCCCGTCGGCCCCAGCAGCATGATAATGTTCATGCGGTATTTTTTGAGCTTGATCGCGGCGGGCTCGCCCAGCATATCCTCTACAAGGTTGTACGCCACCTGTTCCGGATCATCGTTGAATTTTGTGGTAATCTCATGGGCCTGCGCCGCAATTTTTTTCGCAACGCCCACAAACACTTCGCGTTCCATCAGCCGGTTGCCGATCGCCTCGGCGCCCGGGGTGAGCTTGACGCCGCTCCTGCGGTCGTGCGCCAACTTCGGCTCGGTCCCCAAGGGGGATTTGGCAGCGGGCATTTCGGCAATCTGGAACTTTTTCTGTTCGGCCTGCGCCGCCGCAAGCGCTGCCGCAACGGCGGGTGTTGCCGCCTGGGGCTTCTTTAAAACTGGCGGAGCGGGCGGGTTGGGTGCTGGTGCAGGACGGGGCTGCTCATACGCTTTGCGCTCGGGAATCATGGCTTTGCCGGCCATCGGTTCATAGGCCACGGTCACTTCCACCAGCCTTTTGCCAAACAGGCCCTTGAGGCCTTTGCCCCTGATCTGGCGGTTGGACAATATCATGGCGTCCGGACCAAGTTCCTTGCGGATGCGCTCCATCGCTTCAGGCATTTCATTTGCAATATAGCTCTTCACGAACATAGGTTAAAAGCTCACCACCCCATCGGAGAAAATTTCCACATCACGTTCCAGCTCATTGTAGGAAAGCACGACGAGATCAGGATTTAATTGCTCCGTCATCTGCTTGAAATACCTGCGCACGGCAGGGGCTGTCAAAAAGATCGGCGTTCCGCCGGAACCAAGCGCGTTTTCAACGGCGTTCTTGGTGCTAAGCAGGATCCGCTGAATCTGCATGGGCTCCACCGCCGCGTACGAGCCCCGTTCGGTCTGCCGGATGCTCGAGGCGATCGCCTGCTCCACCTGCGGGTCAAGCGTAATGACGCGCGCCTTATTGTCCGGCACAAAACGCTGCGTGATGGCGCGCTTGAGGTTCTGGCGTACGTATTCGGTCAAGAGCTCAAGGTCTCGGGTCAGCGTGCCGTAATCGCCCAGGATTTCCAGTATGCTGCCGATATCCCGTATGGAGATGCCTTCTCTAAGCAGGTTTGCGAGTATCTTCTGCACCTCTCCGACAGAGAAGAGCTTGGGAATGACTTCGTCCACCAAGGCGGGCTGCTGGCTTTTCAGGTTGTCGATGAGCACCTGTACCTGCTGCCTTCCCATCAGTTCATGCGCATGGTGCTTGATGACTTCCATTAGGTGCGTCGCGATGACGGAAGGCGAATCGATGGTGGTAAAGCCTTTCAATTCCGCGCGCTCGCGTTCGTTTTCCGTGATCCAGACAGCGGGCAGGCCAAAGGCCGGATCGGTCGTTTCAATGCCGTCCAGCTTTGCCTCCAGCCCCGCCGGGCGCAGCGCCATGAAATGGTCCGGCATGACGTCGCCATGGGCGACCTCGAGCCCCTTGATTTTGATGCAGTACGAGTTGGTGCCAAGCTGGATATTGTCCCTTACACGCACGACCGGCACGATAATGCCCATTTCCATGGCGCACTGGCGGCGGATCATAACGATGCGATCCAATAAATCCCCGCCCTGCATGGTATCCACAAGGGAGATGATGCCGTAGCCAAACTCCATTTCAATGGGATACACCTGCAACAGCGACGTGACGTTTTCCGGCTTGCGCTTTTCCTGTGCGGCAAGCTCCGCGGTATCGTCTTCGGTCTGCACTTCTTTCTTTTTCTTGGCGTTGGTGGTCAGGTACGCGAAAAGCGGCAGTGCGGCGGCTATGAAAAGAATGGGGATGGTGGGCATGCCGGGGATAAAGCCCATCATAGCCAGCATACCGCCCAAAATATAGAGCGCCTGCGGCTTTGCAAACAGCTGGCTTGAAAGATCGTTGCCAAAGCTGCTTTCGCTTGCGGAGCGGGTGACGATGATGCCCGCGGAGGTGGAGACAAGCAGCGCCGGAATTTGGTTGACCAGACCTTCGCCAACGGTCGCCAAAGCGTACACTTCAAGCACCTGATCCATGGGCATGACCTTGCCGCCCAACCCCAATGCGCCGATCACAATGCCGCCCACGAGGTTGATGACGGTGATGATGATGCCGACGATTGCGTCGCCTTTAATAAACTTGGAAGCGCCGTCCATGGAGCCGTAAAAATCCGCCTCCCGCTGGATGGCTTCCCTGCGTTTTTTCGCTTCCCCTTCGTTGATGATACCGGTGTTTAAATCCGCGTCGATGGCCATCTGCTTGCCGGGCATGGCGTCAAGCGTAAACCTCGCGGCCACTTCCGCCACGCGCTCCGAGCCCTTTGTGATGACCATGAACTGTACGATGACAATGATCAGGAATATGATGAAGCCGACCACGAGATTGCTGCCCATCACAAAGGATGCGAATGTGTGGATGACGTTGCCCGCCTCCCCGCCGTTGCCCAAGATAAGGCGTGTAGAGGAGATATTGAGTGCAAGACGGAACAGCGTCAAAAGCAGCAGCATGGTCGGGAACGTGGAAAACTCCAGCGTTTCTTTAATATAGAGGGACATCAGGAGCACGAGCATGGAAATGGAGATATTGAGTATCAGCAGCATATCCAGCATCGCGGTGGTAAGCGGCACGATAATGAGCAGTATGATGCCCAGCACCATCACGGCCACCATGATATCCGAACCTTTGATTTTCACGCGTTCACCTCCTCTTTTCCGGGTATTTCAGGCGGTACACATACGCCAGGATTTCGGCCACCGCCTGATAGAATTCCTCCGGCACCTCGTCGCCTATCTCACAGAAGAAGTACAGGCTGCGGGCAAGGGATTTGTTTTCCACAATCTCCACGCGGTGTTCCTTCGCCTTTTCCTTGATCCGTTTCGCAAGGAAATCCTGGCCTTTGGCCACGATGACCGGCGCGCCGTTCATCCCTTCCTTATAGGAAAGCGCTACGGCGAAGTGCGTGGGGTTGGTGATGACCACATCTGCGTCCGCAACGGCCTGCATCATGCGCATGCTGCTCATCTGCCGCTGCTTCTGCCTGATCCGTCCCTTGATCTGGGGGTTGCCTTCGGTCATCTTATATTCGTCCTTGACCTCCTGCTTGGTCATCATGAGGTCCCGCTCATACTGCCTCCATTGGAGGAAGTAATCGATGGGTCCCAATATCGCGAGGGCGATCGCGACCTTAAACGCGATACCCAGTATCAGTTCCCATGTGGCGGCAATGGAGAAATCCAGTTCCTGGTACATCAGCGCGGGCGTGTTCTGGATACGCAACGTATATTCGTCGTACGCCACCTTTACGATCACCGCCAGGCGCACCAGGGATTTTAAAAGGTCAATGAGCGTCTTTTTTGAAAAGATCCGCTTAAACCCTTCTGCCATGCTGATGCGGGAAGCCTTGGGCTGTATCGCCTTTGCGGTAAACAGCGCGCCCACCTGCAGAAAATTAAATACAATGCCTGCCACGAGGGCCGCTGCCAACACCGGCAGCATGATGACAATAAACCGGATATACACATCCTTGAATGTGGCGTGTATGTTTGCCACATCAAACGTTTCCGGCGCGCCTGCCGAAAAATACAGGGTGGCCATGTCTCTTAGCCCGTCCACCATCAGCTTTCCCGCGATGGACAATATGCCAAATAACACAAGCAGCGAAAATGCGGTGGTCAGGTCCACGCTTTTAAATATCTGTCCTTTGTCCCGCGCGTCTTTCCGCTTTTTGGGCGTTGCTTTTTCTGTACGGTCCCCGCCTGCCTGGCTCATGCGGATGCCACCAATCCGCGAAGCATATAATGGATGGACTCGAACATATTGTCAAACAGCGTGTTGGTAAAGTTCACATAAACCGGCAGCAACAGCAACAGCGCCAAAAATCCCATGATAATCTTAAGCGGAATACCCACCACAAACACGTTCATCTGCGGGGCCGTCCGCACTACGATACCCATGAGTATCTCCCCCATCATCCCCGCCGCGATCATGGGCATAGCCACCTTGGCCGCAAGCACGAACGCAAGGGAGAACACTTCAAGCGCCGAAACGCCCAGCGCGGGATTTAACGTGACCTGCCCCACAGGAATGTAGGAGAAGGTGCCGTTGATGATATAAATCAACTCATGATGCCCGTCCACCGCAAAAAAACAGAGCATCATCACGGTATAGAGAAAGTTGCCCGTGACCGGGACACTAATGTTTGACTGCACGTCGAACACGTTCACCATACCAAAGCCCATCTGCATATCGATGACATACCCCGCCGTTTGCGGGATGCTGAACAGCAGCGTCGTCACATAGCCCAATACCAGCCCGAACAGGAGTTCCTTCACGCACAGCAGCACATACTGGATCACGTTGCTGTAAACGATCACCGCGGGATCCGGGTCCGCCGCATATATGACATACGTCAGTGTCATGCACAGCATGAGCTTGACCGCGTTGGGCAGCGTTTTTCGCCCAAATATGGGGGAAGAAAAAATCAACGCCGAAATCCGCAGGAATATCAGCACGAAGTAATCGATATTCAGCATGACGGCGTCTACGATCTTGTCCATCGCTCACTTTAGCGCGCAGCGCCGATGTACTCGAACAGACGCAGCGTAAAATCCGAGAGATTGGTAAGCATCCAGCCGCCAAACACCAAGAGTGCAATCAATATGGCGATGATTTTGGGCACAAACGCCAGGGTCTGTTCGTTGATCTGCGTTGTGGCCTGGAAAATGGAAACGATAATACCCACCACCATGCCGATAATCAGCGGAGGCGCCGATACCATCATGATGGTGGTCACCGCATCCTGCATTACTTTAATGACCGTTGCCTGCTCCATATGTTCCTGCCCCCGTTTGCCGTATTGCCTGTTTCCCTCCGGTCACCACCCGCGGGCGGATTACCCAAAGCTTGTGATGAGGGACTTGACCGTAAGCGTCCACCCATCGACCATTACAAACAGCAACAATTTAAAGGGAAGCGAAATGACGATTGGCGGCAGCATCATCATGCCCATCGCCATCAGCGTGCTCGCCACCACCATATCGATGACGATAAAGGGAATGTAGATATAAAACCCGATCTCAAACCCATGCTTGATCTCGCTGGTGATAAACGCAGGGATCAGCGTGGTGTTGGGGATGCTTTCAAGCGATTCGACCGTATCCGGCTGGCCGGAGGCGGAAAGGAAAAACTTGAGGTCGGACTTATACGTCTGCTTGAACATGAATTCCCGTACCGGTTCCATGCCGCGCTCTATCGCGGTTTCCTGGGTGATAGTGCCTTTGATATAAGGCTCGTACGCCTCGGTCTTAACCTGCTCTACGATGGGCGACATGACAAACAGCGTCAAAAATAGCGCAAGGCCGATGAGTACCTGGTTGGGCGGCATCTGCTGGAGCCCCATGCCGTTGCGGACAAGCGAAAGCACGATGATGATGCGTGTGAAGCTCGTGAGCATGATGAGTATGGAAGGCAGCACGCTCAATATGGTAAGCAGCATCAGGATATCGAGCGAATCGCTCCTGTCCCCCAGCAAGCCTCCGAACGGGCCATTGGAAGAGGCCGTATTTTCATTGAGCACGGAACAACCACATAACAAAACAGCCACCATAATAACCGCCACTAAGAGCCAAATCCGTTTGGTTCTGCCGGTTTTACGGTGGTCATTGCCCTTTCGGGGCTCAACATATGTGAGTTGCGGCGGCAAAAGCGGCGCCAGCGGTTGCGTTCTCTTCATGTAGTGCGACTTTCCGTTCTTTGCTCCCGTCTACGCAAAAACCGTACCGTAGAGCTTATTTGGGTAAACTGCCGTCCTTCTTATAAATCTTTGCAAGCACCTCTTTGAAAGACTGCATACCGCCATCCGTCTGCGACGGTTCCTGAGCGACAGGCTGGAGTTCGCCGTCCTCGATCGTGCCAAGCTGCTGTATGGCCTGCGGCGTAATTCCTACGACGATATGCTTTGTCCCCACCTGCAACAGCAATATCTGTTTGTCCTTTGCAAGCACCACGCGGTCCTTCACCAGCATGTACTTGCCTTTCATGAGATTGCCGCCCTTCACAGACAAATACCTTGTTGTAAAGTAAGCGGCAAAAATCACAACGAGCAAAACAAATATGAGCAAGAGCGTGGAACCGTTCGAATCCTCCAGCATTTCTTACACCTGCATGCGCATCACTTCGTTATACGCATCGATCACCTTGTTGCGGATCTGGATGGCGAGGTTCAAAGAAAGCTCCGCTTTCTGCGCCTGTATGGTTGTGGTATGAAGGTCCGTAATATCCCCGGAAAGCAGACGCAGCGTGTCCGCCTGCGAGGCGGTATCGGCCGCCTGCGCTTCCTGCATGGCGTTACTCAGAATATCCGGAAAGGCGCTCTCCGGCTTGGTTACGGAAGAGGCCTGCTGCCCCGCCTGGGATACGATGTTGGAAAGCTGCTGAATCTGCATAGGTTCCTCTTTTCTTCAGCCGGGATTAACGGCCGATCTCAAGTGCCTTTAACGCCATGTTCTTTGTCGCGTTGAGCGCCGTGATGTTCGCTTCATACGCGCGCGTCGCCGCCATCATATCCACCATTTCCGTCACTTCGTTCACGTTGGGGTAACGCACATATCCGTTCTCATCCGCATCGGGATGGGTGGGATCGTATTCGCTTTTAAAATCCGACATATCGGTCGCGATGGAGGATACCACAACGCCGCGGCCGGCAACCTGATCTCTTTGGTCTTCCTGCGCCTTATTAAAAAATGAGGAAAACCCGGCGGTACCCGGGCGCTCGGAAAACACGGCCACCCTGCGGCGGTACGGTTCCCCGTTTACGGTCCGGGTCGTGTTTGCGTTTGCGATATTCTGGCTGATGACGTCCATCCTGAGCCTTTGGGCCGTGAGCGCGGAGCCGCTGATATCAAGCGAGCTTAAAAATGCCATACTACTTTCCCTCCCTGATTGCCATGCCAAGGCGTGTAAATTCGCTGTTCATCTGTTCGGTCAAGGTGTAATAGTATATGGTGTTGCGCGCGAGAGCGACGTTTTCGGCCTCGACGTCCACATTGTTGCCATCCATGCGCATGGTAAGGTTGTCGTTCTTTGAGACAACGGGCGAAACATCCGCCAAAACCTGAGTCTGCGAGGATCCGTCAAAATCAAAGTGGCTGCCCCGCGTACGGATGTTTGAAAATTCCTGGTCAAGGCCGTTCCCGGCATCTACGATATCTTCATTTTTAGAAAAGACGATATGCTTGTCCCGCGTACGCTTGTTTTCATACTGGGACGGGATGTCATTGGCGAATGCGTCCTGCTGCACAACTTCATTACCCGGAGCCGCCTGCGCCTCTACCTGGTCCTCAAGCGCATTTTTGAACATGGTCTCAAACGCGACGCTGGAACTTTTGAAGTTGGGCGTTTCCGCATTGGCGATATTGTTGGTGACGACCTCATTGCGGAGCCAGGCCGCGTCCATCCCCTTTTGCAGGAGGTCAATGCTATGAAACATCTTAGGTATCATACTCAACTCACTCCTTCCTGGGAACGATACGCCTCATAATTGGACAGTACCGTGGAAACATAGCTGCGCACGCGTTCGCTGATTTTTGCGTATTCCGAAGCATTATCCGGATCGCTGATGTTGAGCCCCGAGATCCGGCTAGGTCCCGTATTATAAGCCGCAAGCGCCAGGCGCAGGTCCCCGAACCGGTCCATCAGGCTTTTTAAATACTTGGTCCCGCCGCTGATGTTCTGCGCGGGATCAAAGGAATTCGTTACGCCCAGCGACGCCGCAGTGCCAGGCATCAGCTGCATGAGCCCCTGCGCGCCGGCGGAAGACACCGCATCGGCACGGTAGCTGGATTCTGCCTGTATCACGGCCTTCACCAACGCTTCGTCAAGCCCGTTCTCCTGCGCCGCGCCCTTGATCAGCCCGTCGTAAGAGGAAACATTCTGTACTGCCGCAGACGCATCCTGAGTCTGTATGGCGGTTTGCGCGGCCAGCGTACCCGAAAGCAGGCTGGAAAACCGCGGTGCGGCGAAACCCACCCTTGCCGCGTTGGCGTTGAGGGCCGATTGCACCTGCTCCAATTTGGATAAATATATACTCCTAACCGTATCCATACAGTAAACCCTTCTTATACATAACGAGTATAGCATAACAAATCGAGCGCATTCAACAATTTGTTCATAATTTTACGCCTTATCGTGCAAAAATACGTATGTTTTGTCGGATATTTCCGGGAAAACCCAGAGATATATATGCGCCTTCATCGTCGAATAACCGCCATATGCAGGATAGGGTCTATTTCCCTCCCGTCATCTCGTCATGCCAGCGGCACATCCGGGAAGAAATCTCCGAAAGCGGCAGTTCTTCCTGCACCGCGCCGACGTTGTTTGCAACCATGGGCATACCGTAAACCACGCAAGACTCTTTGTTTTGGCCAATGGTAAACGCGCCTTTTTTGCGCATGCTCAAGAGGCCTTTCGCGCCGTCGCTTCCCATGCCGGTAAGAATGATGCCAAGGGCGTTGGGTCCCGCCGCTTTCGCCACCGACTCAAAGAGCACGTCCACCGAAGGACAATGTCCGCTGACCTTCTCGCCTTTATAACACTTCACGCGGTACCCCTTTGCGGACCGTACCACCTCCATCTGGAATTCGCCCGGGGCGATAAGCACCCGACCCGGCAAGACATAATCCCCGTCCTCGGCCTCTTTTACCTCCAGCGCACAGGAATTGTTCAGCCTTTCGGCGTACATTCTGGTAAACACCGGCGGCATATGCTGCACCACCACGATGCCGGCCGAAAAGCTTTTGAGGCTGTTCAGTATGCCGGCCGTAGCTTCTGTGCCCCCGGTGGAAGCGCCGATCGCCACCAGCAAGCTTTCGTTCACGGCAGTCCCGCTCGACCTTCCAACAATACCCTCGAGGCCTTTCTTGCGTTTGAACTGGCCCACCCTGGAAATGGACGCGATTTTGATCTTGATCACAAGCTCGGAAATAAACGCGTTACGGTCCCCTTCTTCCATCGTGACAGGTTTTGATACAAAATCCACAGCGCCCGCCTGCATGGCGTCAAGAATCATGTTGGGCGTGGAACTGACCACCAGCACCGGGAGCGGGTACTGCGGCATCAGCTTTTTTAAAAACTCCAGGCCATTCATCTTGGGCATATCCACATCCAGCGTCATGACGTCAGGCTTTAGCTCCAGTATTTTATCCCTGGCCTGGTAGGGATCGCCAGCTTCCCCCACCACCTCGATCCCCGCGTCTTTGGAAATGCTGCTGCTGATAAATTGGCGCATAAAAAGAGAATCGTCCACAATCAGGACGCGTGTTTTCTTCTGTGCCATCTAATTAACCCTTCCTGTAGACGGAGGGCATTACATAATTAAGACCCGTTGAAGCCCTGTCCACCGATTCCGAGTGGCCCACAATCAGGTAGCCTCCGTCACACAAAACGTTGCAGAACCGACCGACAAGCTCCGCCTTTGTCTTTGCATCGAAATAAATCATGACGTTCCGGCAGAATATCACATGAAACTTTTTCTTAAAGGGGAATGTCTGTTCCATCAGATTAAATTTGCGGAATATGACTTCTTTGCGAAGCTGCGGCTTTACCGTGAGCTTGCCGTCGGCTCTTTGTTCAAAATACTTCATCCGCCAGTTGGCGGGAATGTTGCCCGCATCTTCCAAGCTGTATATTCCCTGGCAGGCGATATCGAGCACCTTTTGCGAGATGTCCGTCGCAAGGATGCGCTTGTCCCACATGGCGCACTCCGCGCCAAAAAACTCATCGTTGAGCATGGCAAGGGTGTACGGTTCCTGTCCGGTAGAGCAACCCGCGCTCCAGACGCGAAGGTCACAGTCCCGCACGGTCTCTCTAATCCCCGGAAGAATGATCTGCCTGTAAAAATCAAAATGTGCCCATTCCCGCATGAAATAGGAATAGTTGGTGGTCAAGGCGTTGATGACGTTGGTGATCTCCGTACCAGTCGTATCCTGAAACAGCACCTTAAAATAGGCGGAATAGCTGTGATAGCCATTTTTCTGAAGATACTGGTTCATGCGCCCTTCGATGAGGGTGCGTTTTTTTGTAAGGTTAATGCCGTAGTCCCGTTTCAAATACTCCGTAAGTGTCAGGAATTCCTGATCGCTCAACTTGATCATATCCCGGTTTTGTACGTAACTTTCCATTCGTAAACCGTCCTTTTGCTTATATAAAGACAACGAGGGCTTACTGTATATATCGGCATTTTTCTTAGGAACATAACAAAGTTTGTCGTGTTTACTCGATATATGCAGAAAGGCGCGTCCGGTATCCGGACGCGCCCTTGAACTGTCTATTCCATTCATCAAAACGATTTACTCATAAAGCAACGCCGCGCAGTCGAGCAGCAGCTTCACCTTTCCGTCTGTCCTGCTGATGCCGTTGATATAGTTGGAATGCGCCTCCTTCAAAGACGGCGGCGGCACGATATCCTGCGCTTCAATGGTGAGAACTTCGGATACTTCGTCGATAATCAAACCCACGGTCATTTCCTGCACTTCGACCACCACGATACAGGTTCTCTCATCATATTCCGCGGCAGACTTTTTAAACTTCAGCCGCACATCGATAACGGGGATGATCTTTCCCCGCAAATTCATAATACCTTTTAAATAGTCCGGCGCGCCCGGAAGCGGTGTGACTGGCAATATTCCGATAATCTCAATGACGTTGCCGATGGCAATGCCGTAGATTTCTTCCCCCAACAGGAAAGTCAGATACCGGTTTTGCTGCGTATCGGCTTCCAACGCCACATCATGTTTCACCAAGGCCATAACCCGTTATACCCCTTTCGCTTGTGAAGCTCCCCGTACTGTGGTTCAATAATACAAATCCACGATCAGGCCCCGAATGTCGTCCACGATGCTCAAAAGTTTGATATTTTCGGCTTCGTTCTTCAAAATCTCCCCCGCAAGCTCGTCCAGCTTCACGTTGACTTTACGGATGAGCGCAAATACCTTGTGACGGCCCCTTTGGTCAAACTGGCTGGTTCTGCTGAACAGGTACGCATTGCTGACCGTTTCATTCAAGAGTTCGCTGATCAGCGCCCGATATTTATAAAACTCCGCGATATCCGCCTTTTTTCCGACAATTTCGCCCTGGTCCAATATCCGTCCTTTAAGCGCTTTGAGATATTGCTCATATTCCGTAGCGTCCGAATCATGTTTTTGGCGGGAGAATTCCCGCGCAAACCCGGACGCAACCTTTTTTTCCGCCACGCCGACCGCCTGGGTATTTGCAAATACCGTTGACGTTTCCTTAATTCTCACGGTCTGCCTTCTTTCTTACGCGTCAAAGGTTAATCAGAAGTTCCTCTTCTTCGGGTTTCAACAGCTTGGTACAATCAAGCAGCATTCTAACGCCGTCGCCCGACTTTGCGATACCGCCAACGCAGCGGTTCTGCGGCAACCCTTCAAACGTGGGCGGCGGCACAATATCCGCATCCTCGATGTTCACGACATCCGCCACATGTTCCACGATCAGGCCCGCATTAATGCTGCCGTTGTCGATGATGATAATGCAGGTTCTCTCGCCGTATTCGATCGTAGGCATTTTAAAGCGCAGCCTGAGATCCATCACAGGAATGACCTTGCCGCGCAGATTGATGACGCCCTTGACAAACTGAGGCATCTCGGGCAGGGGGGAAATGGGCATCAGGCCGATGATTTCGGTCACAAAGCCGATATCAAGACCGTAGATTTCCTCGCCGAGCCCGAATGTGAGGTACCTGTTTTGCTGCGTATCTTCCAGTTCTTCAAACGTATCCATTTGCAGTAACGACATTGCGTTCCCTCCAAGATTGTTGTGCCTGTTGTTCCCCCGGGTTATTTCCGCATATCAATAAAAAGAGCGTCCGCCGCCGTATACGGGTTGACATACTGCTGCATTTTTTTACCGGATTGGCGGATGCTTTTCAGTTCCGCCCTGTAAAAAAGCAGGCGCTCCTTCACATATGCCGCGCACTGCTCATCCAGCCGCCTGATTTCCTCAAGCGTTTCGCGCATGTTTTCGGACAGAAGCTTTCCGCCCTGCCCATACCGGTGATCCAGCGCATCAATTTTCGCGCGCAACGCCTCGCTTTCATCCAAAACCGCCGCAAACTCTTCCTCGCGGTCTTCTTCCAGGCAGTTAAGCTGCGCTTTTACCAGCATGAGCATGTGGTCCAGCAGCTGTTGTTTTTGTTCCCCGTACTCGGTTGAATGATTGGAAGCGCTCATATTGCTCTATTCCCCCATTTGCGCAACGGAACCTACGCCGTTTTTGGAAAGGATCGTCCAGGATTCCCGAAGCTCCTGAAGCAGCGTCACAATATCTGTAAGAACTTTGACGTCCTTGTTTGCGTTTCCCTGAGCAAGCTCGTTAAGCATATACTCGTAGAGCGCAAAAAGATCGCTGCCGATGGGATAGCGCAGATCCAGGCTGTTGATGAGTTCCATCAGGATGCGCTGGGCCTTTTGCAGGCTGGTATTGGCCTGTTCAAAATCGTTTTCTTCAATGGAGAGACACGCTATTTTAATCTGCTTGATGCAGCCGTCATACAGCATGACGACCAGTTCTACCGGGTTAGCCGTTAACACGCCCTGTTGCTTGTATTTTTGGAACGCGTTGTTCATTGCGTACATATAGTTCCTCCCAAAAAACCGCCTGACGCCGTTATTCGTTTGATATATTGAATTTTAACCCTGGGTACCGAGCATGGAGCCGATCCAGCCCGTCTGGCTGTTGAGCTTCGAAAGAGCGGCCTCCATTGCCGCAAACCTGGCGTAATACTTTTGTTCGTTATTTGCAAGCCAATCTTCCAACTGGTCGAGCCTATTGTTTGCTTCCGTAACGGCTTTGGCGTTTGTTTCCAACGTAATGCTGGTATTGTCAGAAATATAAGTGTTGATCAATCCGGACATCCGCGCCACCAGCCCGGACTCCTTATACTTTGTGCTCGCGTCGGTGGCGCTGCTCACCTTGCTGAATATGCTTGCAACCTGATCGGGGTTATTGGCAAGCGCATTCTTGAGCTTGGTCTCGTTGAGGACGATCTGGCCAGTCTTCGCATAAGAACCCGTTTCCAGTCCTATGCTTGCGGCATTTTTCCCCGCGCCTTCCACCACACTGTAAAACGCGCCGCGCAAGTTCTGCAAAAGCGTGCGGATGCCGCTATCGTTCTTTAAGATACCGCTCTTCGCCTTTGTTTCCCACTGGGTGATCTGGGTTTCAGAAAGCTCCTGCCGTTCTGCATCGGTAAGCGGCCCGTAGTCGGAGTAGATTTCCTCATCCAGCTTGGCCTGCAGCTCCGTAACGAGGGAATTATACGCATCAACAAATCCTTTGATCTTATTATAGACGCTGTCCACATCGCGGGCCACGCTGAACTTGATTGGGGTATCCGTCTGTTCTTTGAGCGTGTAGGTAATGCCATCGATGGTGAATGTGTTGGAGCTTCTCTCCACCGGCACATTTTCTATGGTTACCATTGCGTTCTGCCCCGCGTTGTTACCGGCAGCAATCTTGAATGCCGCATCTTCAGCATTTGCCGCAAATGCGGTTCCACTGGTATTTACAATATTGACCTTGCCCTCCACGGCTCCGGTTGATTTGCTGGTAATGGTAAACTTGCGCGTCAGGCTGGAGTAGCTCATGGTCACATTCGCATCCGACGAATTGATTTGGCTCATCACGCTGCCGATGGTCGTATCCTTGGAGAACGTAAATTCCTTTTCGTTGATAGAGAAGGAAATCTTGCCCTCCTCAAAAATACCCGTCCCAAACGCTTCTTCGAGCGTAGAATTGATGTTTTTTGTAGCGTCGAACATTTCCGCGCCGCTCTTTACCTGGGCTGCGGTTGCAAGCCGCGTGACTTTATCGATGGTAAGCGATCCCACGGAAGCATTGCTGCCCGCCGTAATGCTCACCGCGCTTGTCTGGGTATTCATTGTAACCGAATACGCATTATAAGCGGAGGAAGAATACATGTTGGTGGCGGGCGAAAGCACGCTCATGTACGTTTCGCGGAAAGCCTTGAGCTTCAGATTGATCGCCCGGTAGGCGTCGCCCTTCCACTCCAGTTCTTCCGCTAATTTAAATTGCTTATCGACTTTAAACTGGTCGATTTTCAGCAAACTCGTTACGATTGCCTCGGTATCAAGCCCCGAGGAAAGACCGTTCAAACGGACCAAAGAAGAACTGATTCCATTTGCAGCCATTCGATATCACTCCTAATCCTGGCATAGTGGTTGCGACTTTAAGGATACATATTTAATCGGCATAATGCCGCGCGACTTTAGAAAAAAGATTTTTATGCCGCGCTATGCGTGCGCGTAATAAACGACACTTTTCAGGCTTTCATTGTAAATGTCGGTGATGGGCTTATAACTGGTGAGCGTCCTGCCCGCCTGTGCGATTGTTACACCGCGGGAAGGATCGTATTGCCCGTCGTTGGATGGGCAGACGACCTGTACGTGCCCATGCCCCCCTTGCGTATTCTTCCACGCCGTGACAACGGGATGACCCTGGTTTGCGTATTGCTGCGCCTGCTCCGGCGTGACTTGCACCCAACCGTAATCCGCGCCTTTTTTACCCAGCCAGTCATAGATGCCGTTGGCATTGAGTTCCTTTGCGCCGCCCGTATCGGCGTACGAACGCGCTTCTAACGTTACCGGATCCACATAATGGGGAATTTCCGCACCCATAGCCCTTGTGACGTCCCAAAGGAATATGTTGCAGTACGTATCGTTGTTTCCCTTTTTATTGACCGCGTAGCGCGGGTTCGTTTCCACCTGAAATTGATCGATCACATTGCGGTAAAGCCCGGGGCTGCGCGCGCCCTGCTGACTCGTAATGTTCGGATTTGCGGGTTTCGATGCGGAAAACGGCGTCAAAGCTTCATTTGCGCTGCCGCCAAACACCATGTCGTTTGCGCGCTGAAGCCCGGTACGATCATATCCGCCTGAGACCAGTTCGTTGAGTACGTCAAAGCGCATGTTTTCGAGCGTATTCGCGGAGCTTCCAGATAAGGCCGCCGAAAGGCTGGACATCGCCGCCCCCATGGAGCCGGCGGAAGCCCCCGTGCCCATCATCATAAAAAACATTATGACGGCGCTCTTTAAGTCGCCCCCCTCTCCTGCCGTATCAAGGAGCGCGGGTACCTGCGCAAGCATGGCGGCGCTTTCTACGGAAGCCGTTCCTTCGCCGTCCTCAACGCCATCAAACGCAAGCCCGGAAAGCTGTGAGGAAAGTTCAGAAGAAAGCAGCGCCGAAAACGCGGTGGAAGCCGCGCCGGACGAGGCCTTCCCGGTGCCTGCCGTATTGGTCGGTATGGAAAGAAGCGGGTTGACGGAAGTTGTCATTTACGTATCCCTTTTTGTATTTCTGATAACCGGTAGCGGCCGGCCGCGTTGCCGTCCAGCTTACCGATAAAAATCAATACCTGCGCAACCACCTGATACAGTTCCTCCGGAATTTCGTCCCCCGTACTGAAGCGATTTAAAACGGAAAGGAGCGAATCATCCTCGACAATGGGAATCTTGTTTTCCTCGGCAGTCTCGAGCATCTTTTGGGCGACATAGCCCTGCCCCAGGCCCACGATCAGCGGGGCGTTGTCCCTGCCCATATCGTATTTAAGCGCAGCCGCGTGCATATCCGGTTTTTGTTTTTCACTCATATGATCACATCCAGGCCCCCGCCGGAATTATTGTGCATGCGCACCAGCTTCTCTTCCGCATTGAGCGGCGTCGTCGGCTCCCGAAGCGGCGCGACCTTATATTCCTTGAGCTGGTAGCGAAGTTCGGTAAAAGACTGCTGCAGCTCGCCGGAGCATTCCCGAAAAGCCGCTAGCTCGTTTTGGTTCTGCACGCGAAGTTCCAGGGAAACATCCCTATTTTCAATGCGCAGCATTGCTTCCACCCGGCCCAGGTTCTGAGTGGAAAGCCCCAGCACAACGCAGGTGCTTTGCCGCTCGGCCCCTTTTTCCCGCCGGTTCCTTTTATAGATGTAGAGTTCCGCCGATCCGTACTCTTTGAGATGGATGGGGATCTGTACAAATACAAACCGGGAAATGTCCTCCGCAAGCTTTGCCTGGGCGGTCAGTTCCTGAAAGCGGGAAGCAAGTGTCTCCTGCGTATGGATATCGGTATTTTTGATCAGCTTCTGAAGCTCCAAAATCTTTTGGGGCGTTTCTTCCACGGATTTTTTGAGCGTCCGCGCATCAAGATCCTCCCCCGCCTTTAAAAACAAGTCCAGCAATCCCTTTAAAACCGCCTTTTCTTCCCCTTTTGCGGCATACGGGGAATGAGCGGGCGCTTGCGCGGCATGGCTGGAACCGGGCAGTGTCTGAGCATCCTGCGGAACCGGGCCGTCTGCCACGGCCATCTGCGCGCCGCCTGCGGACCGCGGCGATCCATCCGCCCGCACCTCTTGGGCCTGCGCCGCTCGGGTCTTTATTAGGCCGCTCTCCTCCTGCGGAGGCTGCGCATTTGGCTGGCCGGACGCCGCCTGTTGCGGCTGGCCCTGGTCTTTGGCGATCGCTTCCTTATTCGGCGCTCCCCCTAAGTCCAACGCGGGCGCTTCATATTCCAATACAGGTACAGGAGCAATTTCAGATGTCCCCGCGCCTTTTGCCTGCGCCGTAACCTGTTCTCCGGCGGTCCCCGCCGCCGCATCTTCCCCCAGGATCAGCACGGGAATACCGGGCGTGAAAGCGGGTCGAGGCGGATTTTCGCCCATCTGGGGCTGCGCCGGGCTTTGGCCCTGCGCCTCACCCGCCGTTCTCTCCGGTTCCTGCCCGGTTATGGGCTGCGTTTGCGTGCCCGCCTTAGGCAGAGCCGTATCCTCTTGCTGCATAACCGCCTGCGTTGTCTGTTGTATTTGCTGTTCCGTTACCGCAAGGCCTGTGCCCGTCCCGGTTGGAGTGGCCGTGCCGGATTGTCCTTCCGCCACCGCTGGGGTAGACCGGGTCATGGCGTGCTGTTCCACAGCGCCATCCGGCCAGATTTGCAAAAGCGGCGTCTGCATGGACTCTGTTGCTGAATTTGCGGCTATATGCATCCGCCCCAGCGCGGCGGCGGCATCCTGCACAATCTCATAAAAAGCCGCGCCGAACTGTTTGCCCGCAAGTATGCTTTCAAATGCCCGGATGCTTTCCGTTGTTGCGGGTATGTTGTTTGCGGCAAAAAACGCCGCTATCTTGGCGTCCACCGGATAATTCTTTAAAATTTGGGAAGCAAGGGATACAAGCTTTGGCGTGGGCTTGAGGTTCATCTGTTGAAAGGCTTCCGCAAGTTGCTGCGTCAGCACGGCCTTTGCCTTTACTCCCGCGGCTTCCCGCGCCGTTATTTCGCTTTGCCCCGGCTCCACGAACACCACGCGCAGTATGGGTTGTTCCCCCTTCGCGCTTTCTCCCGCCATCAGTTCGACCGTATCGTGCTCTATCAGGACCGTGCCGGACGCAAGACGCGCGCTGAACATGCGTCCGTCCTCCGTTTTGAGGGATACGGTCTCCCCCTGCACGGAAACGACGGCCGCCCGGATGACCTCCCCCTGCCCGAGCGCAAGCGGGCCTTGTTGGGTCCTTGCAGAAGGAGAAGGCGTAATATCCTGGGTCAGTGTAATCCTCATGGCTGTCCTCATCTTTTATGCGTATGCGTTTCACTGCGTGTGCAGGCTAATCTGCGTTCAGGTGCTATATGGTCAGATCAATATGGTGGACGGTGCCCGCCGTACCGTTTTCCCGCAGGAAAATGGAACTTGCCCGCATCACGCCGTCGCTGTCTTTTGGATTGGAAAAGGAGTATTCCGTCTTGATTTCATTTAAATAGATCGCGCCCACACCCGCTTTTCCCAGAGAAAAGAGCGCGGTATTTCCATCCGCCCCCATGGTGAGGATGGAGAGTTTTCCAAACACCGGGTCGGCTTCGTCAATCCAGCCGTTGTTGTCCATGTCGTAGGCGCGCAATTCCATGAATCCGTTCCCACTTTGCGGGCCAAAAAGTTCGCTGCCGTCGTTGATGCGGCCATCTCCGTTTTTATCAAGCGCCAAGAATCCGCTTCCTGCCGCAGCAAATGAAATGTGCTCGACCTTTCCGTCCACATTGAGGTCAAAGTCGTATTTTTCATTACTCAATACCGGCGCGGTTCCGGCATACGCAATGACAAGGGGATCGATCCTCGGACGCGAACCCATACGCAGGCTTACGCTGCTTTGTTCATAATAACTGCGCGAGAGATTCAGTTCAAGCCGAAAAGAAATTGTTCTTCCATCCTGCGTGTTTACCTGGCCGGAAGCCGCGTAGCGCAGCCGCTCGGTTTCCTCATAGCTATGGAAAGAGTCATATTCCAATCCCCAGTCAGCCTGTCCTTGTCCGCCGGACCGGTCTAACGTCCGTGCCTCATCCCCTCGTTGGAGGAGGTCCTTGTCCACCGCACGCAGGCGGATGCGCTTGCCGGTAAAGGCAAACACCATGGCTTCGAGCAGGCGCAGCCTGACATCCGTTTGACTGTTCTCCTCCTCCGGACTGCGTTCTGGCCGCTTTGCGCGGCTGCTTGCGGCAAGAAGCTTCTGCCGGTCATCAAAGGACGTAAGTTCCACCTCCACCGCAGGCCCTTCGTTTGCGGGGTCAACCGTTTCCTGTGGGGGCGTACCGGTCCAAAAGTTGAGACGCTCCATAGAAAAGCTGGCCTTTTCCAGCAAGTGCTCGCTTTGCGCCTGTACCTGAGCGTTCGCAATCTTCATATGTGTCCCTCCCGTCACAGATGTTCCCGGCTCCTTCCTGAACGTTGTATGGAAGTACGGCGCGACTGTCCTGTTCTGGCGTCCTGCCGGACATGTGCCGCCGATGGTACCTGTATCGTCATTTTTGACCGGAATATGAGGCGCTTTTCCTCAAAAACCGGAGTTCTTCCGTTTACTTGTTTCAAATTTCGTCAAAAAGTATCGCTTTTTATAAAGAACCATTAACGCTCCCGAATGAAATGACGATATATAACATAGCAACGCGAAACACTGGCCGTACTATGCTCAAAAACAAGGCCAGCCGTCTTGCGTACGACTGCAGACGCCCATGGAAATGACCGGGCGGCAGGGAGGTGTTTTTCATAAAACCTGGCGAAATGAACGAGATACAGCTTGATTTTCTCAAGGAGCTGGAAAACATCGGCGCGGCAAACGCGGCTACGGCTTTGGCCGATATGCTCAACCGGCCGATCGATATCCGGGTTCCCAAGGCCTGGTTCTGCTCGCTGGAGGATATGGGGACGCTCTTGGGAGACGCAGAGCAGATCATGACCGGCTCCCTGGTGGAGATGTCCGGCGACATCAACGGCGCCATACTTTTTGTGCAGCCGCTCGAAGATTCAATCGTGATGTCCGACATACTTATTGGAATGCTGGGCATGGAAGCCGATAAAACCATCCCCTTCCCTTCGGACCTGCAGCATTCCGCGCTGATGGAAATCGCAAATATCCTGTGCGGTTCCTATATCAATGCGATTGCCTCGCTGACCGGCCTTTATATTAACTGTTCCGTACCGGGCCTTGTAATCGACATGGCGGGCGCGCTGATGAATTTGCCCGCCGTCATGTACGGAGCTTCCGGCGATACGATACTGATGCTTGAAACGGTGCTTGTAGATTTCGACAAATACATGTCCGGCCGCTTCTTTCTGATGCCCGATATCGAATCGCAGACCTTAATGATGCAGAAGATGGGCCTTGCATAATATGGCGAATACAATCATCGGGATAGCAGACATGGCGCTTGCAAAAGCGCCGGATACACTTACAACGCTCGGATTGGGCTCCTGTGTGGGAATCGTGCTGTACGACAGAATACATAAGGTCGGCGGCCTTTCTCATGTCCTGTTGCCCAAATCGCCTCTGGACGATCCTTTGGCTCAAAAGGCCAAGTATGCCGATACCGCGATAGACGAGCTCATAAGCCGGATGGCTGCAAACGGAGCTGTGCCGCATCTGTTGACGGCCAAGCTTGCCGGGGGGGCCAGCATGTTCTTTGCAAACAACGGCAGCGATATCATGCAGGTCGGAAAGCGAAACGTGGAGATGTGCCGCGAGATGCTCAGAAAGCGGTCCATTTCCATATTGGCCGAGGATACGGGCGGCAACGTCGGGCGGACGATCGTTTTCGACTGCGATACGGGCGCTCTGCTCATACGGACCGCTTGGCCGAAAACCGAAAAGATTGTTTGAGTAAAATGAGGATCGTTTAGTATTACGAAGTATAAACAGAAGAAATTGCTTTTACAGCAGGAGGAGCAACATGAAAAGAGTACTGGTAGTGGATGATGCAGCGTTTATGAGGATATCCATCAAGAATATCCTGACAAAACACGGGTATGAGGTCTGCGGCGAGGCCGAAAACGGCGAAGTAGCCGTGCAGCGCTTCAAAGAACTCGGCCCGGACATTGTCACCATGGACATCACCATGCCGGAGATGGACGGTCTTGCAAGCCTGAAACAGATTCTTTCGTTCCAGCCGCGCGCCAATGTAGTGATGGTATCCGCCATGGGCCAGGAAACCATGGTGCGCGAGGCCATTATTGCCGGCGCCAAGGGCTTTATTGTAAAGCCGTTTAAAGAAGACGTCATCGTAGGCGCGCTCAACAACATCAAATAACGTTCCCTTTTCGGAACGCAAGAGCATATTAGGAGAGAGGTGTCCGTATGTCCCAGTCCGACTCCCTTTTAGAGGTATACATTTTTGAGAACCTCCAATTACTGGATCAACTGGAAACCCACATGCTCACTGCGGAAAAAGCAGACCGTTTCAGCGAGGTACAGGTAGACGCAATCTTCCGCATTCTGCATACCGTAAAAGGCTCCAGCGGCATGATGAGCTTCGATGGGCTCGCGCACCTGTCTCATGCGATGGAGGACCTGTTCTCTTTTATCCGGGATAACAAAGAGAAACATTATGACCACCGCAAAGTATGCGATCTTGTGTTTTCCGCACAGGATTTTCTCAAAAACGAAATCGAACGTCTTCAGGACGGGATCCTTCCGGATAAGGATCCTAAGGAACTGCTGGACAAGATCGCGCACTATCATAAAGAATTGAAAAATGGGTCGGCGGGCGAACCCGTCGGCATGAATGCGCCCGCCGTGGCCGCATCCGCGCCTGCTGTGCCGGATGCCGGATCGGGCGAGAAACGGTATGAAGTAAATGTCAGGTTTGAAAAAGGATGCAAGATGGAGAATGTCCGCGCGTTCGGCATTATAAAATCCATCGAGCCGTATTGCAGCTCTATTGTCACCGTGCCGGCGGACGTTCTGCGGGACGGCAGCGAAGATTACATCATAGAGCACGGTTTCTCCATGACAATTGTCTCTGCCTCCACGCGGGAGCTGTTGGAAGAAAAAATATCCGGGAACTTCTTTATCGCATCGTTCTCCCTAAAAGAACTCATAGAAAAGCCGGAAGCCGTACAGGCGGCAAGGCTTGCCGATACGGAAGCAAACGGGCAGACGGCGGAGCAGATGAACGCCCACCAGAAGCAGAATTACATGAGCGTCCGGCTTGAAAAGCTGGATAAGCTGATGGATCTTGTGGGTGAGATCGTCATTGCACAAACCACCGTCACCAAAAATCCTCAGGTTGCAAACCTGCGCATCGAAACGTTTGAAAAAGCGTCCCATCAGCTTCAGAAGCTGACCGACGAGCTGCAGGACACCGTGATGTCCATCCGTATGATCCCCATATCCGCCACATTCCACCGCCTGGAGCGCATTTTAAGGGATATCTGCAAAAAGACGGATAAGAAAGCGGAGCTTTTCATCAGCGGTGAAGATACGGAAATGGATAAGAGCGTCATCGACAATCTTGGCGATCCGCTCATGCATATCATCCGCAACGCCATCGACCACGGCATAGAGGAGCCTTCCGTCCGGCTTCAAAAAGGCAAACCTGAAACGGGCCGGATCACCGTGGACGCGCGCAACAACGGCGGTGAGGTGCTGGTCGTGGTATCCGATGACGGCCAGGGGCTCGACCGCGAGAAGATTCTCAAAAAGGGCGTAGAAGTCGGCCTGATCAAGAAGCCGGAAAGCGAGATGACGGATAAGGAAGTTTATTCCCTCATATTTGCGCCGGGCTTTTCTACCAACCAGGTGGTCACGGAGTTTTCCGGGCGCGGTGTGGGCATGGACGTGGTGCAGCGCAACGTGGAAAAAATGGGCGGCTCCATTTCGGTGGACAGCGTCCCCGGCCACGGTATGAGCGTACAGTTCCGTATCCCGCTGACATTGGCTATCATCACCGGCATGCAGGTTTCCGTAGGCGGCTCTGTGTTTATCCTGCCGCTTTTAAGCATTACGAAATCCTTTAAGCCCGCTCCCGGAGAAATGTTCAAGGATCCGGACGGCAACGAAATGATCCTCATCCGCGGCAAGTGCTACCCCATTGTCCGGCTGCACAGTATCTTTGGAATAGAAGGCGCACAGACGGAGCTCCATGACGGTATACTTGTAATGCTTGAAGGCGATGGGCGCAGCTATTGCCTGTTTGTCGATGCCCTCATCGGCGAACAGCAGACCGTCATCAAGCCGCTGCCCCCGTATATCACGCGTTCTCTCGGCTGGCAGCACGGCATATCGGGCTGCACCATACTTGGAGACGGCAGCGTGAGCCTTATTCTTGACGTAACCGGATTGTTGGAATAAAATGAGAAATACATATGCGGCAGGCCGGGATGAATGTGACAGTGAGCCTTTGTCCTGCCTGCCGCTTTTGAATGTAGTTAAGGGAGACTGGGTATGAGATACATCCCCTCAAACTGCCTGCGCGTCGGGCAGGTACTTGCCAACAATCTGGTACTGGACCGCAACCGGCTGCTGTTGCGCAAGGGGTTGGCGCTCACTGCATCCCTGATCTTAAAGATTCGCCAGTTGGGCTTTCAGGGCGTATATATCGATGACGACATCTCCTCTGACATTCAGATTGCGCACGTCATCAGCGACGAACTCAAACAGCGGGCCAAACAGGAAGTACGCGCCATGTTTGTGGAAGCGGAAAACAGCCGCGGACGCAAGATACTTAGTAACACCGACCGGCTGCGGGATGTCATTTCCAATATGGTGGAAGAGATCATGCACAACCGCAATATGATGGTAAACATCGTGGATATCCGCACCTATGACGATTATACGTTCAGCCACAGCATCAACGTCGCGGTGCTTTCCTGTGTGATCGGAACGGTGCTGGGGCTTTCCTATCGGGCGCTCAACACCCTGACGCTGGGCGCGCTGATGCACGATATCGGCAAAGTGTTCATCGACAAGCGTATTATCAATAAGCCCGGTAAACTGACGCCGGAAGAACTGGACCAGGCCAAACGGCACAGCCTTTTGGGCTATAATTATCTCTGCGCAAACAAGAGCATACCCGAAGACGCCCGCCTTGTGGCTTTGATGCACCATGAGCAGTTTGGCGGTTCCGGTTATCCGTCCGGTCTTTCCGGCTCGCAGATCAACCTCTTTAGCCGCATTGTCTGTATTGCGGACGTATATGATGCGCTGATATCGGACAGGCCTTACCGCCGGGCCATGCTTCCTTCCGACGCGGTGGAGTACATTATGTGCGGCTACAACACCATGTTTGATCCGGATATCGTATCCGCATTCACCAAACGCGTCGCCCCCTACCCCATCGGTACCTGCGTAAGGCTGAGTACGGGAGAGCTTGCCGTAGTGGTTACCAATTTTGAAACCAACTGCTTAAGGCCCCGCGTGCGCATTATCCAGGACAATAAACCGACGGATGAATACATCAATCTGGCGCAGGATTTTAGTAAGCTTCACGTCACCATACGCGAAATCATCAATGTCTAAGCAAATAAAAGTGATCATGCATCGGCCGCAAAATACTGCGGCCGCTTTTTTATGATAGTCTCCGATCTCGAGCGCACCGCTCCCATTCTTCGCGCAGCAGCCCGTATTCATAGGTATCCGTATAAATCGGGTTGCCGGACTCATCCTTATGGAATGAGACGTTTTGTATCAAATGCCCTTCGCGCCGCATACCCAAGCGCTCAAGCAACCTCCATGATTTTTCGTTTTTCGGGTTGCACAGCGCGATGACGCGCCGCATGTTCCATTTCAGGAAAGCATGATCAATCAGCGCCCGCGCGCTTTCCAACGCATAGCCTTTTCCCTGATAGGAAGCATGGAATACAAAGCCAAGCTCCCATGTTTTTTCCGCCTGCCCGGAAAAATAGAGGTTTCCGATCAGCCTGCCGTTTTCTTTTAAGCAGACTGCCCAAAAAGCCTCGTCCGTCGCCCGCCTTTTTGCTTCAAGCTTACACTGTTCCGCGTCAAAAGGCGTGTACGGTTCAAAACGCAACACATCGGGATCGGAAAGATAGGCATGTAGATCCTCCCAATCCTCCCCGCGAAAACGCCTGATCGTTAGCCTGTCCGTCTCAATTGCCATTGCTGCATCCTTCCAATTTTCTTCCAATTATAGTATCCCGCCGGTGTGGGAAACGCAACCCTTTTCTCCGCTTGGCTTCCGACATGCCATTTGTTCTACATCGCTATTGCGCCGATAGGTTTGTCGTGTTAAACTAGGTTTAACGAAACAAACCTATTGGGGAGGCTGCTATGGACCATAAGCTGTTTGACGCCGAGCGGCGGTTTTTGAACATCATCTGGGAGGCGGAGCCTGTCAACTCCACGGAATTGAGCAGGCTGACCCTTTCCGCTTTGGGCTGGAAAAAATCCACCACCTACAACATGATCAGACGGCTCGCGGAACGTGGCTTTGTCATAAACGAGAACGCAACGGTGCGCTCCTGTGTGACGCGGGAGGAGGTGGCCCGGCAGGAAGGCGAGGAACTGATTGAAAAAAGCTATTCCGGATCCATCCCCGCTTTTCTTGCCGCGTATCTCAAGGACCGGCGGCTGACCGCAGAAGAAGCTTTGGAGCTAAAACACATGATCGAGGAGGCGGAGCGCTAGATGGAGCAAGTATTCCGGGTCATCCTCAACATCAGCTACACGGGCGGAATCGTCATCCTTGCCGTGCTGCTGCTGCGCATGTTTTTGAAAAAGGGTCCCAAATGGATTTCCTATGCGCTGTGGGGCGTTGTCCTCTTCCGCCTGGTGTGCCCGTTTTCCATGGAAAGCGCGCTGGCGCTGCTTCCCAGCGTGGAACCGCTGCCACAGGAATTCCTGACCGCCCAAACGCCGGAAATCCACACAGGGTTTGCCGTACTCAACTCTACAGTCAACCCCGCGCTTGCAGAAAGTATGGCCCCCACGCCTTACGCCTCTGCCAACCCGGCGCAGATTGCGCTATGGATTTGGGGCTGGATTTGGGCTTTGGGAATGGGCGGTATGCTTATCTATGCGCTTTGTTCCACGCTGCGGTTTTATCGGCGCATCCGGTTTTCTACGCTGGTGGAGCCAGGCGTATATGAAAGCGACCGGATCGGCACGGCGTTCGTATATGGCATATTCCGGCCTAAAATCTATGTGCCGTGCGGGCTAAGTCCGGAGGAACTTTCGCATGTGCTGCTGCATGAGCGCATGCACGTAAGGCGGCTCGACCACCTGTGGAAGCCGCTCTCCTTCCTTGTGCTCGCCCTCCACTGGTTCAACCCGCTCGTCTACATCGCGTACCATTGCTTTGGGCAGGATATGGAGCTTTCCTGCGATGAGCGGGTACTAAAAAGCGCCGGGGAGGATATCCGGCAGACGTATTCGAGAACGCTTTTATCGGTTTCCGTTTCATGCGGGACACTCGTCGCGCCCCTGGCGTTTGGGGAAAGCAACACGAGACTTCGCATCCGCAATGTGCTTCAATACAAAAAGCCTGTATTTTTGATCGCAGTTGCGGGCATTGCGCTTGCGGCCGCCGCCGCGGTTCTGCTGCTTTTAAACCCGCTCTCCCCCGCCCTGCCGGTGAATACCATTACCGAAACACCGATCACGCAGGCCGAGCGTGAAACGCTTTCCACGCTGCCCGAAGATACAGTCTATCGCTATAGCTACCATGTGGACCCTTCCGTCAAAAGCGCGCGGCTGTATGTGGAAGGCTGGCGTGGGGGCGTTTATCAGGGCGCATGGGGGGACTATATTCTCCCCGTGGATAAGCGGAAAGGGGATATCACGTTTTCCCATGAATTCTCTGTTGGATATATTCTCCCCGTGAATCAGCAGGAATTCCCTATTACAGGCATCACACGCGGGATAGAGTGGACGGTTCTTGACCCTTCCGGCGCGGGCGTTGGATTTTCCGCGGAGTTGCCTCCGGATTTTAATGCCGGCTCCAGCGCGGCAACCTTCCTCTTTTCCGGCAAAGAAGAAGGGACCTGGCCTATCCGGATTTACGAGAATATAGATCCTACCTCCAGCAAGTCATATCTTTATTCTGGCAGGGAGAGCGCAACCTGGCCGGTAGCTGCGGCTGAGCCTGTCATTTTAGGGGCTGTGGCTTTTGCCACCGGGGACCTCATCCGCTCTTATGATTGCCAGTTCCTTATGGAAAACCCGGATTACATTGCAAAGTACGAATATGCCTATCTGTTTAAATGTGTGTTTTCCACCAAGGACTTGGCGGAACTGGAAGCGGAACGCGATATCCTGCTCCCCTCTTCGGATGCGGCATCGCCCCTTTCGCCTCCCCCTGCTCCGTCGGCAAGCGTACCGCCCGCGCCTTCTTCCACCCTGTCGCCGGACGCCGCGCAGGAACAGTCCATCGTTCTGATAAAGGATGGGAAAGCCGCGCGCGCCGTTGCTATAGCCGATGATCGGGATTATCAGGATCTGGCTCGGCGCGTTATCATGGACCATATGATCCGTTCCGCCGCCTGGCCCGCGGTGGATGTGGAAACGTTTGAGGACCGCATTGAGATATCTACCAGCATCGTTGAAGGTGAGCCTATCAGTACGTTCTATGTGTTTCTTCAGGATGGCAGGCCCTGCATGCAGTCGGGCAACGGCATGTGGACCTTTATGCAGGAAGAGCTTTACCGTGAACTGTATGCGGTTGCCTCCGGGGAGACTCTATCAGAAATAAAAGGTTGAATAATAGACAATCCCCGCCGGTTATCCGGCGGGGATTGTATTTATGAACGTATGCGCGTACGCTTCATTCCTCCACACGCGGGACATAGGTATGGTCCACGGTAATAACCGCGTGGTAGGAGGCGTCCAGTTTTTTGATTTCATCGGCGATATGGGCGATGAGTTTTTCATCGCTCCAGTCGGCGTCAAACGGTACAACGACGTCAAATATCAGGTTCGAATGGCTCAATCCCCACACCACCCGAAAATCGTGCATGCTGGCATCAAGCGGGAGATCGGCAACCATGTCCTCGACCTTCGCTTTTAATTCGTTCGTTCTGACGTCGTTTGTCACGACCGGGTCCAGATGGATGACCAGATGGATGCCGTATTCCTTTAAAAAATCGCGTTCGATGTTGTCTATGATATCGTGGCTGAGCATGATATCCTGCTCGGCGGGAACCTCGCAATGTACGGAAGCGAAGCATTTGGTTGCGCCATAGCTGTGCACGCTCAGATCATGCAGACCGATGATATGCTCATAACCGAGTATCTTCTTATAGATGCTGTCCACCAGTTCCTTGGTGGGCGCGGTGCCCAGTAAAATGCTGCTCGTATCCTTTACCATCTTGATGCCGCTCCATAGGATGAGCACGGCGACAACGGCGCCCATGTATCCGTCCAGATCAAACCCGGTGAGTCGGGTAACCGCCACAGCAAGCAGCACGGCGGAGGAAGAAAGGATATCGTTTCGGCTGTCCACCGAGGTGGCAATGAGCGTCATGGAATTCATCAGGCGGCCGATTTTCCGGTAGAACAGGCATTGCCAGACTTTAATGAGAATAGAGAGCACCAATATGATGATCGTAATACCCTGAAACTGCACCGGCGCGGGATGGAGTATCTTCTGCACGGAGCTTTGCAGCAGCTGCAGACCGAAAAACAGGATCAGGACCGAAACAATCAGCCCGGAAATATACTCCATGCGCGCGTGGCCGTACGGGTGATCGGCATCGGCGGGCTTGCCGGAAATCTTGAATCCAAACAGCGTAATGAGAGAAGACGCCGAATCAGCCAGGCTATTTACGGCGTCCGCAATGATGGAAACGCTTGCGGAGGCGATTCCGATGAAGATTTTCATCGTAAACAGCAGCAGGTTGGAAGCAACGCCCACAATGCTTGCAAAATTGCCGTAGCGTTCCCGCTTGCGCGCCGGGGTCTCGCCCGATTTGGTTTTGAGGAACAGCTTCATCAACAGCCCTGTCAATTGGAAACCACCCTTCTTTGCCGCATCATGCTCTCTGCTTTCATACGTATCAGGGGATCGGATTATTCCATTACAGCGTCCGGTTCGACACTGCAAGCGTTTTACGCATTCTTATCTATTATAAGCGCAATTGGAAAACAAAAACAGTGCAACGTACCATTCGCCGCAAACGGCTCGCCCCGGCCGAAAGCATGCAAGAAATAAACATGCACACATAAAATCCGAGCATTACTCCACGTTCTTTGAACTGAGCGATGCGCTGGCCCGTCAGGACAGGGATGCTGTGAACAGATTACACCAGCGCTTATTGGAGCATCTTGACGAGCTGGTAGAAGTATTGGGCCATGCCAACCGCAATATCGACAAAGAGGAGTTGCGGGCCATGCTTTACGAGCTTTTACTGCTGGCGGAAGAAGAGGCGTCGTACATCTATTCCCGCCAATATCAAGAAAGCATTGACCAGTATGACAAGATATACGTCAACGCATATTGCCGACTACCTGGCGCATGCAATCATCCAGCAAATACGAATATAGGTACGCTTTTCTTTTGCGTAAGCTTAGTAAACTAGGCAATGGCAATAAGAGACAGCAAACCCGGCGTCCGCTGGACGCCGGGTTTGCGTATTTTCAAATCATTATGTCAGGGAAGCCCGGTAGATGGCCGAAACGGAATTGGAAAGCGTTTGGTTGAATGCCTCTTCCGTCTGCTGCGCGCTCAATCCTTCCGCTAAGGCGCGGGAGAAGCTTGCAATCAGCCCGTGGTTGCGCGCAAGCTTTTCATTGGCCTCGCTCTGCGCATACCCGCCGGACAACGCCACGATCCGCAGGATGCGGGGATCTCGCAACAAGTCGCTGTAAAAATCATCCTGCGTGGGAATAGAGAGCTTCAGCATGATTTTTGCGCCCTCTTTGAGGGTAGCAAACTGCCTGACGATTTCCGCTTTGAGCAAGCGTTCGGACTCTTCCTTATCCGCGCTGCGGATATCCACCTCCGGCTCAATGATGGGAATAAGCCCAAATTCAGCAATCCGCCTGGCCAAGCCAAACTGCTGCTCCACAATGCGGCTAATCCCCTCAGAGTCGGCTTCTTTGATGACGGAGCGCATTTTTGTGCCGAATATATGCCTTTCCACCGCCCGTTTGAGCAGGTCCTCAAGGCCGGGGATCGGCTCCATCAACTGGACGCCGTCCTGAAGCGGCGCCAATCCTTTATCGATTTTCAAAAAAGACACTACTCCCTTTTGCTCCCAAAGGAAATCGGCGGTAAAGAGACCGTCCACCTTGCGGTCCATCGTATTTTCGAACAAGATTGCGCCCAAAATATGTTCCGAAGAAAATGCGGGGCTTTTTATGATGCGCACGCGCATTTTGTGCATCAGGTCGAACATTTCCTCATCGTTTGTATATTGGTCCTTGGGGATGCCATACTGCATCAATGCTTTGGGCGTGCTTCCGCCGCTCTGATCCAGTGCCGCTATAAAGCCTTTGCCTGTTTGGATACGGTTCAACTGTTCCTGCTTCATATCAATCCCTCCTATTCATGTTCCTGCTTCATCAACAAAACCTTGCTATATAAATTATAACCCTTTTGGAAGGAGCAGAAGATCGTCCCATCATAACGCCGCCATTGTATTTTGTTTGATATCCTCCCTTTGATATTGAAATTTGTAACCATTCCTCGTAATCACGGCGGCTGAATCGGGCCGGCTATCTTTTGGGTCCCGAACCAAACAGATTGTTACACGTATTGATTATAGGATCTGTTTTGAGAATATATGTTGCTCATATGGCGTCAATCGCACCGATAAGTGAACTGTTTATATCAATTTATGTAGTTTGGAAAATATTTCGTAATTAATTTGTAATAAAATTATTGATTCTTGCATGCACGGGATGGTATAGTAGGAGCGTGCAAAGGGTTCCGCTCTTAATTGCAACAAACTCAAACGAAAGGTAGCACCATGAAAAAACTTCTCACCCTTGTTCTCGCCTTGGTAATGGCTCTGGCTTTCGCCTTGCCCGCCATGGCATTCACCACCGACACCACCGCCCCCAGCACCGCATCCCCCTTTGAGCTGGACATCTATCTCGTAGAGTACGACAATGACGAGTTCTTCGGCATCACCAGCCTGCCTCCCGCAAACCGCGGCTATGCCAAGAATGAGATCGTTGCCGCTGTTGTGGAACTCTACGTTCCCAAGAATCAGGACCTTGCAACGCCGCATCCGATCCTTAACCTCAGCGGCAAAAACGTTAGCCTCGTTGTCACCGATAACAAAGATGGCGAGCTGAGAGTTTCCGGCCTCTCCACGACCACGAAGAAATTCTCCACGCCTACTTCTGCTGATAACTTTATGGAGGTCTCTACTGCAGACTTCTCCAAGCCCTCTTCCAACAAGACCTTTAAGTTCCTGTTCTTCGCGAAGATTACCGCTGACGACGCTTCCCTGACCGCCGCCTTGGTTGATGGCACAGGTGTTGGTTCCTCCATCACCGCAGGTACGCCCTATAAGATGGTTCTCAGCGGCGTAACCTATACTGTTGATAAGGTTGCCCCCACGAGCGCAAGCAACGGTTCCTATACCATCACGGTTGGCCCCGAGAGTGAAGATTATGCCGGCGCTTCCATTAAGATTTCCGTTGATAAGAACTATAAGTCCAACGGCATGTCCATCAAGCCGGCCTCCGCATCTGCTTCTTCCGTCATTGGCGTAAGCGTCGGCGGTACCATCGGCATCTATGAAGACGCCGTACTCAAGACCTCCGGCAACACCTACAACGCGGTTATGGACGTTTATGAAGACGTTGTAATGAGCGTATTTGGTATGGACTACAAGCTCATCGGCAACTACGTTCGGGACTCTTTCTTCACCGGTTCCAAGTCTGCAAAGACCCTCGAAGCCACCGTTGAAATCAAGCCCTGGACCGCTCATGTTACCATCCCCGACGAAGTCGTCGTCAATCCTCCGAAGACTGGTGATGCCGCGAGCATCGTTGGCTTTGTGATGATCGTTCTTGCCGCTGCCGCCGTGGTAACTGTCAAGAAGGTTCGTGCGTAAGCGCTAACTTCGAGAGTAGGGCCAAAATTGCACACTGCCCGCCTTAACCGGCGGGCCTTTTTATGCTACAATCTGTTAGGGGTGGTGGTGGCATTGACAGCGCGTATTTTATTGGCCGACAACGACGCCGTTTTTATGAAATGGCTGCAGGTATGGCTGCAGCAAGAAGGTTATCACATAGACCTGGCTTTTGACGGGAAAACCGCGCAGGAAAAGTTTGCGGGCAACGGCTATGATCTTGTCGTGCTGGAGGTAACGCTCAAAGAGCCCTCCGGGTTTGAAGTATGCCACTACATCCGGGAGGCGTCGGACGTCCCGATTATGATGTTCTCTGCCCAAGGAGAAGAAATGGACAGAATCCTCCCGTTCGATTACGGCGCTGACGATTATATGACGAAGCCTTTTAATATGCTTGAATTCCGGGCGCGCATCAAGGTGCTTATCAGAAGATACCGGCTTACAACGTTCCAATCGGCCAGGCTCCGGTACGAAGCGGCAGGAATACTGCTTGATATCGCCAATCACACAGTCCTGGTAGATGGCTCCCCTATTAACTGTACGCTCACCGACTTTGGAATTTTAAAACGGTTGCTAAGCAGGCCGGGAGACGTTGTATCCCGTGAAGAGTTATGCAATGCGGTTCACTTGGCGCCCACCGACTTTTTGACGCTTGATCAGTATATTCACAGGCTTCGCAAAAAGATTGATAAGAACCCTGCCAATTCGCGTATTCTGGCCAAGTGGGGCCTTGGATACCATCTTCGGGTCGATTAACCAACTCTTACAAAATGGAAGTGAATGAAGCCGCCCCGCTTCGTCACGCCCAATCTGTCGTCCGTCCCATACGGCTACTTGTGGATCAATCGCTTATGGGCGGGGCCGTTGCCCCGCCCGTTTTTTCAGGCTGCCGTTAACGCGCTTTTCTTTTCCCCAAAACCGCGAGGCCCAAAAGCGTCAGAGCGGAAGCGCCGAGCATCAGCCATCCTGCCCAGGGGGCACTGTTGTCCCCGGTCTTGGGAATGGCGTGCTGGGCGTCGCCGATATACCCGGTGGCGAAGCGCAGCGTTTCCCCATACGCCGTACCCTGGCTGTTGGTGGCGTAAGCGCGTACATAGTAGGTGGTATCGGGCAGGAGGCTGCCCGCATCAGCCGAAAAGCTGCCTATGCCGCTGCCAGAGGGTATTTTTGCCGCATCCGCTTTACCAATGAGCGGCGCAGGCTCCGTACCCAGCACAAATCCACGTCCGGTCACCACAGCGCCTCCGCTTGAGACCACCCGCCCCAAGAACGTGCCGCCTGAAACGGTAACGCCGGTTATTCCTTCCGTAACAACCGTGGGTAACCCCTTGCTTCTATTGCCGGGCATCTGGGGGGAACCAGCAGCGGAAGTCGTAAAGCTGATTTCGTTGCCGTAATATACCACCTCGCCGGAATAGATGGCGTAGGCGCGCACGTAGTAGACGGTATTGGCGCTAAGGCCGGTCACGGGAGCCTGAAAGCTGCCGGTGCCGGAACCGGCTTGGATCTTTGTATCATAGCCGGTAGTAGGGCCGGTATGCGTGGCGTATACGAAACCGCGTTGGGTGATGGGCCCCTCGCCTGAATATGTCACGCTGCCCGAAAGCTGCGCGCCGGAAGCGGTGACGCCGGTTGCCGCGCTTGTGACCACGGCGGGCTCTGCCGCTTCGCCGCCGGCGACCCAGACGGATGTAACAACCTCTTGGCTGCGCATATTGCTGTAGGTGCGATAGCCCATTTTTGTGGTCGCCTCGTCGTTCTCATCCGCTTCTAATGCGATCTCGTTTTCGAGAACAATATAGGTTCTTGTGGATGAGAGAACGCCGTCGATGGTGGTTTCCGCTCCATTGTTGGCAGATACGCCAACGCAGTCCTCGCCCGACGCCGTCACATTGCCGGTCACCCTGACGGTGGAGCCTGCGCCATCCGCGCTGACAGCGTAGCAATTTGCCCCCGTAGTCGACACATTGCCGTTCACCGTAACTGCGCTTCCGGATCTGGCGGTTACGCCGTACCTTGCCGCGCTTACATTGCCATTTACGGTGACGCTGCCGCCATCCTCGGCATATACGCCGTACCCGCGATTGGGATGCGTTGCGGAAACAGGGCCGTTCACCGTGACGGAAGCGTTTTCGCCGTATGCATGGACGCCAAATCCTTCATCCGCCGTTGCCGTGGCCGATGTCACGGTTGCGGAGGCGGGCGCATTCTGGCTGTAAACCTTCACGGCGTATCCACCGTCTCCTGTGACGGCAAAGGAGCCTGCGCCGGTGTAGCTGACCGATCCGTCGGTCGCTTCAAGCGCTTTGTCTTCGGTGGTATTCACCGTCAGGTCAAAATTCCCCAGCGCAAACACAATACTTTTGCCCGTCACGCTGATGCCGCCGATCTGTGTAATATCCTGCAAAAGCGTGATGGTAGTGCTTGTTCCTGCCGACGCCGCCACAATCGCCGCATTCAGCGTGGGATATTGCGACCCGCCGATGGCGCAGACGTTAGTACCGGAGATCGTAACCGCCAGTGGCGTTGCAAAAGACTGGGTTCCTGACGCAAATACTTCCTCTGTGGCATTTAGGGTAAACGTGTTGCCCGCTGTGATGGGAGCCGTCAGCATAATCGTTACCGATTTTGCGTCGATTTTTTCAACGCTTGCAATCTCCTGAGCACCGCTTGTAGCAACCAGCGTCCAATAACCGTGATTCTCCACTGCGGCTTCGTTTGGAGAAAATTCTCCCGATTCTGCAGCTAAATTCACCTGGATGGTACTGTTTCCCACTGTCCCGCTTGCCGTACCGATAGCGGGAGCAGCCAGCGCCTTAATCGGCAAAAGAGTAAATATCATGGCCGCCGCCAGAAGGACGGCATATAGCCGGTGCTTTTTCAGAGTTTGTCTCATGTTTGGCTCCTTTTCAAGACCCGCTTCTACACGCTACAGCACGAACCCGCTGATCGTGCGGCAGATGGCGGGAACGTCGGCTTTGCTTACAAATTCAAACTTGACTACCCCCATGCCGGAGAACCAGAGTTCAAGCTCGCTATCTAAATCCAGCACGCCCGCGGTCTCCACGGAATACGCCTGGATCTTGCTGTACGGGAGCGAGGTGAAATCCTTTTTCTTTCCGGTAATGCCCTGCACGTTGATCGCGATGATCCGCTTGTTCGTGAATACGATGCCGTCCCGAATGCCCTGAAATGTGCCCAGGATGGTTTCCCCCGCAACAAACAGGGGCTGTATCATGCTTTCAAAGCTGGAATCGGGGACAGGTTTCAGTTTTAAAAAGGACGCGTTCTGAAAATCGATCATGTTAATCCCTCCATGTTGTGTTTATTTGAAAGTCCGTTATGGCTTGGCGCGATAGTTCACCTGTATCTCCGCTACCAGCACCGTTTCGTTGTCCGCAGGCGTATACAGGTTGACCGTAATGACGCTGATGTTCGCTTCCGTCTGCTGCGTGTAGCGCGAATAGAGCGAAGCGAAGCTTGTGACATCCGGGTAAGCGCCATGTATCTCCAGCGGCACATACGCCAGGTTGTCATCCAATTTAAAGAAATCAGCGTCCTTTTCCAGCAGCGGCCTGAAATGATCGATGGCCTCGGCCTTGGTCATGGAAAGAGTAATATAGGTGTATTCAAGGTACTTGTCGGTATCCTCAATATTCGTGACCTTGACGAATTCGCTGCCTTCGGGCAACGGCAGGCGTTCCCACGGATAATGGACGGTAAGGCCGGGCAGCGTTTCCTGCGCGGGGGAAGCCGCATCCGCGGCATCGGATGCGGGCGGTTCTGCCGCGGCAGGTTCTTGCGCCTCCGGCAGTTCTTCGGGCGCAGAAGTTTCCTCTGCCGTCTGCTCCGGCGCGGATGTTGCGATCTGGTCCGGGGTTATCGTCGGCTCGGCGTCGGCAGACTGGAGGCTGATACAACCCGTCACCCCGATGCAGAGCATCAGAACCAATGCGATAAAAAGGCGTTTCTTCATGTCTCCCTCCGTTTTTTGTTAGAACTATTGCAGGTGTTTGTTGAGCGCTTCCTGATATGGGGCGTCCTGCGTATATTTCGACACATCGTCCGGATAGCCCGGCAGGCGGCGCATCACGCCGTTTAATACCGCGGACATGCCCTGCCCGTCGCTTAAATAAATCGTCACCTTGCGCTCGGTTCCGTTTTCCAAAGAATCGGGCTGCATATGGACAATATAGTTGAGTTCGACATCCGCCGATTTGCTGTCGTAGTAGTCGAGTTTTTCGCCCTGCGTCCCGGTGGCCTTTGCGCTGATATAGGATTCTTTGGCGACCACGATGAAGCTGCCCTGATCCAGAAGAATATCCATCGTGGCTTCCTGCTTTTGGTCCCCGTCAAGCGGAATAGCGTACGAATCCCGTTCCCAGATATCCCTGGTACGCAGCGAAAAGCCCAAATTGTCGCAGATGCCCTCGCCGCCCCCGTTGAACTCCATCTCCACAGGAATGTCCTTGAGCATTTCGCTGATGAATTCCGCCGTATCCAGCTTCATGTTCATCCAGAAAAAGCCGGTGTATACGCCGTCCGACGAGCGGTTGTCGTTCGAATCGACCTTATCCAAATACAGCTCGCATTCGTAATCGGCGTAATAACCCGCTTCAAGCTCCTGCCGCCACGTGCCGGAAGCTTCGATAACAAATATGCTTGGGTCGTACAGCCGCCCGTTCTTCTGCTGCGTGTCCGTCTGCTGCGCATTTTCCGCCTCACCCGGCGTATCCTTCGTTTCGCCCGGCTCCACCCGCCCGCTGCTGCTTGTATCCCCCTTCGCGGCCCCGACAGACGCGGCGGGCGTTACGCTGGGGGAAGGCACGGCGGGCCCCTGCGCCGGCTGCTTTGTACAGGCCCCGAAGAGCAGGGCCAGCACGAAAAACAGTACAATACCCCATACTTTTATCTGTTTCATTTCATCCACTCCTTTTCTCCCGCCCAAAAGCCCGGCGGGATGAAAATTGTTATTCAAGCGTTCCCTTTGCCTTGATGATCTTTATGACGTACTCCGATTCCTCATAGGAAAAGGAAACCAGGAGAATTTCTCCGTCATCCGCAGATTTTTTCCCAAGCTCCCCTGAGCCGGGAACAATTTTGAGATCGATGTCTTTTGTTACCCGCCAGCCCTGGTCCATCAGCGCGGTTACATACGAGAGAAGGTCGTCGTATACCGTGGTGCTTTTATAAGTGTATTTCTTGGACGAGATCCCGTTATCCACTGAGGATTCTATCCCTGTGACCTCGCGCTCTCCTACGACGGACGTGATGCTGGGGATGTTGTCGTCGCCCACTTCATATTCGTTCAACTTGGCCGCCTCTTTTAAAGCCGCGCCGCAGCCGGACAGGGCCAGCGCTAAGACCAGTATCAGCACAACGGACATGGAAAGGATTGTTGTTTTTTTCATAGCTACCTCCTGAAATACTTGTTTTTATGTTCCCTCTACGAATTTGACGCACGGCAATCGCTACTTCATCAGCATGACTGCCCCGAACCTGGCGCGCCCCCCGTGATCCGGTACGGGGAAGAAGACCGCGCTTTGGTACGCATCCTGCTCCGCCCGCGACGCGTCCCTGCAGAACAGTTCAAGCGGGTAGACCAGATTCTTCAGTACCGTCGTTTCTCCGACAAACACATCCTCGACAGCCTCGAACACTTCGTAATTCTCATCCGTCACACGGTTGAGCAGCTTGATTTTTTGTTCCGCGATGTCGCTTGGCCTGATGTTTGCCTGACGCATCAGGGCTTTGTTTGCCATCTGAACAATGCCGTTCTGCTCAAAAATCGCCACCGGATAAGGCAGGCTGTCGATGACCTGAGAAAACAGGCCGTCATTTTGTATCAGCATCTGAAACTGGCTGATAAAGCCTTCCTGCGCCTCCAGCCTTTCTTCAATATCCTTTTGCATCCGCATGAGCTCGGCAAGAAGCTGTTCTTTCGTCCTGCTGCTGTCCAAAAAAGCCCCTCCTTTGTGCGGAAAATGTTGCGCCTTCTTTATGCTATAAAACGCAGCCAAAAAGACATAGCGATTGAAAGCTGACTTTAGTAAAATTATTGCTGTCCAGAACAAAAGTCCCCCGGTTCCCAATAGGAACCGGGGGAATAAATGAAAATTGATATAAAATTTCAATCAAAACAACGTCTTCCGGTATTGGGTCGGCGTCATCCCAACTTTCTCCTTAAACACTCTGGCGAAGCTGCCGCAATACTCTATGCCACAGGAAGCAAACGCCGCGGTGATGGAAACATTTTTATCCCGGAGCGCGTCCTTGAGCTTTCTGATTTTGATATCCTGATAGTAGCTGTAAGGCGTCATGCCGGTGTGCTTTTTGAATACGCGCGCAAAGTGGTACCGGCTCATGTTGACGGACTCCGCGATTTTATCCATATCGAATTCGTCGAGCCAGTGGCTCTCGATATATTCCTTGGCCCGCGCTACATCGGATTTTCCAAGATACATCCTGGTGGTGATGAATACGCTCACGATGTGGGTGATGTTTTTATCCGCGTCAAAAATAGGGAAGTTCAGAATATCCGTGTACATGGACTCCACGTTGTAATCGGGATTTCTTATCCCATACCACTTTGAAAAATCCTCCAGCGGCACCCGCACATCCGGGACCAGAACGGTCTCGCCCGCAAACACCCGCTGTACATAATTCTGTAACCCAAGGCGCTCGTTGACAACGGGATCTTTGAGCAAATTATATTTGCCTACGATCTGATCTGCATCAGAGATATTCCACATCTCCAGTACAGCCCGGCTGGCAAAAACGGTGTTGCCGTCGGGTGTGAATATCTGGATGGGGACAGGGAACAACTGCGCCACCTGAAAAAGCATTTCTTCATTCTGAAAAACGGACTCAAAGGACGCGAGGATTTGATTGCTTTGCTGATAAACAAGCTTATCCATGTGTCTTCCTCCGTTCCTCCAAGGTGCAGGCAACTCATATTTACTATTATATGGTGCAGAGGAAAGGCAGTATATCATTTAATCTACTGAATTTGACGAAAGATATTGTAGGAAGAACGTAAAAACCCTGATGAGGCATGCCTGATTTGAGGAATACGCCCGCCCGTTCTGATCTCACTTCACTCGCCCGGTACTGTTTCTCAACAGGCCGTATTGTAACCGGCTGCGCGGGATGGTATAATGGACGCAAATTCCAAACAATATAGCGGGCTGTCACTGGTAATGCAGGCAAAACCAAGTTTTATGGGGCATGGCGACATGAACCTAATAAAAATTTGGTTTTTATTTTTTCAACGAGTGATCCTATCTTAAATATGAGCGGGAGGCAGCAATGAAAAAACGCAAGGTAGCCGTCGTCGGAGCCGGGATTTATGGCATTAATCATATCCGCGCCTATCAGTGGAACAACGACGCGGAGCTTGTCGCGGTCTGCGATTTAAGCGAAGCGCTGCGCACGAAAATCGGCGCGGAATACGGGGTGCGGACATACGCCGATGTGGCGGACATGCTCAACAAAGAAGAACTTGACGCCGTCTCCATCGCGACGCCGGATTGCTACCACGCCGCCCCCGCACTGGCTGCCATCAAGGCCGGAAAGCATGTACTCATTGAAAAGCCGCTCGCCACTACCCTGGAAGACGCCCGGGCCATCATCGCGGCGGAGCGGGAATATCACGTGCGCGTGGCGGTCGATTACCACAAGCGCTGGGATCCGGCGGCCATCCAGATCAAAAACGAATTAAATAGGTCGGGCGTCGGCTTGCCCATCCGCGGGTATATGAATATGGACGATATTATCGACGTGCCGACCAAGTGGTTCAGCTGGTCAAATAACTCCTCCCCCGTCCACTTCTTGGGCACCCATTGCTACGACCAGATCCGCTGGTACATGGGCTGCGAGGTGACGGAGGTGTTCGCGGTAGGCACCAAGGAACTTTTAAAATCCCGCGGCATCGATACCTACGACACCGTACAGGCGTTTTTGAAGATGGAAAACGGCTGCTACTGGACGGTGGAAAACGGCTGGATCTATCCCGAAGGGTTTGCAAAGAACAACGACGGCCGCACCCAGATTTTGTGCGAAAACGCCCTGTTCCGTATCGACAGCCAGAACCGCGGCGTAGAGATATTCGACAACTCGAAGTACCGCACGCCCAATTCCTACTTCCTGCAGGAGTACAACGGCCGCCCGTTCGGCTTCTGCGTGGAGCCGATCAACGATTTCATCCGCTGCTTGATTACCGGCGAGCCCTTTGTTGCAGGCACGAAGGACGGCCTGGAAGCGGAGAAGATCGCCGAGGCCGTACACAAAAGTGTTGAAACCGGGAAAACCGTTACGATCGAAAGGGAACAGGCATAGCATGGAAAAACTCAGATACGGAATACTCAGCACCGCCTCTATTGTCCCCCGGTTTGTTGCAGCCTTGCGCGAAACCGGAACGGGTGAAGCCGTGGCAATCGCTTCCCGCAACGCGGAAAAGGCGGCGGCAAAAGCGGCGGAGCTGAATATCGAAAAAAGCTATGGAAGCTATGAGGAATTGCTTGCTGACGATAGCTTGGATGTAGTATACGTTGCGCCCATCAACAGCGAGCATTACCGCTATTCCAAGCTGGCGCTCACCCATGGCCGCCATGTGGTCTGCGAAAAGCCCTTTACCCTCAGTAGCGCGGAGGCCAAAGAGCTGTTTGCGCTTGCAAAGGAAAAAGGCCGGTTTATTGCCGAGGCGCAAAAGGCGGTATTTCTGCCCGTGATGCAGGAAATAAAAGACCGCATCGCCTCCGGCGCTTTGAGCAAAATCCATCTTGTGGATTTCACCAGCTCCTGCAGTTCCGTTTACAACGAGTGGCTGCATTCCGCCTCTGCGGGCGGCGGCGCACTCTACGGGAACGCAAGCTATTCCCTGCACCTGTTACAATTTCTGTTCGGCAGGGAGATCGTCTCCTATTCCGGGCTTTGCACCAAGGGCAACTCTAAAGTGGACGAGCAGAGCGTCATCAACCTGAATATCGGCGGGGAGATCCTGGCTGTAAGCAAGATTTCAACAAACGTCTTGGCTACAAACGGCGCCACGATATTCGGCGACCTTGGCCGCATCGAAATCCCGGATTACTGGAAGGCCCGCACCGCCACGGTGCACTATGCCACAGGCGAGACCGTGACGCTAAACCACCCCTGCAAGCACGAGCTTGTGTACGAGCTTGCGCACTTCAACCGCTGCATTAACGAAGGCCTGCTGCAAAGCTCCGTGATGGATGAAGCCATGACGGTGGGGACGCTGGAGATGATGGAGCGGTTGCGGCGGGAGTGGGCGTGAAGGCTAGGTTGAGATAGTAATATTGGAGAATGCGCTTTATACTATTCATAAATACTATTACATCAATAGGGCCATAATATTTGATCAAGCTTAAGTAAGTATTTTTGTCCCTTTTCCTTGTCAATCATATGAATAAAATAAGCTAATCCATATAAATGCTCTTTGTAGAAACTCTTATTACACATGATTCGTTTCATGTGCTCATTTACTCCGTATTTAGTGCAGTAATATATTGCGTCATCAATTTCTTTAATTGTTTTCTGTGGAACAGAAACCTTCTTATTAACAATTAATCCGGTAACTTCCTGCCTTTGAAATGAATATTGTAGTCGTAATTTGTCCTCGTTGATACAATAACCTTCTCCAATAATGATTTCTGAGATAATTGGAACTAAGGATTTAATCTTTTTATCTCCTGAAAAAGTAATGTCGTCTGCATATCGCGTATATACGCATGAGGCGCTTTCGGCCAACTTACTTAGTCTTTTATCAAGTTTAAGTGAAACAAGATTTGACAATACAGGACTTGCTGGAGATCCTTGAGGCAAGACATCATTTGCATTAGTACATAATTTGGTAAGAAGATGGGATACTTCTCTTGTATACCCTATATAATAAAAAACCTTGAAAACTTGAGCATAGGTAATACTTGGAAAGAAGTCTTTAATATCAATATTTATCACCAGTTCTTTCCCCACATGTGGAAATGCATTGTCATATATTGAAATTCCTTTGACAAACCCCTTAGCATATTCTGATACTTGAAATTTATCAAGGATATTTTCCTTAATCCAAGTCTGAATTGCTTTCAGTTCATCACAAGGCGCCTGGATTATTCTTTGTGCACCAGATTTTTTGGGAATTGAGAATTCTCTATATGAATTGTAGCGTTCTTTACCAAACAAACGGTTTTGAACCTTTTTCTTGATTCCAAGCAATTTACGTAAATGTCTAAGATTGTATATGATAGGTACACTATTGCTACTTAGTCGTTCGTTGTATTCCTCAATCAGCAATTTAGCGGTCTGTGTTATGTAATTCTTTTCAATTGCATTTATAAGTTGTTGATTATTCATTATATGAAAAACAGATACCGGTTCCTACCTAGACTTTAAATGCGTCGTTGTTCGTTTGTAAGGGACGTTCAAACGAACAACGAGACTCACTGGCTTTGCCAGTGAGTCAGGCATAGACCGCAGCGAAGCGAGGTATATGCCTGGCTATTGGTTATCGCAAAGGCGAAGCCATGCGCTTTATGCATGCTGTTAGGTTGGTTGGCGAGCCTTTAGGCCGCCACCTACCGCAGCATGTATAAAGCAGAAAGTACCATTGCACATATAGATAGATGACTGATCTATCGTTTTCTAGGAACCGGTACCTGTTTCTTCCTCCTTTATTCTTTGTACCCTGCAAATTTATCTTCAAAATTCTTAGGTATATAGCCAGTTTCTATTAAGGGAATTTTATCTTCTGATCTGAGTTGATAATAGTACTTTTGAAAATCCTTAATTCTACTTTTAAATAAGTGAGAAGACAGTGCTTCGGTGGGGATAATTATTTCATTTTCGACTTTTATATACCCTTGCCTAATTATGTAACGTAAAGCATAGTCCAACTGTTCGGAAGTCCACCCAAAATCAAGACAAGCTCTTGTGATGGAGAATTGCTTTCCCCAACAAATACAATAAACCAAAAATAAATTATATTTTCCTGCATCAATATTATAAGCGATAGGAGGCATTAATTGCGCCATACGATTCATGCCCGCTTTTTGCTTTAAGTCAGCGAGCATTGTTCGCTGTTTTTGGTGGCGTTTGAATAGTGAAACAAAATCATCTACACTATGCCAAAATATTCCGAGTGTATTATTGGGCGTATTGTATTCAAAAGCCACAAGAGACTGGATTTGCTCATATCCAAGCTGATAATTAAGATTAACACTATGCCGTTGGCATATTTCCAAATATTCCCTTTTGGCTATCTCCGCTTCAACTTGTGGATAGATATAATCGTTCTTAAAAGTCTCATAACTTTGCTCAAAAGAAATTACATGTAAATTCAGAGTATGTTGGTCCCTATATTCAAAAATATTAGTTACTCCCACTCCTGTCCCATGAATGGTAAGAAAATATATTGTTGAATTAATAATTTCCGGGCAAATAGCAATGATCTTGTCCATCATCTTTAGAAAAGTATTTCCAGTACCAAAGTAATCATCAATGATTACCAAAACCGGTGGTGTTACATTATCCTGAAGTATATCAAAAATATTTGGAATGGCAGAATCATATAATCCGTTATTTTTCCAATATGATATAAATACAATATCAGAAAAGCCGGCCCCAGATTTTTTGTATATCTTTGTATAAATAGCGTTAGGAACATCCTGGAAATATTCCGATTTGAATTTATTATGTAGAGCAACGACTTTCTCGTTAACTCCTATTTCAGTATAATAGCAAAAATGTTTCAGCAGGTTTAACATCATTGGCTTTTCAGAATCTTCAAACTGATTCAGCCAGTTATCAATTTTTACACCAAAATCATGACGAAACTTCATGTTTCCCCATGTCCTAGTTATAGATTCATGTCTTGGCTTGGATGGATATTCCATTTTTGTCTCAATTCTAAATACAGATAATTACTATCGTTCGTATTGTTCTTCCTGCAATAATTAAATTTTACAACACAATCCGGAATGTAGCGTAAAAGTCGCAAAAACCCAGTTTTGCTTTATGCTGTTATTATATATCTTTTTATCTAATGATACAATAAGTCGATTTTTAGCACATAACAAATTTGCAACGGTGGAGCTCAATCTCGCTTGTCAGCAGGTACACTTAAATTTCGAACTACGTATTTCAGCTGATCCTGAAATCCAGACCTCAAAAAAAGCCGCACTGCGGCTTTTTTACTACGGATAATATACGGTACCCGTCTATGTAGCATTCTCCACCACAATCTCGCCCCCGTGTACCACCATCCTGACCGACAAGAACGATTCCTCAAAGGGCGCGTCCTCGGCAAGCGGATCTCCGTTGACTACAAACAGGTCCGCGATCTTCCCCACCTCAACGGTGCCCAGCACGTTGCTGATGCCGCATACTTCGGCGGCGTTTTTCGTGCCGGCAACGATGATATCCATGGGGTTCATACCGGCCTGCCGCATCAGATTCACTTCCGTGATGGGGAAGCCGGTATCAAAGCGGATGGAGTACCCGGCAAAATCCGTGCCCAGCGCCACCTTGCCTCCTGCCTTGTAAAAGGCGGAAAGGTTCTCCATTGCCACGTCGATCCAATCCAACTCATAATCCCTGCTCACACCGTTCCAGAGCTCCAGCGTCGGCACCCAGTAGATCCCTTTTTGCACCACCTGATCCACGGTCTCTTTGCTTACGGGTTCCACCACCATGTGCGCGATATCGTCCACCCCGGCGTCGATGGCCCATTGCAGGTTGCGCGCATGGCTGATATGCGCCGATACCTTACATCCGCTTCCGTGGGCCGTATCCACGATGGCCTTTATCATTTCGTATGTGGGCATTTCCCACACGCGCCCCTGCAGGTCGTCCTCGATGGAAATCTTGACGACCTCCACACCCCGGGCAATATATTCGCTCGCCAGTTCAATTGCAGCATCGGCGGAGGTAAAGGAATCGCCGCCGTAGCCGCCGGGTACGCTCAGGATCGGCGTCGCCGAAACGATCCTTGCATGCGCCGGGTCTTGGTTCAGGCGGTCTCTTTCAGCCAAGAAATCGCCGGACGCCATGGGCGCTTCGTCGCGGACAGTCGTGACCCCAGCCATCAGCCAGTTTTTCAGGGTCTGCTCGTTGTACGCCCGGTGCACATGTGCGTTGATGAACCCCGGCATGACCGTAGCGCCTTTGAGGTCAATCACTTTTGCGCCTTCGGGTATGGAGATTGACTCGCTGCTCGCAGCCGCGGTAATGATACCGTCTTGAAAGGCGACGACTGCGTGGTCGACAGGCTGCCCGCCCGTACCGTCTATCATCCGGCAGTTGATCAGGTAAGTAGCGTTGCTTGCGCTGCCTGCGTTATCTATGCTGCTTACTTCGTCTGCACCGCTTGCGTCGCTTACATTGCCTACGTCGTTTACGCTGCCTGCATCGTTTGCGTCGCTGCCGCCTTGGGCGGAACAGCCCGCGCACAGAAGCAGGACAAGGATAGCAGCCAATAGAGCTTTTGGCCTTAACATCTTTCACTCCTCCCGTTTTGGGAAAATATGCATCAAGTCATTATATCTGTTATAACAACCAATTTCCAATTGTTTTATGCCTGTCCGAATGGCAAGCCGCGTCATTCGGCAGCCGGTTGAATTCCGCTGGAAAGAGCCGCGCTTGTGGTTTTTTGTTTGCGTTTTTAGAGGCGTATAGGAAGCAGCGCACATGTGCAATTTATAATAGTAAAAATTGCAAAATGTTTTAAATATCTTGACGAATTACATCATTTTAGCTAAAATATGAAATATCATGGGGAGATTTATTCATGACAAAAGGTCAATTGGAAGCAAAGCTTAGTGAAGCGGTAAGCAAATTTGAAATGGAGTACATGGGCAGGGGCCCAAAGACGATACGTGCTTTTATAGCCAAGGACTTGATTGTGGTGAGGTTATCGGGATTTTTAAGCCCATCCGAGCAGAAGCTGACCGAGACTCCCGCAGGAATTGAGCTCTTTAAAAAAATGCGTACCTCGCTGTTTGAAGGCGGGAGAGGATATCTGGAAACATTGGTTACGGAAGTGATCGATGTAGCCATAGTCAGCACCCATTCGGACATCAGCACAAAGACCGGCGAAAAGATGATTGTGATCACGGTAGACCGTGATCTTGAAGAAATGGTTATTAAGAAGTAGTTTCGGAAGACGGACCAAATTAGCAAGAAAGCTAAGTTGAAAGTAAGCCGATATGCCAAGCAACGTTTGGCATATCGGCGTTTTTTTTAGAAAGGATTTTAGTCATGCAGGTGAACATGGGTCAATTGAGCACGGTCAAACGGTATCGTCCGGACCAACAAAGTATCAAGCAGCAGGTGGTGGAAAAGCTCCGCCTGCCAAGCGACGTCGCGCTTCTTCTAAATTGGAGCAAGCGCATCATCTGCCCCAATTCAAGGGAAGAGCTGATCAGCCTCGCCCTCGGCGGCGCGCAGAACCACAGCTACAACGTGGAGTATGAGGTTGAAACCAGCGAGACAAAGCTGGAGGCGACCGTGGTACGGTGTAAAAACGGCATCGTCGTCAATTACACGGAAGACTATATGCGGAGGCGCGACCCGGACTGCCTGATTGTGGGCGACGACGGCGAAACGGACAAAGCGAGATACGCGGATGTATACGGCGAGCCATTTAAGCCGCTGCGGCAGGCAACGTTTGACTGGCTCAAGGGCCAGGAGCTCATTGTGATGCCGTTTATGTCCGGCGGGCCTGAGTTCGGCTACGACTCGCTTTTGATTGCGCCGCTCAACGCCGCGTTTTTTGCGGGCGCGCTTGCGGACCTGCAAGGGTTCCTGCCCCTAGATGCTGTGCCCGACGGCTTTAAGCCCAGGGCGGTTATCTACCTTGCGCCGACGTTCCGGCACACCCATTTCAGCGGCAAGCAGATCGTTGTGCACAACAGGCTCAAAGACCTGCACGAAGTGTTCTCCTACAACCTGTATCCGGGTCCGAGCGCCAAGAAGGGCATTTACGGCGTCCTGCTCAACATCGGCGAGCGGGAAGGCTGGGTCACGGCGCATGCCTCCACCGTCAAAGTCGTTACCCCGTATGACAACGAGATCGTCATCATGCACGAGGGGGCTTCGGGCGGCGGCAAAAGCGAGATGATAGAAAATATCCACAAGGAGCCCGACGGCAGGATTATGCTGGGGCAAAACCTTGTAACCGGGGAGAAAACCTATATGGAACTCTCCGATACGTGCACGCTTCGCCCTGTAACGGACGATATGGCGCTGTGCCATCCCGCCATGCAAAAGGGCAGCAGGCGGCTTGTGGTGAAGGATGCGGAACAGGGCTGGTTCCTGCGCCTGGACCATATCAAGCAATACGGCACGTCCCCCCAATATGAAAAGATATTGACCCAGCCGAAAGAACCCCTTGTGTTTTTGAACATCCAGGGTGTTGAAGGCGCTACCTGTCTTGTTTGGGAACATACGATGGATTCGGACGGGAAGCCGTGCCCCAACCCGCGCGTGATCCTCCCCCGGCGTCTCGTGCCGGATATTGTAGAGGAGGCCGTTGAGGTTGACGTCCGCAGCTTTGGCGTACGCACGCCCATGAGCACAAGGGACAATCCTTCCTATGGCATTTTGGGGCTGCTGCATATTCTCCCCCCTCGCTCGCCTGGCTCTGGAGGCTTGTTGCGCCGCGCGGCTTCAACAACCCCAGCATCATCGATTCGGCCGGTATGACGAGCGAAGGCGTTGGCTCGTATTGGCCGTTTGCGACCGGAAAGCGCATCAAGCAGGCAAACCTGTTGCTGGACCAGATTGTAAGGGCGTCCGGGACCAGATACGTCCTCATTCCGAACCAGCATATCGGCGCATACAAGGTTGGGTTCATGCCGCAGTGGGTCGCGCGTGAGTACATTGCGCGGCGCGGAAGCGCCAAGTTCAAGCCTGAGCACCTCGTAGAAGCGCGGTGCCAGCTCCTTGGGTTCTGCCTTGACTCCCTGAAGCTGGATGGGCAATTTGTCCGCAGGCACTTTTTGCAGCCGCAAATGCAGGCGCAGCTGGGCACGGACGGATATATGGCGGGCGCTGCGATGCTCACCGACTTTTTTAAGAGCGAGGCGGAAAAATACAACACAGGGGAGCTGCATCCTTTGGGCAGGCAAATCATCGACTCGCTCCTGCAGGATGCGCCGCTCTCCGCGTATATCGACCTCATCCCCATGCATTTCTAAGGATGGATTAGAAAAACCGGCAAAAGAAGCGGTTTCGGCAGTTTACCGCAACCGCTTCTTTGCTTGTTCAAGGAAACGCTCCTTGTTTGGCAACATAATATGTGCATTTTTGAAAATGCAAGTTTTCTCAACAGAGGGCATTGCAATCAAATTGCCGTTATAGTAAAATAGCATTTGTGACCCGCCGAAGTGATGGAATGGCAGACGTGACGGACTCAAAATCCGTTGGTAGCGATACCGTGTGGGTTCGAGTCCCACCTTCGGCACCAACGAAGAGCCCAGAGAAATCTGGGCTCTTCATTATTTCGTGCAAGCTTTATTAAAAGGAGAGATCAGGATGAAATCACGGCTGATGAGCGTACTTCTTGTGCTTTTGTTAAGCGCTTCCATGACTGCTTGTTCCGGCAACGAAAACAATTTGGATCCGAACAACAGCGGCAATGCAGATGGCGGCAAAATTTCCGCCACCAGTGTTCCAACGAATTCGCCTTCCCCTTCCACTTCCCCGGACGGCACCAGTGAAACTGCAGAGCCTCAAACGCCTTCTGATCATAAATCGGCCGTAACCCCATATCAGGCCGTATTGCTGAACAATGCTGCGTTTTTCAGCACAGACAACAAGAAAGAAGTATTTCTGAACGACTTTTTAACGAACAAAGAGCTTTATGGAACCATATTCAAAGCATCACGTTTTGCGGTGCTTGATATGGATGGCGACAAATCGCCCGAAGTTGTTCTTGAATTAACAGTAGAGAATAATCCGGAGTTTTACGAAATCCTGCATATGGTGGATGGTAAGGTTTATGGATACAACATTGTATACCGAGGTTTAGAATGGCTGAAAGCGGACGGGACATTTTATTATTCAAACGGCGCGGCGGATAATGGGTACGGGAAGCTGAAGTTCCAATCCAATACCTATGAAACCGATACATTAGGGTATATGGAGTCGGCTCAAACCAATGATGACATGACCATATCGTACTTTATTGATAACAAACCCGTTACAGAAGAATCGTATGATTCTTTCACCAAAGAACAAGCTGAAAAGGAAGACGTCGTTTGGCTTGAATTTTCGCAAAAGAATATTGAAACAGCGCTCTCTTTCAAACCATAATGGATTTAATAAGGTGCAACTAAGCGCCGGTGCCATTAGAATTCCAAGATACAGCATAAGGAGGATACATGGATATCAAGGTAAAGTATGCTACGATGATTGTTCAAGATATGGATGAGTCGATTAAGTTTTATACGGAAATCATGGGATTTGAAGTAGACAGCCAGTACAATCCCCTGCCTGGAATTATGATCACATTAATGAAGGGGAACGGGGATGCTATGGTAGAACTCATAAAAGATACGGTACATGAAGTTGGCTTCTATTCTGTGGGAATGGATGTGAAAGACTTGGATGCTACAGTGAAAGAGCTAAAATCCAAAGGAGCTAAAATCACCATGGAACCAGTTCCAACATTGGTTGGAAGCCTAGCCTTTCTGGAAGATCCAAATGGAGTTAGAATAGCGCTCATTGAGCACAACTGAATATCGATATAGAGCAACCTCAAGGTTGCTCTTTTTCTTATTCCTTTGGGTACAATCCATGCACCAAGCATGCCTGCCGCAGCCAAAATCATGCCCACCGCAGCCCTTATGATATAGCGCCCCGCGCCTCGTAGTACCCCAGCTTAAACTCCCGGTACCATTCCTCTATCTCCTCTTTTGGAGCCGCATTGAGGGCGATCATGACTTCTTTCCCAAATTCCAGAAATGCGGTGCCGTTGGCCGTAACGAGCGTATTGTCCCGCACGGCTTGCCGCAATTGGTAGCGATTCTGGCCGGTATAGCGTTCACCCGCCGCTTCCTGAAGATCGGCAAGTGTATTGCTGGTATGCGCCGATTCATTTAAAAACCCGTTCATGCCCAAGAACACCGTAGCGTCGCAGATCGCGCCCAAAACAGCGCCGCACTCTACGGCTTTTTGTACCAACGGGAGTACTTCTTTTGCAATTTCCTTCCTCCAGGAATTGCCGCCAATCAAAATGAGCGCGTCAAACTCACCAGAATAGGTGGCTAAGTCATAATCCGGCAGCACGCGAAAGCCGCCTATGGAGGAAATCGGCGCTTTTGTGGGCGCTATGGCTTTGACGCGGCTCGGATTCAACTCGTTGAGCGCAGCAGCCAGAGAGGCGGCCTCCCAATCCGCAAACTGGTGTAGCAGCACAAACAAGATTTCTTTTTCTTTCATAGCTCTGCCTCCCTGTTAAAAATCAGGATGCGTTCGCCGCATAATGGGCTTTTGCCCATTCGAGCAGCCTGGGCTGTATCTGCGGGTACGTCCACCGTTCTGGCAGGGTATCCAGACAATAGACGTTTGCCATCTCCATATCCGGCAGTTCGCCGAACGTCTCCACCTTCGCAGCGTAAAGCATGCCGAAGGTCTCTTCCCCTTCCCCGCAAACGGAATAGGCGCAGACCGGCGCAAGCGTATAAGTAAGCGCGCCTGTTTCTTCAAACAACTCCCGTTTGGCGGTAGAAAGGATATCCTCTCCCGGCTCCCTGTGCCCGCCGGGAATCTCATACGTATCCCGATGCTTGTGCATGCAGAACACCCATTTGCCCGCGTGGCGCGCTGCGATCACGGCAAACTGCAGCAGTTCATCCGGTACGGTTTCATGAAACGCAACGTGCATTTCCCTTTTTCCTCCCGTTATTCCGCGCCCAGCGCGTCAATCACATCCGTAGCGAGCAGCATGCGCGTCCGGAGCAGGTCATACGCCTTTTCCGCTGTACCGCCCAGCAGGTACGCGCCCGCGCAGGCGGCATCGTAAACGGCAATCCCCTGCGCCAACAGCGCAAGCATAATGCCTGTCAGCACGTCGCCGCTGCCGCCCTTTGCAAGGCCGGAATTGCCCGTGGTGTTGAGGCATACGCGCCCGCTACTTGAAATGACAGTGGTAGCGCCTTTTAACAGAACCGTGCAGTTCCAGTCCGCCGCGGCCTTCTTTGCCGTTGCAAGGGGCGCGTGCAGCACATCTTCCACGTTTCCCCGTATCAGCCGGGCCATTTCCGCCGGATGCGGGGTGAGTATGACATTCGGATGCAGCAAGGAGAACAGCGTCCGGTTCTTTGAGAGCGTATTCAATCCATCCGCGTCAATCAGAAGAGGCTTTTGGGAAAGCAGCAGTTCCTTTAGAAGCAATGCGATCCCCTCGCCCCCTCCCAGGCCGGGGCCGATGGCTAAGACTTCCGCTTTTTCAATCAGCGCCGCGGCTTCCTTTGCGGCGCCGACGCTCCATTCCTCGCCGTCCCCCACGGGATGGCAGATTGTCCCCGGGCACCGCGCGAACATGGGGTGTATGCCTTTTGGCACCGCCGCATGCAATAGCCCGCACCCGCCGCGCAGCGCGGCGTTGGCGGCAAGCAAAGCGGCCCCAGCATAGTTTTTGCTGCCCGCAATCAGCAGCGCCCGCCCGTTTTGCCCCTTATGGCTATTCTGCGGGCGCGGGGGCAGCAGGCGGCCGATATCCGCTTCCTCCAAGGAAAACGCGGCCTCCGGTAAATTGATTGCCGGGCCGATGAGAACCTCTACAACCTCCCCCGCATATTCGCGGCCGGGGAACAGCAAATGTCCAAGCTTTTTGTTCTGGAACGTTACGGTAATATTTGCGCGTACGGCGGCGCCCAGCACATAGCCGGTCTCGCCGTCGATACCGGAAGGGATATCCACCGAAACCACCGGAACGCCCGATGCGTTCATCCGCGCGATGGCGCGGGCAAATATGCCCTCCACCGTGCGGCTAAGGCCGATACCAAACAGAGCGTCTATCAAAACGTCGGCCGCGAGCGGAAACTCCGCTCCATCCGAAGCATGCCGAACGGGGATACCGCAGGCGATTGCCATCTCGTATTGCAGCAGCGCGTCGCCCTTCAAACTTTGCGGCGGCACAAAAAGCGCGCCCTCCGCCTTGACTCCAAGCGTATGGAGCTGCCGAAGCGCGCAGAGGCCGTCGCCGCCATTGTTGCCGCCCCCGCAGAGAGCGAGTACGCGCCCATGCCCCGGAAGCAGGCGCAGCACGGCTTCCGCCACTCCCGCCGCCGAGTGCTCCATCAGCACAAGGCCGGGGATGCGGTAACGCCCCATCATCTCTGCTTCCATTTCGCGCATCTGCGCGGGGGTGAGCACCTGCCGCATACGGGTTCCCCCTTTTTCAAGCTATGAGTCCTTTATTGCCCGGTAACCGCCTGTATAGACGCGGGGTACCCTGTCGTTGATGCAAAGCAGTATTTCATAACTGATGGTATCCGCAAGGTTCGCCATTTCGTCCGCGTCAAAGCAGGCCTCCCCCTGGCACCCAAGCAGCACCGCTTCGTCCCCGACCCTGACCGCGTCTAATTCGGTGACGTCCGCCATGAACTGATCCATGCAGACCGTACCCACAACCGGCACGCGCTTGCCGTGTATGAGCACAAACGCCTTGTTGGAAAGACAGCGCTTATACCCGTCCCCATAACCTACCGGCAGCGTCGCGATTACGCGCGGCTCCGTTGCCGTATAGCGCCGCCCGTAGCTGACGGTATCCCCGAGCTCTATTTGCTTGACATGGGTAATCGCGGTTTTCCAGGTGAGCACGGGCTTGAGGTCCACGCCTTCCCCGCAGCCGGGGCCGGGATGATAGCCGTACATGGCGATTCCCGCGCGTACAATATCAAATTTGAGTTCTTCCGGGAGATCCAATAATGCGCCGCTGTTGCTTGCGTGCAGCAGCGGGGATACGCCCATCTCACGGGCGGCGTGGATAAACTCCAAAAACCGCCTGCCCTGCTCTATGGTAAAACTCTTATCCGGGATCTCGCTTACGGCAAAGTGCGTGAACAGCCCTTCCACCTTGATATTGGGACAGGCGAGCGCCCTCCCTAACAGTTCCCTGAACTCTTTTACGGTCTTTACGCCGATGCGGTTCATGCCCGTATCCGCTTTGATGTGGATACGGCAGACGGCGTTATGCTTGTGCGCCTCCTGCTGGAGCGCTTCGAGCAGGGCGAAACTATACACGGTAGGGATCAGGTCGTAAGCGACGACAAGCTCCGCCGCCTCGGGCAGCATGCCGCCCAATATGAGGATGTTGGCGGTAACGCCCGCGTCCCGTATCTTCATGCCCTCTTCAGGGATGGATACGCCCAAGTACTCCGCGCCCGCGTACTGCGCCGCAAGCGAGGTTTCCACAATGCCGTGGCCGTAGGCGTTAGCCTTTACCACCGCCATGAATTTCGTTTCCCTGCCTACGTGCTCACGCAGTACGGCTATGTTATGACGCAGCGCGTCAAGGTCAATGATGGTATGTGTCGGTCGAAGCATAGTATCCTCCCCGGATTATGCATCCGCAAGATGCACAGTCTTCCCGTTGATGATGGTACGCAGGCAATGGCTCCTGACGTCAAGCGGATGCCCGTCGTAAATGGTGACGTCCGCATCCTTGCCCGCTTCCAGGCTCCCTACGCGCGAACCCAGGCCCACGACGTTTGCGGCGTTGATGGTGATGGCGCGCAAAGCAGCGTCTTCGGGTAACCCTTCCCGCACGCAGAGCGCGGCGCAGACCGGAAGATGCTGTATGGGGATCACCGGATGGTCCGTCATCAGCGCAAAGGGAATGCCCGCCTCATACATCATCTTGGGCGCGCGGAATGTCATATTCTTGAGCTCGATCTTGGAACGGTCGGAAAACAGCGGCCCTAATATGACGCCGGCTCCCAACGCTTCGGTCTGCTCTTTCAATACGTCCAATATGAGATGCCCTTCCGTGCAGTGGTCGAGCGTCACCGAAAGGTTAAATTCTTTGGCCAAGCGCAGGCCCGTCAGGATATCGTCCGCGCGGTGGGCATGCATTTTGAGCCTCAGCTCCCCGCGCAATACGGGCAGCAGCGCTTCTAAGCCCAGGTCCCTGTCGGGCAGCTTGTCTTCATCCTCTTCGCCAAGCTTCAGCTTGCGCGCGTATTCCTGCGCTTCCACCATTGCCCCGCGGAACAGGGCGGCGATGGCCATACGCGTATAGGGCGCTTCCTTTTGTTCCGTATACACGCGCTTGGGGTTTTCGCCGAAGGCGGCCTTCATGGCGATGGGATCCTGAATGAGCATATCCTCAACATAACGCCCGTAAGTCTTGAGCGCCGCAAACTGCCCGCCGATGACGTTGGCGCTGCCGGGACCCGTCACAACGGTGGTGACGCCCGCCGCGCGCGCTTCTTTGAAGCAGGGATCAAACGGATTTAAACCGTCGATCGCCCGCATCTGCGGGGTAACAGGGTCGGAATTTTCATTGCCGTCAGCCCCCTCGTCCCCCATGCCGTCCTCCCACATGCCGATATGGCAGTGGGCGTCCACAAAGCCGGGCAGCACATATTTGCCTGTACAATCCACAATCTCGGCGCCTGGGGCGCTTAAACGTTCTCCGACATCGGCAATCTTGCCGTCCTCAATCAATACATCGCCTGTAAAGGCGGGCCCTGCCATGCTCAGTACAAGTCCGTTTTTCAATAAAAGCATCTATCTATCCTCCCGCATCTATTATTGCGAATGCGCGGGCCGTTTGCAAGCCTGTGGAAAAATTCGTGTGCCCCATATGATATGCTTTTATAATTTGTACATATTTGCAAAGCCAAACCTGCCTGTCAATATAACCATAAATTGTATTGACAGGCAGCTTGTCCAAGCGATATAATAAATTTGTAGGTTCTGGAAACGTTTCCAGTAACGTTTCCAGTCAATTTGATCTATCATTCATCCTTACACAAGCAACTTTTTCTGTTTGTCCCGGCATCGTTCCTCAATACACAGAAGGAAGAAACCATAGTGAAGCAAAACACCATCAAAGATATCGCCCGTATGTGCAACGTGAGCGTGAGCACCGTTTCGCGCGTACTCAACAACCATCAGGATGTCAGCGACGCCGTCCGCAAGCGCATAACGGAAGTGATTGAACAAAGCGGGTATATCCCCAACAACAGCGCGCGAAACCTGGTCTGCACCAGTTCCGATACCATCGCGCTGGTGGTGCGCGGCGTCTCCAACCCCTTCTTTACGCGGGTCATCAAGGGCGTGGAGCAGGAAATCCACAGGCGCGGCTACTCCGTGGCGCTGCACCAGATCAATTCCGACGACGATGAAATCAAGACGGCCTGCTCGCTCGCGACCGAAAGAAGGCTTTTGGGCATCCTGCTCTTAGGCGGCCGGTTCAACTATTCCCCGCAGGATACGGCGCGCCTGAACGTCCCCTTTGTATGCTGCAGCTATACCAATACGTTTGGCAGTTTGGATACCGGCAGCTATTCCTCCGTGGCGGTGGACGATAAAAAGGAAGCGTATCATGCCGTAAAGCACCTTGCCGCCTGCGGGCACACGCGGATCGCCGCGCTCATTGCAAGGGAGGGTGACACCTCCATCAGTGAACTGCGCTTTTCCGGTTACAAACAGGCGCTTTTGGACTGCGGCCTCCCCTATGACGAGTCCCTGGTGGAATGCACCGGCAGCTTTGATATGGAAGACGCCTACCGCGGCATGGAGCGCCTTTTAAACAAAGGCGCCGGCTTTACCGCCGTATTTACCATTGCGGACGCCATGGCGATCGCCGCCATCAAGGCCATCACGAACCACGGAAAGAAAGTACCCGAGGATTGCTCCGTCATCGCCATAGACGGCTTGGAGCTGTCTAAATATACCGTCCCCACGCTCACCACGCTCGAACAGCCCGCCGATGAAATGGCAAGGGAAAGCGCGGGCATCCTCATTGACCTAATCGAAGAAAAAGGCCCCAACCGCCATGTCGTGCTCTCCACCACGCTGCGCGAAGGCGGTTCCATCCAGAACATTTCCGTTTCTTAAATACAGGCGCAATACCGTCTTCCCCCTGCTTCAGGTCGATTATGATTTGCGGCCGTGTCCGCATCGATAAAAAGCCCAACCCAATAACATGAAAGAGGTGTAATCAATGAAGAAGACACTTGCGTTCCTGCTCGTCCTTTTGCTGTGCGCCGCATCCCTCGCGGGCTGCGCGGGCACGACCCAGCCCGCTGCGGCAACAGAAGCGCCCGCTCCCGCCCAGGAGCCGGAAAAGCCCGCCGAGCCCGCCCCGGCAAAGCCTGTGGAAATTTACTACCTCAACTTCAAACCTGAAATTGCCGAAGTATATACCGAGATCGCCGCCGCCTATGAAGCTGAAACCGGCGTCAAGGTGAAGGTGGAAACGGCCGCCGCGGGCACCTATGAATCCACCCTCAAGAGCGAGATCGCAAAGGCGGACGCTCCCACCATATTCCAGATCAACGGGCCTGTCGGCTATGCGGGCTGGAAGGACTATTGCCTGGACTTGAAAGATACCGAGCTTTACAGCATGCTCTCCGATAAGAGCCTGGCGGTTGCAAGCGGCGAAGGCGTATACGGCGTCCCCTACGTGGTGGAAGGCTACGGCATCATCTATAACAACGCCGTCATGAGCAAGTATTTTGCACTGGACGGCGCGAAAGCGAAGTCCCTGGACGAAATCAAGAACTTCACAGCGCTCAAGGCCGTTGTGGAGGATATGCAGGCAAAGAAGGACCAGCTGAACATCGAGGGCGTGTTTGCCTCCACCTCCCTCCTTGCCGGCGAACAGTGGCGCTGGCAGACCCACCTTGCCAACCTGCCGCTCTATTATGAGTTCAAGGACAACACCGCGTTTGACAACACCGTACTCGCGGGCCTTGCGGCAAATACCATCGCATTCAAATACGGCGAAAACTACCACAACATATTCGACCTCTACATCAACAACTCCGTTTCCCGGAAAGGCTTATTAGGCAACATCTCCGTCAACGACTCCATGGCGGAATTTGCGCTGGGCCGCTGCGCCATGGTGCAAAACGGCAACTGGGGCGCATCGCAGATACTCGGCGTGGAAGGCAACACGGTAGCGGACGCCGATATCAAGTTCCTGCCCATCTACACCGGCGTTGCGGGTGAAGAGAACCAGGGCCTGTGCATCGGCACCGAAAACTACCTGTGCATCAACAGCCAGGTTTCCCCCGAAAAGCAGCAGGCCTCCATCGATTTCCTCGTATGGCTGTTCTCCAGTGAAACCGGCAAGGGCTTTGTCAAGGATAAGCTCGGGTTTATCGCCCCCTTCAATACCTTTGAAGACGACGAAAAACCTACCGATCCCCTTGCGCGCGAAGTGCTCGCATGGATGGAAAAGGATGGCGTAACCTCCGTGGCGTGGACGTTTGCCGCTTTCCCCTCAGAAGAGTTCAAGAACTACTTTGGCGATGCGCTGCTGGAGTACGCGCAGGGCAGCAAGACCTGGGCGGAAGTCACCCAGATCGTCATCGACTCCTGGGCGTCCGAACGCGCGGCCTCCTAAAATAATGCTGCTCCGCATGATATGCGCAAGCACAGACAGTCAAAAAGGGGAGGTTGGAGGCGCTGCCTCCAGCCTCCTGGCGTGTCATAAATGCATGCGATATATTTGCATTTTCACAAAGGTATCGCCGCCTTCGGCAACGACGATAGAGTATTTATTTAATAGCGGGTGGGCTTCGCCCCCCGCGCCCCCTGGGCACGGACGTTCTTAACGAAGGGGTTGGATTGGTTGGGCAGCCAAAGGCTGCAAATCAATCCTTGTAAGATCCCGAATGTATCATTCGGGGGCACGCAGTCTCTCCAAAGCAAAAAATCTATCGCGACGGCCCGCGGGCCTAGTGTCCGAGGTGTCTCCCGCCGAAGACGCGGCGCTCTAAAGCGCCGATTACCTTTAACCCTAAGCAGGGTTATTATGGTCCTTTATTCCCTTTAACCTGTGCCCCGCCATGTGCGGAGCAGTACTCCAAATAAGGAGGTGCGATCTGTGGAACGGTCGCTTCGAAAACACGTTGCCTTTTTTCTGTTGCCTACGCTCCTTGCGTTTGTTATCGCGTTTGCGATCCCGTTTTTGATGGGGCTTTATCTTTCGTTTACGGAGTTTACGACCGTCACCAACGCCAAGTGGGTGGGGATTGAAAATTATGTAAAAGCGTTCACCAACAACAGGGAGTTTTTAAACGCCCTTGGCTTTACCGCAAAATTCGCGGTAGTGAGTGTGATTACCATCAATGTGCTTGCGTTCGGGCTCGCCTCCCTGCTGACCAAAGGAATAAAGGGGACGAACGTATTCCGCACCGTATTCTTTATGCCCAACCTCATCGGCGGTATCGTGCTGGGCTACATCTGGCAGGTACTCTTAAACGGCATCCTCTACCAGTTCGGCGTCACGCTCACCTACAAGCCGGAATACGGCTTTTGGGGGCTTGTGCTGCTGATGAACTGGCAATTGATCGGCTACATGATGATCATCTATATCGCGGGGCTGCAAAGCATCCCGACGGATCTCATTGACGCGGCCAGGGTGGACGGCGCGGGCAAATGGGCGGTATTGAAAAACGTCACCATCCCCATGGTGATGCCCGCCATTACCATCTGCACGTTCCTGACCGTGACCAATTCCTTTAAGCTGTTTGACCAAAACCTTGCATTGACCGCGGGCGCGCCCTCCAAGCAGACGGCCATGCTCGCGCTGGATATTTACAATACGTTCTATGCCCGCACCGGCTGGGAAGGCGTAGGGCAGGCCAAAGCCGTCGTTTTCTTCGTGCTGGTGGCCGTGATCTCGCTTATCCAACTGCAGTTCACGCGGCGCAGGGAGGTGGAACAATGAAAACGGCGAAAAGAAACCCGGTCCTCACGACATTGCTCACGCTGCTTTCCCTGCTGTTTGTGGCGCCCATCTGCATCGTGCTCCTCAACTCCTTTAAGGGGAAGCTGTTTATCAGCACCGATCCGTTTTCCCTGCCCGGCGGAAAGACATTTGTGGGATTGGCCAACTACCTGAGCGGCATTGAAAAGATCGGCTTTTTCCAGGCGTTCGGCTGGTCGCTCTTTATCACAATTTGTTCGGTGGCGGTCATCGTGCTCTTTACCGCCATGGCGGGCTGGTACATCACCCGCGTGAAGCGGACGTATACGAAGGTCGTCTACTTTGCGCTGGTGTTTTCCATGATCGTCCCCTTCCAGATGGTGATGTTCACGATGTCCAAGTTCGCAAACATGCTGCATCTTGACAATCCGTTTGGTATTATCCTGATTTACCTCGGGTTCGGGGCGGGGCTTTCCACGTTCATGTTCAGCGGGTTTGTCAAATCCATCCCCGCGGATATTGAGGAAGCGGCCATGATCGACGGCTGCGGACCCATCCGCACGTTTTTCCATATCGTATTCCCCATGCTGCGTCCCACGGCGGTGACCGTCGCCATACTCAACGCCATGTGGATCTGGAACGATTATCTGCTGCCTTATTTGCTTCTTGATTCGAACCACCGGACCATCCCCATCGCCATCCAGTACCTCAAGGGCGGATACGGCTCCATCGATATGGGGGCGATGATGGCGATGCTGGTATTATCCATCATCCCCATCGTTGTGTTTTACCTGACCTGCCAGAAGCACATCATCAAAGGCGTGATCGCGGGCGCTGTAAAAGGATGACGGGAGTGGAACGAATGGAACGCAGCAGCGGAATATTGATGCATCTTTCCTCTTTGCCCTCCCCCTACGGCATCGGCACCCTGGGCAAGGCGGCTTACGAATTTGCGGACTTCTTATGTGAAGCCAAACAGCGCTACTGGCAGATGCTGCCCGTAGGCCATACCGGCTACGGCGATTCGCCCTATCAATCCTTCTCCATGTACGCAGGAAATCCGTATTTTATCGACCTTGGCCTGTTGATTGCGGAAGGGCTGCTTACAAAAGAAGAGGTCGCCGCCTGCGCATGGGGCGAAGACGCGGATCGCGTAGATTATGGCGCAATCTATGCGCAGCGCTATCCGCTTTTATACCGCGCCTATACGCGGGGCTTTTCTGCCCTGCGGCCTGAAATTGCCGCGTTTTGTAAGGAAAACGCGGGCTGGCTGCCTGATTACGCGCTGTTTATGGCGCTTAAAGAGCATTTTTCCATGCGCCCCTGGATTGAATGGGAACAGGATATCCGTCAGCGGCGGCCGGAAGCGCTCGCGCACTACAATCGCCTTCTTCAAGACAAGGTGGATTTCTATACGTTTGTGCAGTATCTTTTCTTCCGGCAATGGGAACAGTTCCGCTCCTATGTACGGGAAAAGGGCATCCGCCTGATTGGGGACCTGCCCATCTACGCGGCCTATGATTCCGCGGAGGTCTGGAGCAGGCCGGAATGTTTTTTGCTGGATCAAGAAGGAAACCCTATAGAGGTCGCGGGCGTGCCGCCGGATTTCTTCAGCAGTTTTGGTCAATTATGGGGAAACCCGCTTTACAACTGGGCGGCAATGGAACGCTGCGGCTACGCGCTGTGGATGGACCGGATCGAAATGGCGGCGCGCCTGTTCGACGTCATCCGTATCGACCATTTCCGCGGGCTTGCAAGCTACTACAGCGTCCCTTACGGCCACTCCACCGCGGAGCACGGACACTGGAACGCGGGACCGGGAAGCAGGCTTATCGACGCCATGCAGCAGCGGTTTTCCTCTCTTTCCATCATTGCGGAGGATTTGGGGTATTTAACGCCGGAAGTCATGGCGCTCTTAGCGCATTCCGGCTACCCCGGCATGAAGGTGCTGCAATTTGCGTTTGACGAACGGGAGCCGGGCAATTATCTCCCTCATACATATCCCAATCACTGCGTCTGCTACCTTGGCACGCACGATAACGCCACGCTTTCCGGATGGCTGACGGAAATCACGCGCTCAGAATATGCGCATGCAAAGGCTTACCTTGGCCTCAATGCGGAAGAAGGCGAAATTTGGGGGTTCATCCGCGGCGGCATGGGCTCGGTTGCGGACCTGTTCGTAGCCCAGATGCAGGATTATTTGGAGCTTCCTCCCTGCTGCCGCATGAATACGCCCGGCATTGTGAACGGCAACTGGCAATGGCGCATGAAGCCGGGTATATGTACGCCCGCATTGTCGGAAAAACTTGCCGCTCTTACAAGGCGTTACGGCCGCTGCGGGGGGTAACCCGGTCAAATATATACCGCTCCCAAGCAAGACCTGCCACGCCTGAAGTCAGGATGCCTGCGAAACAGGTATCCTGATTTTGTTTACATGGCATTCATTCTTTGCACGCCATGCGTTTTATGGTACAATAAAGGCGAAAAAACTGGAATTCTTGGGAGGGACAATGCGCATCATCGCAGGTTCGGCGCGCGGGAGGCAGATCGTTGCCCCGAAGGGACAAGCCACGCGTCCTACGCTGGACCGTGTCAAAGAGTCGCTCTTTGGAATTCTCCAGTTCTCATTGCCCGGCGCGCGGATATTGGACCTTTACGCAGGCTCCGGCAACCTTGGGCTCGAGGCGCTTTCGCGCGGGGCGAACTATGCCGTATTCAACGACCACAGCCCGGAATGCTGCGAGATCATCTGCAGGAACATCGATACGCTCGGGTTTTCCTCTAAGGCTGTTGTGTTCCAATCCGAGGCGCTTTCGGCCTTGGAGCGGCTTTCCGGCAAAGAGCCTTTTGACGTTGTGTTCTTAGATCCCCCTTACCAGGCGGGCGCGCAGCAGGCGCTTACAGCTTTGTTTTCCAAGGGCCTTATCGCCCACGGCGGCCAGGCGGTTGTGGAGCATGCGTGGAAAGAGCCCCCCGCCGCAACAGAAGGATTGTTTTCCTGTGTGGATACCCGCAAATACGGCGACACCGGGCTTAGCTTTTTTGTAGCCCTTTGAGGGCGGAGAGGAACCCCGATTGCAGATAGGCGTCTACCCCGGCAGCTTTGACCCGCTTACAGAGGGGCATATGGATATTTTGCGCCGCGCCGCGGTGCTCATGGACCACGTGGTTGTGGCCGTATTGGTCAACGCGGGAAAGCGTCCGTTTTTTACGCTTGAGGAACGGCTTGCCTTTATCGACGACGCCGTAGCCGCAGAAGGGCTAAAAAACGTCACTTCCGGCTCCTTTGAAGGGCTGCTGGTGGATTACGCGCACAGCATCGGCGCGCGGCACATCATACGCGGCCTTCGCGCCGTCATGGATTTTGAATACGAGTTTCAGATCAGCTCCATGAACCGCAGGCTGGCGCCCGATCTTGATACGGTATACTTCATGGCCGAACCGGAGCATTCGTATTTAAGCTCCAGCGTCATACGCGAGGTCTGCGCGCTGGGCGGCAATATCGACGATCTGGTGCCCGCAGTAAACAAGAGCACTATTATAAAAAGGTTGACAAAGCAATAAGCACTATCCCCTATGCCTGACAAAGCGATGAGCGCTATTATTCATTGAAAGGTAAAAAGCGATGAGCACACAAAACGAGCAATCCTTGCGGATCTTTACCGTACTTTCCCAGATAGAGCAGGTATTGGAGAGCGCGCCGCGCCAGAAATTTTCTTCCGGCAACCGCAGAATAGTGGATGTGGACGAGCTGTATGATCTCCTGGGCGACTTAAAAGTCACCATACCCGAAGACATCCGCCGCGCAAACAGCGTGCTCATTGAAGCCGATACGCTTTTAGACCACGCCAACCAGGAAGCCGTGGATATCGTGGAGCAGGCCCAGCGCGAAGCTGCAAAAATCCGCCTTTTGGCCGAGGAAGAGTTTGAAGCGCGCGTAGCGGAGGATAAAGTCTCGCAGGAAGTGCAGCGCCGTGCGGAGCTGCTGCAGCAGCACGCGGAGCGCAACGCAACCATCGTCTACAACGGCGCAAAGCAATATGCGGATGAAATTTTAATGGACGTACAGCGTTACCTGATGGAATACCATCACATGGTGGCGCAGAACCGCGCCGAGCTTGGCGTTGCGCAGGTGGAGGCGGTACCCGTGCCACAGGCGCCCGAAGCGCCCATAGCCCCCATAGCGCCCCAGCAGCCCGCTGTACCGCAGAAACCGGAACGGCGGCCCGTGGAGCCCCATGTCCCCGCACCTGTGCAGGAAGAAGAAGAGGAAGAAAAGCCGGAGCCCAAGCGCAAGCGGGGCGGTTGGTTCTTCCGCCGTGACGACGACGATCTCTTCGACGAAGAGGATGTCCCCGAAGAGGAGGAACCGGTAGAGGATACCTCGAAGAAGGGCCGCCGCGCAAAACAGCACAGGCGGGAAGAAGACCTGGACCTGGATTTGGATGAATAAATTGCGGGGCTGTCCATACGGACAGCCCCGTTTCTTTTGTATAAGCAATAATGTCTTTATTCCGCCCGGACGGCCTCGACAATTGGCACAATCTGTCTCCGATTGACAAAGCTGACCGTCTTTTTATAGCTGCCAAGTATGCCCTTGGAGTCCACATCCAGCGTTTGAGGGTTCTGGCGGCGGATGGAGGCGACCAATAAGGCCATCAGCACGCGATCCACAACGCCCATCTTGTTATAGGCAAGTCCGCCGCGAAGCAAAAACAGCGGCACGCGTTCCTTCATTTCCGGCGTAAAGTTGACGTTTTTCACTTCCTCAAGCGCCTTCTCCCTTTGGAGTGTAGCGCCCACCGCGGCAACGATGAGGCGTTTTCCTTTTATTAGCGCCGCATACTGTTTGCGGATGCGGGAAAATCCCAGCATGCCGCCCGCGTAGAGCCCGCCGCAGTAGACGATGGTATCGTAACGGAGCAGCTGTTCCAGCTTGGCGCGCTTGAATTCTAAAAGATCAGCGCCTGTTTCTTCTGCGATCCACTCCGCATAGGTCCTGGTCGTTCCATACTTCGTCTGATACGCCACTACAATACGCCCCATACTTCCCCCTATGGCATGTATTTTTGTTATTCCCCCAGCAGCGCCGCGCAGAACGCCTCCGCGTCAAAGGGCTGTAAATCCTCAATCCGTTCCCCCACACCGACAAACCGCACGGGCAGACCGAGCATTTCCTTGACCGCTACAGCCATACCGCCCTTGGCGGTGCCGTCCAGCTTTGTGAGCACCACGTCGGTAAGCCCTGTCGCTTCCCCAAAGGCCTTGGCCTGCGCAATGGCGTTCTGCCCGGTGGTGGCATCCAGCACAAGAAGTACGCGGCAGGTGGCGTCCGGCAATTCTTTTGAGATGACGCGGCGGATTTTCTCCAACTCATGCATCAGATTCTTTTTGTTGTGCAGCCGCCCCGCAGTATCGCAGATCAAAAGGTCGCAGCCTTTTGCTTTAAACGAATGGATGGCGTCAAACACTACGGCGGCAGGGTCGGCACCCTCCCCGTGTCGTATCATGGGTACCTTGGCGCGCTCCGCCCAAATGCCAAGCTGCTCGGCGGCAGCCGCGCGGAAGGTATCCGCCGCCGCCAGCATCGGCTTTTTCCCCTGCTGTTTATAATAGGAGGCAAGCTTGCCGATGGAGGTCGTCTTCCCTACGCCGTTGACGCCCACAATCAGCAGCACGCCCGGTCGTCCCTCTTCGGACAAAAACGGCTCCTCCGTGCGCATATGCGCTGCCAAGATGCCCTTTAGCGCCTCGCGCGCTTCGGCGGTTTTATGGAGCTTTTGTTCCTTTACAATGTCCTTTAGCTCGTCAAGCAGGCGGCCGGTCAGCTCCGCGCCCACATCCGCCATAATGAGGGCTTCCTCCAACTCCTCGTAAAAGTCACCGTTGATGCTGTCCCGCCCCGTAAATACAGAGGCAAGAAAGCTGTCCCGTGTCTTACTCAAGCCCTGTTTCAGGCGCTCAAATATGCTGATCTTTTGTTCCATATTCCTTCTCCCTTATCCCTGTGGCCTCAGCCCGCCTCCTGAAAACGGGCGGATACGATCTTGGAAACGCCTTTTTCCTCCATCGCAACGCCGTAAAGCGCGTTACAGACTTCCATGCTGCCCTTGCGGTGCGTAATGAGGATAAACTGCGTATCGTCAGAATATTCCCGTAAATAGTTTGCAAAGCGCGTGACGTTGACTTCATCGAGCGAAGACTCGATTTCATCGAGTATGCAAAACACCGTGGGTTTGAGCTTGAGCATGGCAAACAGCAGCGCGATGGCCGTGAGCGCACGCTCCCCACCGGAAAGCAATGTCAAAAGCTGCAGCTTCTTGCCCGGCGGCTGGGCGATGATATCGATATCGCAGTTCAAAACATCCTTTGGGTCGGAAAGCCGCAGTTCCGCGTAACCGCCGCCAAAGAGCTGCTCGAACACGGCGGTAAAATTCTGCTGAATGCGCGTAAACTGCTGCAGGAACTGCTTTTCCATCGTCTGGGTCAGTTCGCCGATGAGGGTATTGAGATCCTGCTCCGCGCGATTCAAATCCTCGCACTGGGTATTGAGCGCGGTATAGCGCTCGTTTAAAATTTCATAATCCTCCACGGCGTTGACGTTGATGGTGCCCAAAGCCCGGATATCCTTTTTGAGCTCGTCAATGCGCACATGCGCCGCCGTGATGGCGATCCCTTCCGTACGCAGCGGCAGGGCTTCTTCATACGTGAGCTCGTAATCCGCCATGATGCGCTGAACCATGGCTTCAAGCTCCACCTCCGTGCGGCTCTTGGTCAGTTCCTGTTTGTGGCGCTTTTCCTCAAGTTCCCGCAGACGGGTATTGAGCTCGTCCTTGCGTGCGCGGGTATCCGAAAGCGTCTGTGAGCGGCGCAGGCGCTCTTCCTCCATGGCGTGCTGCTCCTCTTTGCGGAGGTCCACCGCCGCCTGTTCCTGCGCGATCACCTCGTTGAGCGCTTGCAGCTGCTGCGTTAATGCCGTTTCCTGCTCCAGCGTTCTTGCGTGCGCGGCCTTATTTCCCTCGATCATGCGCTGCGTATCCCGAAGTTCCTGCTCGAGCCGCCTGGTTTCTAAGAGCACAGCGTCCTCTTCTTTTTTGAGCGCCATGCGCCTGACCTTGCGCTCGGTCATGGCGGCGGAAAGCTCTTCCTGCAGCGCGCGCAGGCGCGTAAGCTCCGCCTGTGTTCGCTGCACGTCCTCCTGGGTTGCCGCGCTGCCCGCTTCAATGCCCGTCTGCACGGAAGAAAGCCCTTCGCGCTCCTTCTCGATATCCGCAAGGTTGTCGCGGATCTGCGCGCATTCCAACTCCATGCGCTCCGCCTTTTGGGCGTTCTGTTTCAGATCGCGCTCGATCAGCTCCAGCTTTTCCTTGTGGCGGGCACTTTCAATATCCTGCGCGTGCAGGGCAGCTTCCGCCTGCTGGAGCGTGAGTTTGAGCGTTTCCACCGCCTCTTCCGCCTGTGCGCGCTTTTGTCCCTGTGACTTGATGGCGGCCTCCGCCTCGCGGATGCTGCGCTCAAGTTCCTTCAATTCCCGCTCGCGCCCTAAAAGACTAAACTCTCGCTTCTGCACGCTGCCGCCCGTCATGGAGCCGCCGGGATTGATAATGTCCCCCTGCAGCGTTGCGATACGGAAAGCGGAGTTGGCGCGCTTGTTGATGGCGATACCGGCATCGAGGTTCTCTACAATCACGGTGCGTCCCAAAAGGTTTTCCACCACGCTGCGGTAGCGTTCCTCAAACCCCACAAGCTCGGACGCAATGCCGATGCAACCCGGCATGCGGAGCGTTTCCCGTTCTTCCGCGTTCAGCAGCCTTCCCCGCATGGCGGAGACGGGCAGCAGCGTCGCCCTGCCGTACTGTCGCGCGCGCAAATGGTCGATGACGCGCTTTGCGTCCTCCGGCGTGGGGGTGACGATATTTTGCAGGGAGGAGCCCAGCGCCATTTCCAGCGCTGTTTCATATTTTTGCGGCACGGAAATAAGCTCCGCCACCACGCCCAATACGCTGCGCCGGAGCGCTACGTCCCGCTCGCAGTCCTTCAATACGTTGCGAACGCTTGCGTAATACCCTTCATGGGCGCGCGCCATTTCTTCCAATACGTTGGAGCGGGAGCGCATGGCGTTGCAGTTCTGCTCCAGTTCATGGAGGCGCGCCTGCGATAAACGGTTCTCCTCCTGCGCCTGCTTTAGCTCATCGTTGAGGCGATCCTTTTCATTGAGGAACGCACGCTTTTTCTGCTGCTGCGCGTCCCACTCCCCCTGCGCGTCTTGGAGCTCCTGTTCCAGTCCCTCGCGCTCCTGCGCGTTTGATTCCTGATCCGCAGCTACCGCGCCCAAGCGCTGGTTGAGCGCAGACGTCATGGCCTCCATTCTGGAAAGCTGGCTCTTTGCGTCGGACAGGCGGTTTAATGATTCGATGATGCTGTTTTTCTGGGCGTTAAGCGTGTTCTCCTTCAGCTCCACTGCCTGCTGCAGGTCCTTTAATTCCGCATCGGCTGCGGCAATCTCATCATCGAGTTCCTTCAACATATCCCGGCCGGCGGTATCGCTGGTTTTAAGGCGCTCAATCTGCGCCAACCGATCCTCCCAGCGATGTTCGTTTTCCGTGATGGAAGAAAGCAGGCGTTCCCGCTCCTTTAATAAATGCTCTTTGCGCTCGTTGAGCACCCCCGCCTCGCCGATATGCGCTTCCATGCCGGACATAAGCGTAATGAGGGCGTTCTGCGCCACGCTTGCGGCCTGCTCAATGGCGCGCAACGCCTCTTCCTGGGCTGCGGTATCGCCGGAAAGCGTGCGCTCGGATTCATAGAGAAGCTCGCTTTCCTCCTGCATCGCCTGCATGGCGCTCTCCGCGGATACCAACCGCTCTTGCATGCGCTCGTACTGGTGCAGGAATACGTTGACTTCAAGCGCCTTCAATTCGTCGCGCAGCTTCAGATAGACGCGCGCCTTTTCCGCCTGTTCCTGCAGAGGCTCCCTCTGGCTTTGGAGCTCATTCAGGATATCCTCAAGCCGCTCCAGGTTTTTGCGGGTGTTTTCAAGCTTTCGTACCGCTTCTTCCTTGCGTACGCGGTAGCGCATCACGCCCGCCGCTTCCTCCAAGGCCGCGCGGCGGTCGCCTGATTTATTGGAGAGGATCTCTTCCACCTTACCCTGGCCGATGATGGAATAGCCCTCTTTGCCGATACCGGTATCCCGGAACAATTCGTTGATATCCTTCAGGCGGCAGTTGTTGCGGTTGATGGCGTATTCGCTATCCCCCGAACGGTACACGCGGCGGGTAACGGTAACCTCGTTAAAATCCACCGGCAGTGCAGCGTCCGAATTATCGAACGTAAGCGCCACCTCGCAAAAAGCCTGCGCCTTTCTTTCCTGCGTGCCGTTGAATATGACGTCTTCCATCTTGCTTCCGCGCAAAGCCTTGGCGCTCTGTTCTCCCAACACCCAGCGTACGGCGTCCGCGATATTGCTTTTGCCGCTGCCGTTGGGGCCGATGACCGCGGTAATACCCGGATCAAATTGCAGCTCCGTTTTACGAGCAAAGGACTTGAAGCCATGTAACTCCAGCCTGACTAGACGCAATGCTTGTACACTCCCTCTATCGTTTGTGAAAATTGAACCGCGCTGTTTATATAGGGTAAGAAACGCGAATTATTGTATAAAAAACAGCTCCGCCTCTTCACCAACAAAATCAAACCCCATTTTATAATATAGATTATGCTCTTTCTCTTGGGCATCCGTAACGACATAAACATATCGGCTACCCTGGATTACCGCATCCGACAGCATTTTATGGAGCATTTTGGTTCCATAGCCTTTGCCCTGGTATTGATCCAAGACTACGAACTCTTCTAATTTCACAATGCCGTCTTTTACAAAATAGTCGCAATATCCCACAGGGGACCCATCCACATAGCATACATAGTAAGAAAGTGATTGATTGAGATACAGTTCCCGCTTCTGGCGCAGCTTTTTTTCGCCGATCGGCGAGGTCTCATACTGGGCGGCACACGCCAACCCCATTTCAATTTCATCTGCTGTTTGGGCCCGCTTTACAATGCAGGAGGATTCTTCCGCCGGAGCTATGTCCGATGGAGCAGGCATGCACATATACTTGATATAGGACACCTCAAAGCCCTGCTCTTCCGCCCATTCCAAAATCTCCGGCGGTACCTTAATGTTGGGATGGAAAACGAATTTCAAAAAGCCTTTTTCTTCGCTTTTCATTTCCCGCAGGCAATTAGAAATATATTCTTTAATGTCTTCCTGCTTGGCGATGTCCTGAAAGAGAACAAAGTTATGGCAGTACATCCCCGGGATGGCGTTGTTAGAGAAAATATGCATATTGGAAAAGGCCTGCTTTTGGCAGAACAGTTCCATATAGGCGTCCTCAATTTCCCTTAACCTGTTGATCACACAAGCACTCCCACATTCTTTTCGGTTTTTGAATCAGGAACCCTTTGCGGCGGTTTGCCTTTCATCCGCGCGCAAAACCTTCAACGCGGCCTTTGCGGCGCGCTGGCCGGCCTCCTGCTTGGAACTGCCCACGCCCTCCCCCACCAGCTTATCGTTGAGGGAAACGCGGATGCGGAATTCCTTCTGATGATCTGGCCCGGTAGCGGAAATCAGCCGGTACCCAAGGCTGCCCAAATGTTTTTTCTGCACATATTCCTGCAGGCTTGTCTTATGATCCTTGCCCGGCCCGCCGTCCACCGCCTGGGTAAGCGCCTGCTCCGCAAAGCGGAGGATAAACAGCTTCGCTTCCTCTATGCCGCCATCTAGGTAAATGGCGCCGATGAGCGCTTCGAGCGCATCGGATAAAATGGAGGGCTTGGTCCTGCCGCCCGTATTTTCTTCCCCATGTCCCAGCAGGAGATAGTCCTGCAGGGAAAAGCTTGCGCGCGCCGCAGCGTCGAGCGCCGTTTCACATACGATGGAAGCGCGCGCGCGGGTCATCGCGCCTTCGCTCCATTGCGGGTAGCGGCAAAACAACTGCTCGCTGATGCACAGTTCCAATACGGCGTCTCCCAAGTATTCCAGCCGCTCGTTGTGCACCTTTCCCTTTCCGTCCCCCTTGACAAAGGAGGTATGGGTCAGCGCGGCGTCCAAAAGCGCAACATCCTTGAAGGTGTATCCAATTTTATTCTGCAGCGCCGCAAGTTGCTCTTGCCGTACAGACATCATCCGTGTGCCCCCTGTTCAAACAAACGCCCGCACCAGAAGTTGATGCGGGCCGCCGGTTTTGTTCGTTCGCCTTAGTGCTTTTCGAGGTATTCCACGATGTCGCCCACCGTGCGGACCTTGGGTAGTTCTTCATCCGGTATTTCAATATCGAACTCCTGCTCCAGATCCATGATCAGCTCCACGACATCCAGGCTATCCGCCTTCAGGTCATCCACGAGCTTGGATTCCATGGTGATGCCTTCCGCATCCACATCCAATTGCTTGGCGATGATCTCCCGCACCTTATCGAATTTCATGCGATTACTCCTCTCAGAACATTGATGGAAAATAATATAATAGAAGATATTCCAAGTTTCAGTTTAGGGCAAGGGGGCGGTTCTGTCAATGCCAAATCCTTGTCCAAACATGGCGCAAACGGTCTCCCATTCCTATTCAAAGTGGAATTTACAAATTGGAAACTTTTTGCCTAATCCTCGAACTCCATGCCCGCTACGGCGGAAGCGATCGCCTCCGTGACGTTGCCTTTTAAGTAAGCGCTCGCCTGCCGGAGGGCGGCGGAAAACGCTTTGGCGTTGGAACTTCCGTGCGCCTTGATGATGCCACCGTTGATGCCAAGAAGCGGCGCGCCGCCGTATTCCGTATAATCCATGCGCGCTTTGAGGCGCCTTAGCGCTTTCTTTGCAAGCAGGGCGCCAAGCTTGGAGCGCGTATCCGCTACCAGCTCGTCCTTTAGCATTTGTCCCATCAGGGTCGCAACGCCCTCGATGTTCTTGAGCACAATATTGCCCGAGAATCCGTCGCTCACTACCACGTCAAAATCGCCGGAGACGACGTCACGCCCTTCGCAGTTGCCCGTGAAATTGACGGGCGTATTTTGCAGCAACGGGTAGGCGGCCTTCGTCAGCTCGTTGCCTTTTTCTGCTTCCGCGCCGTTGTTCAATAACCCCACGCGCGGATTATGAACGCCGATGACGTTCTTCATATAGGCCGTGCCCATGATGGCGAACTGCTGCAAGTAAGAGGGCTTGCAGTCCACGTTCGCGCCGCAGTCAATGAGCAGCACGCAGCCGTTCCGTGTGGGCAGTATGGGCGCAAGCCCCGGACGCTTGATGCCCTTTAAGCGCCGTACGATCAATGTAGCCCCGGCAAGCAATGCCCCCGTGCTTCCGGCGGAAACCATGGCGCCCGCTTCCCCGTCCGCGACGCACCTAAGCGTCTTGACAAGGGAAGACTCCGGCTTATGCTTGATGGCATAGGTAGGCTGCTCGTGGCTAGAGATATAGTCCGGCGCATGCTTGACTGTGACGCGCGCCGCGTCGTGTGCATGCGCACCCAAATACTCCCGAATTACGTCCTCTTTCCCCACAAGGATCAGTTCGATTTCCGGCTGCTGGTTAAGTGCCAGTATGCAGCCGTCCAGCACCGCCTGCGGCGCATGATCGCCGCCGAATACGTCCACCGCAATTTTCATATTCATTTCCCCCATTATGTTGTCCCTTTTTGCATGAACACCCCCCGCCATGCAAAAAGGGCTGTGCCGAAAACGACAAAAAGACAGAAAACCAAAGTCTCTGCCTTTTTTTCGTCAGACGTTGCTTATTAACGCCACATTCCAATTGGTATGCCTTAAATCAGGCAGCTTGTTTGCCCAAAACGAGCAAGCCGCACCATTGGGACACGGCATAAGCATGGCGTTAAGCCTGGGTCTTCTTATCCGCATCCAGATTGATGACCTGCTTGCCGTCGTAAAAGCCGCAGTGCTTGCATACCCTGTGCGCAAGCTTGAGCTTGTGGCACTGGGGGCATGCCACGATACCGGGCATGGACAGCTTCCAGTGGCTGGACCTGCGGGAATCCCGCCTGGCCTTAGAAGTTCTTCTCTTGGGGACCGCCATGATTACACCTCCTTACCATCGTCAAACAGTGAACCGAGTGTTGCGAGCGGAGAGATTTTTTCCTCTTCCGGCTCACGTTTGCAGGCACACTGCGCCGTATTCAAATTACATCCGCAAACGGGGCATAAGCCTTTGCAATCCTCACTGCACACGCTTGATATCGGCATGTTCAGAAACAGATTGTCCATCACCATCGGGGCGATATCCAATATCTCACCCGAGAATGTGTAGCTTTCCTCGTCTTCCCCGGACGCACCCTTTACAAAACGTTCCTTTAAGGGGATATCGAGCGTTTCTATAAAAGGTTCGTCACAGCGGGCGCACCTGGAGGATAGCTTTGCCTCCACCCTTCCATTGACTGCAATGGACTCGCCGTCAAACGTATAGGTGAAGCTGATTTTCACCGGTTCCGGAAACGTGAGCGTGCTACCGCCAAAATCCTGGGGCGCAATCGTCTCGCTCCTGACTTCCGAAAAAATCTCGCCCGGCTGCTTTAATGCCGCCGCGATCGAAAGCTCCATAGGGTCTTCCTCCAAAGTCAACCATCGTTTATTTTATCGATTGCCGCATGGTTTGTCAACGAAAACTTGGTCCATGCGGCAGTTTTTTCACCGTGAAGGCCGTGCGTCCGGCATCTGGCCTATTCCGCGTTTTTTGCGGGGCTTGCGCTATCCCCGGGCGTTTCTCCGGCGATTTGCTTTTTACCAAATACGTTCTTCTGCGCGTAATGGACAAGCGCAATGATACCCAGCACCATGGCAATAGACAACAGTACGATGTTCCAGTACCGGATCCACGGCCAAAACCGCTTGGCCAGCGTGGCGACCACGCCCGCATTAAAGAAGCCCGTAGCAAATTTGCCGAACCAATCCGCATAAACAACGATCTCCTTTTTCCAAAGGAGCGCGCCGCCAATGATCATAATAAGTTCCTTTGCCACCACAACCGCCACCAGCCAGACGGGAACCCACGCCTTCATGCAAAAACAGATGAGCGCGGTAATGAGCATAAGCTTGTCCGCCAGAGGATCGAGCACCTTGCCGACATCCGTAATCCAGTTGTTGTGGCGGGCAAGGTAACCGTCCAGCGTATCCGTCAGCACGGCAAGCACATAGGTACCCAGCGCGGCATAATATCTGTCGTTCTGAAAGAAATATACAAATACGCCCACCATGCCGATGCGCAGCCCAGAGAGTATGTTCGGGATATGCCTCATGTAGTCTACCTGCCATCCTAAAATTGCCTTCCTGCAATAGTATACCGCAATATAGCCAAAACAGCCACATGGATTTCACTTAAGCAAAATGAAGAATTCCTTAAAATCCTGGCGCTGTTACCTTTTCAAACGCCGGAAGCCCGGCCCAAAATGGCCGTTTGCGCCACATCAGGCCATTCTGTGAACTTGATTGCAGATTGGTATAGATATCCAAATCTACACAACCAGCCGCCTGGACGGAATGATGATGCCGCATGCACCCCGTTCGTAACAGCGTTTCCTGCAGGTCGAGGCCTGCGCATCTCTCCATATAGCTGTAACGCAGTAAGGCGGGGAATCCCCGCCTTACTGGTTAACAACATATGATTTTTATGCGGTAAGATCCTCCACATAAAGCACCGTCACGCCTTCAGGCGATTTTGCCGGTGCGGGAGCCGCCGCGGCAGGAACCGCTGCAGGAGCGGGAGACGGTACGGGAGCCGCCGGCACGCCGGATTTTGCAGCCTTGCGCGCTTCAAAGAACTTCATGGCGACCTGCGGGAACAGCGCGTAACTCAATACGTCCTCTTCCTGCTCCATAATGTCCTTGATTTCCTCGCGGTAGCTGTCAAGTTCCGGCTTTAAAAGATCGGCCGGGCGGCAGGTGATGACTTCCTCATCCCCGATCGCCTTGCGCCTTACTTCTTCATTGACCTTGCCGGGAAGCATGCCGTATTCGCCGTGCAGGAGCGCCTTCGACTCTTTGGAGAACGTCTTATAGCGTTCACCCGAGATGACATTGAGCACCGCCTGCGAGCCTACGATCTGGCTGGTGGGCGTGACGAGCGGCGGGTAACCGAACTCCTCGCGCACGCGGGGAATCTCTTCGAGTACCTGGTAATACTTATCCTCCGCATTCGCCTGCTTGAGCTGGGAAATGAGGTTACTAAGCATGCCGCCGGGTACCTGGTAAAGAAGCGTGTTGACGTCCACGCTCAACACCTTGGGATCGAGGTTGCCCTCTTTCTTGAGCTTTTCCGCAACGCCCCTGAAATGGGTCGCTGCCTTTGCAAGCTTGTTAAGGTCAAGGCCCGTGTCGTATTCCGTACCCTTGAGGGTGGCGACGAGCGGCTCTGTGGCGGGCTGCGCGGTGCCGTTACCCATGGGAGAAAGCGCGCAGTCCACAATGTCCACGCCCGCCTGCACGGCCATGAGATACGTCATATCGCCCGTGCCGGTGGTATTGTGCGTATGCAGGTGGATGGGAACGTTCACTTCCGCCTTGAGGCGTTTTACCAGGGAATACGCGTCGTACGGCAGCAGCAGGTTCGCCATATCCTTGATGCAGATGACGTCGGCGCCCATTTGCACAAGCTCTTTTGCGAGCTTCACAAAATAATCCTCGTTGTGGACGGGGCTTATCGTGTAGCTGATGGCGGGTTCGCAGATACCGCCGTATTTCTTGGTATACTTGATGGCGGCTTCCAGGTTTCTGGTGTCGTTGAGCGCGTCGAATATGCGCACGACGTCGATGCCGTTCTCAATGGCTTTGCGGCAAAATTGCTCCACCACATCGTCCGCATAATGCTTGTAGCCCAAAATATTCTGGCCGCGGAAGAGCATCTGCAGCTTGGTATTGGGTAGCGCCTTCTTGAGCTTTCTCAAACGCTCCCAAGGATCCTCGTTGAGGAAACGCAGGCAGCTATCGAATGTCGCGCCGCCCCAGCACTCCAAAGACCAATACCCAACGCTGTCGAGTATTTCACATGCGGGAAGCATGTCTTCCGTGCGCATTCGGGTCGCGGCCTGAGACTGGTGCGCGTCGCGCAGTATGGTATCGGTAATGAATACTTTTTTAGCCAATCGTGGGTTCCTCCTTTCACGGTTTTTGCGGCGGATGCGCCGCAACGGTCCGCAGCGCTAACAGCTGCGTCCCACTTTACTTCTACCCGTTTTTTAGCCGATGACGCAGAGCGGCTCGCCGGTGTTGACAGCCTGGCCGCCCGCAACATTGACGCCAACAACCACGCCCTCCACGGGAGCGACGATCTCGTTTTCCATCTTCATGGCTTCCAAAACCATAAGCACCTGATTGCGCTTGACGGTATCGCCGGGCTTCACGCTCACGGAGAGTATGGTGCCGGGCATGGGCGCAGAAACACTTGTCTGCCCTGCCGCAGCCGCAACCGGAGCGGGCGCCGCTGCAGGCGCGGGAGCGGGCGTAGCGGGGGGAGCCGCCACAAAGTTGGATGCGGCCGCAGGAGCCGCCACGGGGGCTGCTGCGCCGGAAATCTCTTCTACCAATACCTCGTAGGAAGTGCCGTTCACATTCACAAGAAACTTACGCATCGTTTTTCCTCCTGCTTTACTTTTCGCGTCTATATGACATGTTGTTATAGAGTCTTCATGATACCTGACGGATGGAATGGATTCGAAGGCCATTTACATCCCTGCCCATCTGCTCCGCAAGCGCGGCGGCAATGACCGCTACAAATTCGCCCCGGTTATGGGCACGCGGTGCAACGGGGCGGATTGAATGGATGCGAAGACCGCTTACGTCCGTTCCCATCTGCGTGGCGATGGCTGCGGAAACTGCCGCAACAAACGCGCCGCGGTTGGGATCGGCCGCGCCCACGCGCCGGATGGAATGAATTCGAAGACCGCTTACGTCCGTTCCCATCTCCATGGCGATGGCGGAGGCAATCGCGGCGACGAACTGCGGCCTGTTTGCAATCGGCTCCGGGCGAACAGGCACATCCGCCGCCGCCAAAGTCGCTACGGGAGTCTCATCCGCCTTTTTGCCAAACAATCGGCGAAAAAAGCTTTTCATTCCCAATATTTTCACCTCCAATTCAAAGATTTTGTTATGACTAGACAGGATAAGTTCGATTGGAATTATTGCCGATGGCGACACAATCCAAAATTTCCGCATTTTAATATAAAATCATTTTAACACCATATCTCCATCGATATCAAGCGTATTTTCTCGTTCTTATGCGAAAAAACGGACCGCGCCAACCATTTTTGTGCGCCGTCCGTTGCGGATGATCTCCCCCCGTTATAATCATTTTTTATCGTCGGATAAGAGCGCAGCCATCCACGCGAGTTCCTCTTTCGTTACATACCGCCACTCTCCCGGTTTGAGGCCGCCTAAGCTAAGCGCGCCGACGCGCTCACGCTTTAATAGCATGGTCTTATGCCCAACCGCTTCCAGCATGCGCCGCACCTGGCGGTTTCGCCCTTCCCGAATGGTGATAAGCATACTCGTATGCCCCGTCTTTGTGGGGCGGACGCGCTCCACTTTGGCGGGCAGCGTCATGCCGTCCGAAAGCCGGACGCCGTTTCTTAACTGCTCCGCTTCCTCAGGCAGCAGCGTGCCGTCGCACACGGCGTAATACGTCTTTTCTATCTTATATTTTGGGTGCGTCATCGTCTGGGCAAGGCTGCCGTCATTGGTCATGATCAGCAGACCTTCCGAATTGATGTCAAGCCGCCCCACATTATAGAGCCTTTGCGGGAACTCGGTAAAATAGGCCTGCACGGTCTTCCTGCCCTCGGGATCGCTGCTGGTGGAAACAACGCCGCGCGGCTTATAAAACAAAAGCACGACGCGCTTGTCTTCCTGCAGGAGCGGCGCGCCGTCAAATGTTACCGCGTCGTGCGCCTCGTCCACCGTGCTGCCGATGGTTGCCACTTCCCCATTGATCTTCACGCGGCCTTCGCGTATGTATTCCTCGCACTGGCGTCTCGACGCGACACCCGCCTGAGCCATAAACTTCTGTAACCGCATCCTTTTCCCCCAACCATCCGTTGCTGATATTTTAAGCGGTCCATTCCCGCGCAATCTCCCATAGATAATATGGGAACTCCTTGCGCAGAACCGTATCCGAAGCGATCAGCGGAACGGAAACAAGAAGTTTCCCATCGCCCCACGCTTCAAGCATACCGACCACCTGGCCCTCGTAAACAGGCGCTTCCAATGTCTGTGGACTGACGACTTTGAGCGTCACAGCGTCCGCGGGTTCCTCCTGGCGCATTGGAATCAGTATATCCTCTTTGGCCTGTATTTCCAAGCTGTTTTTCATGCCCCGGTTGACCGTAAGCGTTGCCACGGTATCCCCTGCCGTCGCATACGGCTTCCATGTGTAATCCGCAAAGCCGTAATTGAGCATGGCTTTCGCATCGTTCCACATATCCGGGCAATTCAACACGATGCCTACCAGAGTATTGCCGTCCCGCTCGGCGGAAAAGGCAAGGCAGCGGCCCGCGGCCTTGGTAAAGCCGGTTTTGATGCCGTTGCCGCCTTCGTACTGCCAAAGGATCTTGTTTTTGTTTTTAAACGTACGTGTGATATCGCCGGAGGTGGTCTTCCAGTACTTTGCGGAAACAATCTCCCGGAAAGCCGGATTTTGCATGGCAGTGCTTGCAATCAAGGCAAGATCATACGCGGAGGTATAGTGTGCCTGGTCGTGAAGCCCGTTGGGCGTGACAAAATTGGTATTGGTACACCCAAGCTCCTTGGCGCGGTTGTTCATAATCTGCGCAAAGCCTTCCACCGAACCGCCTATATGAATGGCGAGCGTCACTGCGGCGTCGTTGCCCGAGGAAAGCATCAGCCCGTAAAGGAGATCCTCAATCTTGATTTTCTCCCCATTGTTCAGGTAGATGCTGGAACCTTCCATGCCGTATGCTTCCTTGGGTACGGTAACGACAGTATCGAGCGCGCATGTTTCAAGCGCAATGAGCGCCGTCATAATCTTTGTGGTACTGGCCATCGGCAGCTGCGCATGGGCGTTTTGCGCGAACAGCACGCGCTTTGTTTTTGCATCCATCAAAACCGCGCCGGACGCGCCCACGCTGGGCGTCGCCGCAAACGCGGGCGACGCGATGCCAAACAGGAACGTGAAAGCCAGCAACAGAAGCAGCCAACGTATCAACTTCATAGAGCCTTTGCGCCGCCCGGAGGTTATCCCTGCGCGTAGGACGTATCGTTGGTGCTGCTCGAAGCGTCTGAGGAGGTATTGCCGTTCTCTTGCTGGCAGGAGGCCTGCTTGATCAGACGGTCCACCTCGCGGATGGTTTCGGGTACCATTTCAATAATGCGGTCGAGCGTGCAGCTGTAATTTGCGGGCAGCACATGCACTACGCCGTCGGTAATGGCCAAAAATGCCATTGGCGTAAGGTTTAAGCCGCCGATGGAAGTACCGGCAAACGGGAATCGCCCTTCCTCCTGTTCTCCCTGGTCGCGCCGCGAAGTCTTGGTGGGTCCGTACTCGCCGCCGCCGGAAAGGAACCCCAGGCATACGCGGGATACGGGGATGATGACCGTATCGCTGCCCGTCATAACAGGATCGCCCACAATGGTGTTGACGTCCACCATTTCTTTGAGCTGTTCCATAGTGGTCTTCATGATGTTTTCGATAGGATGCGCCATACTGTTGCTTGCCCCTTTCTGTTCTTCAAATGCCATATAAGGATGGCGCTAATAATATGGACGGGCGGACAGCAGGCTATGCCTTCCAAATTTAGCCGAAAACTGTCTTTTGAAAATTCCGGCGTCAAATGCAGCTCCAGCGGTGCGTCCCGTTTTTCCGTGCCCGCAGCCGCATAAGAGGCCTGCAGAAACGAGGAAAACAGGCCCGTAAGCAGCACCGTCAAAAATGCGTCGTCTTTTACGCCGATCTCGACGCCCGCCTGCAGTTTTTTGATGCGGATATGCCGCCAGATGCGCGCAAAGGGCAGCTTCATGCGGCCTTCCTTGGGGCGTTTCCCCTTTTTCGGCTTCCCGGGTTTCCACAAAACGCGGGGGGCTTCTTCCCCCTGGTAGAGCAGCACATGCAAGGGAGGCTCCTCATACAAATTGGCGCGCAGGCGGTATTTGAGACGGATCAGGCCATGGAAAAAGCGGACTTGCAGCTTCACTTCCGCGCCGCGCGGCAGCGTAAGAGCGGCCGCAAGCGTCAGCTCGACCGGCCACCACAACGCTACGGCTATGAGCAACAGCAGCAGAAGCAAAATCATGAATACCGGATGCAAGAAAACCGCCTTCCTTTGTGCGCCACCGGCAGGCCTTTCCGAGTAAACGCAACAAAACCGCCTCTCTCTTTTATTGCCAACAGAAACAGAAAGAGACATGCCTAGCATGCCCCTTTTTAGGAAAAAAATAAAATCCCGGTAAATTTATGAAGCGTTGCGCGCCTTATCCATACCTTTGCGTTTAATAGCCCAAATCAATCGCTTTTTCGATCACCCTGGCCGCGATGGGCGCGGCGTACCTGCCGCCGCTTCCTCCTTTTTCCAGTACCACGCACACGGCAAGAGGATGCTCGTCATCCTCCACAAAGCCAATAAACCAGGCGTTGGGAGCATCCTCACCCGAGGAAACCTCGGCGGTACCCGTCTTGCCCGCCACCGTCACGCCGGAAACCGCGGCTCTCGTCCCCGTGCCGCTTTCCACCGTTTCCATCATAAACCCGGAGAGGATTTGCGCCTCCGCCGCCGACATCGCCTTGCGCTCTGTCTCCGTTGCAAGCTGGTGGGTGGCAATCCCCATGGCCGACCTGACCTCTTTTAGCAGCTTGGGCTGCACCATGATGCCGTCATTGGCGATGGATGCGGCCAGCATGCACATGTGCAGCGGCGTTTCCAAATCCGTATACTGCCCCACGCCGGACCAGGCAAGGTTAACGTCTGTGTTCGCCTTTTCAAAGCTGCCGGTGGCGGTCACCATATCGTCAAACAAAAAGTCCTCGCCGATGCCGACCTCTTTTGCAACGCGGGCCAGCCGATCCGCCCCAAGTTCCATGGCAAGCTGGGCGAACACATGGTTGCAGGATTTTGCAAACGCCGTCTTTAAGTCGAGTTCGCCGTGGTACTCTTCATTATAATCCCGTACCACGCGGTAACCCTTGAGCATGCCCGCCTGATCTTCCTCTTCTTCCTGCTGCCCGCCCTCCGTCTGCCCGCTTTCGTCCAGCGCAAGATGCACGTTCGGAAGGTATTTCCCGGTCTTTTCATCAAAGGCAAGAGGGCCGTCGCAGGTAAACGTCCGTTCCGTCACGCCGGGCAGATATTTGATGGCCGCAAGCGCCGTGACCACTTTGAATACGGAGCCGGGCGTATACCGCCCGGAGGTGACGCGGTTGACCATGGCGCTTTCATCAAGCTCCCGCTCGCCGTTCAGATAATCCTGTACGTACTTGGGGTCAAACGTCGGCTGGCTGACGGAAGCGAGCACCTCGCCCGTCTTATAGTTCATCACCACCACAGCTCCGCGGTAATCGTCCATGGCGGCATAGGCGGTATCGCAAAGTTTAGAGTCGATGGTCAGCACCACGTCCGATCCGTTGACAGGCTTCCCTGAAAGCGCGCCCGTAATGCGCTCGAATATGCTCTGGTCAAACCCCAATAAATATTTGGAGAAAAAATTCTCCGCGCCGAACGTCTGCCCGTAATTATCTCCCACCACGTGGGAGGTGGCGCGTCTCATTGAGCTGTCATCGGTATACACGCGGTCTCCGTCCGAATCGGTGGTGGCGAGCACCTTGCCGTTGCGGTCGAGAATATCCCCCGCGATGACGTTGTTCTTTTGCGCGTTAAGGCGCGTGTTGTAGGGGCTTGCGAACCAGCGGGTGCCGTATTGGTCCACCGTGTACACCAGGTAGATGCTCAGCACCACGAACATGGCGCAGAATACGATCAGAAGCCCTTTGATGTTGTTCCTCGTATTCATGCCGTCCCCTCCTTTGCGCAGCATACGGGCGCATTCATATAACCGCGCATCATGCCGCCATCTCCTTGAGCGCACGCTCGAGCGTTTCGCCGCCCTGTATGGCGACGCCCTCCAGTATGCCCAAAAGCATCATGCTTGCCGTCATGGAACTGCCGCCGTAGCTGACAAACGGCAGCGTGATGCCGGTCAATGGGATCAGCTTGATGACGCCCGCGATGATGATAAAGCTCTGCAGCGTAATGAGCGCCGTACAGCCAAAAGCCACAAGCATGGTGAACCGGTCCGGCGCGTTCAGTGCGATAAGCGCCCCGCGGACGATGAACACCAGGTAAAACGCGATCACGCATACGCCGAATATCACGCCGAATTCCTCGCAGATGACAGCGAAAATATAATCCGTATGGTAGGCGGGGATGAGCTTCGGGGACCCTCTTGTAAGCCCCATGCCCCACAGCCCGCCGCTTGCTATAGCCATCAGCCCCTGCGCGATCTGGTAGCCGTTGCCCGAATACGTGGCCCACGGGTTTTTCCAGATCGCCACGCGCACGCGCACATGGTCAAAGATGTAATAGCTTGCAACTGCCCCCACGCTGCCGCCTCCAAGGCCCAGTAACGTGAGCGCCTTGTTTCCCGTCGCCACATAAAACACGATCAGGGACGTTAAACCGATCAGCACCGCCGCGCCAAGGTCGCGCTCAATCACAAGCAGGCCCACCACGCAAACGACATAGGCAAGCAGCGGCCAAATGCCCCGCACCTCCCGCGAGCTTGCAAGCCAATGCCCCAGCACAAACACGGTGGCGACCTTGACAAACTCGGAAGGCTGGAAATTTTGCCCGCCGATCGTGATCCAGTTCTTTGCGCCGTATACCTCGTTGCCGATTACGAAAAGCACCGCAAGCATGCCGACGGAGCCCGCCATCAGCAGCCAGTTGACGCGCCGGAACAGGTTGGGAAAGCGCATGAGCAGGATGCAGAATACCATTGCCAGCATGCCGATGCCAAACCACATGATCTGCTTGAACGCGATATCCGGATCGATACGGTACTGTACGATAAGGCCGATGCCTACCAGCACATTGGCAATGATCAAAAGATACCGGTCCACATGCCGGAATATGGACGTAAGGACAATGTACTGGAACAGCAGCAGCGCCACCAAGATGCCGCCGAATATAAAAGCGTTGAAATCAAGCGCCGAATCCCGGAACGCCAGCAGACAGAACGCGCTCAGTTCAAACAGGATAATGAGCGTGAGCAGGCCCGCGGCGCTCACATGCTTCCATCTACGCATCCGCTTCCTCCTCCTCTCCGGCCAGGTGCAGCACCATCACAAGCCCGCCCATTTCCAGCGTATCGCCGGTATATAAAAGCTCGTCCTTCTTTTTGTTGATGCGCTCTCCGTTTAAGAGAACGCCCACATGCGAACCGTAATCCGCCAGGTACAGCCCGTCCTTTTTTTCAAATAAAAAGGCGTGCACGGGAGCCAGTGAGGATAGCTGCACGCTGATATCACAGCGTTTGGCGCGGCCTATGGTGTTTTCCCGCTTGAGCGGATACTTTGTGCCGCTCAATTCCTCAGGCGCCATTACCTCGAGATAGCCTGGCGACACGCTTCGCACCTTCTGCTTGATCTGCTGCACGGTCTTGAATTCCTTGACCGAATGCTGTACCAGCCGCAGGAGAATATAGAGGATAAGGATCAAAAAGAAATAGCGCATGCCCATTGCGACGATATCGTATGCGTTTTCGTACATGGTCCTCTCCTCTTTCCTAGCCCAATGTTGTAATTATTTCCCATAAAGCATACATTTTCATCAAAATCATACCACAAAGCCGCCCATGAAGACATGGCGGCTTTATGAATTTTTAAATTCAAGTGTCTGTAAGGGTTTAGGGTATCGGCGCCTTCAACGCCGCGTCCTCGGCGGGAGACGCCGAAGGACACTAGGCCTGCGAGCCTTCGCGATGTTTTTTTGCTTGGGGGAAACTGCGTTTCCCCAACCCCCTTCCTTAGGAGCGCCCGTACCCCAGGGGGCGCGGGGGCGGAGCCCGCCCGCTATTAAATAAAATAATCTAACGTCGCCGCCGTAGGCGGCGATACCTTGTCCTGCTATTTACGCCTCACAGGTAGCAGCCGCAGGGCATTGACCACACAGATAAGCGTGGTGCCGACATCCGCAAACACCGCCATCCACATGCTGGCAATCCCGAACGCGCCTAGTATCATCACCAGCACCTTTATGGCGATGGCAAACGCAATGTTCATTTTTGCAATCGCCATGGTGCGGCGACTGACGGAAATTGAATCCGGAATTGCGGTAAGCTCCGGGGTCAGCAGCACCACATCCGCCGCCTCCACCGCCATATCCGTCCCGCTCCCGCCTATGGCCATGCCCACGTCCGCGCCCATGAGCACCGGCGCGTCGTTGATGCCGTCGCCAACAAACAGCACGCTGCCGTGCATGCCTCGAATTTCCTGCATACGCGCAAGCTTCTCCTCAGGCAGCAGCTTGTAATAGACGCTGTTTACGCCGGTTTGCTTTGCAACCTCCTGTGCGGGCGCTTCCGCGTCGCCGGTCAATATGGCGGTGTAGCCAATCATGTCGTTCAGCTTTTTGATCGCCCCGCCCGCGTCGGCCTTGAGCTCGTCGGCAATCAGTATCGTACCCTTAAACGAGCCGTCCACAGCTACATAGGCGACGGTACCCGTGCTTGCAGGAAAATTCCTAATGCCATGCTCCTGCATCAGCCTCGCGTTGCCAACCAGCACGCGCCTTCCTGCCACAGAGGCAGAAACGCCGCGGCCCGCGATTTCTTCTGCCTCCTCCGCAGGCGTATACTCCCCCGCCGCGGCGCGGATGGCGCTTGCCACCGGGTGTGGGCTGAAGTGTTCCGCAGCCGCCGCAAACTTTAAGAGTTCCTCTTCCGTCACCCAGTTTACGGGAATCGCCATTTGCACCTTGAATACGCCGTGGGTCAGCGTACCGGTTTTATCGAATACGGCGGCCTGTACCGCAGCCAACTGTTCCATGCGGTTTGCGCCCTTAAAGAGCACCCCGCGCGAGGATGCGTTGGCAAGCCCCGCAAAGAACGTGAGCGGCACGCTGATAACAAGCGCGCAGGGGCAGGAGATAACAAGGAAAATCAGCGCCCTGTGCAGCCATTCCGAAAACGCGCCAAGGCCTGCAAGCGGCGGGATGACGGCCAGCAATGCGGCGATCGCAACGACGATGGGCGTATAGACGCGGGCAAACCGCGTAATGAAATTCTCCAGCTTCGGCTTGCCCTTTGCCGCATCCTCCACCGCCCGCAGCACACGGCTGACAGCGGATTCTGAAGCGGGACGGACCACCCGAACGGTGATAGGGCTGCTTTGGTTGATACCGCCCGCCATGACCTCGCGGCCCAAAGCCACACGCACCGGCACCGACTCGCCCGTGAGGGCGCTAAAATCCACTAAGCTTTCGCCGGAAAGTATCTCGCCGTCGAGCGGGATGCGCTCGCCAGGATTAATAAGCACCTGTTCGCCGACGCTCACCTCGGCGGGGTCCACTACCTGCCACGCGCCCTCCCGCATCACGCGGGCGGTATCCGGCCGTAACCCCACCGCGGCGCGTATGCTCTTGCGGGAGCGGCCCACCGCAAGGTCCTGAAAATATTCGCCCACGCGGTAGAACAGCATAACGGCGACAGCCTCGTCATAATCGCCCAGCGCAAGCGCGCCGATTGTGGCAATACCCATTAAAAAGTTTTCGCCGAACACCTGCCCGCGCAGGATATCCTTGCCCGCCTGCAAAAGCACCGGCGCGCCGAGCAGGACATAAGCGACAAGATTAAGAACGATGTGTATCGGGCCTTCCGTAAAGAAGCCGCCCACAAACAATGCCGCGCCCAGAGCAATGGGCAGCCACAGCTTCCAGGGCGCTTCCGCTTCCTCGCCGTGTTCGTGGTTATGCCCGCAGCTTGCGCAGGCGGTGCAGCCGTCCGCTTCACAGGTATCTTCCTTGTGCGTATGCGCATGTTCCTGGCTTGCGCAGGCGGCGCAGCAGCCGTCCGTCTCACAGGCGTCTTTATGGGGCTGATGCGGAACGTTCCCTTCCTTTACAGAAATCGCGGATTGCAGCCTGACTTCTTCGCTGCTCATAGCTGACCCTCCCCCTCAAAACTCTTTTGAAACTGGCAAACCTTGCATGGGATGAGGTTGCCGCTGGTGATATCGTGCAGCAGATGCCTCACCATGTGCCCGGTACGGGTTTCGCTGATAGAATAGACGGCGCGCTTGCCCGTCTTTTTAAAGCGCACCACGCCGCACTGCCGAAGCGAACGCAAGTGGTGGGAAACGGCGGGTTGGCTCATGCCCAAAATATCCGCCATTTCACATACGCACATGTCCTCCAACGCAAGCATGGAAAGAAGGCGGATGCGCGTACTGTCGCTTAACTGCTGGAAAATTTCCGCGGCATCCACCGCCGCGTCTTCATCCGGAATATGATCAATGATATAACGCTCATGCTGCGCATTGATATGCTCCGTCTGGCAAACGGGGAAATTCTTCTTTTCCATTTCTTTGCGCCTCCATCACCAAAACATATAAACATATAAGTCATCGTTTATATGTTTAGTATATATCCAATACTGGTAAATTGCAACCATTTAAGTTGGATATTTTCCCATAAAAAATACCGCCCTGTTGGGCGGTATTCCGAAAAGCACTTTATATGGTCAGTCCAGATGTTCCCAATCCGGCTCTTCCGGGCAGCCTGCGCGGCGCAGCGCCTGCACAAACCAATCAGGAGGCGGCGCAAAAAACCGCATCTGCTCTCCTGTGCGCGGATGTTTGAGCATCAGCTCATACGCGTGCAGCGCCTGCCCCGTTAAGGCCAGCTTTGGTTTTGCGGGGCCGTACACAGAATCGCCCGCGACAGGGTGTTTGCTATGCGCCATGTGCACGCGGATCTGGTGCGTGCGCCCGGTTTCAAGCGAGGCTTTAATGAGCGTAAACTGCCCCATACGCGCCAGCACCCGCCAGTGCGTCACGGCTTCCCTTCCGTTTTTCACGACGGCCATGCGTTTGCGGTCCACCGGATGGCGGCCGATGGGGGCGTCAATGGTCCCTGTATCGTCCTTCAGATTACCTTCCACAATGGCAAGGTAATTGCGCCGCGCGGAATGCGCCTTGATCTGCGCGCTCAAATCCGTATGGGCAAGGTCGTTCTTTGCGATGACAAGGAGCCCGGAGGTCATTTTATCGATCCGGTGGACAATACCGGGGCGTAAGACCCCGCCGATACCGGAAAGATCGGTAATGGCGTACAGCAGCGCGTTCACAAGCGTTCCGCTTTCATTGCCGGGGGCGGGATGCACCACCATACCCTGCGCCTTATTCACCACGCAGATATCCGAATCCTGATATACAATGTCGATAGGGATGGGCTCGGGCGCAACATCCAAAAGCTCCGGCGGATCCATGCGCAACAGCACATCTTCTCCCGCCCGGAGCTTATAGTTTGCCTTTTGAATTTTCCCCGCAACCAGCACGGCGTCTTCCTGGATGAGGCGCTGGATGCGCGCGCGGCTTTCCCCGCTTACGCGGGAAAGAAATACGTCCAGGCGCTCGCCAGGCGTATCCGCCACATATTGCGTTTCCACACAGCCATCAAAGTCTTCCACGAAGCCCTCCGGCGCTATTATTGTTCTTTGTCCGGGTCATCCTGTTCCCCTTCATCCGCCGGCTCCGTATCCGAATGGGGTCTCTGTTTTGCCGCCTTTTCGTCCAGGCTTTCCACGACCTGCCTGCCCTTGCCAAAAAATACGTCGAGCGTCAGGAGGGCGGCTCCTATGGAGACCGCGGTATCCGCCACGTTGAATATCGCAAAGTTGATAAATGCAAATTCCAGCATATCCCGTACATAGCCCAGCACGACGCGGTCGATGAGGTTGCCCAAAGCCCCTGCCAGTATGAGGGCAAGGCTTACGCGCATGAACGTGTGCATGTGCTTTTGATACTTGATCAGCAGCCAGATAATGGCGAGAGACGCGACGGAAGAAACAATGATCAGCAGCCACGTGCCGTTTGAAAGCATGCCAAAAGCAGCGCCCGTGTTGTGGGTGCTGGTCAGATGGAATATCCCCTCCCAGAGCGGAACGGTTGTGCCAAGCGGCAGATGAACATCCGTCAGATATTTTGCAAGCTGATCCAGCCCAATCACAAGCAGAATGATGATGGTTTCCAGCATAGTACCCCCGAAGCGTCGTTTTTATGATCAACCCAGTATAGCATACGTCTGCCTGAAAGGCAAAAAAGGCAAAATCAGTCGGGCTGCTGTAGTATGTACCAATCGCTGACGGTGCGGAACAGGTCCGTACCGCGAATATCGGAGACGTTTTGGATATCCGCGCTATATACGATGCTGCTCATGCGAAAATACAGCATGATAAACGGCAGCTCCTGTACGAACTGCTGCTGCAGCTGCGCATGCGTTTCACGCATGCTGTTTTCATCCGCCGCGGCGGCGGCAGCGGAAAGAAGCGTACCCCAGTCGCCGGAGACTTTCCCATAGTTGCGCGCGCCGTCGGATGCCAGGTAAGGCGCCAAATTGCCGCACGGCTCCATCTGAAAACCGGCCAAAGCAAGGTCGAATTCCCCGTTTGTCAGCTTCTGTTCAAATTCCCCGTTGGCCTGCTCGATACTAAGCTTTGCGGTAACAACCTCCACCTTGATGCCGGCCTTTAGCAATTGCGTTGCGATCAGCGCCGCGGCATTCTTACGGTAGGTGCTCTCCGTACTGTCGTTAACAAGCAGCGTCAAATGGAGCTTGCTGCTCCCCTGCTGCAAAATACCGTCCCCGTCCTCATCCGCCCAGCCCGCGCTGTTTAGCAACTGCGCCGCTTTGGTCAGATCATGGTCGTATACCTTGGTGGTCGCGTCATACAAAAACGAATCGGGCGGCACCGGCACGTCGCATACGGCGGCGCGGTTCATATAGACGTTGGACACAAGGGCGCTGCGGTCAAGCGCATACGCGATCGCCTTCCTGACGTCCGCATTGCGCAGGATCGCGTTGTTGTGGTTGACAAGCAGCACCTCCGCCTCCTGCGTCATAACGTCAAGCACCGAGGTCACGCCTTCCTCCCGGTACTTGCCAGCGGAAACCGTCTTTGTAGGCACCATGTTGAGCTGGCGGGCCTCATACGAATCGAGCGCGACATCGTTGCTTTCGCGCGAGAGGCATTGAATGTTTTGAATATAGGGCGCTTGCCTCCACCAGCGGGGATTGACGGTAAGCTCCACCGTTTCGGTGCTGCTTTGCACCTGATACGGACCGGTTCCGTTCAACTCATTGGGCGTCTCCGCGCACACCACAGGAAACACCAGCGCATAGAGCGCGGCTGCCCCCGCCCTTTTCATGGTGATACGCAGGGTACTGTCATCCGCCTGCTCATAGGATTCGATTGCATCTGCCGCAAGGCTGTAATAGGATGCGCTGCCCAAAAGTTTGATCTGCCCGATGGTATAGAGCACATCCTCCGCCGTCAGCAGGCTGCCGTTATGCCACATGACGTTTTTGCGAAGCTGTATCGTCCAGACACGCCCGGTATCGTCGCTGCTCCACTTTTCCGCAAGAGATGGGATGATGCGGTTACTGGAATCGCACCGTAACAGCGGTTCATACACCAGGGAATACATGTTGCGCATTTCCTCGGTGTTGATGGTGAGTGGACTGTAGGATGTGCCGGCTTCGCTCTGAAACGGATTGCGCGGAATGGGAAGCATCAGCGTGCCGCCGGTTACCGGCTGCGGCGCGGGCGTTGCCGTAGGGATAGCGATGGGCGTCACCGTAGGTTCCGGCTTTTCGTTTGCCGCGCAGCCCGAAGCAAGCAACAGCACCACAAGGATGCTAGAAAGCGTCCTGATAAAGCGTCTTGTATTTTTCATATGCGCGCTGCACCTTTTCCAAATACTGCTCCGTCTCCGCAAAGGGGATGTTCTTTAACTGCCCTTCTACGGAAACGGCGGGGTCGTTCTTCCATTTATCCACGTTGCCATGCCCCGCATTGTAAGCGGCAAGCGCGGAAGGCCTGTCCTGCTCGTACCGGTCCAGCAAAAAGCGCAGGTACCAGCAGCCCAGACGGATATTGAACGCGGGCTCCGTCAGCTTATTGGGTTCATATCCGTTTACATCGAGCTTGCCCGCGATCCATTCGCCGGTATCGGGCATGATCTGCATGAGTCCCACCGCGCCGACAGGGCTGATGACTTTCGCGCGGTTGCCGCTTTCACAATGGATCATGGCGGCGACAAGGTACGGATCCAGCCCGAATTCCTCGGCGCTTGCGGTGATCTCGTCGGGATATAGTAATTTATAGGTGCGCTTTTCCAGCTCCCGCCCCGCCATCACGGCGATCAGCACCGCAAGCAGCAGCAAGAAGGCGGCAATGAGGAATTTTGCGCCCCTTCGTTTTTTTTGTTTTGGTTTTTGTCTTGCCTGTTCCAATGTCTTTCTTACCTATTTGTCCCGTCTGTTCCCAGTTTTAAATACAATGCCTTCACCTGGTCATAGAGCGCCGCTTCATCGCCGGAATTGTCCAATAAACGGCGGGCATAACCCTTCTTTTCTTCCTCGGGCATCTGACGGCGGATGCGGGCAAGCGCGTCCTGCTCGCTGCAGCCGTCCCGGCGCATGATGCGCCCTACGCGCGCCGCTTCCTCCGCGGTCACAAGCCAAACTTCGTCCATATCCGTATGCATGCCGCTTTCAATGAGCAGCGGCACATCCCAAAACATGGCGGCGTCCGGTTCATCCTTTCGAATTTCCCGTTCCTCCTGAAGCAGGATGGAGCGCACCATGGGGTGGAGGATGGCGTTGACGGCCAGACGCTCGGAATCAGAAGTAAATATAATATTCGCAAGCGCGCGGCGGTTTAGGGAACCATCCGGCTCCAAAATACCCCTGCCATAGCGGGCAACAAGCAACCGCAATCCTTCGCCTCCCGGCTCCACGGCTTTGCGCGCGGCCACGTCCGCATCCAGCACATGCGCGCCTAGCGCGCGAAGATAGGCGGAAACCGTGGATTTGCCCGCGCCCATGCCGCCGGTAAGGCCGATGCGCTTTGCTTTTTCGGCGCTCATTTCGTATCGTACCAGCTCTTACCGCTTTTGACTTCCGCAATGAGCGGAACACAAAGCTGCATGGCGTTCTGCATGCAGTCGCATACGATCTCGCTCACGCGGCACTCCTCTTCCGGCGGGCAGTCTAATATCAGTTCGTCGTGCACCTGCAACACAAGGCGGCTTTTGAGTTGTTCTTCCCGCAGCGCCGCGTCTACGCGCACCATTGCAAGCTTGATGATATCCGCGGCCGTGCCCTGTATGGGCATGTTCATGGCCACGCGCTCGCCGAAGGAGCGGGTGTTGTAGTTGCTGCTTTTCAATTCCGGCAGATCACGCCGCCTGTTCAGGAGCGTCCTGACATAACCATGCTCGCGACCGTTTTCAATGCTGCCCTTCATATAAGCCTTTACGCCGGGGTAACGGTCCAGGTAGCGCTCGATATATTCGCTTGCGCGCTTACGGGTGATGCCCAGGTTGCGCGCCAGGCCAAAATCTGAAATGCCGTAGACGATGCCAAAGTTAACGGCCTTTGCGGCGCTGCGCTGTTCCGACGTAACATGTTCGGGCGCTACGCCAAACACCTCCGCAGCGGTCTTTGTGTGGATATCGCCGCCCTCGCGGAAATTTTCCTGCATGGCCTCGTCGGCGCTGATGTGGGCAAGAAGCCGCAGTTCAATCTGCGAATAATCCGCGCCGATCAGGATATTCCCAGGGCTTGCCACGAACGCCTTTCGGATCTCTCTTCCCAATGCCGTGCGCACGGGGATGTTCTGCAAATTCGGCTCGGTGCTTGAAATGCGCCCGGTGGCCGCCACGTTTTGATTAAAGCTCGTGTGCACTCGCCCGTCCTCCGGCGAGCGCAGGGCGAGCAGGCCGTCGATAAACGTGCTCTTGAGCTTTGTCAAGAACCGGTATTCCTGTACAAGCGGCACGATGGGGTGCTGCTCCATCAGGCTTTCGAGTACGTCCGCATCGGTGGAGTAGCCGGTCTTTGTTTTTCGCTGGGCGGGAAGGCCGATCTTTTCAAAGAGCACATAGCCCAGCTGCTTGGTGGAGAGGATGTTGAACGGCTCCCCGGCAAGCTCGTATACTTCGCCCGCCAGATCGTCGATGCGGTCTTTAAACTGTACGTCAAGCTCCCGCAGGACCTGCTGGTCCACGCGGAAGCCCTGCTTTTCCATGCGGAACAATACGCCAATGAGCGGCAGCTCCACCGTTTCATAGAGTTCCGTGAGCTCCATCTCCCGCATTTCCCGCATCATAGCCTCATAGAGCGGGAACAGGGTGCAGGCGTCCGGTTTATTAATATGCAGCCTCTCCTGCGCAAGCGCCTCCAAAGAAGGCGTGGGACGCGTGGCGTTGATGAGATAGTCTACGATCATCGCGTCAAACGCAAGACCACCTAACGCGATCCCCTGGCGAGACAGCAGGTGCATCCATTTCTTTGCGTCAAACACCAGCTTGTTCGGGCGCTCGGCTTCCAATAAGGGTTTGAGCGTCCAAAGCACCTCGCCCAAATCAAGGCCGGGGGTCAGCAGTGTGCCAGCTAAACTCACCCGGTACTGCCTGCAGCCTTCGGCAGAAAGAAACAGTTCCTCCCCCTGCGCGTGGAGCGCGAGGTATTCCGCCTGCAGCAGTTCGTCCAATATTCCTTTGAGCACGCCGATATCCGAAAGCTCCACGGTCTCCCGCGGGCTCTGTTTGTGCTCTTTGGCTGATGCAGGCGCTTCTTCCGCGGCGGGCAGGCGGTTGGCGATGGCGTTTAGCTGCAGCGCACGGAGGCTAGGCAGCGCACCTGCCATGCGGGAAGGAACAAACGCGCTGTCCTCCAATGTAATGGTCAGCGGCGCGTCCGCATGGATGGTGCCAAGGCGGTAGCTTAACCGCGCAAGCTCCGCGTTCTCTTTTACCTTTTCGCCCATCTTGCCCTTGATTTCTTCGGCATGCGAAAGCACCCGCTCCAATGTGCCGTATTCCGCTAAAAGTTTGACCGCCGTCTTTTCTCCTACGCCGGGAATGCCGGGAATGTTGTCTGAACTATCGCCCATGAGGCCTTTTAAGTCCCGCATGCGGTCGGGGGTAAGCCCGTAGGCCGCCATAAGCGCTTCCGTATCCATTTCCTCGGTATCCGTAATGCCCTTTTTGGTCAAAAGGACATGCGTTTTTTCTGTAATCAATTGCAGCGCATCCCGGTCCCCGGTGACAAGCAGGGAGGAAACGCCTTTTGCTTCCGCCATGCGCGCGAATGTGCCCAAAATATCATCCGCCTCGTAGGTTTCGCAGGTGCAGACGGTGATTCCCATCTGCTGTAATAACTCCTGGAGCAGCGGAAACTGCGGCCTTAAGTCCTCCGGCGTTTCCCGCCTGCCCGCCTTATATTCCTGATACTCCGTATGCCGGAATGTCGGCCCGTGCAGGTCAAACGCCACGACAAGATAGTCCGGCTTCTTTTCCATCAGCTTGATGAGCATGCTCAAAAAGCCATGCACTGCGCCCGTGGGCGTGCCTTCGCGGCTGGTCATGGCCGGAAGCGCGTAGTAGGCCCGGTGCATCAGGCTGTTGCCGTCAATTGCTATGAGCAGTTTCTCTTTTTGCTGTTCCATCCTATCCCCCGTACCGCTTGTCCGGCAATCTGCCGGTATCAATTGTTTCCTCTATATAGAGTTCTTACTCCACCACGCCATAAACCATTTGGGATTTCGGGCCGCTTGCCGTACCGTCCACCACGATTGCCTCTTTTAAGAGCGCGATCACTTCCCCTACACGGCTGTCATCGTTGACATACAGCGTGCAAACGGGTTCTTTCGTACTGACGGCGTCCCCCAACCGCTTGTGCATGACAAGGCCGACCGCATGATCGATGGCGTCTTCCTTTTGCGCGCGGCCCGCGCCCAACAACTGCGCCGCAAGGCCGATCCTTGCCGCGTCCATGCGCCCAATCTCGCCTTCTGTCTCTAAGTAAACCGGCACATGCCGCTTTACGTTACACAACTCGTCAATCTTTTTGATATCCATGTAGGAAGCGTCCCCGCCTTGCGCACGGACCATTTCTCTAAGCTTCGTAAGTGCCGCACCGGATTTAAGCGCTTCTTCGAGTTTCCCGCGCGCCTCTCTTTCCTCCGTCGCAAGGCCGGAAAGTTGCAGCATGTGGCTTGCCAACAGCATGCAGACTTCATAGAGCGGATCTCCAGCGGGAAGTTTCCCGCTCAGCAGTTCCACGGCCTCCCGCACTTCAAGCGCGTTGCCCACGGCAAGGCCGAGCGGCTGGTTCATATCCGTAATCATCGCCACGACGCGGCGCCCCAAATGCTTGCCGATTTCCACCATGGTGGAAGCAAGCTCTTTTGCTTCTTCCAATGTTTCCACAAACGCGCCGGTGCCGACCTTCACGTCCAGCACAATGGCGTCGGCCCCCGCCGCAAGCTTCTTGCTCATGATGCTTGACGCGATGAGCGGAATGCTTTTGACGGTACTGGTGACGTCTCTAAGCGCATAAAGGAGCTTATCCGCGGGCACCAGGTTGCCGGACTGGCCGACAACGGCAAGCCCCAGTTCCCGCACCTGTTTTTTAAAGCGTTCCATCGGCTGCTCAATGATGAGACCGGGAATGCTTTCGAGTTTGTCGAGCGTCCCGCCGGTATGCCCCAATCCTCTGCCGGACATCTTTGCGACCTTGCCGCCGCACGCCGCGACAAGCGGCGCAACCACAAGCGTTGTCGTATCCCCTACGCCGCCGGTGGAATGCTTATCCACCTTGACGTCGGGGATATCGGAAAGATCCACTACATCGCCGGAGCGCATCATGGAAAGCGTCAGGTCCGCTGTTTCCCGGGCGTCCATTTTGGAAAAGCAGACGGCCATCAAAAACGCGGACATCTGATAATCCGGAATTTCGCCTTTGACAAACCCCTGTATCAAAAAATCGATCTCCGGGCCGGTAAGCGCCTGCCCTTCCCGTTTCTTGCCGATCAAATCCACAGCGCGCATGGTATCCTCCTTGCGTTATATGTGATACCTTTTATTGGCTAAAAAGGCTGCCACGCTCGCTCTTGCTGCGGACAGCCTTTCCTTTTGTTACTACCTGAACATTGTACCATAAACGCCAAATCCCATGCAAGGATAGTGGTCTTCCCGGCTGTGAACAAGTTGAAAACCCTGAAGAAATATACATCCAAACAGTGCCCGATATGCGTCCGGGGTGCAAAAATTCCCCCGCAGTATCTGCGGGGGAACGAAGCCGACTTCTATTGGGAGATTTTCTATCGTACCGGTTTGTGTCTGATAAACGTCCCGTTCTGTAGTTCAGAAAACGCCTCTCTTAGTTCCTGCTCTGTATTCATGACGATCGGCCCGCCCCATGCCACGGGTTCCTGTAACGCGGGTGCGCAAAAGAACGCAAACCGCGCGCCCATATCCTGGGCCGTTACCGTCACGCAATCGCCATCTTGGAACAATGCCGCGCATTTTTCTTCAATGGCTGTTTCATGACTGTGCAAAGCGCCTTCTATTACAAAGAGAAACGCGGTCTCCCCTGACTTGGCTGGCAAGGTCACTATACTGTTGGGTAAAAGTTCCACATCATAGAGCGCCGCTTTGAGATGGTGCGGGGTGACGCCTTTGACGTCTTTATATGCACCCGCCACGATACGCACGGTGGACCCTTCCTGCCGGACGACGGGGATCTTGTCCGGCGTGATATCAAAATACTTCGGCTCATCCATTTTTTCGGTGCTCCGCATGTTAAGCCAAAGCTGGAAACCGAGCATCCGTCTGCTCTTTTGCGGCATTTCCTGGTGCAGAATGCCGCTCCCGGCCGTCATCCACTGGCTGGAGCCCGAAGTGATGACGCCACGGTTCCCCAAGCTGTCCTGATGTTCTATTTCCCCTTCAATGAGATAGGTAATGGTTTCGATCCCCCTGTGCGGATGTGTGGGAAACCCTTTCACATAATCCTCCAGATCCGTTGAATCAAAGGAATCCAGCATCAGAAAGGGATCGAACTCCTTCACCTCGTTATGCGCGAGCACCCGGGTGAGCCGTACGCCCGCCCCATCTACCGCGGCGCGTCCATGAACGATTGTCTCCAACTCCCGTTCGTGCAAGGGTATCACCTTCCTTCATCCATGACGAAAGCCACTTGATGCCTCTTTTGTGTCATACAAGGGTATCACCTCTTTCGTAGGGTACCGTCCACCGTATTCTTTATATACCCTGCGGGAGAAAAAATGAAACAGCAGAATGTTCTTCCTGCATTCCGACCATTACTTTCCAAATTATGCTATACTCTATTAAAGTACGCTGAATGGACGGAGGGAAGATATATGGATATGGCCGAACTTATCCTGCGCGGGAAAGCGGAGCCGGATGTATATGCGAAAACGCTTACAACCGCTGAGATTGCTTCGCTCATCCCGCTGCTGCAGGAAAAAGACGACGCGCTTCGCTACGCCACATTCCTGACCCTGTGCGCGCGCAGCAAAGATACGCCGGATGAGATGCCCTATTGGGAAACGTTTGAGAAGAAGCTTACCGATGAAAACTCATACCAGCGCAGCATCGGCCTGATGCTGGTTGCCCATAACGCAAGATGGGATACAACCGGACGTTTTGGCGGCGCATTTCAAAATTATATGGCCTGCTGCGCTGACACATCGTTTGTGACACGCAGGCAGGCCATCCAAAGCATCCAATTCTGGGCACCCTACGCGCCGGAGTATCTGGAAGAAGCCGCAAAAACACTTATGAAAATTGACGTTGCCGCGTGCAAGGAAACCCAGCGCAAGCTGCTGCTACAGGATATCTGCGACGCGCTCATTTTTCTAGCGAAACTTACGCCGCACATAGAGATCTCCGACTACCTGCATCGGGTGGCTACCGGCGGTATGTTGGATAAAAAAACGGCAAAACGCCTGATAGACGCTTTGCCGTAATAGAAACATTTTTTTATAGTGTTAGTCTTTTAAAAGCGTCGTCTGCTCAGAAAAGCTCATGTCCAACATCCTCTGCGTGAATTCGCGCTTAAAGAGGTTGCTCATGGGCGCGCGGTCGTGTATGACCTTGACGGACTGCGCAAACATGGGCGCAGCGGAAATGATCTTGATCTTTTTGGAGTTCTTCGCTTCCGGACATTCGACCGTATCGGTGGAGATGAGCACCTCGATGGGGCTTTCCTCAATACGCTGTATGCCCTTGGCGTTTAACACATTGTGGGAGAGCGCCGCATAGATGTGGTTTGCCCCCTTGTCCTTGAGGCCAAGCGCGATATCGATGAGCGTGCCGCCGGAAATGGAGAAATCGTCTACAATCAGGCAGTTCTTCCCTTTGACTTCGCCGATGATCTCAAGCACCTTGGCGTTTTCGTCGTGGCCGGAGCGCATTTTATCGCCGATGGCGACCGGACGGCCAAGCTCGCTTGCGAACTGGCGCGCGCGCTTTGCAAAGCCCGCGTCCGGGGAAACGACGACAAGATCGTCGTCCACCAGGCCCAGGCGCCTGACATATTCGCACAGAAGGGGCTGCGCATACAGGTGGTCCACCGGCTTTTTGAAAAAGCCCTGTACCTGCGGGCTGTGGAGGTCCATTGTAATCACACGGTCCGCCCCAGCAAGCTCGATGGTTTCCGCGCAAACGCGCGCACGGATGGAAACGCGGGGCTCGTCCTTTTTATCGCCTTTGGCGTAGCTGAAATACGGGATAATCGCCGTAACGGAATCGGCGCTTGCGCGTTTGAACGCATCAATCCAAAACAGCAGCTCTACAAATTCGTCGTTGGGGTTCCTGCCGATGGGCTGTACAATGTACACATCCTTATCGCGTATGGATTCATTGATGCGTACGAACGTATTGCCCTCTGAAAATACAATCGTCTCCGAATCGCCAACCTGTGTACCAAGATACGCACACATTTTCTTCGCAAACGGTATGCCGCTGCGCCCTGCGAATATCTTGATTGTTCCCCCGCTTGAATACATGACGGCTAATCTCCCTTTTCTTTACTGGACAAAAAATTTGTTCTTCCCCTGTATATCAAACACCCGTTTACGGGCGAGAAGCGCCCCATTGTGCCGTGTTTTCCGCATGCCCTTGGGTATTATAGCAGGATTGTGTCCCGCGGGCAACCGGTGAACCGTATGCAAAATAAGTTCCTCTAATAGTGTACCTGTTCACTATGCCTTTCACGAAAAAACTCCGCCGTGCGCTTTAAGCACCCGACATCCCGCCATGCGCAGCCAAGCGGCGTTCCTTCCCGGTTCTTGCCGTGGAAATCGCTGCCGCAGGTAACAATGAGGCCATACTGCGAAGCCAGGCTTTCAAACGCGGCGGTCTGCCCCAGCGTGGAGGCCGGATAATACGCCTCGATCCCCATCAGCCCAAGCTCCGCCAATTCCGCCACCAGCCTGTGCGGGTCCTGGCGGATATGGCAGGGATGCGCAAGCACGGGAATGCCGTTTGCCCCACGCAAAAGGGCGATCACTTCCTTTGGCGTATAGCGCTGTTCCTGAAAATACCCGGGCGCGCCCGCGTTCAAAAACTTTCGGAATGCGTCTGTAATATTCTCCGCATATCCTTCGTCCCGCAGGGCGACGGCGATATGCATGCGCGTTTCCGTTCCGCCGCCGGAAACTTCCTGCACCCTGTCCCGCACATCGCAGCCGATCTCTTTGAGTTTATCCAAAATTTTGGCGTTGCGCTTCTGCCTTCTGCGCCTGCTTTCAGTAAGCGCCTCCTGCAAGGGCTCATTTGTAATATCGATATCCAGGCCCAAAATATGAAGCTCAAACGCGCTTTCATTGTCCATTTCGATACCGGGCAGCACAAGGAGGCCCTGTTGTTCCCCCGCCGCTACCGCATCCGTCACCCCGGAGATCGTATCGTGATCTGTCAGCGACAAAATCTTAATATTCGCTTTTGCCGCCATGCGCACGATTTCAGCCGGCGTTGCGGTGCCGTCCGAAAAACTGCTGTGGCAGTGCAGATCCATGCGAAGGTTCATTTTGCTTTCGCCTCTGCCTTCTGCATGAACCGCTCCGAGTCAACGATAAACCGCTGATGGTCCGCAATGGCGATGCTGCCTGCCGTATCAAACGCCTCGATACGGAAGGTAAGGGCGCGCCCCTCCACCGCTATGAGCTCCGCCTCCGCCCATACGCGCATCTGTAACGGCGTTGCCGCGTTGTGACGGATATCGATCCGGGTGCCGACAGTGGTTTTACCCGGTTCCATCGCTTCCTCCACGGCGGCGCAGGCCGCCTGTTCCATCAGCGCCACCAGGCGCGGCGTGGAGAGAACTGGCAAAAGCCCGCTGCCTAAAGCCAGCGCGGTATCCGCCTGCGCCACCGTCAGTTCCACCCTGCCTGTCATTCCGTTTTGAAGTTCCATATATTCCCCCGAAAAAAGGCCGCCCACGGCGCATATGCGCCAGGCGGCCCGGTTAATCTTTAATGCTCCGTGCCGCGCCCGCTTCCCGGGCGTATGCCCCCGGAATGTGCGTTACGGCACATCGTCCACAATATCGGTCTTTTGGCCCTCCACATCCGCTACGGCGTCAGCCTTTTCGGTATCGGGAATTTCTTCCCCTTTGTAAATGCGCTCAAACGTATCGCCATCTATGCGTTCCTGCTCAAGAAGCGCATCCGCCACGCGGTCCAGCCCCGCAATATCTTCCTCAATACAGGCGCGCGCACGCTCGAACTGTTCTTCGATGATACGGCGGATCTCCGCATCGATACGGCTTGCGACCTCTTCGGAGAAGTTGCGCTGGTGCCCCCAGTCCTTGGCGATAAACACCTCTGCCTGGCCGCCTAAGAACACGGGGCCGATCGCGTCGGTCATTCCATATTCCACAACCATCTTGCGCGCGGTATCCGTAGCGCGCTGCAAGTCGTTGTATGCGCCGGTGCTGATATCGCCCAGGCGGACGGTTTCCGCAACGCGGCCGCCCAGCATCATGGCGATTTGATCTTCCAGCTTTTTCTTGGTAACGTGGGACTTATCCTCCTTGGGAAGGGTCATAGTATAGCCCGCCGCCATGCCACGCGGAATGATGGAAACCTCATGCACGGGGTCGCAGTGCTCAAGCTTGAGCGCGACAATGGCATGCCCCGTTTCATGAACGGCGGTAATGCGCTTATCTTCGTCCGTAATCACGCGGCTCTTCTTTTCGGGGCCGACCACCACGCGGGTAATTGCTTCTTCGAGTTCCACCATGGTAATGGTCTTCTTGTTTGCGCGTGCCGTCAGAATGGCGGCTTCGTTGAGTACATTCTCCAGATCCGCCCCCGTAAAGCCCGGGGTGCGCTTGGCCAATATGGAAAGCTCCACCTCCGGCGCAAGCGGCTTGTTGCGCGCATGTACGCGCAGGATCGCCTCGCGGCCCTTTACATCCGGATAGTTGACGGTGATCTGCCTGTCAAACCTGCCGGGACGCAGCAGCGCGGGGTCTAAGATATCCGGCCGGTTGGTGGCGGCCAGCACGATAATGCCTTCGTTTACGGCAAAGCCGTCCATTTCCACAAGCAGCTGGTTAAGCGTCTGCTCGCGTTCATCATGGCCGCCGCCCATGCCCGCGCCGCGCTGGCGGCCTACGGCGTCTATTTCATCGATGAATACGACGGCAGGCGTGCTCTTCTTGGCGGTGTTGAACAGGTCGCGTACGCGCGAAGCGCCCACGCCAACAAACATCTCCACAAAATCCGAACCGGAAATGGAGAAGAACGGCGCTTTCGCTTCGCCCGCGACGGCTTTTGCAAGCAGCGTCTTACCTGTTCCCGGAGGGCCTACGAGCAGCACGCCCTTGGGGATACGCGCGCCAATCTCATTGAAGCGCTTAGGATCGCGCATGAAATCGACGACTTCCTTGAGTTCCTCTTTCTCTTCGTCGGCGCCCGCCACGTCGTCAAACGTGACCTTGTTCTGCCCATCCGTCTGCACGCGCGCGCGGGACTTGCCAAAGCTCATCACCTTGTTGCCGCCGCCCTGCTGCTGCATCATGAAATAGTAGAACACGCCCAACGCGCCAAAGAGAATGATGTACGGAAGGATCATCTCCAGGAATCCGGGATCGGGCGGGATTTTGGGATTATAATCGAAAGGATAATCCGCCCCCGTGACCTCTTCCGGCGTCAGCTCAGGGTTGAGCTGCGAGGTGATGACAGCCATATCAAGCCGGAACGTTTCTTCGGAAGGAATGACAACCGTAAAATCGGACCGGTTCGGAAGCTGATCCTTTGTGTAGCTGCTGCCCACATAGATGCCGACAAGCTCACGGTTGGTCGCCTGTACGGCAGCCACCTTTCCTTCCCGGACAGCCCGAACGAACTCGCTGTATTCGAGCGCCTTGGGCGAAGCGCCCGAAGGATCGAGATTGGTTGCCATGAGTATGATGGCAATGAGTATAATGACATATATCAGTGGGGTTCGAAAATTTCTTCTCACTTACCCTATCCTCCTGGGACGGCCGCAGCGCGCGGAGGCCCCATAAAATGCATTGCAACAAACGCATCAAAACGCTGCTGCCATTTGAATAGTTTATCACACCGTCCGCCGCTGTTCAATCATGCGAAGCCGCAAAAGAGAGCGAAAATGCGACGCGCCTGTGAACTTACTCCGCATGCCCGGGTCGCTTTCTATCCAACGTACTCCCGCTTACTTTGCGTAAACCTCGGGCTTCAGCACCCCGACATAGGGCAAATGCCTGTACCGGCCGATGTAGTCTAAGCCGAACCCGACCACAAATTTGTTGGGGATAATGAACCCGCAGTAATCCGGCGTAATATCGCATTCCCTGCGCTCCGGCTTATCCAGCAGACAGACGATGCGCATGCTGGCGGGGTTGCGGGATTCCAACAGGTTCGTCAGGTAATTCAGCGTCAGGCCGCTGTCCATAATGTCCTCCACAATCAGGACATGCTTGCCGGTGATGCTCATATCCGTATCCTTTGCAATACGAACGATGCCGGAGGTCTTTACGCCGTCCCCATAGCTGGAAATGGACATGAAATCCATTTGGCACTGTATGGTCAAATTGCGCGCAAGGTCTGAAAAGAACATGACGGCGCCCTTCAAGATGCAGAGCAGGACGACCTCCTCCCCCTCGTAATCGCGGGAAATCTGGGCGGCCAATTCCTTGACGCGCTGCTGAATCACATCATAATCGAGCAAAATCTCCGCCATATCCTCCCGAAACTGCGCACACATAAGCAATACCCTCCTATTATGTAACTTTTCTTATATTGGATACAAACAGCAATTTATATTGCGGCTTGCAGGAAACCATATTTCTTTTTTCGCGGCTTAAGTTAACGCTGTTCCAATTGAAACGCCACGCGCAATATCCGCCGCGTATCTTCCCGTACGCGTATGAGGTGCGAAACCGTTCCGCCCGGGAAAAAGAGCACATGTTGTCCTGCGGCGATGAGCGGCAGATTGCGCGCAGGATGCGCAAACTTTTTATCGATCAGATATTCCTTGAGCTTGCGTTCCCCCGGCGCATTGAGCGGATAAAACCGGTCCCCAGGCCTGCGCCTTCGCACCACGGCTTCCTCCGGAAGCTTGTCCGCATCCATATAGGCGACAAACGCACCCGCCTCGCGTACAAAGGCATCCACAAGGGCCGCAGTATAGACGCCCGCAGGCGTCCCGATTTCCCCCGGCCAAAGGAAAGGCGTTTCAAAAGGTTCCGGGGCTTCTTCCGGCTTTCCTATTATTATAGAGTCATACCGGATGCGCGCCTCCATCCCGTTCGGAAGCTCCATACGCGCTCCGGTCCTTCCTTGCAAAAAAGCGCAAAGCCGGATGACGCCCGCTTGCTGAAGATTGTAGAGCGCGCCCTCACGGGAAAGCATCAGCCGGACCGCGCGGGATTGTATGGGCATGGGCAGCAAAGCAAGCTTGTTCCGGTCATATCCTCCCGCGGGCAGCGCGGCCTCGTTGAGCTTTTGCTCCGCTTCCAGCGTGAGATACGCCTCATCCTCAGAAAGCAACTTTGCCATGCGCGCAAGTCCTCCCGAGATGGAAGGGTTGTATCCCTCTTTGAGCAGCGGAATCAGTTCCAAACGGATGCGGTTTCTCAGGCAGCAGGGCGTAAGATTGGTTTCATCCGTACGGTAGGAAAGCGCGTTTTCTTCCACGTACGCCGCAAGCTCCCTGCGGGAAACGCCAAGCAAAGGGCGGAACATATCGCCAGATACCGCCTTCATGCCGCACAGGCCCGAAAGCCCGGTCCCGCGCAACAGATGCATCAGCACCGTTTCCGCCTGATCGTCCATATGGTGGGCGGTTACAAGAAAGGCCGATCCGCTTTCCCGTTTCGCCTTGCGCAAAAACGCATAGCGGGCGTCCCTTGCCGCTTCCTCCAGCGTTTGCCCGGTCTCTTCCTGCAGCTTCGGCACGTCCACCCGCGTTTCATACAGCCTGACGTCCCAGTTCGCGCACAGCGCGCGCACAAACGCGGCGTCCTCTCCCGCACTTTCGCGGATGCCGTGGTTGACGTGCGCGGCAGACAGCCGTCCCACCTTGCCGACTTCGCGCAGCTTGCACAGGATATGCAAAAGCGCAACCGAATCCATCCCGCCCGAAACGCCTACGAGCAGGCCTTCCTGTTGCGTGATGCCGTTTGCCGCAAAGGCGGCTGCAACGTGTGCCGTACAGCCCTCCAGTTCCATATAAAGTTATGATACGCGCTTGCATTGATTTTGACAAGCCTCGCGCGCATTTTGACGTGCCCCGTCAGGACAGGCTATAAGAAATTGCTATATCCGTTGCGAAAGAATTCAAAGTTAGCATCTGCTAACATTCCCGCATAGGTTTTTTTCCCTTATAATTGACAACTATGCATTGGGATGCTAAACTTCTCACGTAGAGGTTAGTATGTGCTAACCATTTTATCGGCGACAAGGTTAGAATCAGCTAACCAGACGGCCGTCAAGCATCGGCCCGCCGGTTCCCCGGAGCGAGCCGGGCAATTCAGGGAGGAGTGATCATGATGCCGCTTTCCATGACGCAAACAGGAGAAACCAGCTATATTAAAAAAATTACCGGGAACGACGATGTACGCCAACACCTCGCAAGCATGGGGTTTGTCGTCGGCGGGTGCGTGACGGTGGTCTCCAAGATCGCGGGCGGAAATATGATACTCAATATTAAAGATACACGCGTTGCGCTTGATAAGAGCATGACGAATAGAATTATGGTGTAGGAGGAAGGCAAAGCAATGAAGACGCTTCGCAACGTACAGCTGGGCGAGACCGTGACGGTCGTCAAACTGCACGGGGACGGCCCCGTAAAACGCAGGATTATGGACATGGGGATCACCAAGGGAGTGAATATTTTTGTACGCAAGGTTGCGCCGCTTGGAGATCCGATCGAAGTCAACGTCCGCAACTATGAGCTTTCCATCCGCAAAGCGGACGCAGAACTGATTGAAGTCGGTTAACCGCAGCCAATACGGGCTGCATATTTTAGGGCCAAAGGTTAGAACCATCTAACCCAAGATTTCTTTAGGAGGGGTGGCACATGTCTATCAAAATCGCGCTTGCGGGGAACCCAAACTCCGGCAAGACGACCATGTTCAACGACCTGACGGGCAGCTCGCAATATGTGGGCAACTGGCCGGGCGTAACGGTTGAAAAAAAGGAAGGCAAACTCAGGGGACAAAAGGACGTTATCATTCAGGACCTGCCGGGCATCTATTCCCTTTCCCCGTATACGCTCGAGGAAGTGGTTTCCCGCAATTATCTGATCAACGAAAAACCGGACGCAATCATCAATATCGTAGACAGTTCCAATATCGAGCGCAACCTGTACCTGACCACACAGCTTGTCGAGCTTGGGCTGCCCGTCGTGATCGCGCTCAACATGATCGACGTGGTGCGCAAAAACGGGGACAACATCGACATCAAAAAGTTGAGTGCCGCGCTCGGGTGTGAAATTGTGGAGACTTCCGCACTCAAAGGTCTTGGCACCAAGGAAGTGGCCGACCGCGCCGTGGCGCTTGCGCATAGCAAGAAGAACGCGGAGCCGCTGCACACGTTCGGCGGCACGGTGGAGCACGCCATCGCGCACATCGAGGACCTGATCCGCAGCCTGGTGGACGTCAAACTGCTGCGCTGGTTCTCCATCAAGCTGTTTGAGCGGGATGAAAAGGTGCGCACGCAGCTTAAACTGGACAGCGATGTAGAAACGAAGCTTGAAAAAATCATCGCGGACTGCGAAGCGGAGCTGGAAGACGACAGCGAAAGCATCATCACCAACGAGCGGTACTCCTACATCAGCAAGCTGATGGAAACCTGCGTCAAGAAGCACCGCGCAAGCGGCAACATGACGGTTTCGGATAAAATCGACCGCATCGTCACCAACCGTATCCTCGCGCTGCCCATATTCGTTGTGGTCATGTTCCTGGTCTACTACATCTCCGTATCCACTGTTGGCACATGGGGTACGGACTGGGTGAACGACGGCCTGTTTGGCGAGATCCTCCCTCCTGCCGTAGAAGGACTGCTCGCTTCTCTCGGCACCGCGCCCTGGCTTAACTCCCTGATACTTGACGGCATCATCGGCGGCGTTGGCGCGGTATTGGGCTTCCTGCCGCAGATGCTGGTGCTGTTCTTCTTCCTCGCTATTCTTGAGGACTGCGGCTACATGGCGCGTATTGCGTTCATTATGGACCGTATCTTCCGCAAGTTCGGCCTTTCCGGAAAATCCTTCATCCCCATCCTCATCGGCACGGGCTGCGGGGTGCCGGGCATCATGGCCTCGCGTACCATTGAAAACGAAAGCGACCGCAGGATGACCATCATCACCACCACATTCATCCCCTGCGGCGCCAAGCTGCCCATCATCGCCCTCATCACCGGCGCGCTGTTCGGCGGCGCATGGTGGGTCGCGCCCAGCGCCTACTTCCTGGGCATTGCGGCCATTATCAGCTCGGGCATCATCTTGAAGAAATTCAAGACCTTTGCGGGCGATCCGGCCCCGTTTGTTATGGAGTTGCCGGCCTACCACGTACCGGGCGCGAAAGGCGTCGTCATCCATATGTGGGACCGCGCAAAATCCTTTGTGCAGAAGGCCGGTACCATCATATTCATCTCCGCGATTGTCGTATGGTTTTTAAGCACGTTCGACTGGTCCATCCAGATGGTGGATACGGCGGATTCCATGCTTTCCTCTATCGGCAGCGTGATCGCTCCCATTTTCGCCCCGCTCGGCTTTGGCACCTGGGAAGCAAGCGTCGCGACGCTGACCGGCCTTGTGGCAAAAGAAAACCTTGTCGGCACCTTCGGCATCCTGTACGGCTTTGCGGAAGTTGCGGAGGACGGTGTCGAATACTGGGCCAACCTGCAGGCAGCCTTTACGCCGCTTGCCGCTTACTCCCTGCTGGTATTCAACCTGCTGTGCGCACCCTGCTTTGCGGCGATGGGCGCCATCAAGCGCGAAATGGGCACCGGCAAGCTGACCTGGTTCGCTATCGGCTATCAGACGGTATTTGCTTATATCGTATCGCTCGCCATCTACCAGATCGGCATGCTCGTTTCGACCGGGGTATTCACGCTGGGCAGCGTGGCAGGCATCCTTGTAACCGCCGTATTCTTCTACCTGCTGTTCCGGCCCAACCGCACCCAGAAGCTCAAGGTATATGGGGCAAAGGCTACGAAAGCCGCATAATGTAATACAGGCTATACTTCTGCAGTAACCACAACGCGCATCCAAAGGAGGGATTCTTATGCTGGCAACCATCATTATCAGCGCTGTACTGGCGGGGCTTGTCGCGCTTGTTATTATCAATATGGTGAAAAGACGCAGGCGCAGCAAGGAGACCGGCGGCTGCGGAGGCTGCCCGGGCTGCTCTTCCGGCTGCGATCACTGCCACTAAAAGTTCCCGTTAGAGGCCGCGCGCGAAATAAAAAGCGTGCGCGGCCCCTTCCCTTACTTTCTGATTGGACAGGATGTGCGATATGGAGCTGACCAACGCAAAAATCAAATATCTCTTAATCATCTCAAAGCTTGTGGAAACCAAGAACGAGGCGCGATCGGTGGATATCGCCATCGAGCTTGGCGTGGCGCGGCCTTCCGTATGCCGCATGCTCAAAACCCTTGCGGACATGGGGCTGATTGAAAAGGAACCGCGGCAGACAGTGAAACTGACCCAGCTTGGCCGGGACGTATCAAGCTGCTATTTGGAGCAGTATAAGCGGATCTATCCGTTTTTCAAGCAGTTTGCCAACCTTTCCACGTTCGATGCGGAGGAGTGCGCGCTCGCGATTCTGGGAAACCTCTCCCGCCGCTGCGTGGACAGCCTGTGCGTGGGAATTGAGAACATCGTACGCGAAGGTCAGGAGATTGAGCCGCTCAACATTCTGCAATGCTAAAACGGCATCGTATTGATGCACGCAGGAACTTTCCTGCGTGCCTTTTTATGCAATCAGGCGCAATCTATTGCTAAAGCCTGAAAAATCCGTGTATATTAAAGCCATAGAACTTATTAACCGGAAAAAGGAAACTTAAGATCTTTTATGCCGCTAGGAGACGGAGCGAGACGTAACAGCGCTACGTTGTGTGGAAGGCACACTGCAGCAGGTAAAGAGATTGTCTGGACTTTCCAGTTAATAAGTGAATTTGCTCTAGCAGAGCGGCGCATTGGAATGCGCATCCAATTACAGAATAGAAAAACATGCGGGCAATCGGCCCGGTCACGAAAGGAGCAATGATATGTTCAAAATCGTAGAGGTAAAGGGAAGGGAAATACTCGACTCCAGGGGCAACCCCACCATAGAGGCGGAAGTACGGCTTTCCGGCGGGGCGGTTGGCCGCGCGGCAGTACCCTCGGGCGCATCCACGGGTTCCTTTGAGGCGGTGGAGCTTAGGGACGGGGACAAAAAGCGCTACTTAGGCAAAGGCGTGACCAAGGCCGCCTCCAACATCACAAAGAGCATTGCGCGCGAGCTTATGGGCCTTGACGCGCGCGACCAGGTCGCCATCGACAACCTGATGCGCGAAATGGACGGCACCCCCAACAAGGGCAAGCTTGGCGCAAACGCCATGCTGGGCGTTTCCCTTGCGGTCGCCAAGGCAGCCGCACAGCAGGCCGGCATCCCGCTCTACAAATATATCGGCGGGTGCAACGCGCGGCAGCTTCCCGTACCCATGATGAACATTCTAAACGGCGGCAAGCATGCGGACAACAGCGTCAACATTCAGGAATTCATGATCATGCCCGTCGGAGCGCGCAGCTTCCATGAATGCCTGCAGATGAGCGCGGAAGTGTTCCATACCCTCAAAAAGGTGCTGACCGGCAAGGGTTACGGCACCGCGGTCGGCGACGAAGGCGGCTTTGCCCCCAACCTCAAGACTGATGAAGAGGCCATACAGTTGATTGTAGAGGCCATTGAGCTGGCAGGCTATCTGCCGGGCGAAGATTTCAAAATCGCCATCGACGCCGCGGCCACCGAAATGTACCAGGAAGACGGCTCCTACCTGTTCTGGAAGTCCGGCATCCGCAAGACCAAGGCCGAAATGGTTTCCTTCTGGGCCGATCTTTGCGACAAATACCCCATCATTTCCTTGGAGGACGGCGTTTCTGAAGAGGATTGGGAGGGCTGGAAGCTGTTGACCGAGCGCCTGGGCAAGCGGATACAGCTCGTGGGCGACGACCTGTTTGTGACCAACACCGAACGCCTCAAGAAGGGCATCGACCTTGGCGTGGGCAACAGCATCCTCATCAAGGTCAACCAGATCGGCACGCTGTCTGAAACGCTTGACGCCATCAGCATGGCCAACCGCGCGGGTTACACGGCTGTGGTCAGCCACCGGTCCGGCGAGACGGAGGACGTGACGATTGCGGATATCGTGGTGGCGGTCAACGCGGGCCAGATCAAGACCGGCGCGCCTTCCCGTACCGACCGCGTGGCAAAGTACAACCAGCTCTTGCGCATTGAAGAGGCGCTGAGCGACGCCGCGATTTACCGCGCGGATGTGTTCCCGAAGTAACCGCGCTTAAAAGCGATACAAAAAGCCCGCTCCATTTGGAGCGGGCTTTTTGTTTATCTTGCGACTGATCCGCTACTTCTCCAGCGTAACGCTTCCAAACCGCGTCTCCTCCGCGAAGTCATACGCGCGGACCGTGATGGATGCGGGCAGCGTATCCATAGCGGCAAGGGAGGTCTTTTGTACAAATCCGCCATCCTCCGTCTGTTCGATGCTCCCGATACCGGTAATGCCGTCCGCAAGGCGGTTGCCGTTTTCATCGAGATACTCAAACCATAAGCTGTCGGATGCAACCGCTTTTTGCTCCGCCGTGGCGGAGGGGTCTATTTTGAAATACAGTTCCGCATAAATTTCAAGCGCGGTCTGTTTCCACTCCACACGCTCCACCGTTACGCCGGCACCCTCCACAACGGTCGGCTGCTGCTCTCGGTATAGGACGGGCTCACCTAAAGCCGGAGCTTCCAATGTAAACGGGAAGCTGTTTTTCTTCTCGCCATCCATCAGCAGCCTGCCCTGTGCGTCATAAGGAATGACGGAGGTCTTGCAGGTAAACTGCTGCTTTCCCGCATTGCCCGCGCCGGTGCCCGAAAGCATCATGACAACCGTCCCGTCCGCTTCTGTCAGAAAATCGGCCGTATTCATCACATACTGTTCGCCAAGGAAGATGCCTGCCCCCACATGGAGCAGTGTCTTTCCCTGCTGTGCGGCAAGCTCTTTTAGCGTGGCTTCCGTATCCGGAATACCCATATTGCCCGCAGGATCATCCGGCATGGTATCCATGCACAGCAGCAAAAAGTCGTTCGCCTTTGTGGGCCGCGCTTCGAGCACCACATAAAACTGCTCCGCACTGTAGACCGCCTCGCGCACGGAAAATGTTACAAGCGCATTGTCCGGCGTTTTCTGGGGTACAGCTGTTTGCACCATCCCCGCCGCATTGTCCGGGAGCTGTTTTCCCCTTCTTTCAAAAAAGGAAACGACCCCAAAGCGCACCGCCGCCGCATACGCGGTTGTTGCGAGCAACAATATGCAGGCCGCGATCAGTACGGCGCGCCGCCTGGAACGTTTGATTGTTGTATGTTGCATTGTTTCCCTCTCCTCTACATGGCCCAGGGCGATGCGTACGCTTTTTTGAAACGTGGCCGGTACAGCGCCAAATGCATTTTCCCAATCTTCCATCAACCCTAGCCCTCCTCATTTAATAATTCTTTCATACGCTTTCTCGCGCGGAACAGGCGCGATTTGACCGTTCCCGCAGGAAGGCGCATCATGGCGGAGATTTCCTTGACGTCATACCCTTCGATATAGTGCAGCACCAGCGGCGCACGCAGCGGCTCATCAAGCGTCAGAATTGCGTCATGGAGCGCTTTATCCGCATCCGGCGGCGCGGCGCGCTCCGGAATCTCATCCGTCACCGTAACGCGTTGTATGCGTCTGCCGATGTTGTGGCACTCATTGATGAGGATGCGCACCACCCAGGTCTCAAGCAGGCGGTCATCCCGCAGCATCCGGCACTTTGTCCAGGCTTTGCAGATGCATTCCTGTACGGCGTCCTCCCTGTCGCTTTCCTGGGATAAAAAACTGTATGATACGCGGTAGAGCGTTTGCTGCATATCCATGATGCGTGCGGCAAATTCCGCTTGGTGCATCTTTGATTGATCTCCTTTCTTCCGGGAAAGCGCTCCCCATTTACAGGACCCTGTCATGCGTTAGACGGATGATAGGAGGCTAAGGTTCATGAAATCATCATGAAATGGGTAGCTCGAATATTGTAATGCAAGGCGGCCATAAATGCGACCCGCCAAAATCACAAAAGTCCCGCTCCATACGGAGCGGAACTTATTATTAAGTGCAGACGAGCCTGCCGGTTTCACTGCAAACCAAGCCCATTCCCCATTTCCGCTTACCGCAGGTCGTCGTCTTCCTTTTCCGGCACATATTCCATCAGATCCCCGGGCTGGCAGTTGAGCGCTTTGCAGATGCCCTCCAACGTACTCAATTTCACCGCGCTGATCTTGGCGTTCTTCAAATTGGATAGATTGGCGATGGTAATACCCACATGCTCGGAAAGCTCGTTGAGGGACATTTTTCTATCGGCCATCACGCGGTCCAATCGGATGATGATCGGCATAACGCGCCTCCTTACACCGTAGTATCGTGCTCCTGCTGCAGCACGGAGCCGTACCGGAACACTTCCGCGAGCACCAGGAGACAGATGCCCAGCAATGCGCTTGCCGGCAATAATTGAAACTGCGGCTGCATGACCGGCGTAAGCCCATTTTGAACGCTGTAATCAAAAACGGATTGGGCAAGCCGGTAAGCGTTCCACTGGCCGACATAGGTTTGCGCAAGCGCCAATAAGCCCATGGCCAGCAGGCGTTTTGCATTTTTCTCGGTAAATGGCGTACCCTGCTTCATGGAGTTCAGGATTTGCTTTAAGAGCCACAAAAGCGCCGCGCCAAGCAGCACCCATACGATCGTTGGCCCCCAGCTTATCTTCAGCCCCGGTACGGGCAGAAGCATAAAGCCTTCCATGCTGAACGCCAGTTTTGCCTCTGCCGCAAACAGGCTGACTCCTATCATTGCCGCCAATACGGCAACCCCTATCCAGAAAGCGATATTGACAAAGACGCGGATAATTTTGAAAGAACGCTTCTTGATCGGCGCTGTTTCATTCATTGATATCCCCTCCCTTTCCCTGACAGTATATTCCCCATTTTCTCGCACGTCAACAATTATTTATTTTAATACGATAAATAATTGTTTTAACACAATATAGCAGCGCATATAAAAACCGCCGCACAATTCCGTGTGGCGGTACATCCGGCATCCCTCGGGGGTCGCGGGGGATCGCAATCCCCCACATTTAATCAAATCTGACGACATGCGCGTCAGATTTGCAAAAAAAGTGCGCGAAAGCGCACTTTTACCTGCAGGAAACCCGCAGATAAAGTCCCTGCGGGCTTTGTCAGCGGAATTTTTAACGCGCCATGGTGTAGATGTTAATCAGATCCTCCTCATTGATCGCGCGGAAACCGTAGAGCGTGCCGAAGCTCCCATAGCACTTATGCGCCATAACTTTAATCTGCTCGTCGGTAACATCATATCCAAGCTCGCGGATGGAGGTGGGCATTTCAACACAACAGAAGAATTCCGCCAATGCCTCGATGCCTTTTAACGCGGTCGTCTTCACGTCGCCCGTATCCTTCACATCCATTACGCGCACGGCAAACTGCTCGAAGCGTTCCGGCTTGACCTCAAACACATAGCGCGCCCAACTGCCCCATACCGCGGAAAGGCCCGCGCCGTGCGCCACATCGAACAGTCCGCCCAGCTCGTGCTCCAGCTTGTGGCTCACCCAGTCCCCGGAAGCGCCAAGGCCGGTCAGTCCGTTGTGGGAAAGGCTGCTCGCCCACATCACTTCGGCGCGCGCTTTATAGTTCGCGGGGTCTTTCATCAGGATACGCGCGTTTTCCATGACGGTACGTAACAGCTGCTCCGCGATACGGTCCGTCATATCCATGGTTTCACCGGTCGTAAAATACCGTTCCAGCGTGTGCATCATGATGTCCACGCAGCCGCTCATGGTCTGGTACTGCGGCAGGGTATAGGTAAGCTCCGGGTTCATGATTGCAAATTTGGGCCTGCAGAGATCGCTGTTATGCCCACGCTTGAGCCATCCGTCCTCGTTGGTGATAACGGAAGAATTGCTCATTTCACTGCCCGCAGCCGCAATGGTCAGTACCACGCCAAGGGGCGTAAACGCCTGCGCCTTCTGCTTGCCCGCATACAGTTCCCATACGTCGAACGGGTTTGCAAGCCCGTAGCAGATGGCCTTCGCGCTGTCGATTACGCTGCCGCCGCCCACGGCGAGCACAAAATCGACGCCTTCTTTTTTGCAAAGTTCAATGCCCTGATAAACGAGGGACAGGCGCGGATTGGGCACAACGCCGCCCAGTTCCACATAGCTGATGTGTTCTTCCGTCAGCGAACGGAAGATGCGGTCCAGCAAACCCGAAGCCTTCGCGCTGTGCCCGCCGTAATGCACAAGCACCTTCTTGCACTTCTGCGCCTTGACAAGCTCTCCTGCGCGCGCCTCCGCGTTTTTGCCAAACACCACCCTGGTGGGGGCATAGTAATCAAAATTCTGCATGGTTCATTCCTCCGTTCTGATGATCGTTATATATGCTTACGGATTTACCACGTTCACGGGCGTACCGTTCAAAAACTGCCTGAGGTTTTCTATGGCAATCTCCATCAGCCGTTTGCGGCTTTCCCTGGGTGCCCAGCTGATATGCGGCGTAATGAAGCAATTCTTCGCCCTGAGCAGCGGGTTGTCGGGATCGATAGGCTCCTTTGAGATAACGTCCAGCCCCGCCGCGTACACTTTTCCGGAATTGAGCGCATCCGCAAGGTCCGCGTCCACAATGAGCGGCCCGCGGCTGTTGTTGAGGAGGATTACGCCGTCCTTCATTTTCGCGATGCTTTCTTTGCTGATGATTCCCTCCGTTTCCGGGAATAGCGGGCAATGCAGCGAAATCACGTCGGATTGGGTGAGCAGTTCGTCAAGCGTTACATACGAAAAGCCTTCGTCCACTAAGGCAGGGGTTTGGTAGCTGTCGTACGCGATTACGTCCATGCCCATCGCCTTTGCAATACGGCCCGTCACCTGGCCGATGCGGCCAAACCCGATGATGCCCATGGTTTTTCCATACAGCTCGATGAGCGGGTAATCCCAGAAGCACCACTCGTCCCGCGACCATCGTCCGGCCTTGACCTCACGATCATGGTGCCCGATGCGGTGGCAGATTTCCAGCAGCAGCGCGATCGCAAACTGTCCCACCGCGTAGGAGCCGTAGGTGGGCACATTGCTCACGATAATGCCGCGTTCCTTTGCCGCCTCTACATCCACAATATTATAACCCGTCGCGAGTACGCCGATAAATTTGATATTGGGGCATGCCTCTATCGTCTTGCGCGTTATCGGCACCTTGTTGACGAATACGGCGTCCGCATCGCCGATATTGGCGATGATATCTTCATCTGCGGTGTCGTCATACACCCTGAACTCTCCCAGCGCCTCAAACCCGCTCCAGGAAAGATCCCCTGGGTTTTCCGCATGGCCGTCCAGCACAACAATCTTGGTCAACGGTAACCTCCTTTGCCGCCGCCGCGCGGCGTGATATATATTGGGGCGAAATCTTGCATTTTTATACAAACATCATCAAGGATACCTTTCATTCTCACAGTCCGCCCACTCCTTTTTAGTATAACCATTCCAAGTGGCCGGGAAAAGAGGCAAACGCATCCCGTCCCCATAAAATATGGCAGCATACGCGCCACTGTACAAAGGGATTCGTTTTGCAATATAATAAAGAAAGATATGTTGAATATTCCCTTCTTTATGGAGATTTGAATGGAAAAGAAAAAGCCGAAAATCAAAATCATGAAGGACGGGCCGTATGTTGTAACCGGCGGCGTGCCGCTATCCGAAAAGATCATCCGGTCCATCGGCAGAGACTATATCTATGAGGACGGGAAGTCCCTTCCGCAGGCGGAAACGTATACGCTTTGCCGTTGCGGAAAGACAAAAACCCCGCCGTTTTGTGACGGCGCGCACAAGAACTGCGCGTTCAACGGTACGGAAACCGCCGAAAAGACGCCGTTTGCAAGCCGCGCCAAGGTCTACGACGGCCCCGCGCTCACCCTGCTCGACGACGGGCGCTGCGCGTTTGCGCGCTTTTGCCACACGCATCAGGGGGATGCCTGGGAACTTGTGGAGCGTTCGGACAACCCCACCTGCCGGGAGCTTGCCATTAAGGCCGCAACGGAGTGCCCCGCGGGACGCTTGGATATTATCGATAAGGAAACCGGGCAGACGATAGAACCGGCGTATGAACCGGCCATCGAGGTATTGCAGGACCCGGACCGCAACGTAAGCTGCGGATTGTTTGTAAAGGGCGGTCTTCCCATAGAGGGTGCGGACGGCGAAGTGTACGAAATCCGTAACCGCGTGGTATTGTGCCGTTGCGGGTATTCGAAAATCAAACCCTTCTGCGATTCGCTCCATGTCATACGCGGGTATCTGGACCGAAAAAAACGTTGGTTTGAATAAAGCTGCATATGCCGCTTCTTGTTTATCAAAACGCTTCCCATATGGTTTTCATAAAGTATCGCCACCTACGGCGGCGACGCTAGATTTTTTTATTTTATAGCGGGAGGGCTCCGCCCCCCCGCGCCCCTGAGTACGGGTACTCTAAGGAAGGGGGTTGGGGAAACGCAGTTTAAACCTATCGCGACGGCCCGCAGTCCTAGTGTCCGAGGCGTCTCCCGCCGAGGACGCGGCGCTGAGGCGCCGATACCTTAATACCCCTTCTTTCTCCATTTGAGCAGCGTGGCGGAATGGAGAATTACCACGACAGATCCCACATTATGCAAAAGCGCGCCCACAACGGGACCCAATACACCAAACATGGCAAGCAAAATGGATGCGAAATTGAGCGCCATGGATAACACCAGATTGGTGCGAATGACCTGCATCGTTTTTTGCGCAAGCAAGAACAGGTGCGGCAGTTCTTTAATATCGTCGCGCGCCAGCGCGATATCCGCGGCGTCAATCGCGATATCGCTGCCAATGCCGCCCATTGCAATGCCCACATGCGCTGCTTTGAGCGCCGGCGCGTCGTTGATGCCGTCCCCCACCATACAGATAAGCTCCCCGCTTTGCTCCAGGGAACGTATGGCGTTGAGTTTATCCTCCGGCTCGAGGCTTGCGCGCACATCCTTTACGCCCGCCAAAGCCGCGATATGCAGCGCTGCCTGCGGGATATCCCCGGTCAAAAGCAGGCTCTTTACCCCGATATTTTGCAGCTTCTTCACCGTATCCCCGGCATCCGGGCGGATGGTGTCCGAAAGGGCGATCATGCCGATAAGTAGATCATCCTTTCCCACATAGATCGTTGTGCAACCCTGTTCCTTGCAGCTTGCGGCAAGCCGCCGCACCTCTTCGGGAAGCGGGGCGCCCGTTTTTTCCTGCATCAGCTTTTCGTTGCCCGCGGATACGATATGCCCGTCCATCCTTGCTGTCACGCCGCGTCCCGGCAGCAGTTGAAAATTCTCCGGCTGCAGCGGCACGCAGCTTTTCGCCCGGCAATGCGCCACAATGGCGTCGCCCAAGGGATGCTCCGCATGCAGTTCCGCAGTGGCCGCCGCGTACAGCAGTGTTTCTTCCGTTTCCCCCTCCACAAGGGGCGCAACGCGCACAACGGCGGGCCGCCCCAAAGTGAGGGTCCCGGTTTTGTCAAACGCAACTTTTTGTACGTGTGCCAGGCGTTCTAACGCGTCTCCCTGCCGCACGAGCACGCCGGAGCGGGTTGCGTTGCCGATACCCGCCATAATGGCGGTGGGTGTCGCCAGCACCAGTGCACAGGGGCAGAACACAACGAGTATGGTCACCGCGCGAATGGCTTCCCCCGTGATGATCCAGGTAGCAACTGCGCTTAGTAGGGCAATCACTACGATCCATGTAGCCCAGCGGTCGGCAATGCCTACGATCTTCGCCTTGCCCGCGTCCGCCGATTCCACAAGGCGGATCATGCGCTGTAAAGAGCTATCCTCCCCCACCTTTTCGGCCCGCATCATAAAGGAGCCAAACCGGTTGACCGTGCCGCTTTTTACCGTATCGCCCGCGCATTTGTCTACGGGCATCGATTCGCCCGTCATCACGGATTGATCCACCGTGGTCTCGCCGGATATAATGATACCGTCAACCGGTATGGTTTCCCCGGCGTGTACGCACAACATATCCCCTACCCGGACCTGTTCCGCGGGCATGACGCGTTCTTCTCCATCCTTTATTATGCGCGCCGTGCGCGGGGTGAGGCGTACCAGCTTTTCAATACCCGCCCGCGCTTTTTTCACCGTACGCTGCTCCAGCATAGCGCCGATCGCCATAATGAAAGCAACTTCGCCCGCGGCAAACACTTCCCCGATTACAATGGAGGCAATAAGCGCAAGCGATACCAGCACATCCGCCTTGATGTCAAAACGCGTAAACAGGCCGGTGCCCGCATCGATCAGAATGGGAATGCCGCACAGCAGCACCGCCACCCATGCCGGGTCGAGTATAACGTTTTTCATAAAGAAGCTTGCCACCAAAGAAATGCCCGAAAAAACCAGAAATAAAATGGTCCTCTTTTCCTCATCCCGAAAGAAACCCGCAATCCGCTTCATATACTCCCTTTTCCCATCCAAGTTTTATACCTATACCCCCTATGGGTATATATTTATTCTGCATATTGCTCCTCCCTCTGTCAATATAAAAAAGCAGCCGCGTGTTAGGCGGCTGCAACAGGGCAATTAATGTTTTATGAAAGGCGGGCAAAATGCTCCACGGCTTTTGCGAAATCGGCAATGGTCTTGTCCGCGTCCCCGTGCTCGATGCCGTCGCGCACACAGTGGTTCAGGTGGCCTTCCAATACAATTTGCCCCACCTTATGAAGGGCCGATTTTGCTGCATTGATCTGGATGAGCACTTCCTCGCAGGGAACGTCGTCCTCCACCATTTTATCTATCGCATTGATCTGTCCCGCAATTTTCCTGAGCCTGCGGTGCAGATTTTCATGATCCATGCATTGTCTCATGCCGTATCTTCTCCTTCCTTTCTGAATAAGGGTAACGGATGTATGTAGTATGCCGCCTGCGTGCGCCATTTGTCAATATTAGCGCACGCTTCCTTGTTTCATGCGGGCAAGTCGCGGTTTACCTTTATAAAAAGAAGCCGAGTACGGCAACCCATTTTTAAATAAGGGAGTGAATAACTATGAAAAAGCATCCCATTGTTTTGAGCATCCTGCTCATACTCGCCCTGACGGCGTTCGGCTGCACGCCAGCGCCACAAGAACCCTCTGCATCCGCAGAACCGGAGTTTGTGCTCACATTGGAAGAATTGAGCCAGTACAACGGCAAAGACGGGCAGCCCGCCTATGTGGCCGTCGACGGCGTGATCTATGATTTTTCGAACATTCCGGAATGGAAGGACGGCGAGCACAACGGTTACAGCGCCGGAAACGACCTGACGGAGGCGATCAAAACCAAATCCCCCCACGGGGTTTCCAAGCTCAGAGGAGTTCCGGTAGTTGGGAAGCTGGCCGAAGAATAAACGCAATCAGAGACGACAGAAAAACAAACGAGAAGAGGTGGAACGATGTACCAAATACTGGGCTACGTCAATGTAGCGCTCCTCGTCATCATCACCGCGCCCTACTGGCTCAAGAAACTGAACCTTTGGCTGTTCCATTGGAAGGGAAAGGCGTACCAGCAGGCGATAAAGTTCCTGCGTAAGCTGCATAAGCCGCTGGGTATTGCGCTTGTACTCCTCGCCATTCTACACGGTTACCTTGCGCTGGGCGCATTCCGGCTGCATACGGGCAGCCTCGCATGGATCATGCTGTTGATTACGGCAGTGTTCGGCGGCGCGTTCTACCGGCTTAAAAAGGCGCCGTTGTTTAAATGGCACAAGGCGTTTGCGCTGATCGTAGTTCTGTTTACAGCGCTCCACCTGCTCCTGCCGGGCCTGCTTTCCGCGCTTTAATTAATAGGGGAATCGGATCTGCTCGGTATCCTCTATGCTGTAATGGTCCTCTTCAAACAGCGCAGCGCAGGCAGCGGTGACTTTGGGGCAATAGAGCGTTCCCGCGTTGCTTTTGATCTCCTGCAGCGCGACCTCCACCCCGAGCTGCGCGCGGTACGGCCGGTGGGACATCATGGCCTCCACTACGTCCGCCACGATGATCACGTGCGCTTCAGGCAAAATGTCCCCCCCTGTCAACCCGCGCGGATAGCCTGAGCCGTCGCAGCGCTCATGGTGCTGGTAAATGGTGTCCGCAAAAACCGGGGGCAGTTCTACGCGGGAAATCAGCTCATAGCCCCGCACGGAGTGCTCGCGGATGAGCCGCATTTCCATTTCCGTGAGCTTCCCGGGCTTGCAGAGGATTTCCGAGGGCACCACGATTTTTCCGATATCGTGGAGATACCCGCAAATACGAATCGTCTCCGCCATTTCGCTTTTCGCGCCCAGTTTGTAAGCGATGGCTGCGGCAAGGTTGCCGACCCTTCGCTGATGTCCGGCCGTATACGGGTCCCGCACCTCCGTCACCGTCGCCAGCAGAGAGATGATGCTCTGCATGGCTTTTGAAAGCGCGCGCGTCTTTGTTTCCACCGTTTGCTCCAGCTCCTGCTGGTAAAGCTGGTTCTTGTGTTCGAGCGCCCTTTTTTCGTCCCGCAGGCGTCTGATCTCATCCGCACGGCTCACCGCCCTGATCAGCTCAAACTTGCTCACGGGCTTTACCAGATAATCGTTTGCGCCGGCCTGCACGGCGGTAATCGCGGTATCCACCGTGGGTTCGCCCGTCATCACGATCACCTGAGTTTCTTCGGACTTCGCGCGCACCTTTGTCATAAGCTCGATGCCTGTCATCCGGGGCATGATGATATCGGTCACCACAATGTCATAAGACTGATCTTCCAGCAGCTTGCATGCTGTTACCGCATCGGGCGCGGTATCCGCTTCGTACCCCGCGTTCCTTAAGAAAGCGCTCAATGTCATCCGGATGCTGTTCTCATCGTCCACAATCAATACTCTGCTCATTCAGAACTCTCCCAGCACACTATGATAATTTCCATCCGTTATCCACTGGCAAAATCACATGGAAACGGCTAAATTTTCCTTCCTTGGTTTCTATTTCGAATTTTCCGTGATGATCTTTAACAATTCCGTGGCTGATAGATAATCCAAGCCCGGTACCCAGTTCCTTGGGCTTAGTGGAAAAGAACGGCTCGAATATTTTTTCCTGCACGGAAGCCGGGATTCCGGTTCCGTGATCTTCCACCGTAAGGCGGATCCATCTGCGCCCCGCCTCAAAAAAGTGCACGCAGCGCACGCGTATGATCTTATCCTCGTCATATTCAGCATACTTTTCATTGAGCGCGTCGCGCGCGTTGGTCAAAAGATTCATTAATACCTGCTGAATTTGCTGGCTGCGGCATTTGATGTCCGGAATGTTTTCGTCCAGTTGTGCATCGAGCGTGATCTGGTCCCGTTTGATGACGGTCTTAATTAACGACATGGTCTGGTTGACGATATCATAGACGCTTGCATAGCTGTGGGATTGTTTTTCCTGGCGTGAAAACTGCAGCAAATTGCGGACGATTTCGGAAATACGTTTGGTTTCGTTGAGTATTTCCTGACTGTAACCGGAGATGCCCTCGTTTTCACCCGCCTCATCCTGAATGAGCTGCGCGTAATTCATAATGCCGTTGATGGGGTTGTTGATCTCATGCGCGACGCCGCCGGCCAATGTGCCGATGGCCTCAAGCTTCTGCTGCTGGCGCATCTGCGCGTCCACATCCGCTTTTTTGCGTTCAAGTTCCTTTCTTTCCGTGATATCGCGTACAAATACGAACCCGCCATTCATGCCATCCATCTCGACGGAGACGGATTTGACCTCTACATCCACCTCGCTGCCGTCCATCCGCAGATATACTTCCTCAAGCGGTGGATTGCTCGTTCCCTCTTCGATGGCCTGCATACGCTGCCGTATGATATCATGGAAATCCTCTCTGACGCGGTCGAGTACGTTCATCCCGATCAACTCTTCCGACTTGCCCGCACCCAAAAGTTTGAGCAGAGTTTGGTTCGCAAACTGGAACTTTCCGTTCATCTGGATGAATATCGCGTCCGGCGCGCCTTCGATCAGCAGCCGCTGCCTGTTTTCGCTGGCCTTGAGCGCATTTGCCGCAAGAACACGCTGGGTGATGTCATGGATGATGGCATAGATCAGCGAGTTATGCTCGTACTGAATGGCGCCCGCATAAACCTCGACATCTACGATCTCTCCCGTGGCCTTTTTGCTTTTGCTTTCAAAGTGCACGCTTTGGTCCGCTTCCACCTTGGAATTAAAAATATGGGAATAGTCCGCAATCTCCGGAAACAGATCCGAGTAGCCGAGCGTCTGCATGATTTCCCGGGAGTAGCCGTAGAACTTGCATGCAGCCTCGTTCGCGTTGAGAATGCTCCCCTGTTCTGGCTTTAGCAGCAGGACCACCGCATGGTTGTCCTCATACAGGGCGCGGTAAAGCTCGTTCGCCTCCGCCGCGCGCCGGTAAGTCTTATGCCATCCCAACTGTACCTGAAGAAGCTGCGTAATCAGGATGGACGCGATTGCGTGTATCAAGAATATGGAGAGGCTCGCCTGCTCAAACAGCAGCTGCGCAGTCTCCCACGGCAGCAGCAGCCAGCAGAGCAATGTCGCCCCCTGAAGTATGACTCCAAACAAGGTGATATTCCAAAACCCGTTTTTCTTTTTAGCCGAAAACAGCTTTCTCCAAAGAAGTCCTATAAGGTTACTTGCTATCAGGATAAAGATACCGGGGATTACGCCGGAACCTGCGGCCAATACCCGGTAGGCTGCCATAATAACGGATGCCGTAACGGAAACCGTTCCGCCAAACACAAACGCGATAACGCCTACAAATACCGAGCGCGCGTCCAATATAATGCCCGGCAGCAGCTCATACCCGGAGTATATGAGTAAAACGCCCGCTCCGCCGCAAAGTACCCCCATGATCCAGGAGAAAGGCAGCTTAAAGCGGGCCGCGGCGCCATGACTGATTTCGTGCACGATTCCGATAAGCAGCAGGGTCAGCAGGTTGTGGCTGATTTCTACGAGTAGGTCCATAATCATGAGCGATCTCCCTTTCTCGTTAACTGTATATAATATATGATTCGTTAGAATTGCACGAAGATTTACTTTATACAAGTATATAATTTGTTGTCTGATATGGAAAGAGTTTTTGCTAAATATGTCGTATTTTGTTTTAATTGTAACAAATAAGTTAGTTTTTAAGTCAGTGCTTGCAAAATGCTGGGGCCTGCCGCGCATTGTGCGCAGCAGGCCCTACTCTTCATTGACTATCCGATTTTGGCTTTCAAACGATTATAGCTTGAGTACCGCCATCGCGATAAAGTACACAAGGAACAACCCGGTGAACACGTACAGCAACGGATGTACTTCCTTGGCCTTGCCGCGCACGAGCTTGGTCAGGACATAGAAGATGAAGCCAGCGGCGATACCGTTGGAAATGCTGTAGGTCATCGGCATAATGATGAGGGTCATAAACGCAGGGAGCGCTTCCTCAAAGTCTTCCCATTTAATCTTGCGAAGCGAGTCGGCCATCAGTACGCCAACGATGATGAGGGCCGGAGCGGTAGCCGCCGTGGTGACCATACCGGCGACGGGCGCCAGGAACAGGCACAGCAGGAACAGGACCGCCGTCACAACGGAGGTCAGGCCGGTCTTGCCGCCTTCGCTGATGCCCGCGGCGGATTCAACGTAGGTGGTCGTATTGCTCGTGCCAATCAACGCGCCAACAGAGGTCGCGATGGAGTCCGCAAAGAGCGCCTTATCCATTTTGGATTTGAAGCCTTTGCCGGAGAACAACGCGGTTTCGTCCTTCTCATCGAATATGCCGGCTTTGCGTCCGGTGCCGATGAACGTGCCGATGGTATCAAACGTATCGGTCAGCGAGAAGGCGAACACCGTCACGATGACCACGATAATTTTGGCGGGATCTGCAAACAGACCCGGGAAATCAAGCTGGAACGCCGTTTTCGAAACGTCGCTCACAGCCATGGCCGCGGAAGGATCATACTTGGTAACGCCCAGCGGGATGCCGACGAGCGTGGTCGCGATGATGCCGAGGAGGATCGCGCCCTTGACTTTGCGGACCATGAGGATCGCGGTGATCACGAGGCCGATGATCGCCATCAGGGCGTGCGGGCTAAGCGCAAAGTTTACAATCGCGGGGATGGCGCCGCCGTTGGAAACGACCGTGCCGCCTGCCGCCGAAGGATCGTTGATGATGTTCCAGGGATCGATGGTGAACTTGATCATATTCGCATCTTTAAGGCCGATATAAGCGATAAAGAGGCCGATGCCCGCGCCGATCGCCAGCTGCAGGGACTGGGGAATGGACTTGATAATGGATTTGCGAACCTTCGTAACCGTGATAACAACATTGATAATACCGCAGATGAAAACCATGGCGAGCGCTTGCTGCCAGCTAAACCCAAGCGCAAAACAAACCGTGTACGTAAAGAAAGCGTTGAGACCCATGCCCGGCGCAAGCGCGTAAGGAACATTGGCAACAAAGCCCATCACCAGCGTACCAATAGCGGTAGCGAGTATTGTTGCAACGAATATGCCGCCCTTGTCGAAACCGGGGACTGCGCTCAAAATAGCGGGGTTAACAAAGATAATGTAGGCCATGGTGAAAAACGTAGTAATGCCTGCGATAATCTCTGTTCTGGCATTCGTGCCGGATGCCTTGAGCTTGAACAGCTTTTCCATAACAACCCTCCTAAGTATGATTTCTTAACAATTGTATCACACTCCGTTCAAAATTACAGTATAACAATTTTCAATATGTTCATATGTGACAGCCCCCTGTTGTAACCGTCACTCGTCCTGTACTGGGCATTCCAGGGCGCCACGCTGCCTCCCAAACGAAGCAGTTGCATATAATATATAAAGCGCCTCCGATTGCGCAGCCAAACGCACAAACGGCAATGCCGCTTTACAGTAAAAAAATTCAGCCTGTGGCAACCACATTGCCGCCAGGCTGGATCTTCCCCAATCCCCCGTGAGGAAGCCCGGTTATTTGATGATCCTCCACTTCCCGATCAGCGGGAGTTCAAGCGCCTTGCCGTTTAAGGTATTGACGAGGCCCATAATGGCAAAGACCAATACGGCGATAGGGAATATGAACAGCAAAATCCATCCGATGATCGGGATGATGCTCAAAATGATGCAGCCCGCTACGCTTACAATCAGCAGCAATAACCCCTGGTTTGCGTGGAACCGGCCAAAGGGCGAGTCGGCGCAAACGATCAGCGGCAGGAAGAAGATAAAGTAGGCTAACGCCGAAACCACCTTGTTCTTCTCAATATCCTCCGGCGCAAACGTCTGCTGGGTGCCTGTCCCCGGTTGGTATTCGCTCATAAAAACCTCCTATAATATGATTTATTTCTCCGGCATTGCCGGTATAGATCCGTTATTCTGTGACGGCTTTGGACATAGAGATGATAGCCGTCTGATCCTCTTCCGTATAGGAAAGCATGACCGACGCCTTGCCGTTGGAGGCGCCATAGGAAAGAATGCCGTCGGAATCAACCGTATAAGCGTCTTCCGCAAAGTCTTTCTTTACCGTCTCCACATAGGATTGAAAATCCGCCTTCGCAACTTCATTGATTGTTATCATGAGATATTCTTCGCTGTCCAGCACGCCTTCAATTTTGCCGGCGGCAAAAACGGGAATTGCCTTGGAAAGCTCGCATGTCGGCCACTCCGTAGAGCCAAAGGTCACTTCTTCCCCATCTTCGCCCTTAATCGTAACGGAGTCATCATCATTGATATCTATGTTGCCGCCGCCGATACTTTCCAGAAACTGTTCGGCTGCCTTTTCTTCCATTTTCTGTTTGATGCCGCAGCCCGCCAGGGACAAAATAAGAAGTGCCACAAAAAAGATCATCAAAAGCCGTTTCATATTATTTCTCCTTTTATATAATGGAAATTCTTTAAAAGCCACAGTGATTTATTTTCGATCCGTCTTGATACATAACTCCCGGTACTGAATGATCAGCTCCGGCCTCGACGTTACCCCCAGTTTTTTATAAAGGCTTGTCATATGAGTGTTTGCCGTTGAATATTGAACGGAAAGCGCCCCCGCCGCTTCCTTGAGCGTACAACCGTCCAGCAGTAGAAACAACAGTTCCCGTTCCCGCCTTGTGAGGGCCAGCAGCCTCTCATGCCGCTCGGGCTGCTCCAATGCCCCCTGATCCGCTTGGATCTGCACAACTCTATTGATGGACGGACTTGCTTCCTGATCGATTTTTTCGCTTTTAAATGCCTGCTTGAGTCTGTAAAACAATCCCCGCTCCGTCTGCGCGCCTGCTTTTTGCGTCATACCCCTACCACCCCCTTCATATCCGAATGCGCCCCATGCCCAACGGTTATCATTTTGGGTGCCCCGCCATCCGCTTTCTTTTTGCATTCTCCCCCATCATGGCGGCGCCGTCTATTCATTACCTTGCATGAACAATAAAAAAGCCGCTGCTCATTAGAACTAATGAGCAGCGGTTTTTTTAGCAATAGTAAGGCTTGCGCCATTTGAATAAGTGAAGGGTTTTGATAGTGAAGCCCGGACAGGGCCAGTTGCATCGGAGCAATTTAAACCTCCCCTGTCACCTGCTCCGGCCGTGTCCCTCCTTCTTCAGGCGGATGGAAGAACGCATGCACGGCTTGGGCCGTACGGCGGTCAATGCCGGGAAGCTTAACTAACGTCTCTATATCTGCCGCGCGTATGGCGTCAAATGTTGGGAACGCATCAAACAGGATGCGCTTGCGTTTATGCCCCACGCCCGGGATTTCATCCAGCCTTGAATACAGCGCGTTTTTGCCGCGCAAGCTGCGGTGATAAGTAATGGCAAAACGGTGCGCTTCATCCCGCAGGCGCTGCAGCAGGTGCAACGCAGGGCTGTTGCGGTCAAGCGCCAAGGGCTCCGGCTGGTCCGGAAAATAGATACGTTCGGTCAGCTCCGCAAGGCCGATGGTACTGATATGCGTGAGGTCGTATTCAGCCAGCACATCCAGCGCCACATCGAGCTGCCCCCGCCCGCCGTCGATCACTAAAAGATCGGGCAGGTGCATGAACCGCTCGTCCTGCTCCTTGGCGCGGGCAAAGCGCCTGGAGAGCGCTTCCCGCATGGCGGCGTAATCGTCCCCGCCCGTCTGCGTCTTGATGCGGAACCGCCGGTATTCGGAGGGCGCGGGCGCGCCGTTTAAAAATACCACCATGGAAGAGACGGTATCCCGGCCCTGAATGTGCGAATTATCGAAGCATTCCATTCTCCCGGGCATCGCGTCCAGCCCCAATACCTCGGCAAGGGCGGCCAGGGCGCCTTCCCCGCGCTCCCAGGCGCGCTGCCGCAATTTCTTTTCCTTTTGCAGCAGGTCGAGCCCGTTCCGCGCGGCAAGCTCCGTCAGACTTCTTTTTTCACCGCGCTGGGGAACGGTCAGGTGGACGCGCCTGCCGCGCCGCTCGCTCAGCCAGTCTTCAATGGTTTGTGCGTCCGCGGCCTGTTCATAGAGCAGTATCTCCGGCGGGAACTGTGCGGCTTCGGCGTAATATTGCTTCAAAAATGCCGCCATGGTTTCGCCTGCGCCCTCTTCCCCGTCTTCCTCCTGCGCGTTTTCGATGCGGAAATTCTCCGTCCCCACCACTTTCCCCCCGCGCACAAACACGGCAAACACAAGCGTTTCCCCTTCAAAGCGGGAAAGCGCAAACACATCCTGCTCCACGCCTTTGGCGGCGATGGCATGCTGCTTTTCGCCCAAAGCGTTGATGGCCATGATACGGTCCCTCAAATGCGCCGCGCGCTCAAACTCCATGGCGTCGGAAGCTGCCTGCATCTGCGCTGTCAATGCCCGCACCACAGGTTCCGTTTGTCCTTCCAGGAACGACGCGACCTGTTCCAGAAGCTTATGGTACTCTTCACGCGGGATATTGCCGGAACAGGGCGCGCAGCACTTGCCCACATGGTACATCAGGCAGGGCCGCTCATGCCGGGCGATCGCCTTATGTAAATCCTTCTTGCAGTGGCGCACGGGAAAATGCTCATATACCACATTGAGCGCTTCCCGTAACGCGATGCTCGAAAGATAGGGCCCCAAATACTTTGCGCCGTCCTTTGCGACGCGCCGCACCACCTCGATGCGCGGAAAATCCTGTTTCAAATCGATGCGCACATAGGGAAAATGCTTATCGTCCTTTAACAGGATGTTATAGCGCGGTTGGAACTGCTTGATTAAATTGCTTTCGAGCGTCAGCGCTTCGGTTTCATTGGCGGTGAGTATGGTTTCAAAATCCTCAATGTGCGAGACCATCGCAATCACTTTGGGCGGATGGCCTTTTGAGGATTGGAAATACTGCCGTACGCGGTTTTTTAAGGATACCGCTTTGCCCACGTAAATGACCGTGCCGGTTTTGTCTTTCATTTGGTAGACGCCCGGCGCGCTGGGCAGCAGCTTCAATTTTTCTTCAATGCGTTGGTTCATTTGTACTCGTCTTTATAACAGCACTTGCTTATGTTCAGATAAAGCACGCCGCCCAGTGTAATAACCAGGAATATTCCCCATGAAACCGGGATCACCAGCACCTGCCGCAACAACAGGTAAAGAAAGCCGCCAATTACAAGCGCCGCGCCCATAGCCAGCATCATAACTCCCGTATACCTGCAAAGCTGATCTTTATCATACTTGTCTTTCTCTTCTTGCTTTGCCGTATTATAACCGGCGATGAGGTTCACCGCCTTAAAGCGCAGCATGATGAACGCCAGCAGCAGGCAAATGCCTCCGCCCGAAAAGTTCGCGAGCGTTTCCATGTTTCCCCCTCCGCTTATATTACCAAGGCTCCCGCCTTCGCCAGCATGCGGTACAAAAGCGGCAGCGGCATGCCGATGACGGTGAAATAATTCCCTTCCACGCGGTTTACAAATATGCCGCCCGGCCCCTGTATGCCGTATGCCCCAGCTTTATCCCACGGTTCCCCGGTTGCGACATACCAGGAAATTTCGCGCTCCGTCATGGGCGCAAACGTCACGCGGGTCACGTCGCACTCTACTTGCGTTCCCGATGGAGTAAGCACCGCAACGCCCGTATACACCTCATGGGAACGTCCTTGAAGTTTTCCAAGAATCTTTGCGGCATCCGCGTCGTCTTTTGGCTTGCCGACAATCTCGCCGTCAATATACACGATGGTATCCGCGCCAATGACGCAGGCTTCGGGATATTGCGCGAATACAGCCTGCGCTTTTTGCAACGCAAGCGCTTCGACCAATGCGCCCGGCGCAATGTCCTCCGGTACGGTTTCCTCTACCTCGCTGACGATGGCTTCATAAGGAATCTGGAGCATTTCTAACAGTTCCCGCCTGCGCGGGGATTGCGATGCGAGTATGATCCGCATTTAGTCCTCCAACAGAATTCCGACGGGGCAATGATCGCTCCCTTCGACCTCGGGCAAAATAAAACTGTCCTTAATGCGTGGCATCAGCCGCTCGGAAACGATGAAATAATCGATGCGCCAGCCCACGTTGTTTGCCCTCGCATTGCTGAAATAACTCCACCAGCTGTACGCGCCCGTCACCTCCGGATACAGCCTCCGGAACGTATCCACAAAGCCGGAGGAAAGAAGCTGCGTCATCTTTGCGCGTTCCTCATCTGTAAAGCCCGCGTTCATGCGGTTGCTTTTCGGATTTTTGATATCGATCTCCTGATGCGCCACATTCAAATCTCCGCAGAGTATGACGGGCTTCTTTTCATCCAGCGCCTTCAGATATCCTAAAAACGCTTCCTCCCACTGCATGCGGTAGGAAAGGCGCGCAAGCTCCCGCTGGGAGTTTGGGGTATAGCAGTTTACAAAATAGAACGGTTCGTATTCGAGCGTGAGCACGCGGCCTTCCGTATCATGCTCCTCAATGCCAATACCGGTCGTCACCGCAACGGGCGCCTGTTTTGTAAACACGGCCGTTCCGGAATACCCCTTCTTTTGGGCGCTGTTCCAATATTCCGTATAGCCGGGCATGTCCACCTCAGCCTGTCCCTGCTGCATTTTCGTTTCCTGCAGGGCGATAATATCCGCCTGAGCCTCTTCAACAAAGGAGATAAACCCTTTGTTCAGGCATGCGCGCAGGCCGTTCACGTTCCATGAAATCAGCTTCAAACGCTTGTCCTCCCCCAATTTACAATCCTTATTTTAAGTATACCACAGATTATTTTTCTGTGGCATATTGTCGCTTTTTCCACACAATCAATTCAATAGCAAAAAATTGTTAAAAAAATTGTTGCATAATCGATAGGCCACATGTATAATGATGGAGGTACCTGAATTTCGGGTCTGTGGTTGAAAGTCGAAGCCAGTCGCAGGCAAAACGATCCACGTAAGCCGGTAAAACCGCCGGTGAGCATGGTGCGGCCTAGATGTAAGCCCAACCAGGAATACAATTTGAAACGGTTCAGCAAAAGAAATCACATCTTGTCCGATCAGTCAAGGGAGATCTATGAAGCAAAACCAATCAAACTGAATCCTGAGAGAAGCAGTAGTGGGAGCCTCATATGGCTATGAGCGAACCTTCCTGTTGGCGTGTGTGGGGGAAAAGACCAGGTCAGCCGAAGTTTAGGACTAATAAAAATCCATAACAAAGGGGATTACAACAACATGTTCCAGGACAAAGAATTGGTATGCAAGGACTGTGGCGCACCTTTCGTATTCACAGCCGGCGAGCAGGAGTTTTATGCGGAAAAGGGCTTCCAGAACGAGCCCGCGCGTTGCAGGGACTGCCGCAATTCTAGGAAGAATCAGCGCAGCGGCGAGCGTGAAATGTACGATACCGTTTGCGCACAGTGCGGCGCACCCACCAAGATCCCGTTCGTTCCCAAGAACGACAGGCCGGTGTATTGCAGCGCTTGCTTCCAGGCGCGTCGGTAACAGCTAATCCCCTTTGATCCGCCGGGTGCGGTTAAACGGTGATTACAAACAGACCAAACTGCTGCAGCCCCAAACGCTGCGGCAGTTTTTTTGCGTTCTTTGGGCATATTCTCCCGCCCGTTCCGCTCGCCATCGCGCTTCATCTTTCCCGTGCTTCCCCTTTTTGCCGGACAAAATCCGCTTCTTACATAAGAAGCGGCCGCTCCGTCTTTTCGGATGCGGCCGTTTTCTTTAGAGGAGAGGTATCTCTTATACCGAACTGGATGCGGAATATCCGCTTCCAATGGTTCTCCATTTGGTTGCGCCGCCGCGGCGTGCCGTCATATCCAGCGTAAGATCCATGGACACCCATTCGCCCGTCGCGTCGTTATACACGCTGTTCCATGCATGGTAGCCGCCCGCGGGCTTGCTGTCGCCCTTAATCATCTTGGCCGGAATGCCCACGCTGCGGCACATGGCCGCATACAGCGAGGCGATATCATAGCAGATGCCCTCTTTTGCCTTGAGGATGGAGTTGGGCTTGGGCGTATAGCGCGTGACCCGTCCTTCAATCACATCATAGTAAAGATCATAGTCATATGAGAAGTTCTTGACGATATAACTGTAGATGGCCATTGCCTTTTCCTGCGTCGTTTTTTTGCCCGCAGTCAGCTCAGCGGCCTTGTTCGAAACGCTGTCCCCCGTACTGAACGAGATTTCCGTAACGCTGCTCAGATACTTTGTCACACTGGAGGGGAGGTTTACAGCGCCGCCGGATGCGGAAGAACTGTTCCCGGCCGCCGGAATGGGCTGTATAGAAGCCACCGCGGACGTATTCGCAAACGTTACGCTTTCCAGCTTTTTGTACGAGTTTCCGCTGATGTTTTCATAAAGCAAGGCGGATACGTTCTGTGCCCCTGCGGGAAACGGGAAGCTTTCCTTTGTTCCGGAGACATAATCATAGTATTGGATCATGCGGGTATCGTCGTCACGCATGCCAACCTTGAGCGCCTTGCCGGTATTCGATTCATAATAGACGGTAATGTACCCCGCGGATACGTTGGAAAGATCAAATGTTGCAGGAGCTGCGAGCGCGGTGAGCGGCAGCAGGAACGATGCAGCTAGCGCCACAGCCAACAGGAACGCGGTGTTCCGGAACCCTTTCTTCATAAAAATACCCCTTTCGGTAGCTGGCTGCCATTTCAGGCCCTATAGCTTTGCGCCGCCGCCTTTCGACGGGTTTGCCATTTTTCGCTTGGGGAATACCCATGCGGCTTGTCCAACCTTCCACCCTTTTCCACCTTGGAAAAGGACAACAAAAAAACTTCTTTCGGTAACTGGCTGCCATTTCAGGCCCTATAGTTTTGCGTCGCCGCCTTTCGGCGGGTTTGCCGTTTGTCGCTTAAGTTTGTATGCAACAAATATTTACTTTTCTTCTCATTCATCATAAACCATTTATAGGCAAGTTACAACAGGAATCATAAAAAATTTTCAGAATATATTTAGAAAATATCCGGTTTAGTCTGGGAAAAGCAACTGCATATACCTCAGCCGATTGTTAATATCCAAAAATATAGCCATTCGGCTATTCTTGTAAAAATGAGGCGTATATCTTATAATAATAAGGAACTTTTTGTATATTTCCCAAATGCACGTTCATGCAAGGGGGCAATGACATGGCGGCCACTCCCGCAAAACTTTCCATTAAACTCTTTGGCGGTTTTTTTGTCGAACATGACGGAATGATGCTCAGCAGCCTCTCCCCACGGGCGGACAGCCTTTGGATGCTGTTCCGCTTCTTTCTTGCAAACCGCGGCAAATTCATCACATCCGAAGCGCTGATCGACATGCTTTGGCAGGAGGATGATGTCGTCAACCCGCGAAAAGCGCTGCAAAACCTCATTTACCGGTTACGAAAGCAGCTGCCGGAAACGGACGAATACGGCCAGCCCTATATCCTCTCCCAGCACCGCACCTATGGCTGGAACAGCGAGGCCGCCGTCAATGTGGATGCCTTTGAATTCGACAAGCTCACAAGCCTTGTCAAAAGCGGCCTGCCGGACGATGAATTGAAGTCCGCCTGCCAGCGCATTATGGAACTTTATACAGGCGATTATATGGAGGATATTGCGGACGAGAAGTGGGTGGAAACACTCACCTCCTATTACCGCCGCCAGTATTTTTCCTGCATCAACTGCTACATCAGCATGCTCTATGAACAGCACCTTTATAATGAAGTGATCGACGTTTGTTCCGCCGCGTTGCAGCACAATATGTTTGAAGAGCATTACCACGCCATGATGATCCATGCGATGCTTGCAAGCGGAAACCGCTACGGCGCGATGTCCCATTATAAAAGCATTACGGCGCTGTTGAGCAAGGAGCTTGATGTGCAGCCCTCCGAGGAATTGAAAGCCGCCGGACACAGCATCAGCGCCACCGCCCAACCGCAGCGTCCGGATATCGGCATGGTATTGGACGACCTTCGCTCCGCGGCAGCGGCGGCGGGCCCCATGTTGTGCGAGGCGGATGTGTTCCGCCAGATCTTTCAGCTGCATGAGCGCAAGAACCGGCGCGAGCAGGTTGCCTGCATGCTGGTCATGTATACCATCGTTGCCCATAGCCGGGAGCTTTCTGATCAGGAGATGTTCCAGGTCATGGCCGCGCTCAAGCGCGCCTGCGTGCTTTCCCTGCGAAAGTCCGATGTGCTGACCCAGCACTCCAACACGCAGCTGCTGATCCTCCTGCCCAACGCGACAGAGATCAACATCAGCATCGTGCTCATGCGCATCCAGCAGAAGTTCACGCAACTGTGCCTGGAAAGCGGCGTAACGCTGACCACACAGGTACGCTCCATACAGCCGCGCGCAGCACAGGCAGTATAGTGTGTCGCAAAAGTGGCGTTGCCACTTTTGCGAGTTTTTCCGTTCAGGGCTGGCGTAACAGCCCTGAACGCAAGGTGTCCCATCAGACGAACAAATCGTTAAATGGGACGGATTTACATGGATGCTTCTTCGTTTTTTACGTTGGCGGGACTTCGTAGCGTCCCGCCATCTTTATGCACCCTTTAATGTCACCAGCACGATCTCCGTCGGGCTGCCAACGCGCATCGGAAAGCCCCACGCGCCGATGCCGGAGCTTACAATGATCTGGTATTCCCCATCCCGGTGGTATCCATAGCTGTATTCAAATATGCCGAACCATTCCGTTAACTGCCCGCCCGGGAACAGCTGCCCGGCGTGCGTATGGCCCGAAAGCTGCAGATCGATCTCTGCTTCCTTCGCTTCCCGCAGCTCTAAGGGCTCGTGGTCCAGCACCACGATGGGCAACGTTTGATCCACATCCTCCAGCAACGTTGCAAGCTTTGCGCGGGTAAACGAATCGAAATCATCCCGCCCGATGAGATAATATTCACCCAGATCGACCGCCTCGTCTTTGAGCGGCGTAATCCCCGCCGCCTCCAGGTTCAGAAAAACAGAGATCAAATCGAGCCTGCCGTCCCTCTGCGCGTCATACTCATGGTTACCGGGCACATAATAGACGCCAAGCGGCGCGGTCAGGCCGGAAAACGCGGCATAGGAGGCCTCAAGCTCCTGCTTCGTGGTGCTTTCTTCGTAAATATCCCCGCCCAGCAGAATGATGTCCGGCGAAAGGGCGTTCACTTTTTCCACGATTCCTGTGAGATCTTCCTTCTGAATCGCCGTACCCAGATGCATATCGCTGATGAGAGCGATGCGGACATCGGAGGAGAGCGGCTTGTTGAGTGTTACCTCATATTCCGTCACCACAATGTTCTTTGCATTGATCACGCCCAAGACACAGACGAGTAACGATACGGCAACGGGCAGAAGCCCGCCCGCATAAATGCGCTTCCATACCGTATGTTTTTTGCCGCGCGCAAACAGATGCAGCGCCAAGAAAACGGCGTCGGTGAGCACATAGAACATGCAGAGGTACAAAAAGAACCCGACCACAACGGTATGGAACAACGCCGTCCCCACAAGCAGCAGCGCAGCCAAAACCGCAGAAAACAGCCAGGCGGTACCAGGCTGCAGTTTTTTGAATATCGGCAATCCCTTAAAGTGCGGCCACAAATAAAATGCGCCCGCAATCATGGCGGCCAAGGCAAAATTTCGCATGTTGCCCTCTACTTACGCGCTATGCCAAATAGTATATGCCATATACGCGCCAATCATCAGATATTTTAAAAAAAAGAAATGGGGCTGTCATTTCAAGCTAAGCCTTGTAGGAGCATTCATCCGGCGGTCTGTTCCTGTTTCGTCAGCGGATTGCATGCGTCTACGCCCCTATTCGCCAGCGCGTTTTCATAGTATTTTTCTTTTTTATTTAAAACCGCGATCTTCTGTTTAAGTTCCTCCAGTTCCCGCTCCGCCTTTTTCTTTTGGGACAATATGATGTGATAGCGCTCCGCCATGGTGCCGTCTCCCTGCCCGCAAAGCCGGACAAAATTCTTGATGTCCGCAACCGACATCCCCGTGCTGCGCAGGCAAAGAACCAGGTAGATCCACTCCAAATTCGCTTCCGTGAATATCCTTGCGCCGTGCGCATCCCGCACCACGTCGGGAAACAACCCTTCGTCGTCATAAAAGCGGATGGTGTGGGCGGATACGTTGTATTTTTGCGCAATCTGCTTAACCGTTAATCCTGACATATGGGCCTCCAAAAAAATGCTTGCATTCGAGTAACTCGAATAATTTATACTGACTTTAGCATGAAGTGCTAGTATTTTCAATACGGGGGTTGGAAGAATGAAGAAACTGGGTTTCGGTTTGATGCGGCTGCCCTTACTCAACCACGAGGATACGACGAGCATCGATTACAATATACTCTTTCCGATGGTGGATTGTTTTATGGACAGGGGGTTCACGTATTTTGATACGGCATATCCCTACCATTCGGGCTTCAGCCAGGTCGCTTTGCGAAAGGCCGTAGCGGAACGGTATCCCAGGGAGACGTTTGTTGCAGCCAACAAGATGCCGACCTTTTTCGTGACAAAGCCCGAGGACTATCCGCGGATATTCGACGAGCAACTGGAAAAATGCGGCGTTACGTATTTTGATTATTATCTGCTGCACAATTTGGGCGTTACCAACTACGCAAGCACATTAAAGCACGGCGGTTTCGAGTTTATGAAAAAACTCAGGGAGGAAGGGAAAGCAAAGCGCATCGGGTTCTCGTTCCACGATACCGCGGATCTTCTGGATGAAATCTTAACCGATCATCCCGAAATGGAATTTGTGCAGCTTCAGATCAATTACGTGGATTGGGAGAGCGACAGCATCCAATCCCGCAAGTGTTATGAAGTGGCAAGGAAGCACAACAAGCCCGTTATCATCATGGAGCCCGTAAAAGGCGGAACGCTTTCACAGGTTCCCCCTCAGGTGGCGGCGTTGTTCAAAGCGCACCAACCGGATCTTTCCGTCCCCTCCTGGGCCGTCCGGTATGCGGCGTCTCTTCCCGGCGTTGAAATGGTGTTGAGCGGCATGAGCGACCTTAGCCAGGCGCTGGACAATACCTCCTACATGCAGGACTTCGTTCCGCTCAGCGCGGAGGAACAGCGCATCGTGCTGCAGGCTTCGGAACTTATCAAAGCGGGCACCGTAATCCCCTGCACGTCCTGCCAATATTGCGTGGACGATTGCCCAAAGAAAATCCCGATCCCGCGGTATTTTGCAATGTATAACCAGCTCAAGCAATTCAACAACATGATGCTGGAGAAATTGTATTATACGAATCTGTCCAACGCAGGGCATGGCAAGGCGTCTGCATGTATTGCGTGCAGGCAATGTGAAAAGCACTGCCCCCAGCACATCGACATCACGGGCCATCTGAAGGAAATCGCGCTTACGTTTGAATGAAACATTGCTTCCCATTGAGGAACAAATTCAGCAGACTGGCCTGAAAGGGCAAAAAAACTCCCAACCCGGGAGTTTTTTTATTTTGCGGCGTGGTTATAGTACCATTAATGGACAAAATTCAGGAAATCCACATTGCGGCATTACCGGAGATTGTGGATGGTATGAAGCTTTTGCAAAATGAACAAACAAAGGAGCGTTATACAATGGTCGGAGTAGAAATTGATCTGGTTGTTGCAGACAGCCTGAAAGAATTGGAGCTGTACGAAAGCATATTTGACATCGACCGTGTGGAAGTTTCGAATTTCCCCAAGGGCGAAAATGAGGTCGTTTTCAACCTATACGGGGTACGTTTTCATATGCTGGATGAAAACCCGACATTTGAGCTGAAAGCGCCAAATCCGAGTGAACTCAAATCAATTTGGTTTAATATCCTCGTCCCAGACATCAAGGAAACATTTTCGAAGGCGATCGGCGCGGGCTGCTCCGAGGTGCAGCCTGTAACCGAGATGCCGGATTACGGCGTATCAAACGCCATATTCAGCGACGCTTTCGGCTATACATGGATGCTGCACCAGATGCACAAAGAAGTGAGTTACGAAGAGCGCACGCGGCTGTGGGAAGAAAAAAGCGGCAACTAGCCGCTTTTTCTTTTGTGGTTTTGTCGGCTACTGTATCGCCAACAGGAGCCAACGGAGGTTCCATAGACTTTACCAGCCCGCTTTTTGCGCGGTCTCCCGGATGGTTTTTGCCCATTGAGCCGGGCGATTCATAAACGAGCCGTGATGCCCGGGAAACGCAACCATCTCGCACGAGAGTTCTTCTGCCAGTATCCGCGCCGCCTGGGCGTACCATGCGTTCCGCTTGAGCCCATATTGGCCGCAACCGATATAGAGCTTTGCGCCGCCAGCCTTTACCGTTTCAAAATCCGGCGCATATCCCGTGACGGGCAGCAACTCGTTTTTTAGAAGCACATCGGTTGCCTCCGCTGCACTTATTTTGGGGGGATCGTTTTCCAGACGCTCTTTCTTCCTGAATACCCTGAGCTTTATCGTTGCCCAAAGAAGCGGGTACGCCGGCAATTCAACGCCAAAGAAAAACCGCTTTGCTCCGGCCGAAGCCCCCTTCGCTTTCGCGAGTTCGTAACATGAAACAAAGAATTCCTTCCATTTTTCAGCCTCCGGCAACACCGAAGGGATTGGCGCCTCGTGGATGATTGCCGCGTGGACATACGCGGGGAAGGCCGTAGCCATGTCCAGCGCAATGACGGCACCGCTGCTGTTGCCGGCGACAAGGGCCTTTGTTATCCCCAGTGCCTTCAGAACGGCTACGGCGTCACGGCTTTGCTGGCGTATGTTAAACTCATTGGGGAAATGCCTCGTGCTCCTTGCGTTTGCCCTTCGGTCATACGTGATCACTTGATAAGAATCCGCCAAAAGGTTCGCTACCGGCAGATAATCGTCGCCATTGCCGCCCCCCGGCGCTATGAAAAGGATCGGCTTGCCTGCCCCGCGCGCCTTGTAATAGAGCGCGTCGCCTTCGGTGGATACAATCCCTGATTGAATTTTCATCATGAGTTCCTCCCAATACCATCCCGGATGATTCGAATAGCCTCTTCCATTTTCTTGATATAGGCCTCGCTGTCCTTGACGTCAAAGAACAGTTCCTTGGACAAGGTATAGACCATGTCAATGACCAACGCGCTGTCGGCGTCTTCCCTGATCAGCCCACGCTGTTTATCCCGTTCAAACAATTGGAGCACGCTCTTTTTTTGCGCTTCGGACAGCTCAAAAAACTGTCTGACAAACTGCGTCTTATCTCTGGACTGCAGGAGGGTGATCTGCACATACTCCGGTTTTTCCTTATTCAGCTCAGTGGTCGCGTACACTTTTTCCATAAAGAGCGTCAGCGCATCCGCATCCTGGCTGATTTTCCGCCGGGTTTGCATGATATTCTCTATTTGCGTAAAAATTTGAACGATTACATACGAAAACAAGTCTTCTTTCCCGTCAAAATATTGATAAAAACTGCCTCTGGGGATTTGGGCCGCTTTGACAATGCGGTTAATGGAAGCCTCGCTGAACATGTGCGCCGAAAACTCCTCCACCGCCGCGTCAAACACTGCTTTTCGCTTTTGCTCGGAGAGATTAAAAAAAGTATCCTTAGGCATACTCACACCTCCTGAAGGACAGTATAGCACTGAAAATCCAATATGACAACCCCGTCACGTGACACCTGTGTCATGCGCTGAGCAAAAGCATCCCTACACTAAGAGGCCCCCTTACGCTCCATGCCGCGCGGTCCTATATCCGCTTCCCCCGCCGCAACCATAAGGGATGCGTAGTATAGATAGTATCGAACAATCCGATCACACCACTTAAGTCTTTTGGAAACAGGATCCTTGTATTATAATAAAAGCATAGACATATGATTGTATTTTTTTGAAATCCGCTGAATTTGTTGGAAGTTGGGCATTTCTTTTGTTTCACGGATCACTTGATAATGTAAAGGAGATAGTTTCATGAATTTTGCGAAACTGGATAAGATCGTCCGGGAGCAGGAGGCCTTGCTTCGGTTTGAGCATTTCAACAGCCGGGACGCATGGGATCTGGGTAAGCTCATGGTGGAAGAAGCGATAGCCGAACAAGCAGAGATGGCCATCTGCATCCGGAAATTGAATGGTTATATCTTATTCCAATACGGGTCAGACGGTACCAGCCTGAATAACCAGGCATGGATGCAGCGCAAATTCAATACGGTTATGCTCAACGAGAAAAGTTCATTGGGTATGTACATATCCTCTAAGATTACGGGGGAAGACGTGTCCGTCCACGGTCTGGACAGTAAATCCTATGTTTTTTGCGGCGGAGGATTCCCCATTTATGTACAGGACGTCGGCACCGTCGCGGTAGTGACGGTATCCAATTTGCCCCATGTGGAAGACCACAGGTTTGTCACGAACTGTCTTTCCAAATATCTGAACAAAACCGATGTGCCCGTGATTGACCCGGGAGATGTGGACTGAATAAAAACGCAGCAATTACGTAAAACCCGCCATTTGGCGGGTTTTTTAATCGCCCGGCAGAGCTTCCCGCGTTACGGCCGCCAGGGGCTTCCTTCCTAATCTTATTTTTGTTATAGCATACTTTTTCGTTCCCTCGGCAAAGCGTATGTTTCAATTTCTTCCACAGCTATTCAGAAGTTTCAGATTGTTTGGATGACCTTGATTATGCGTTTGTCCCACGATCTCCAAACAGAAACATGAAAGGTAGCAACAATCAACACAGCCGTAAAGCTATTTTTAATGTTAAGATTACATTACGATGGCGGGTTGCAGCGCAAACATCCCATATGATATATTGAAAAAAAATGGGCCCGGCCAACAGGGGCATACATCATGAACGCAAAGCTTCAAAAGCAGAACAACGTTCAATACCGATACTACGAACTGCCACCCAACCTGCCGGTGCTGGCGCTTTTGGGCAACCGGTGGATACGTCCTTACGGCAGCGATATGCCCAACTCGCACTTCCATAACCTGATGGAGATCGGCTATTGCTATGACGGCAGCGGCGTCATGGTGTATGACGAGCTGCGCATCCCGTACGGCGAGGGCCTGATTTCCATAATACCGCCGAATTTCCTGCACAACACCATTGCCGAATTGGGTACCACAAGCCGGTGGGAGTATCTGTTTTTTGACGCGGAAAGCTTTCTTATCGATATGTACGGGCCGCTTTCCCAGGACGCGATGCAGCTGCTCAGGCGCAGCTATGCCGCAACCTGGCATTTACAGATGGACGATTACAGGGAACTTGGCCAGATCATACTTTCCATATTCGACCTGTGCCGGCGAAAGGATGAATTTTACGAGCTTGAGGTCAAATGCCTGCTGATGGCGCTGATCGTGCGCATCGCCAGGCTGACGCCGGAGGAAATCAAAACACATAAAGGGCCGGTGGAGAACAATACGCTCGTCCAAAAAGCTCTTCATTTTGTACAGTCCAATTACGAACGCCACATACAAATAGCCGATATCGCCCATGCCTGCCATGTGAGCGAGACGCATTGCCGTCGGCTGTTCGCAAAAAGCATACACATGAATCCCATTGCGTATATCAACCTGGTGCGGGTGACGGCGGCCTGCAGGCTGCTGCGCAATTCCCACGAATCCATACGCGCTATCGCCGCAAAATGCGGCTTCTCCAGCTTAAGTACATTCAACCGCAACTTTTTCGAGCATGTCGGCATACCTCCGCATCAATGGCGCAAGGGGATACTTGATCACGGAAAGCAGCTGGAAAAAAAGAGCATATTGTTATTCAATGGCTGGCTGTAATAAATGACAGACATTCACAAATAAGGATGTTCGTTTTTGGGCATATGCCGGTCGAAAATGCGGACTTTCGAGTTGCCGCGTTTTGTACGCCTGCTAAAATAAAAGATAGAGGCAACCAGTCATATCTGCCTAATCGTATCTGCCAATCGTATCTGCCTTGTAAACGCCGGAAACACCAAATGAATAGGAGGAACGAAAATGAAAAAGCCCGCCCTTTTCGCACTGGCTCTCGTGATCGCTCTCATTTTCACTGCGTGCGCACCCGCCGTCCAGGCGCCCGCCGCTCCCGCTGCTCCTGCTGCTCCCGCCGCACCGGAAACCACGGCACCCGCGGAGGCACCTGTCAACAAGCTGACCGTCTGGTGCTGGGATCCCGCGTTCAATATCTACGCCATGGAGACCGCCGGTGAAATCTACAAGAAGGCCCATCCGGATTTCGAGCTTGAGGTGCTCGAGGTGCCCTGGGACGATATCCAGACACGCATCATCACCGCCGGTACAAGCGGCGACTGGAGCACGATGCCGGATATATTGCTGTGCCAGAATAACGCTTATGAGAAAAACGTAGCGGCATACCCGGATCTTTTCATCGACCTGACTGACAGTGGCATACCTTTTGACGAACTGGCCGCCACCGGTTACTCCACCATTGGCGGCAGAAACTATGGTGTGCCTTTCGATAACGGCACGGCCGTACAGGTACTGCGTACTGATGTGCTCGCCGAAGCCGGCTACACGATCGCGGATTTCACCGACATTACTTGGGATGAGTATATCGTCAAGGCCAAGGATGTCAAGGATAAAGCCGGCCACGCGCTGCTTTCCGACCAGGCGGGCTCTTCGGACGTCATTATGATGATGCTCCAGAGCGCGGGCTCCAGCCTCTTTAACGCCGACGGCTCCCTCAATATCGCAAACAACGCCGTGCTCAAGGAAGCGCTGCGCATCTATCTGGAAGCCGACAAGCAGGGCGTGCTCAAACACGGAAACAATTGGGATGAATATATCGCCAGCTTTGTCTCCGGCGACGTGGCGGGCACCATCAACGGCTGCTGGATACTGGCTTCCGTGCAGACCATTGAGGATACGGCCGGAAAATGGTCCGTCACCAACGTGCCCAAGCTGAACATTTCGGGCGGCACCAATTATACCGCGAACGGCGGCTCCTCCTGGGGCATCACCAGCAACAGCAAGAACGAGGAGCTCGCCATCGACTTCCTCAAGAGCACGTTCGTAGGCAGCCCCGAGCTGTTTGACACCATACTGCCCTCTTCCGGCGCTATCGCAAACTGGCTGCCCGCCGCGAACAGCAGCGTGTACAACGAGCCCCAGGCGTTCTTTGCAGGCCAGGCCATCTATGCCGATATTATCAAATTCGCAGGCAATGTACCCAAGACCAACTTCGGCGCCTACTACTATGACGCCCGTGACGCTGTAAGTACCAAGATCCCGGATATGCTCGCGGGTGGCAGCGTGGACGACCTGCTCAAGCAAGCCGAGGACGAAGCGGCGTTCACCATCAACGGCTGACGAAAACAAACGCTGGTATGTGAATTGGAGGGGGTCTTCCGCGTGAGCGGGATGGCCCCTTTTCATAAAAAGGAGGGTTCGCGATGAACAAACCGTCCGCAAACGTATTATCTCTTGGGCGTAAAAACAGCATTACTGGCTGGATTTTTCTGCTGCCCGCCTCGCTGATGATATTCTGGATGTATTTTTATCCCATGGTACAGGGCTTCCTGCTCTCGCTGCAGCGCGGCAAGACGCCAGCGACGATGCAATTTGTGGGGTTCGCCAATTATGCGCGCATATTTCAGGACGGCAATTTTCTGCTCACGCTGAAAAACACGTTTTTCTACCTCATCGTGCAGGTGCCCATCATGCTGCTGCTGGCGATACTGCTCGCAAGCATGCTCAATAATAAGACGCTCAAATGGAAGGGCATATTCCGCACCGCGATATTCCTGCCCTGCGCCACGTCGCTGGTCGCAGCCTCCATCATATTTCGCGCGCTGTTCGCCACCGACGGTTTTATCAACAGCGCCCTGGTCAACCTTGGAATATTGAGCGAGGGATATAACTGGCTGAGCAATCCCGGCAGCGGCAGGTTTGTGATTATACTGGCACTGCTGTGGCGCTGGACGGGATATAATATGATATTTTTCCTTGCGTCCCTGCAAAGCATAGACCCGCAGATATACGAAGCCGCCCGCATTGACGGCGCGAACGCCTTCCAGCAGTTCTGGCGCATAACGGTACCGCTGCTCAAGCCCATGATACTGCTGACGGCCATCATGTCCACGAACGGCACACTGCAATTGTTTGACGAATCCTTCAATCTCACGCGCGGCGGCCCGGGCAAGGCTACGATGACGATGTCCCACTACATTTTCGAGACCGCGTTTCAGAAATCCCCCAACCTGCCCTATGCCGCCACGATCTCCTATATTATATTGATACTGGTGGCCGTAATCGCCTATATCCAGATCAAGGCAGGTGACAAACGATGAGAACAAAAATGGCTTCCGCTTTTCGTTATGTATTCCTGGCGTTGGTATCCTTACTCTCCGTGTTCCCGCTGTACTGGGCATTTGTCGCCGCCACCAACAAGAGCGTGGACGTCATACGCGGGACACTGCTGCCCAGCACATACATCCTGGAGAATTTCAAGGCGATGCTAAATTCCCAGGATATCTGGGCGGCTATGCGCACGTCGTTCCTAATCGCCGCGGGTACGACGCTGATATCGCTTATCATCTGCTCCATCGCGGGCTACGGCTTTGAAGTCTATCACGACAAGCACAAGGATCGGCTGATGGGCGTGCTGCTGATGGCGATGATGGTGCCCTTCGCCGCCACCATGATACCGCTGTTCCAGATGTTCTCCAGCATGAAGATGGTCAACAACATATTCGCGGTCATACTGCCCACGGTATCCACGCCCTTCCTCATCATGCTGTTCCGGCAAAGCGCGCGCAGCTTCCCGCACGAGATCATAGAAGCCGCCCGCATAGACGGGTTAAGCCCTGTAGGGATATTCCTCAGGATGTTTCTGCCCACCATGCGCAGCACATACGCCGCGGCAATGACCATTGTGTTTATGAACGCGTGGAACAATTACCTGTGGCCCAAGGTGATCCTCTTAGGCGACATACTGACCATGCCCATGGCGGTATCCAATATGATACAGGGGTACGTCACGGATTACGGCGCGCTGATGCTGGCTGTGCTGTTCTGCACACTGCCCACGGTGGTTATATTCTTCTTCCTGCAAAAGAGCTTCGCGCAGGGGTTGGTAGGGTCCGTGAAATAATCGAATCTGCTTAAAATTGCTGAGCAGCCGCTCGGAAAGGTGTTTGTATGCCATTTGACTATGCGCGCGTAAAAGATCCGCTGTATTTTAAGGAGGATCGCCTGCCTGCGCGCTCCGACCACCGCTATTACAGGAATATGGAGGAAGCCGCGCTTGACGAGAGCGGGTTTAGAGAGAGCCTCAACGGCCTGTGGTATTTCCACCACGCAAAGAATTACCGGCTAGCTATTCCCTGCTTTGAAAGCTTATCCTGCGATTGCAGGCATTGGGACGAAATCCGTGTGCCCGGGCATATCCAGCTTGAGGGGTACGGCGCGCCGCAATATGTAAACGTCCAATATCCCTGGGATGGGCGCGAGACCGCGGAGGCAGGCGAAATACCCGAGGAATTCAATCCGGTGGCAAGCTATGTAAAATACTTTCATGTGCCGGAACGCCTGCTTGCCTGCGATAACCTGTTTATCTCCTTTCAGGGCGTGGAAAGCGCTTTTGCGCTGTGGCTTAACGGCCATTATGTGGGTTACGCGGCGGATAGCTTTTCCCCTTCGGATTTTGATTTGACGCATTACTGCAACAGGCACGGCGAAAACAAACTGGCCGTGCAGGTGTTTCGATTCTCCAGCGGCAGTTGGATAGAGGACCAGGATTTTTTTCGGTTTTCCGGCATATTCCGCGATGTGTACCTGTACGCCAAACCCGCGGCACATTTGGAGGACCTACATATTGCCGCGACGCTGGATGAAAAATACCAGGACGGCCTGTTTACCGCCGCGCTGTCGGGCGCGGGCAATGCGGCGCTCACGCTCACGTCAGACGGCGAGGTAATTTGGCAACAGCGCGGCGCGCTTAACGGCAGCTTTTCCGCAAAAATTCCGGCCGTGCGGCAATGGAGTGCCGAAGTGCCCAACCTGTACGAACTGACCATCGAGGTGTTTACAGAAGACGGGAGGCTCACGGAGGTCGTTGTTGAGAAAGTGGGCTTCCGCCGCTTTGAGCTCAAGGACGGCATCATGTGCATCAACGGGAAGCGTATCGAGTTCCGCGGCGTCAACCGCCACGAGTTCAACTGCCATACCGGCCGGGCGATAGCGGCGGAGGAGATATGCCGCGACCTGATGCTGATGAAGCAGTACAATATCAACGCCGTGCGCACCTGTCATTATCCCAACAACAGCGCGCTGTACCGGCTGTGCGATGAAATCGGCCTGTATGTGATGGATGAAGTCAACCTCGAATCCCACGGGATCTGGTCGCAAATGCGCAAAAATCAGCCGGATTACGATGAAATACTTCCCGGTGACAATCCGGTATGGCTGCCCGCGCTTATCGACAGGGTGGAAAGCCTCTACCAACGGGATAAGAACCATGCCTGCATCCTCATCTGGAGCTGCGGCAACGAGAGTTTTGGCGGTAAGGATATTTTTGAGATGTCACAGCATTTCCGCCAGCTCGACCCCACCCGGCTTGTACACTACGAGGGCGTGGCCTTTGACAGGCGATACAACTCCACAAGCGATATCGAAAGCCGCATGTATTCCCCTGCCAGCGAGGTGGAGGAATGGCTTAAGCACAATCAGAGCAAACCCTTCATACTGTGTGAGTTCGCCCACGCCATGGGCAACTCCTGCGGCGCTGTCCATAAATACACCGAGCTTTGCGAACGCTACGCGTTGTACCAGGGCGGTTTCGTATGGGACTTCGTCGACCAGACGATACGCAAAGCCGACCGTTACGGCAGGGAATATTTTGCTTATGGAGGGGATTTTGGAGAGCGGCCGCATGACGGTGAGTTTAGCGGTAACGGGCTGTTTTACGGCGACCGTACCCCTACGCCCAAGCTACAGGAAATCAAGTTCTGTTTTCAGCCCATCAAAATCGAGGTGACGGAAACGTCCGTCACGGTGCGCAACCGCCATCTCTTCACACCTACCGGCGCGTACGATTGTACCGTTACGGTCAAGCGGGAGGGCAAGTTGCTTTTGAGCACGAAGCTTACGGCCGATGTACCGCCGCTGTGCAGCCAGACGTTCCCTCTGCCCGTAACGCTGCCGATGCTGCCGGGCGAGTACGTCATATTGGTGAACTTTATTACAAGGGAAGATGTCCCTTGGGCAAAGAAGGGGCATGAGGTAGCCTTCGGGCAATGTGTATACAACATCGCCGCGCCCGCTGCACCTCTTTGCGCACCGCCGCTTATGGTGATAGACGGCAGGCATAATCTGGGCGTGAAGGGCGAGCACTTTGATATCCTGTTCTCCCGGCTCAAGGGTTACCCCGTATCCTACCGCTACGGCGGCAAGGAGTTGCTTGCGGAGCCCATACTGCCCAGTTTCTGGCGTGCGCCCACCGATAACGACCGGGGCAACGCCATGCCCGCGCGCTATGGGCAATGGAAGCTGGCCAGCCAGTACGCCATAGCCGTATTCCCGTACGGTCCGGGCTGGCCGGATCCGCGTTTCTCGTGGAGTAAGGGAGATGGCTTCGTTACCGTGGAATACGTCTACTTCCTCCCCACTATGCCCGCCGCCTCCTGCCGCGCAAGCTATACCGTCACGGGCGACGGCTGCGTGACGGCGACACTTCGTTACGACCCCATCGAAGGATTGCCGCCCATGCCCGCTTTCGGCCTGACATTGGCGATGGATCCCGGCTATGACCGCATCGAGTGGTACGGCGACGGCCCGGAGGAAACTTATATCGACCGGCGGCACGGAGCAAAGTTGGACGTATACGGTGGGTTGGTAAAAGACCAGATGGCGGGGTATCTCGTGCCGCAGGAAACCGGCAACAAGACGGGCGTAAGGTGGGCCAAAGTGACGGACGCACGTGGACGGGGCCTGCTGTTCCGGATGGTGGACACTCCTATTGAATTTTGCGCGCTGCCGTATTCCCCTTACGAGCTGGAAGCTGCCAAGCATCCCAACGAGCTGCCCACGACGCGCCACACCGTCATACGCGTCAACTGGCGGCAAATGGGTGTCGCTGGGGACAATAGCTGGGGCGCGCGTACGCACGAGGAATATCTTCTGCCGGTGAATGTACCGATTAGCTTTGTATTTCAATTTGTCGGGATTTGAAGCATATAGGAAGAGTCCAGTACGATGACCGTCATGATGCCCCACGACTCCGGCGATATCCTTGTGTTATTGCCGTGACAATTTTAATCCAATTTTCATCTGTTTTGCATTTCCCTGCAGGATTACTCTGCTATGCTCAAAAAGAATTTAAGAGAGGGTGGTAGAGCGTCGTGATAGGATTGTTCGGGCTTGCGTTGGTGTTGTTTTTGGTGATTGGGCCGGTTTGGCTGGTCTTTAAGCTTGTGTTCTTCGCTATGACGTCAGTTTTTCGGGTGGCCTTTTGGATGGTACAGGGCGTGATATTTCTGGTGTGCTTCTTGTTTAGCGGCGGGCTGATTGCTTTTTTGGGCATCTTCTTTCTGCTCAATATTCTCGCCTTGCCCATCATCTTCCTCTGTTCCAAAAGGTAGTTTGCCGGTATTAAGCTTAGAGAGCGCATCACTTTTGTGATGCGCTCTCTCTTTATGCTCGTTCCCCTTAAACTGCCGCCTCGCTGCAATAGGGGAGCATCAGGACGATGCGCGTACCGATCTCCTTGCGGCTAAGCAACTCCACATGGCCGCCATGGCGGTCCACGATCCACTTGGCGATGGATAACCCCAACCCGGTTCCTCCCGTTTTGCGGGCGCGGGACTGATCCGACCGGAAGAAGCGGTCAAAGACGTGGGGGAGGTCCTGCTCGGGGATACCGATGCCGTTGTCCGATACCGACAGCGCGACGTTATTCCCGTCCCGCTTGGCGGCAATGTGGATGCGTTCCCCGGCGGGAGTGTACTTGATAGCATTGTCCACAAAAATGCGCAACGCCTGCTTGATGAGCTGCGCGTCGCCGTATACGGTAAGCGCGGGGGTGATGGAGGATTCGTAGGCGTGCGCCCCGTCGATCATCCTGGTTTCCAACAGCACCTCTTCCGCGAGGGAAGAAACGTCCACCAGGCTGGTTTTAAGCACGATGGAGTCGTTGTCGCTGCGGGCCAGGAACAGCAATTGCTCCACCAAATCCTGCATGCTGGCCGCCTCGCTCTTTATGGCGTCGATGGATTCCTGCAAGGTTTGTTCATCCTGCTTTCCCCAGCGGTCCAGCATGTTGGCATAGCCTTGGATCACCGCGATGGGCGTACGCAGCTCATGGGACGCATCCGATACAAAGCGCAGCTGGGATTGGTAGGCAGCATCCAGCCGATCCAGCATCTCGTTGATGGCGTTAGCGAGCCCCTTCAACTCCTGCTGCTCATCCGCAATGACGATGCGGGTATCCAGCCGGTTTTCCGTGATGGTGTTCAGCGTCCGGATCGTGCCGTCCAGGGAAGGACTATCCATGCGCTGGCGGCTCTGCTCGTTGCCGATGGTGCGCGCGGCTGTCCGGGTCAGCTCATAGATGGGCTGCAGCGCACGGCTGACCGAGCGGCTCACCGTAGAAATGCTGCGCAGGAGGCTAATTAGCTGCACGATCGAAAGCGCAACAAAGCACACAAAAAAAATGCGTACCGGGCGGTCCCAATGATAGGTGAGGAGCAGCACCCGATTGGATTCCGGCGAAGGTATGGCGACCGTATAAGTGGCCGAATACAGCCGGTCGAGAAGCGTTGGGCCGGCGGGAAAGCTTAGTTCCCTGGTAGTGCCCGGTGGAATAGACGGATTACGCTTGAGCAATTCCTTCTCGATAAAATCAGGTAAACTGAGGCCCGGGGGTTCCCCCATCTCATATTGATACTCCCAATCCGTAAGGAGAAGCTCCGTCCCTATACCCGGCTGCTTTATTAGCTTCGGACTTAGCTCCATCGCCTGCCACTCGGTCCAAATAGCCAGGCTGAGTACAAAAAGGAACACCAGCAGCACATCGAGCCAGAATGTGTGCGCAACGGAGCGCAGAAACTGATTGCCGGTGAGCCGCCATGTAAGGGAGGCGCCTCCCTTTCTTTGCTTTACTTGCGGCGTGTTGGGGTTCATGCCCCCCTCCTCTCATACTAATCCGCATTTAATCAATTTCCTTAAAGCGGATTAGTGGATACTGTTTCCCTCTGTCGCGGACAAATAGTTGTCTGCGTTTTAATAAAAGCAGTATACGTCTGCGCTATTGTTCCCGCAGCACATAGCCTACGCCGCGAACCGTGTGGATATATTTCACATCAAAGGCTTCGTCTATTTTTTGCCGCAGGAAGCGGATATACACATCCACAGTGTTGGTCTCTCCCTGATAGTCGTACCCCCACACCCGCTGCAACAGCACATCACGGGTGAGGACGATGCCTTTGTTTTCCATGAGCAGCTGCAACAGATCGAACTCACGCTTGGTCAGACTCAGTTCCATATCGTCCATGCGGACGATATGCTTGGCCGGGTCAAGGCACAGCCGCCCAATCTTACTCGCGCCCTGCTCCGGACGGTTTTTGCGCAGCGTCACGCGGATGCGGGCCAGCAATTCCTCAATGGCAAAGGGCTTGGTGACGTAATCGTCTGCGCCACTGTCCAACCCTGTCACCTTGTCCATGACCGCATCCCGTGCGGTCAATAAGATAACAGGTATAGAAGAGCTTCGCCGCAAGCGGCGAAGCACCTCCAGTCCGTTGAGCTCCGGCAGCATCACATCCAGCAGGACCAGGTCGAAGTTTCCCGTCTCGGCCAGTTCCAAGCCGGCACGGCCATCCGCAGCCTTTTGAATCTCGTAGCCCTCGTAGGAAAGTTCCAACTCCACAAACCGCGCAAGCTTTTCCTCGTCCTCAACAATCAGGATGCGTTCTTTCACCTGCTTCAGCCCTCCCGTGATTTCTCCCGCGCTATTCAGCGCTCCTTACTTTTATCCGCCGCTTCTTTGATGTCCGTCTTAAGGGTCTCCGCCGCATTTTCAGCCGACTCCATTACCTTGTTGACAGCCGTCTTTTCCACATCCCGGCCGCGGAAGCGGTAGCGGCACCCAAGGAAGAGGCCGATGATCAGCAGGGGAATGACAAGCCAGAAGCAGAAGATCAGCAGCAGAATTAGCACGAGAACAGGCATGGTGATAATTTGGCTGTCACCGCGCTGCACGTCGAACAGGTTTTCGCAGCCTTTCTTAAAGAGGCCACCAATCCAGCGAAAGAACCTGCCCATCAGTTGGGAAAAGGACTCCCCCGTGGGCTCGCTTTGCCCGGCGGTTTCAGATGTATCGCTCTGCTTTTCCTTCTGCTCGTTCTTGGAGGAGTAGTAGCCGCCGTGTTCGGGCGGGCTTACCTTCCCTTGCCGCTCCAGATAGAGCAGAGCCTCTAAGAGGTCGTCGCCGCAGGCGTTCAAGGCAGCTTTTGCCTCGGCGTAGCTCACGTTTGCCTTTTCGCGAAGCTTTTCTACATGTTCCATTGTTGCCACTTTCATTCTCTCCTCTTTTTCGTACTGTGTTTGATTCGGTATCCCTATCATACGTCTGCCTGATAAAGATGTCCTTTGTCCCGCATTAAAGGAGGATTAAAATGAGGTTGCAATTTACATCATTATGCTATTCTTAATTTAAATCATGGATGAAAATAAAAGGGCTAAATCGCAGTGATTTAGCCCTTTATAAAGTGGTGGAGCACAGGGGATTCGAACCCCTGACCTCTGCATTGCGAACGCAGCGCGCTACCAGCTGTGCCAGTGCCCCATATCTTGACCGCGAGGAATACTATACACCATTTTTATGATGATTGCAAGAGGGGATTTTTATAAGGAGGTTCTGAAAACTACATAAGAAAAAGCGCGGTATTCGATACCCAAATTGCGCGGCCAATTGAACCCGAGAACTGTTTCCATTTGTGGTGGTGCTTGTATTTTTCCTGTTTTATCTGCGCCGAAAAAGCGGACTGAGGAAAGACCGGCTTTATAAATCTTGGAAAATCAAGCGGTTCTGTTATAGTACTGCAATGAAATGCGCTTGACAACATTACAAAAACACGTATACTGTTATTAAACAACCATTTAGTTAGGAGTAAGAATATGCCGTTTATAAGGGATGAAACCGAGGAATCAAAAAACAGGATTCTTGACGTCGCCAAACGGCTTTTTTCCGAAAAAGGCTTCGACGCCACGCGCGTAGACGAGATCGCGCAGGACGCGGGCGTTAACAAGGCCCTCATCTATTATTATTTCAAGAGCAAGGAAGCGATCCTGGACCATTTAATCGAAACGCTCTTTACCGCCATTGCTGCGATCGCGACGGAATTTATCAAAGACAATATCGTCTCCATGATAAAGAAAGGACAACTGGATATCCTGCAGGATCGCTGGCGCTTTGCCTCCGAAGCCGACGCGGAGGAATTTTATGGCGCTGTCGTCGAATATTACAGAGGGATTGTGGATTTCTCGCTGTCACATCGGCGCGTCGTACGCATCCTGATATTCGAATCTCTCAAAAAAGGCAAACATCACAACGATTTATTCCGCATGCTCGATCTATTAAACAAAAGGGATGAAAATTCCATCTATCAGATGATCTGGAGCGCGGACCATGACTTTGCATACTCAACGGAAAATATTGTGTCCAAGTTTTTTTTCGGGTTTGTTCCCCTGTTCAACTTTGCAGCCTATTTTGACGATTACAGGGAGGCCAGCGGCATAAGCGAGGCGGAGCTCCGGGACACTTTTTTGTGCGCATATCAAAAGATGGCATCGTCTTTTATCCATGGCAAGGAGATTCTTCTTTAACTACCGGCTAGATTGCATGTTTTGAACACGGAAAAAGCATAAAATATTTTTCTTGCCATATCATTAACTAACCGGATAGTAATATATGTTTTGACGTGCTGGCGATGAAAGCACGATGACGAAATGGGGGGATTTCTATGTAATTAACTAAGTAGTTAGATAATAATATGTACTCACGGAAAATGAAAAGGAGGAATTCATATGAAAGCAATTCGCAATACTGCCGTGGATCTGCTGCTGCGCTATCTGGCGAACAACCCGATGGAGAGGCTGCCTGCAATATTCTCTTTGGCTGAACAGTTGGACAGGGGGCAGATTCATAAGAACCAAATCCGAGAACTGCGCGCGCTCTTATCCGACCCGCAGGGGATCTGGTATCGCTTTACGGAGAATTTATTCTACGGGGTAAACGTACGGTCTCTACAAAAATTTGCAGAGTGCTTTCTGTTCAATGCCAGCCTAGACGGAGAAGCCGTGGCGCGCGAGGCGGAGAGGGCACATGACTGCAACGTCCCCTGGGCGATCCTCATGGACCCGACCAGTGCCTGCAATCTTTCCTGCACCGGCTGCTGGGCCGCGCAATACGGGGACAAAAACAGTCTCTCCTATGAACTGATGGATTCGATCTGCCGTCAGGGGAAAGAACTGGGTATCCACTTCTATATTTTCTCCGGCGGCGAGCCGTTGGTTCGCAAAAAGGATGTGATCCGCCTGTGCGAGGCGCATCAGGATTGTTATTTCCTGTCCTTCACCAACGGCACGCTGGTGGACGACGCGTTCTGCGAAGAGCTTGTCCGCGTGGGAAATTTCGCTTTGGCGTTCTCTATTGAGGGCGACGAAGCCTCCACGGATATGCGGCGCGGGCAGGGCACCTACCGCAAGGTGATCGACGCCATGGACCGTATGCGCCGCTACCGGCTGCTGTTCGGCTACTCCACCTGTTATCACCGTTATAATACGGAAAGCGTAGGTTCGGACGAGTTTGTAGACGATATGATCAATCGGGGATGCCGGTTCGCCTGGAATTTCACCTATATGCCCGTCGGCAAGGACGCTGTGACGGATCTCCTGGCTACGCCCGAACAACGCGCCTATATGTATCACCGTATCCGCGAGATACGCGAGACAAAACCCATCTTCGCTATGGATTTCTGGAACGATGGGGAGTTTACGCAGGGCTGCATCGCCGGAGGACGGCGCTACCTGCATATCAACGCAGCGGGCGACGTCGAGCCATGCGCCTTCATCCATTACGCTAACGTCAACATCCATGACGTCACGCTGCTCGAGGCATTGAAATCCCCGCTTTTCGCCGCGTACCGCGAGCGCCAGCCGTTTAACCAAAACCATCTGCGCCCCTGTCCCCTGCTGGACAACCCGGAGGCGCTGCGCGAGATTGTCGAACAGTCCAAAGCGCACTCCACAGACATGGAGGCCCCGGAGAATGTGTGCAGCCTGTGCGCAAAAACAGCCGAAACCGCTGAACTTTGGGCAAAACGCGCAGACGAGTTGTGGCGGCAGCGGGAAACCGACAACAAGGAAAAGGCCGCCACCTGCGCCGGATAGAGACCACTTATATGACATATCTAATACATACAGATGGGAACGCGTTCCCATCTGTATGTTTATAAAAGCGGGCGATTTTTTCCCGCGATATAAACCATTTTATTTTTTACCCTCTTGCTGTAAAATAACAGTATACCGATGTATAAGAGGTAAAAAATGAGGGCCTATTTTTCTGAAACAGAACGAATACGGTTTTCCACTTGGACGAAAGACGATCTTTCATTGGCCACCCAACTGTGGGGGGAAGAAGATGTGACGCGATATATTTGTGCAACAGGCCGGTTTGCGGAAGAGGACATTCAAAAGCGCCTGCTCTTAGAAATCGACAACGGACAGAAATTCGGCGTACAGTATTGGCCAATCTTCGAAAAAGCAACCGGCGACTTGATCGGCTGCTGCGGCCTACGCCCTTTCCTGGCGGAAGCGAATGCTTACGAAATCGGGTTCCATCTCCGCAAAGAGTTTTGGGGTAAAGGATATGCTTCCGAGGCTGCAAGCGCCGTAATCACGCATTGTTTTGCTTCCTTGAAAGCGGATAAAATTTTCGCAGGGCATCATCCTCTAAATGCAGGGTCAAGAAAACTATTGTCGCGTCTTGACTTCCAATCAATCGGGGAACATTATTACGAACCGACAGGATTGTACCATCCGTCCTATGCGCTCTGCAATCCCGTTCAATAGTTCTCCTTCCGGCCAATACAGCAGGAATTTTTCGCTTCATTGTTTTATTTTTGGTATAATCCGCATGAAGTATATGGATGGAGTACAACTATGCTGATCGAACGTGCGCATGTAGAAAACGCGTTGCAGGGAAAGACGGTGCTTTTAACCGGGGCAGGCGGCGGCATCGGCTTTGAGGCCGCGAAGGCGCTTGCGCATATGGGCGCGAACGTCATACTCGCGGAGATCGATGAAGACAAAGGCCATAAAGCGGAAGAGGCAATTAACCGCTGTTTTCAAAGCAAGGCGCTGTTTTACCAAATCGATATTGCGGACCAAGCCCAAATCGAAGCGCTGCACGCCTTTATCAAAGAGAAATACGGGTTTGTGGACGTCGTGTTCCACAACGCCACCGTCACGCCGATGGGCGCTGTGGACACGGTGGATATCAAAGACTGGGACAGGAGCTATTCGGTAAACCTGCGCGCCCCCATCCTTCTTACCAAGGCGTTTTTGCCGGGCATGAAGGAACGGAATGAAGGAACCATCGTGTTTGTGCCTTCTTCCGGCGCAGCGCCCTACATGGGCGCATATGAGGTGTTTAAAACCGCACAGGTGGAACTGTGCAACACGCTCTCTGGAGAGCTTGAAGGAACAAACATACAGGTGTATTCCATCGGCCCCGGTCTTGTCCGGACCGAGACGGCACACAAGGCAATCGAACAGGTAGCGGCGCTGATGGGCATGTCCATCCCGGAATTCTATGAAATGAATCAAAAACACATTCTGGACGCCGAGCATGCGGGCGTTGGGTTCGCGCTCTCGGTCGCGAACGCGGCAAAATACAACGGACAGGAGATCAGTTCAATTCAGGCGTTGATCGACGCCGGGATCATGGAACAGCAAAAAGATAAAAAAACGAATACCATCGGGCTGGATTGGGAGAAAATCAAGCCCCGCATCGACCGCGTCATTGCCGTATATGAAGAGCAATATAGCGGTTGGTTTAGCCGAAATGTGTTTGAGCGGCAGTGGGTTCTGCGGGATTTCAAAAAAGAAGTGAACCGTTCCGCCGAGCAGGTCGCGCGTGAAATCAAAGAACTGCGGCGTTTTATAGAGCAGGAGGATGCCAAAGCGCTTCAGGCAAAAAAGCCCCTGCTCGTTAGCCTGCAGAGCTATTACAGGCACCAGCACAAACTGATGCTTGGCTATGAAAAGAACGCCGCAAAGCGCGAGGAAAACGCGCGCATCATTCTGGGCTGGATTGACGACCTGCAAGTGCTTCTTGACGCGATTTGATTTGCCCAGTTCGATCTAATGTGCTTTATTACCGCCCCTGCCCCGCTCAGTCCTGTTCCAAACCATATGCGCCGGAAAGCATGGCGTCGAGCCGTGCAATGAAACGCGCCGCAGGCGCGCCGTCTATGACATCGTGATCGATCAGCACGGTGAGGTTCAAATGTTCCCGTATGACGATGTTCTCCCCTATGACCGCAGGCTTTTTCACTACGCTGCCTACCGCAAAGCACAGCGGATGAATGGTGGTAGGAATGAACCAGCCATCTGTCCGCCCGAACATACCCACAGACGTCACCATGACGGAGCCCATCAGCCGTTGTGCTGTATGCGGGCGCAGGAAAAAACACTTCCAGATCATCCGGCGCAAAGGACCGGGCAGCGCGTAAAACAGCTTGGTTCCGGCCTGTTGTAACCCGCCGCCCAGTACGACTGTTGTATCCTTTGCTTCCTCCTGCTGCGCGCGCCGGATTTCAAGCTGGATTTCTTCAATTCCCTTTTGATCCGCCTTGCGTATGACCAAAGGAAGAGGAACATGCTGGCCATCCACCTGTTTTTCCACAGTGATGGAAACATCCACATCATCAAACAACATCCGTTTTCTGCCGCGCGCAAGATAGGCTGCGGCGTCGGGATACTCCTTCACAGCGTCCGCAATGCACTTGGTCAGCCACGCCGTAAAGGACAGCCCCTGCCCGGTCTGTTGCCTGAGCCTGCGCATAGTAAGGCGCGCCTCTGTTACGTCGATTTCCAAAAGCGCCGCGATATGGTGTCTCTTTCTGCCCAGATCGCACACGTCTATGGTGGAAATCCGGCTGTCCGGAAACGGTACGCTCCTGCTGTGATGCATATTTTTTAATCTCCATTAACCATAATTTAATCACGATTAATATAATCCATACTATGCGTGTCGTCAAGAGGCAGTTACAATAAAATGTAGCGGAACGCCTCTTTTACCCGATTATAAGATAGTATTCGAGGAGGAACTTAGAATGTCATTTGACGATGCCGCGCTTCATTGGGATACGCCGGAGCGGATAGAGCGTGCGAACAAGCTCGCCGCTTCCATTTTGCATGCGATCGGGGATGCGCCTAAAGACACCGCGTTGGAGTTCGGCTGCGGCACAGGATTGCTTTCCTTTGCGTTGCGGGAACACTTTCAACGCATTGATTGCGTGGACGCATCCGAAGGGATGCTCTATGTACTCCGTCAAAAAACTGAAACGGCCGGCGCAAGCAACATTGTTGCTTCCGATTCCGGCCTGCTCGCGCAAAAAGAGTATGCCGGTGCATTTGACGTCATCTATAGCTCCATGGTGTTCCACCATATCACAGACGTTGAAGCGCAGCTGCGTACGCTATCCCCCCTGCTCAAACCCAATGGCTTGCTGATTACCATTGACCTTGATAAAGAGGATGGCAGCTTCCACCGCGCGGAGCCGGATTTTACGGGCATAACGGATTTGACCGAACGACGTTTGCCGGATGGATGCAGGGTTGCGGCTTTTCCGACGTGCAGTTTAAAACGGCATATGCGGGTAAGAAAGGCGACCTCCCCTATTCCCTGTTTTTATGCAGGGGGAGGAAACAATAAAACATCAAGAGAACCTTGTTCACGCATCGGCAAGGTTCCCTTTCGGTAAGAATCAATTTATGTATCACGAATTATCCCTGATGGCAAAAGGCGCAGCAGATTGCACAGCCGTCAGCGTCCTCATAACGCTGTTGCGCCTCCGTAACGGCAGTGGAACAGCCTGTATGGAACCCAAGGTAAATATAGTTGGAAATACCCAGTTGCTGCGCATGGGAGAGGGTATGTACTTCATGGTGTAAACCAGGATTTTTGGTTTGGTCGCGATTTACAATATACTGATCCATTCGCATTTCTCCTTTTGAATATTCAGGGGTATTCCCATATATTTCAACTCAAGGATAGCATGTGTGGTGGATGCAGTCAACAAAAAGCGCCATATATCGGGGATTTTCAAATAAAAAAGAGCCTTGCTGTTCGACAAGACTCTTTGTTTTGTAATGACAACACAATCGCTTCGGGAAGCTTTCTTTAACCCTCCCCTGTCTCAATCACAAAATCAACGCGCCGGTTCTGCGCCCTGCCGGCCTCCGTTTCATTATCGGCAATTGGATAAAATTCACTGTAGCCAACCGCCGAAAACTTTTTGGACCCAAGCGTGGATATCTCCAAAAGCCGCTTTAGTACGTTAACGGCCCGGGCTGTGGATAGTTCCCAGTTGGTACTGAATTGTTTGTTGTTGATGGGCCGGTTGTCGGTGTGACCTTCTATCCGGACCATCTCAATCAAATCCCCATACTCCGTTAATATTGTGGAAACGCTTGCAAGCACCTGTTCGGAATCGGGATTGATTTCAGCCTGGGCCGGTTCAAAAAGAGCCGAATCGGCCATGCGCAGCAGAACCACATCATTCCCTTCCTTCGAAACGCTCAACTGGTCCGAAAGGCCGTTCTTCGTGATGTAGGATTTTAACTCTTCGTAGAAATTATTGAACCGCTCCGGAGGGAGCGATACGTCCCGCTCGTCGTCTTGTTGCACCTCGGGCGCAGAAACGATTGCCGCCTGATCTTCCCTTGCCTTTGCGGCGGCCGCCGCTGTGCTGGCATGGAACATCATTGCAAACGAAAAAAGGATGACAAATATTGCGAGCAGATCCGTCATCATGTCGCTATAGCTGGTCAGCCACACGGGCGTGTCTTCCTCCGGGGAATCTTCATCCATTTCAAGGAAATCGTCGTCGATCACGGGAGATCACCCCTTTTTGCTGTTTAACGGAAGGACTTTGCTTGTAGCGTCCAACCCGGACGCTTGGTACTGCTGCCGTCTTATCCCCTTGGCCTCTATCTTTGTCAAATAGGCCGTAAGGGTTTCTATGATCATTCTCGGGTTTTGCTTTGCCTCAATGGCTAAAAGGCCTTCAAGCAGGAGTTCTTTCCTTGTCATCTCGTCAGCACTCATGGCGCGCAGTCTTTTGGCCATCGGCGCGAAAATTACATAAGATAGAAACGCGCCATAGAAAGATGTCACCAGCTCAATGGCCATCAAGGGTCCCAGCTTGGTTGGATCCTCCAGGTTTTGCAGCATGGGAATAAGGCCGATATACGTCCCAAGCAGGCCCAGCGATGGCGCAGTAGCCGCTATCATATCGACCATTTGGTAACCCTTCTGGTGCCTTTTTGGGGTACGGTATATTTCCCGATGCAAAGTCGTTTTGAGAAAATCCCTGTCGGTGCCATCTACCAGAAGCATGATGCCTTTTTTCAGAAACTCGTCCTTCGTATATTTATCGACAGAGTCTTCCAGTTTGAGCACGCCGTCTTTTCGGATGGTATTGCTAAGGCTCACGATGGTTTGAATGTCTTTGTCCAGGTTGTATGTTTCCTTTACAAACGACTTTTTCATTACTTTGCCAAGCGTTTTGAGCCTGTTCACCGGAAAGGCGACGATCATAGCGCCCAATGTACCCCCTACCGTGATAAAGACCGAGGGCCAGTTCAGGAATGAACGGAAGTCTCCCGATAACATAATCGAGCAGATGACGCATGCGATTCCAATTGCCAATCCGATCAGCGTTGACTTTGCTGACCTAAATTTGAACATGGTTGATCCTCCATACATGAGCATATGTATCAAGACTATTCTTGAGAAAATTCACTTTTACGAACGTGCCGCTCATCTTACTCCCACATAAGATGGTCCATTCGTTCCTATCTGATTCAGGCCATTTCCGCTTTTCCTATCAAATATCGTACATTTTTAGATAAACTTTACAGTGAATAAAAAAGTCTATATTGCGACCGGTACAAATGCGGATGATAGTTAAGGTTTCAACAAAGAAAACACCCGCAATCAAATGGTTGTGGGCTTCTTTACGGCGTGAAATGCGGGTTCGTCCTCATTTCCGAATATAAAATGGCTTCTCAAATTAAGGGTTGACGCAGGAAGCTTACCGTGGTATCCTATTACTTGCCGCTAAGAAGCGGACCGTCGCGGGGTGGAGCAGTCTGGTAGCTCATCGGGCTCATAACCCGAAGGTCGTTGGTTCGAATCCTTCCCCCGCAACCATTAACGACGGTGTTGAATCATTGCGATTCGGCACCGTTTTTTTTGTTGCTTTGCGCAAACACGGTCAGAATTTGCCGTTATCGACAAAAATGCACGAATTTTGCACCGATAAATTTTTGATTTTTTGCCGATAATATGATATTTTCGCCGTTTAACCGACCGAAAACACCTTTTTCAAAAATCGGTTTCTTTGGTTGTTTTGCAAAAATCACGAAAGAAATCCCGACATTTGCGCCACCACTCAAACGGCAGGAATAAACAGTGTTGACCGCAAGGCGCACCACAAGTAAAAACCGACACACGTTATTAAAAGTTGATTACAAAAATTCAACAAAAACACTCAAAAAATTGCTTGACAATATTTGCAAAACTTGGTATATTTGCTTGCGTAAAAAAGGTAGACGGAATATTCCGTTTACCTTTTTTTTGTTTTTGAGGTTAAAATATGCAATCCAGACAAAAGACATCATTCCGGCAGACAATCAAAAACCTGTTTAAGCCACTGGAACTGACAAAGGGGTCGAGTTTCGCCGCCATTGTCAAATTTACGATACCCATAATCATTTCGTACTTTCTGCAAAAACTGTACATTTTGTCCGACGCCGCGATTTGCGGGCAGACCCTTTCGGCAAACGAAGTGGCAGGAGTAAACGACACGTCGCCGATCGTGTTCATTTTTATGCAGTTCGCGTTCGGTTGTACAGCCGGGTTTTGCGTGGTAATTTCCAACCGTCTCGGTGCGCGCGACGAACATGGCGTAAAAAAGTCCTTCGCCACGCAGATAATGTTGTGCGCGGCAATCACGGTTCTGCTGACCGCACTGTCTGTCGCGCTGATTAAGCCGATGCTGGCGTGGGTAAACGTGACGGAACAAAACCCCGAAGTGTACAACGCGGCGTACAATTACTGTTTTGTGATATTTTTGGGCATTTTCGCGCAACTGTACTACAACCTTGCATTGAGCGTACTTCGTGCAATCGGCGACAGCCTTACGCCGCTGATGTTTCTCAGCGTGTCAACCGTGCTCAACATCGTGCTGGACATCGTGTTTATCAAGGTGTTCGGCTGGGGCGTAATCGGCGCGGCGGCAGCAACTGTCCTGACGCAATTTTTGTGTACGGTTGCTTGTTTTGTGTACATTTTTGTAAAATACAAACACATTTGGCCCGGCAAAGATTGCTACAAAGCATCGAGGAAGGAACTGTGGGCGCACCTCAGACAAGGGTTGCCGCTGGGCATGCAATTTTCCGTGCTGTCAATCGGACTTATCGTAATGTTGTCCGAAACGGTGAAGTTTGACATACTGCCGTCGGGGCTGATGGTGGCAGGCAATCCCGCGCAAAACGGCGTAGGCGCGGCAAACAAACTGATAGACTTCTGCATGTCGCCCCTTGCCGCACTGGGCACGGCAATGGTAAGTTTCAACGCGCAAAACCTGGGCGCAGGCAAGGTTGACCGTGTGAAAAAAGGTACCAATCAGGCATTGCTTATCGGGCTTGTGCTAAGCGTAATTTGCGCGGGCGCAGGGCTGCTTCTCAGCATAAACGGCGCGTATCAGCACATCTTCCTCAGCGAGGACAAAATTTCCGCCGAGTCGCTGCGTTTCGGCACCACCTTCCTGTACGTAGACTTCGGCCTGTTTCCGCTGCTCGGCGCGTTGTTTGTGTTGCGCAATTCCGTGCAGGGCATTGG
>JAEYCM010000007.1 GCA_023455425.1 Bacillota bacterium | reverse complement strand
GACCCCACAGTTCGCAATGGTCGCACCGTTTGTGCTCCCTTGCTCACTGGAACTGCGCCGCGCTTCTTCCGTCACTGGCGGCGCTTGGCTCCGTCCCCCCAAACCTCCGCCCAAGGGACACGTCCCTCAGGAATCTCTTTACTCATAAAACACGCCTCGTCTCCTAATAAAGAGACGAGGCGTGTTCGTGGTACCACTCTTTTTCGCGGCAAAAGAAACATACAATCCTTGCCGCCTTTTTCCCCGCATCATGGGGTGACGCCGCGCTTATGCCGCAAAGCGGTTTACGCGGATGCTCCGTGGCGAGTACGTTCTCTTCCCGCCGCCGCCCTTTCAGCTTAGAAGGCGGCTCTCTTTGGGACGGGGTTAAAAAAACGGCTCCACTTCTACGCAAAAGTATATGATCACAAAAGGCAAGCCTTTCGCATATGCCGCTATTTTAGCCGTTTTGCGCCGTATTGTCAATGGCGGACGGGGATAAGGCGGGCGATTGCGTACCGTTCCGGGAGACTGTCCAGAATTCCATCATGCGGGAAAGCACATCTTCCGGACGCATGCCGGTGCCCAGCAGTGCGATATTGATCGGCCCATACCCCATCGCGATGTCATTTTTTGCGCCATTCCGTTTAAGGGGAGAGAGCGTGTCCATGTATGCACCGGTATCTTCCAAATACACGGTAATAAAGGTCTGCCGCATGATTTCTACAATTGCCAGGCGGGAAACCGCCTCCCAGGGGATAAATCCGGCGGGAGAGGCCGTGCTGTTATCTGTAAAGCCTTCTGCTGTGAGAATGAGCAGCGGCGGCCCGAAGGTTTTCCAAACGATGACGACCGTGCCCAAGCCAAAGAACAGCAGGCCGATAAGGCCAATGATGACCGATCTTTGGGAGATCAGCATCAGTGCGGACGCTGCTGTCATGATGAGCGATAAAAGAATATAGAGATACCGCTTGATGCCGGACCGTTTGATTTGAAATTCCTTCATTCCCGTTCTCCCTTGTAATTTTTTTGTTATATCGCCGGTATCCTGCTTTCACACGGAACCGCTGTGTTGCATTTTGCGCAGCCGTAGCGCGGCGCAAAGAGGGGCAGCACGTCATTGTCAATATAATCGCCGCAAATCCGGTTGTCTTTCCCGGCGGGGGAAATGGCCTTTGGCGGGCAGCGGCGGATGCACGCGCCGCACTTGCCTTTTGTCAAAAACGGGCAGTACTCGTAATAGCTTTGGTAAGGGCGTTCGGTTGCGGGGAGAGAAAGCGTTGTGATGACGCTGCCGATCCGTCCCGCCGTACCTTTTTCGGTAATCAGCGAGCGGCACAGGGAGAATGTGCCAAGGCCTGCTACAAACGCCGCGTGCCGTTCGGACCAGTTGGGAATGCGATTTACAACGCGAAAACGGGCGTCAAGCGCGGGCGACATCGCCTCTGTGCCATGCGCTTGGAGATAGGCGATTAAAAACCTCCGCACGGCGTTGTTAAACGCTTCCCCGTCGATACGCGCGCTTGCCCACTCCTGTGAGGGCAGGCCGGGGCGGCGGTTGCTCTTTCGCACCTCCTCCGTAAACGGCAGAAAGTAGGAAATGACGGTGCGCGCGCCGGGCAGCCAAACTTTTGGTGCAAGGAAGCATTCCCCTATGATCTCGGGCGAGGTGAATGCTGCAAAGTACGCGTCACCCGCCGCCGCAAAGCCTATAAGCGGCGCGTCATACATGCGCATATTGCCGTGGGCCGGCATGGCGTTGTCCGGATCGGACGCCACAAACGCGGCAAGCGCCGCTTCCAGGGATTGCGCAGTAAGCTCCGGTATCATAGATTCCTCCTTATGGAAGTATTGTCATTGTAATCCGGTTCTGTTTATTCCGTCAACGCTGCAAGGGCATATGGCCGTATCAGCCTGTAAAAAGACGGCACAGCCATAGCCGCATGCCCGTTTTGTAGACATTCCGGCAACCGAGTCGTATAATGTAGGAAGCCATTTAAGGGAGGTTCTTTTTGATGCTCCAGGGAAAGTCACGCGTACACCTCGTTGGCATCGGCGGATGCAGCATGAACGGCCTTGCGCAGATCCTGCGTGCGCGCGGCTATGACGTAAAAGGTTCCGACCGGGACAGCTCCCCGTTTACACAGAAGCTGACTGAACTTGGCATCCCCGTCTTTATCGGCCACAAGGCGGAGCAGGTGGGCGACGCCGAAGCCCTGATCTATTCCGCGGCCATCAAAAAGGATAACCCGGAGCGCGTCTATGCGCGTGAGCACGGCATCCCCGAAATTGAACGAAGCGTCGCGCTGGGCGAAATTTCCGAACAGTATCCCGAGGTTGTGGGCGTGGCGGGCTGCCACGGCAAGACCACCATCACCTCCATGCTCGCAAAAATTGCGCAGGTGGGCGCATTGGACGCCACCGTCCATGTGGGCGGGGATGTGGATTTCCTTTCCGGCGGCACGCGCATCGGCAAAAGCGGCCTCTTTATTACGGAGGCGTGCGAGTATGTGGAAAGCTTTTTGACGCTCAAGCCCACCGTAGCGCTCATCAACAACATCGACGACGATCATCTGGACTATTACAAGGATATCGAGGAGATCACCGAGGCATTCCGCAAATTCCTGCGGCTGCTGCCGGAAGGCGGCCTCTTTTTAGGCTGCACGGACGATGCGCGCGTAAAAGAGCTTTTGAACAATCCCCCGCAGAAGGTGCGCACCATCTCTTACGGCATGGCGGATGCGGACTATACCCCGGGCGATATCCGGTTTGACGAATGGGGCTACCCCTCCTTTGACCTGATGCATAAGGGCGAAAACTTAGGCAGGATCACCTTGCAGATCCCCGGCACGCACAACATCATCAATGCACTCGCGGCCTCCGCCGTATCGCTTGCCTTGGGCGAAAGCTTTGCGGACATCAAGGCGGGTTTGGCGGAATACACCCTTACCCACCGCCGCTTTGAATTCTATGGCGAGCGCGACGGCATCAAGGTGTATCACGATTACGCGCACCATCCGGCGGAAATCGCCGCGATACTCGACGGCGCGTCCCGCGTGCCGCACGGCAAGCTCTACTGCGTGTTCCAGTGCAATTCCTACACCCGCGCCAAGACGCTGTTTTTGCGCGATGTGAACTGCTTCAAGCTTGCGGACGAAGTGCTCGTACCTGATATCTACCCCGGACGCGAAATCGACGACGGCTCCGTCCACGCAAAGGATATGGTGAACGCCATCAACGACGCGGACCCGAGCAAAGCGATTTACCTCGGCACGTTTGAAACCATCCGCGCATATCTCGATGTCAACGCAAAGCCCGGCGATCTTGTATTGACCGTCGGTTCCGGCGATGTGTATAAGCAGACGCGGAAGCTGCTATAAAGGGTACGTAGGGGCTTTGCCCCTATAACCCCACTAAGGGACACGTCCCTTGAGAATCCCAATATAGGGGAATTTCAAAGGGATTGTATCCTTTGCTGATACAAAAAGGCCCGTGGAGCTTTCCACGGGCTTTCTGCTGTAACCTTATGTTGCGTTTACATGGTATCTTCCCATGGGGACGACAAAGGGCAGGCCGGATACCGGGTCTTTTGTGACCAGGCAGTCAAGCCCAAAGACCCGCTTCATGAGCGCTTCGTTGAGAATGCCGGAGGGCGGCCCCTGCGCCACCAGCGCCCCGTCCTGTACCGCAAAGAGATAATCCGCATACCGCACGGCAAGGTTGATGTCATGCAGCACCATGACGATGGTCGTGCCTTTTTTGCGGTTCAAATCCGTCAGCAAATCGAGTATTTCAATCTGATAGGTGATGTCAAGGAAGGTGGTCGGCTCGTCCAGCAGCAGGATATCCGTCTCCTGCGCAAGGGCCATGGCGATCCATACCCGCTGGCGCTGACCGCCGGAAAGCTCATCCACGCTGCGGTTTGCAAGGGACGTGATCCCCATCAGCTCTAAAGCCTCTTCCACGGCTGCATAATCCTGTTTCCCCATGCCCTTCAAAAAGCTCTGGTATGGGAACCGGCCCCTTGAAACAAGATCCGCCACCGTAATGCCCTCCGGGACCACGGGAGATTGGGGAAGCAGCCCAAGAACGCGCGCAAGCTGCTTGGGCGGGATGGCGCTAAGTTTTATGCCGTCAATCGAGACCATGCCCGAAACGGGCTGAATCAGCCGGGCGAGCGTTTTTAACAGCGTAGATTTGCCGCAGGCGTTCGCCCCAATAATGACGTTGATTTTGTTGCGCGGGATGACGACGTCAACATGATTGAGAATGGTTTTTTTATCATACCCTGCAACAATGTTGCTAGCAGAGAGTACAGGCGTGTGTTTCATGCGGCTCCTCCGGCTTTGTTCATACGGATCAACAGGTAAAGAAGATACGGCGCGCCCAAGATGCCCGTGATGATGCCCACAGGGAAACGGATATCAAAGGCATACTGGCCGATAAGATCGGCCAATAGCACCATGACAGCGCCGGTCAGGCCCGCGGGGAGCACGTTGGAAGAACCCGCGCCCGCCAGCCTGCCCGCAATTGGCCCCGCTAAGAAGGCAACAAAGGCAATGGGGCCTGTGACCGAGGTCGCATAGGCGATCAGGAACACGGCGCAAAGTACCAGCAGCAGCCGGATGCGGTCTGTCCGCACGCCAAGCGTAATGGCGGACTGTTCGCCAAGCTCGAGCACTTTCAGCTGCCTGCCAAGCAAAATCAGCGCGCAGCCAAGGACCAGTACGGCAACAAAGAGCCCGGGAATATCCTTTAGCTGCATGCCGTTCAGGCTGCCGCTGAGCCACCGGAGCGCGGCAGGCACATCATACTGGTTTGCCCGCAGCAGCAAGAATGAGATCACCGCATTGAGCATGGCCTGCATGCCGATGCCGATGAGGATGAGCCTGCCGCCCGAAAAGCTGCCGCCCCGGGAAAGCGCATAGATCAAAAACGCCACGGCAAGCCCGGAAAGGACAGCCGACAGGGAGACAAGCGGGCCGCTGATGTTGAGCACCAGAATGCAGAACACAGCCGCAACGCTGGAGCCGGAGGAAATGCCGATGATATCCGGGCTTGCAAGCGGGTTACGGAGCATCGTCTGGAACGTATTTCCCGCCATGCCGAACGCCATGCCCGCGAGTAATCCAGCAAGCATCCTTGGCAGACGCAGCGTGCCTACAGCAAAGGCAGCGCCTTTGACCTGCTCGCCTGAAAGCATCCGGAAAACGACGTCAGGCGGATATACCGTGTTTCCAAGGCAAAGCATGGCAAGGCAAAGGCAGGCGGCAAGCGCCGCCAGAACAAGGCTTGCCGCAAGAAAACGGACCCGCCTTTTTGAAAAGCCCTGCCTTACAGCACCGGAATTGCTTGTTTTCATAACGACCGCACCTTCGCTCTCATGGCAATCAGGATCAGGATGGGCGCGCCAAAGAATGCCGTCACAATTCCTGCCTCAAGCTCGCTTGGCGAACCGATAAGCCGCCCGATAATGTCAGAGATCGTCAAAAGGATGGCGCCGCCCGCCGCGGATAGCGGCACAATACCCTTCATGTCGGGCCCGGAGATGAGCCGCATACTGTGGGGAATCATCAGCCCGACGAATGCGATGGGGCCTGCCAGCGCCGTTGTCGCGCCGCAAAGCAGCACGCCTGCCAATGCGCCCACACTCCGTACAACGCCCGTCCGCACGCCAAGGCCCGTTGCCACATCATCCCCCAGCGCAAGTGCGTTTAATGCGGGGGCGATAAAAAAGCCGATGAAGAGTCCCGCCAAAAGAAACGGGGCGACCGTCAGGATGCCCTGCCAGGTAGCGCCGCCAACGCTGCCCACCTGCCAGAACCGGTAGGCGTTGAGCGCATCCGTCCTTGGCAGGATCACGGCGCTCACAAGGGAAGAGAGCGCCGCACTTGTCGCCGCGCCCGCCAGCGCAAGCTTAATCGGCGTAGCGCCGCCATAGCCCATGGAGCCGATCCGGTAGACAAACACCGCAGCGATTGCAGCGCCCAAAAGCGCAAACCAGATGTATTCGGCTGCGGTGCTGATGCGGAACAGGACGATACCGCCCACCACAAACAAGGACGCGCCGGTATTGACGCCCAGGATGCTTGGGTCCGCGATAGGGTTGCGGGTAATCGCCTGCATCAGAGCGCCGGAGACCCCGAGAGAGGCTCCGGCGATGATGCTGAATATGGTCCTTGGGATGCGTTCCCGCACGACAAGCGCGTCAAACGACGAACCTTCGGCACGGAACAGGGCGTGCAGGACTTCGTGCACCCCCACGGTGCGTGAACCGAGCGCCAAGGAAGCAAGGATGCAAAGGAGGATCCCAGCCACACCGGCGCAGAGCAGCGGGAGGGTTTTAGGCGACTTCATCCAACCTGATCGGCGGCCTTGCCGATCAGCGCCAGGTATTCATCGATTGCGGCGGGGATGGAGAGAGCGCTGGGCGTGCTGGACGCGGCAAGCGGCGTGCCGTCCTCCAGGAGCACAACAGACCCCCGCTTGATGGCGGGCATCGTACCCATCAGGCTGTCCGCCTGCAGGGCTTTGAGCAAAGCGTCGTCGCCGTAACCGATGACAATATCCACGTCCTTGAGCAGGTCCACGTTCTCCGCGCTCAACTCAGCGGAAAAGCTTTCGGAGCTTTCGGCCATCTTCAATATGCTTTCGGGTACCTTCATGCCAAGATCCTCCAAAAACGCGGCGCGGGGGTCCGTGGGAAGATACACATAGAACTTGCCCAGGTCGGCAGGCATGAAGTAGAAGAACGCGGCGCTTTTCCCGGCGATCTGCGGGTAGGCGGAAAGCTTCTCTGCAATCAGCTGGTCAAGCTCGGCGACAAGCTGCTCGCCTTCTTTTTGCATGCCCATGCCGGCAGCGTCCATGGTGATCTGATCGCGCCAGTAGGTCTGCCAGGCAAACGTGGGATACGCAACAACAGGCGCAATCTGGCTCAACAACTCGTATTCCTCCTGCGTGATGCCGGAGTATGCCGCAAGGATCACATCGGGCTGCACTTCGTTGATGGCTTCATAATCAAGGCCGTCCGTATCGCTGAACAAAACAGGGTGTTCAACGCCAAGGGCCTTGAAACCTTCCGCCGTCCAGGGCAGCATGCCGCTGCCGTCCGTCACGCCATAGTTTGCCATGGATACGCCCACGGGAACCACGCCCAGCGCCAGCGGCACGTCATGGTTGCCCCAGAAGATGGTGGCAATGCGTTCCGGCTTTTCCGTAAGCACGGTTTCCCCAAACGCATGCTTGATGGTAATGGGGTATTCCGTGGCCTCAACGGACGCTTCTGCTGTTGCTTCGGGTGCTGGCGTTGCTTCCGCGGCGGCGGGGGTGG
>JAEYCM010000030.1 GCA_023455425.1 Bacillota bacterium | reverse complement strand
GAGTAAGACCCCTGGAAGACTACCAGGTTGATAGGTCGGAGGTGGAAGTGTGGTAACACATGCAGCTGACCGATACTAATAGGTCGAGGGCTTGATCAATGTGATTTACAATTCGGCGGAACCATGTTCCGTTCCTTATGCGGTTTTCAAGGTACTCAGTGACCTTGGGATGACTTACTTGGTTCATGTTCATTCCTTGATAACCGAATACCCGCCATTGCCGGTGGTTTGGCTAAGGGGTCCCACCTGTTCCCATACCGAACACAGAAGTTAAGCCCTTATACGCCGAAAGTACTTGGCTGGAAACGGCCCGGGAGGATAGGTAGCCGCCGGCTCCCTTTATGCAGGACAGCTTGTTGCATTAGACGACAGGCTGTTTTGCGTTTTGGCGATTTTGGAGTTCAGATGGCGTATCAAGTGTAACAAGCCGGTATCCAGCGCTCTTCCGACATACGGTAGCATCATTAATCAAAACATTATTTATGACCTCTATAGCCTCACTTTTATAAAATAAGGGTTGACAGCGTTAGGTCCAACATATATATTGAATGTAAATTCAATCAATGAAAGGGCGCATCATGGCAAGGAACCAGCAGCAGAACGAGCAGGCCCGCGAGGCGCGAAAGGAACAGATCCGCATCGAGGCGCTGCGGCAGTTTGCGGCAAAGGGATTGGCCGCGACCCGTATTCAGGATATTGCCGAAAACGTAGGCATGGCCCAGGGGCTCTTATATCACTACTATCCTTCTAAGGAAGCCATCTATATCGACCTTGTCAGGGATGCGATGGATAAGACGATTGAAGTGAGCGAGGAGCTCAAGGCCATGGATGCGCCCGCCCGGGAGAAAATCGGCATTGCGGTCAAGGAGCTGCTTCACACCATCGAACAGAGCGAGCGCTTTGCACAGACTTGCTGTCTGATCGCCCAGATGGCCGACGTTATTCCTCCCGGGGAGGAAAAGGCCTTGATTGAAGAAAAGAGAAACGCGCCTTACCGTATTGTGGCGGATATCATGCGGCAGGGGCAGAGCGAGGGCAGCGTGGTAGCGGGGGACCCGGACGCCCTTGCGCTGCTGTTCTGGTCCAGCGTCAACGGCCTTGCGATCTACCGGATTGCGCACGCCTACACGGGACCCATGCCGGATTACCGGCTGCTTGCGGCGATGTTTCTTAAACCAGCTCAATTGAAGAATGAAAGAAAAGAGGAAACGATATGCCAGAGATAATACAACGGTTTTTGGATGAGGACGGGAAGCTCAAGCAGTGGCCCTCCAAGCAGGCGATGAAAGCGGAAGCCTGTGCGTATCTAGCAAAGAAGTTTGAGTTTGACAAGGACTATACGGAACAGGAAATTAACGCCATCGTTGCTTCCTGGCACACATTTGGGGACTATTTTCTATTGCGGCGCGCACTAGTGGAAAGCGGTTATTTATGCCGCAAGCCGGATGGAAGCCGGTATTGGAAGAACAAAGAGAAACAGGGGAGCGAACCCACATGATTAGCTATAAAGCCCGGCTGATGCGCGCATTTATGCGCAACCGGCATTTGTTAAAAGGAAGGTTCACGCCGGAGACGGTGGACCAAAGTACGTCCATTGAAGCGCTCCGGAGAGATACGGAGGAATCGGCAAAGCGCCTGGTCAAACTGATGGAAGGCGTTTCGTTTCAAACGGCGGAAGACGCGCCGGTTTATGCGGAATGGGTGGAACCACAGGGATGCGATGCGGAAAATATGGTGCTCTATTTCCACGGCGGCGGGTTTGTCATGGGCAGTGCGCGTTCCCATCGCGGCATTGTCAGTAATTTCGTCAAGCGTCTGGGCGTAAAGGCGCTGGTATTCGATTACCGTCTCGCGCCTGAACATCCCGCGCCTGCCGCGGCGGGCGACGGTGTCGCGATGCACCGCTACGTTTTATCGTTGGGCTATCAGCCGGAACATATCGTATTTGCCGGCGACTCAGCGGGCGGCGGCGTAGAGCTTTCCACCCTGCTCAAACTCAAGGACGAAAGCACGCCCCTGCCTGCTGCCTGCGTCGCGTTCTCCCCTTGCACGGATGCGACGCTTTCCGGTAGCTCCCACAAGACCCGCATGAAAGAGGACCCATGTACGCCAAAGGGATCATCCGAAACCTATCTTGGCTATTACGTGGGCAATGGGAATGCGCGGCATCCCTACGCCTCGCCGCTGTTTGGGGACTTAGCGGGTTTACCGCCACTGATGATCCAGGTGGGGAATTATGAGACGCTGCTCGACGATTCCACCCGGTTTGCAAAAAAGGCAGAGGAAGCGGGCGTGGAAGTACACCTGCACGTTTGGGACGGCCTGTTCCATTGCTTCCCGCTGCTGGCGCCCATGTTCCCTGAAGCGACGCAGGCGATGGACGAGGTCACGGCGTTTATCCGCCGGAAGCTCGGCCTATCCTGAAAACCGGCGTGCGGATGGATTGGATCAGCCTGCTGCAAGTTAAGCGGCAGGCTTTTTGTTTGTGGGATTGCAGATTTCCTGTTTCACTGCGCGCGTTTAGACAAAACGTGCTATCATAAAGGCAATCCATCTATGGGAAGGAGCCGCATTCATGACCATTGAGGAATTCCAAAAAATAGAGGCGCACATGCTCGATCGGATGAAAGACAGCGCCCATGACAGATATCATATTGACCGCGTATTACATTTTGCCTTGGATATCGCCGGGACAGAAAAGGGTGTGGATATGGATGTGCTTCTGGCGGCCTGCCTGCTGCACGATATCGGGCGGGAAAAGCAGGCAAAAGACCCGGCGCTCTGCCACGCCCAAATTGGCGGGGATATGGCGTATCAATACCTGATGCAAGCCGGTTGGAGTATGGAGAAAGCGGCTCACGTAAAAGCATGCATCGCTTCCCACCGGTACCGCAGGGGCAATGCGCAGGAAAGCATGGAGGCGAAAATTCTGTTTGACGCGGATAAGCTGGATGTGACCGGCGCCATGGGAATCGCACGTACGCTGATCTATGGCGGCCAGATTGGAGAGCCTCTGTATCTCATGGACAAAGACGGACAAATTGTTGTGGCGGGGACGGATGCGGAAAAGAGTTCCTTCTTCCAGGAATATCATTACAAGCTCAAAAGGTTGTACGAAGCGTTTTATACGGAACGGGCGCGGCAGCTTGCAAAGGAGCGCAGGGAAAATGCCGAGGCTTTTTATCATGCGCTGTATACGGAGATTAGCGGCAATCAGAAAATGGGCAAACAAAAGTTGGAAGAGCTTTTGACATAATGGGACTTTTTACTGAAGTCAGCGCAGCGGGGGGGAGAAAAGCGCAGACGCATTTTGTTTTGCGCGGTAGTACTGTATAATGGACAGAGTATTATAACCTATAATACATGGGAGGGCTGCACATGAGCCATGCGGACAAGCTGTTTATACAAAATTGCTGGGATATTTTGGAAAATGGGTTTTGGGATACGGAGCTTCCCGTGCGGCCCAAATGGGAGGACGGCACGCCCGCGCATACCGTCAAGCGCTTTGGAATTACAAATAGATACAATCTGAAAGAGGAATTTCCCATCCTCACGCTGCGGCGCACCTATTTCAAAAGCGCCGTGGACGAGCTTTTATGGATCTGGCAGAAGAAATCCAACAACGTGCATGAACTGAACAGCCGCATCTGGGACAACTGGGCGGGCGAAGACGGCAGCATCGGAAAAGCCTACGGCTACCAGCTCGGCGTAAAACACCAATACAAAGAGGGCATGTTCGATCAGGTGGATCGCGTGCTTTACGATTTAAAGCACAACCCGCAGAGCCGACGCATCATGACCAACCTTTATGTGCATCAGGACCTTCATGAAATGAGCCTTTATCCGTGCGCCTACAGCATGACGTTCAACGTCACGGGCAATACATTAAACGCCATACTCAACCAGCGCTCGCAGGATATGCTCACCGCGAACAACTGGAATGTCTGCCAGTACGCAGTACTCGTACATCTGTTTGCGGCGGCATCGGGCTTGGAGGCGGGTGAGCTTGTGCATGTGATTGCGGACGCGCATATCTATGACCGCCATGTCCCCTTGGTGGAGGAATTGTTGCAGCGCGAACCGCTGCCCGCACCCAAACTCGTCTGGGACGGTACGACGGATTTTTACGCGTTTACCGTAAACAGCTTCCGGCTGGAAGGATACCAGTTCCATCCGTTCACAGCAAGCATCCCGGTCGCGATATAAGGAGCATGATATGAAGCTGATTGCCGCAGTGGATCAAGACTGGAACCTTGGGTACCGGGGGGAGCTTCTGTTCCGCATCCCGGCTGATCTCAAGCGCTTTCGCGCGCTTACAAGCGGCAACAGTATCGTCATGGGCCGAAAAACGCTGCTATCCTTGCCCGGTGGGAAGCCATTGCCTAATCGTGAGAATATCGTCCTGACGCGGAATACGGCCTTTGATGCAGAGGGCGCTGCCGTTGCGCATTCCGTTGCGGAGCTTTCCACATTGCTTCGTCAGCCCCCATTTACCGAAAAGGATGTTTTTGTGATTGGCGGGGCCGAAGTGTATACGCTGCTTCTCCCGTACTGCGAAAGCGCGCTCATCACGCATGTCAACGCGACAAGGGAAGCGGACTGCGCTCTTCCAAACCTTGCTGCGCTTCCAAACTGGGAAATCGCGGAACGCTCTGAAATTCAGTTTTATGAAGCCCTGTCCTTTTCCTATGTAACCTATCAAAATACCTGTCCCGCCAGACTGTAATCATATTTCCTTACAGCTATACATATCATAATAGTGACAGATACATAGTTCTTCGTGTATTGACATTTGTGCGCGCTTTGGTACAATGCCTATGGAGTTAGCAAGAGCTAACACGGAACGGAGTGGACACATGGCAAAGACGCTTGGGGAACTGCTGCCGGGAGAATCCGGCGTCATCAGCGCGGTGGGCGGCGCGGATGCGCGCATCAAACGGCGGCTGGTGGATATGGGCATTACCCCGCTTACTAGAATATTGGTGCGAAAAACCGCCCCGCTGGGCGATCCCATAGAGGTGCATCTGCGCGGGTATGATCTATCTTTGCGGCGTGATGACGCTCTTTCCATCGAACTGTTTGACCAATCGGAAGAAGAGGCGGCGCTTGCGCGGGAACATGAAGAAAGCCGCTTGCGTATGAAACGCGCGGAGGCGCTGCTTTCCGGCCACCAAACAAAAAGCGACCGACCCGCCCATGAGCGCGCCATGCGGCTCACAGATTGGGCCGTCTCCACACAAGAGGATGCCCTAAGAACGCCCCCCTCCCCGTGCGAAGGCTGCCCGCAGCAAAAAAAAGGGCAGGCGTGCCGGAAGGACCGGAAGGATCGGCACCGCTGCGCGCAGGAAGCGCCCTGCGGCCCGCGTGTAAAAGAGCAGAAGACGGTGAAGCTCGCGTTAGCGGGCAACCCCAACAGCGGCAAGACCACGTTGTTTAACGCCATGACCGGATCACGGGAATATGTGGGCAACTGGCCTGGCGTCACGGTGGAAAAAAAGGAGGGGCGGCTGCGCGCCCACGGACAGGAAATGCTGCTTGTCGATCTCCCGGGGATCTACTCGCTTTCCCCGTATTCGCTCGAAGAGGTCATTGCGCGCAATTATATAATAGAAGAACAGCCCGACGCCATCATCAACATTGTGGACGGTACCAATCTTGAACGCAATCTGTACCTGACCGTACAACTGATGGAGCTCGAGCGCCCCATGGTCCTGGCGCTTAACATGATGGACGAGGTAGAAAAGAGCGGGGACCGCATCGACGTGAGGCGGCTTTCTTTAGAGTTGGGCATACCCGTTGTTCCCATCAGCGCGCGTACGGGCGCGGGGGTGGACGAGCTTTTAAAGCAGTGCGAACTGCTGGTGGATATTGTACATGAGCAGGTGCACTGCCGGAACCTTATTGAACCGGACGACGTGTATGACGACGTGACGCACGCGGCCCACCACCGGATCGGCGAACTGATTGGCGAGCGCGCGGCCCGGGCCGGCCTCCCCGCGCATTGGGCGCAGATAAAGCTATTGGAAGGTGATACGCTGGTATTGGAACAGCTGCAGCTTTCGGCTTCCGAACAGGAGGAAATTAAGGAAGTCATCCGGACATACGCCGGGGCGGATGAACGGTTTGACAGCGGCATGCGCGTGGCCGAAAGCCGGTACCGTTTCATTTCCCGGGTAATTTCGGCAGCGCTCACAAAAAAACGCAGCATGGAGGAGCGCAGCCTATCGGATAAAATCGACGCTGTGCTGACGCATAAATACTTTGCGCTGCCGGTATTCCTGCTGATCATGCTCTGCATCTTCCTGCTGACATTCGGCAGTGTGGGCGCCTGGCTTTCCGATCAGGTGGAGGCGCTCATTGGCGGTGCGATTTCGCCATGGATTAGAACTTGGCTTACCTCTATGGGCACGTCGGGCTGGCTTGTGAGCCTCATTTGCGATGGGATACTGGCGGGCGTAGGCGGTGTGCTGACGTTTTTGCCGCAGATCGCGATGCTGTTTCTCTGCCTTTCCCTGCTGGAGGACAGCGGCTACCTTTCGCGCACGGCCTTTATCATGGATAAGCCGCTGCGCCGCATCGGGCTTTCCGGGAAATCCTTTATCCCCATGCTGATGGGGTTTGGCTGCACCGTGCCCGCAGCCATGAGCGCGCGCACTATGGAAAACGAGAAGGACCGGCGCATGACGATATTCCTGCTGCCTTTCATGAGTTGTTCCGCAAAATTGCCGGTTTACGGGCTGATTGCGGGCGCTTTCTTCGGACGGGGAAGCGGGCTTGTGGTGTTTGCGCTCTATGCGCTGGGGATGCTTTTTGGCATCCTCACGGGCCTTGTATTCAAGCGGACGCTGTTCCGCGGGGCGGACGCCCCGTTTGTTATGGAAATGCCGCCCTATCGCCGCCCGCAGCTTAAGAACACGCTGCAGCATGTAGGAGAGCGCGTGGAGCACTTTTTAGAAAAAGCGGGCACCATCATACTGGTGATGAGCATCATACTCTGGGTGCTGCAGACATTCGATTTCCGTTTTGCCATGGTGGAGAACGCGGCGGACAGCATATTGGGCGCTTTGGGAGGTTTCATTGCGTCTGCGTTTGTTCCGCTGGGCTTTGGAAGCTGGCAGGCCGCAGTCTCGCTTTTGACCGGGTTTATTGCCAAGGAGGCGGTGGTCGCTTCCCTGAGCCTGTTTTACGGGTTTTCTGCGGGCGCGTTAGAGGGCGCGGTGCGCACGGCCCTTTCCACAACGTTTACGCCGCTTTCTGCATTCAGCTTCCTGGTGTTTGTGCTGTTGTATGTGCCTTGCATGGCCGCTGTGGCCACCATACACAGGGAATTGAACAGCGGCAGATGGACGGCGTTTCTGGTGGGATACCAGATAGCAATCGCATATATCGCAGCATTGTTTGTGTATCAGCTTGGCCTGTTATTCGGACTCCAATAGGGGTGAGAAAGCGCCTTAGGACTAAGATATGGATTTATAAAAGGCGGCAAGCCGTCTTCTGACGAAAGAAATCCTTTCTTGTCGCTTACCATCATTTATAGTAAGATAACAGTAATATATTCGATGGTGGTAAAGATGAAAAGGACCAGCAAGATACGGATCAATCTGTTGATTTGCGCAATTATATTGCTGGGCTTTGCGGCGGTTGGCATTACCAACTATAAATCGTACAGCGAAATCATAAAAGAAGATATCTGCAATATTTCCAAGCTCACTACCACCAATATGTATGCGGGAATCCGCAACGAACTTGCCCGGCCCATTGTGGTTTCCCTGACCATGGCGAATGATAGCTTTCTAAAAGCATGGATGCTCGCCGAATCTCATGGCAACCTCACCGATGCACACATGGACAAGCTGACGGAATACCTGACGCAGCTAAAAGACCAGTACGGATATGATACCGCGTTCGTGGTATCTGAAACCACAAAGCGGTACTACTACCATGGGGGCCTCAACAAGGTAATCTCCCCGGAAGACGATCACGACGTCTGGTACTACGATTTCTTGGATAAAAACAAGCCGTATGACCTGGATATCGATACGGACGAGGTCAACCAGAACCAATTGACAGTGTTTATCAACTGCCGTATTACGGATGAGCACGGAAGGCTCATGGGCGTTACCGGCGTAGGGTTAAAGCTCAACCGCGTGCAGGCCATGTTCCAATCTTTTGAAGATCAGTTTGATCTCAAGACGGCTCTTTTCAACAAGGAAGGCGTTGTGCAGGTCAGTACGGATACGGATCAAATCTATCAGGCCAATGTATTTGACATGCACAATCTTGGGGCGAACAAGCAGGATATTTTGGCCCACGATACCCTGAGGAGCTATGAATATCAGGATGACCGCTCCAGCGGTTATATGATTACCCAGTATATTGAGGATATGGACTGGTTTTTGCTGGTTATTAAAGATACATCCGTGTTAAGGAGAACACAGAACGCGCAAATGGTAAACGATCTGATTATTTTTTCATTGGTAGTGGTTTGCGTGCTGTTCATTGTGGATCGGCTGATCCGCAAGAATGATCAGCGGCTTTCCGCCATGGCGAAGACCGACCCGCTTACGGGTCTAAGCAACCGCAGGGGCTTTAACGAGGCGTTGACCAACGCGCTTTCTGCAAGCCGGGGCAAGCCGTTCTATCTGTTCATATTTGACATAGACGATTTTAAAAACATCAACGATATGCACGGGCATTTGGTCGGGGACCAAATCATCACCCGTATCGGAAAGCTTGCACAGCAGGCATTCCCCAACGGCGTTGTTGCGCGCTGGGGCGGCGACGAATACGCGGGCTTCTATGCGGCGGAACGGGAAGACGTACTCACGCTCGTCAACAACTTTTATGAGTTGCTCCGTACGGACGAAGACCTCCAGCCCTATTGTGTCACCGTGTGTTTTGGCATTACGGAGTGCAAGGCGGGCGATTCGGCCAATACGCTTCTTTACCGGGCGGACAGGGCGCTCTACCAGGCCAAGGAAAGCGGAAAAGACCGTTACGAGATGATTGAGTAAATACGCAAGGAAAAGCGGCCAAACATGCATATCAGGAATATGCCGATGCGGCCCGTAAACGGGACCCTGATATTTTAAAAAGGCAGGCAGCGGATTTAGCTGCCTTTCTGTTTTTATAACGCTTCAATCATGTGAGTGGGAGGAAATTAAAATGGAACAAGAGAAAGACAGGAAGATTGTGAGCGACCGTTTACGGGAAGAAGCATTGGATTTTGCATTGTTGGAACAGGCAAAAACGTATGCCTTTGACTATATGAATAGTGTTCTGGACCGGCCGGTATTTCCGGATGAGGGCGCGTTGGAGGGGCTTCACGTCTTCCAGGAGCCGCTCCAATCCGAGCCCGGCAATTCCCATGATATCCTGAACAGGCTGCACGTTTATGGATCGCCTGCAACCGCCGCCCAGACAGGCGGGCGTTACTTTGGCTTTGTAAATGGGGGGATCGTCCCGGCGGCGCTCGCGGCAAAATGGTTATCCGATACCTGGGATCAAAACGCAGCTTTGTATGTAATATCCCCTGTCGCCTCTATTTTGGAAGACGTCTGTGAAAAGTGGCTTGCCGATCTTCTAAAGCTTCCGGCGGGTACGGCTGCCGGATTTGTAGGGGGCAGCTCAACGGCAACGCTTTGTGGGCTGGCAGCCGGCAGAAACTATTTATTGGGGAAGCTTGGCTATGATGTTGGCAGGAAAGGTCTCTTCGGCGCGCCGGAAATTCGCGTGGTACTTGGAGCGGGTGCGCACTCGACCGTTTATAAAGCACTCTCGATTTTGGGGCTGGGAAGCGAAAGGGTAGTAAGCGTTCCTGTCGATGACCAAGGAAGAATGCGGGCGGATGCCGTGCCGGAACTGGACCCCCAGACGCTGCTCATTTTGCAGGCCGGAAACGTCAATTCGGGCGCATTCGATCCTTTTGAAACGCTCTGTAAAAAAGCCAGGGACGCCGGCGCATGGGTGCACGTTGACGGCGCCTTTGGTCTGTGGGCTGCCGCTTCAGAAGAACTGAGCGGATTGACCAAGGGAATAGAATTGGCCGATTCGTGGTCCGTCGACGCCCATAAAACATTGAATGCGCCTATGACAATGGGATCATTCTCTCTAGGCACAGGGATGCTTTGACAGGTTCTCTCCATATGACGGGTTCCTATATTGTTTATAGCGAGCACAGGGACGGCATGCTCTATACGCCGGATATGTCCAGAAGAGCGAGGATAGTGGAGCTGTGGGCAACTTTAAAATCTCTTGGCAAAAAGGGCGTTTCAGAGCTGGTGGAAGATTTGCATCACAAAGCAAGGCATTTCGCAAAGCGCCTGAAAGAAAACGGGTTTCAGGTTAAAAATGATGTCTGCTTCAACCAGGTGATAGTATCCCTTTGCAACGCAGCCCTGACAGAAACCACGCTTTCACTTATACAGAAGTCGGGGGAATGTTGGTGCGGAGGAGCAAAATGGGAGGGCGAGCCGGTCATACGGGTAAGCGTTTGCTCTTATCGGACGACCTATGCGGACATAGACCGTTCTGTGAAAGCGTTTGTCAAAGCCAGAGAGGAAGTTTCTAGGTTGCACAATAGATCATGAAAAGGGGATAGAGCACGAAAGACCCGCGGCAACGCCGCGGGTCTTTCGTACATCTGAGTTTTGATGGACGCAGGTTATCCGGAAAGCATTTCAGACTGAGTACGCCGTATTACCATTCAATTATCTAAACAGGTTGAATACGGCGGTGTTGAACCAACGATATCCAAGGTCAATATAAGGCAGCATCTGCGCTTCCATCATCAGGCCCGCCAATACCCATAGGACGCACGCCGTCATTGCAAGCAATAGGAGGAGCAGCGCCGCCCGGCCTTTTCGCTTTGTTGGTACCGGCTGGGTAAAGGGCTCGCGCGGCAGCACCCGCTCGGGTTGCGATTGCGTAGGCTGCGCCTTCGTCTGCGTCTGGGAAGGCTCCGCCTGCTGTGCCGCAGGCATTGACTGCCAGACAGCTTCCGTTTCGTTCCGGCAGAACAGATGCGTTTCCGCCTGCCAGTTGGCCAGAGCGTTCAGCCACAGCGCGGTGGGGTCCGCGTCCCCCTGCTGCTTGAGGCTGACATACACATCCTGAAAGACGCGCTTTAGCAGCATGCGCGCGGTTGTCTTATTACCGCACTTTTTAAAAAGCGTATGGTAAGTGGGCTCCGCATAGGCGTTGAACAGCGCGCGGAAGGCTTCCTGGTCCCCTTTTTGGATTTTCTGCAACAGCTCTGTTTGTTCCATGACGCCCTCCTTGATGCAGCAACGCCTGCCGGCCGGGGTTTTAGGCAAACAAAAAAACGCATGTCCATTTGTGGTATACCAATTATACCAATATAAACTATCATACCGATCCCATCTCGGTCACATCCTGGTCTCATTTACGAAAAGGGGAAAGAAAAATGTTCGGTTGAAAAAGAAAACGCCCGCGCTTTTCGCACGGGCGTTGGGATAGATTGCATTACTTTGCGGCAACCAGTTCCGGCGCAAGTTCGGCGCAGATGGCCAACAGCTCCGCATTGCTCATGGAGGTGGTGCGGCCCTGAGAATAGAGCACATCCAGCCGTTCCTTCACGCGCTCCACCGCGGGATGCTTCTTGGAAATGGGTTCCGCACCCTTGAGCGCGGGAAGGTTTGCGTTCATCCAATACGCAATGCCGGCTAAGCCGCTGTGCGCGTCCACCACCACGGTGGAGGGACGGTTGAGTATGGCTTGGGTGTTGAATATGCTGTAAATCTGCTCATCCTTTAAGAGGCCATCAGCATGAATGCCCGCGCGGGTAGAGCAGAAATCCGTGCCCACAAACGGGGTCTGCGGCGGGATCTGATAACCGATTTCCTTTTCAAAATAATCCGCGATCTCTGTAATGACGTCAAGGCGCATGCCGTCCTCATGGCCGCGGAGGCTGCAATATTCAATGACCATGGCTTCAAGCGGGCAGTTGCCGGTCCGCTCGCCAATGCCAAGCAGAGAGCAGTTTACGGCGGATGCACCATAGAGCCAGGCGGAAGCCGCGTTGGTGACGACCTTGTAAAAATCGTTGTGGCCGTGCCATTCCAAAAGGGTGCTGGGGATATTGGCATAGTGCCTGAGGCCGTAGATGATACCGGGTACGCTTCTGGGCAGCGATGCGCCGGGGTAAGATACGCCAAGACCCAGCGTATCGCAGCAGCGGATTTTGATGGGGATGCCGGATTCTTCGCTCAGTTGGCTCAACGCATAGGCAAAGGGCACTACGAAGCCGTAATAATCGGCGCGCGTGATATCCTCAAAGTGGCAGCGGGGGCGGATGCCGCGGTCCAGCGCCATTTTGACGACTTTGAGATACTGGTCCATCGCCTGCTTGCGCGTCATATTCATCTTTTTGAATATATGGTAATCCGAGCAGCTGACCAAAATTCCCGTTTCCTGTACGCCGATTTCTTTGACCAGGTCAAAGTCCTTTTCGGTGGCGCGAATCCAGGTGGTGATTTCGGGGAACCGGTAACCGCGCTGCTGACATAGCTCCACCGCCTGCCTATCCTGTTTGCTGTAAACAAAGAATTCGCTCTGCCGCACGATGCCGCGCGGACCGCCCAAATCATGCAGCAGCTCAAATATACGCAAAATCTGCGCGGGAGTGAACGGCGCGCGGGATTGCTGGCCATCCCGGAAGGTAGTATCCGTAATCCAGATCTCTTCGGGCATGCGCATGGGTACGGTGCGGTAATTGAACGCAACCTTGGGCACCTGGTCGAAATGGAACATTTCGGGGAACAGGCTGGGGGTGGCAACATCTTGCACCTGATATTTGTAATAATCCTCGCGCAGCAGGTTGGAGTGGTCGTCGAATACGATTTTGCTCATAACCGTCCTCCTTCATATTTTATTGCATGCGTGCATGCGTGTATACAATGGATAAATATAATAAATCTATTATACACAGAAAACGGGTCCAGTCAATAGTTTGTGCGCAGGGAACAAATGTCTTGCGTTATGATGATGCAAAAATTTTCAGGCAAGTTTCCTGCCTGCTCTGAACCTCGCGGCGATGTATAGAATGGCCGCCGCGGGCTGAGCCGCAATCCTTGGCTTCTGAAAATACGGCAGGGAAAATGTTGTCTTACAAGCGGTTTCCATGAGGAATGCGTGCAGTTTTATATATACAGAATGAAAAAACAAGGTCAAAAATGTGCAAAATGTTTTGTCCCGACAAAAAGCACCGCAAATACGGGCGTTTTTTCAAATATAGCCACCGAATATTTGTCAAAATTTCCGTAACCCAGTTGATTTTTATAGTATAATTTTATAAAATAAATTGATTTCCCTTTCTCGCACAAAAACGCATGTTAGGAGTCTGCACATGAGTCCCAGAAAAAGGACCTGTATTGTCGCACAGACCGGCTGCGATATTTTGATGGACGAAGCGGAACGCGAAGGGATTTTTCTGATCCCGGACCTTGTGACCCATAAGGAAAAAGAATATTACAGCCTGGTGGATATCGACTCCACCGAACTTTACCGCATATTGCGTACAACGGACAAGCTGCCCACCAGCGCGCATTCGGGCCCTGCCGTCTTTATTGACGTATTCAAAAAGGCGCAGGAGTATGATGAGATCATCTGCATCGTGCTGACTTCCAAAATGTCGGGCTCCATCAACGGGGCCGTGCTGGCCGCCCGTCTTGCAAAAGAGGAAGGGTTTCCAATTCCCATCCATATCTACGACTCGCTCTCCGTATCCCATGGCATGGGAATGATCGTGCGGGAGGCCAATCGTTTGGCAAATGAAGGCCTGACGGCGCGCGAGATCATGGAGCGGTTGGACACGTTTCGTTCGCAGGTTTGCATTTACTTTATGCTGGAATCCCTCAAATGCGCCTGGCAGGGCGGCAGAGTCAGCGCGCTAGGCCCCCTGTTTACGGACAAGCTGGGCGTTCGGCCATTATTTATCTTCCATGACGGCCTGATGAGGCCGCTTACTTTCCTGCGCAACGCCAGGGAAGGGATGCGCGCCCTGGTGCGCAAATATGAAAAGGAAGCGGACCGGGTGAAGACCGCTTACATTTTCCACGGAGACGATCTGCACAGGGCGCAGCGGATGGAAGAAATGATCCGCACGTTTGCGCCGGAAGCGGCGCTTGAAACCGGTATTGTCGGGCCGCCCATCGGGCTGCACTGCGGTCCCTCGGCAGTGGGCATTGCGTTTATCAGGCCTGCGGAAGCCGAAACATGATATATGTGGTTACCGGCGCCCTTTCTTTTATCCTGTTTCTGCTTTTTGACGTAAAAAAAGCAAAGGGAGCGCGCCATGCGGGTTTCTGGTTCCTTGCGGGCGGATGCATGCTCCTTGTTTCTACGGCCATGCTGCTTGCACCCGCGCTGGCTGTGGAACGGGCACCGTGGCGCAATTTGTTTGGCGTTCTTGCCGTAGCCTGGTTTGCCGTGTATCTGTACGTGCTCTTCGGGGCGCTGCCCGCAAAGCAGGTCTACGCGGAAGAAAAAGGTCAGGCTGTTGTAAAAACAGGCCCCTACGCGCTGTGCAGGCATCCGGGCGGCTGGTGCTTTCTGCTGGTGTATTGGTCTTTGTATTTGTTTTCCGGGGGAACAGGGATGCTCGCAGGAGCCATCCTGTTTCCTGTTTTGAATTTTCTTTATATTTTTATCGAGGACCGGTATCTGTTTCCGCAATATATCGCGGGATACGCGGACTATCAGCGGGAGGTCCCGTTTTTATTGCCCAACAGGCGGAGCATCGGGGCGTTTTTCAATAAGCCGTAAGGCATAGGGAAGGGGGAAGGGTGCGCATGTCCTTCAAGCAGGAGCTAAAAGAACTTACGCATGAGCAGATCTGGCAGAAATACTGCGGGTTCTTGGATATTTCCATGGAAGAATATATGCAGATCCAGCTCAGGCTCCTGCAGGAACAGCTCATGCTCTACGCAAAAAGCGAGCTTGGGCAGCGCATTATGGGCGGGAAAGTTCCCCAAACCGTAACAGAGTTTCGAAAAACTGTTCCCCTCACTACGTATGATGATTATGCGGATGTCCTGCTTTCCAAAAACGAGGCCGCGCTTCCTGCGCCGCCTGTCGTTTGGCTGGAGACCACATGGGAAAGCGGCAGCCACCCGTCTAAGGTTGCGCCTTACAGCGAGGAAATGCTCTCCGTATACAAAAACAACATTCTTGCCGCGCTGTTGCTCGCGACCTCCTCGGGGCGCGGCAAGTTCCATGTAAGCGGGACCCAGCGCGCGCTCTACGGACTGGCGCCCCTGCCTTACCCCACGGGGCTCTTACCCCTTCTCATCAAATCCGAGCTTGATATGCATTTCCTGCCGCCGCTCAAAGAGGCGCTCAAAATGCCCTTCCACGAGCAGAACCGTGTCGGGTTCCGGCAGAGCCTGCAGGGCGGCATCGACCTGTTCTTTGGCATGAGCAGCATCGTATACGCCATCACGAAGAATTTCAGCCTCAATAAGACGCCCACGGGGGAAAAGCAGCAGCGCGTATTCTACCGGCCGCATATGCTCTGGCGGATTCTCAACGCGAAATACCGCAGCTTCCGGGATGGCACGCCGGTAAAGCCGGCCGATCTGTTCCGGCTTAACGGGTTTGTCTGCGTCGGCACCGATACGGCGCTGTTTAAGGATGACCTGGAGCGCGCGTGGGGGTGCAGGCCTCTTGAAATGGCGGGCGGCACGGAACCGACCTGCATCGCAACGGAGACCTGGAGTAAGAACGGGCTCATCTTTTTCCCGGATGCGTGCTTCTATGAATTCATTCCCGAAAGCGATATGCTCAAAAACATGGAGGATCCCTCCTATACGCCGCGCACGTTCCTGATGGACGAGCTTGTCGCCAACGAAAACTATGAAATCGTGATTACGGTATTAAAGGGCGGCGCGTTCGTACGCTACCGCGTGGGCGACATGTACCGCTGCCTGCGCCTCAAGAACGAGCAAGATAACATTTATCTGCCGCAGTTTGAATATATCGACAGGGTACCCAAGGTCATCGACATCGCGGGCTTTACGCGTATTACCGAGCGGGCGATCAACAAGGTCATCGAAGTTTCCCGTCTTCCGATTGCGGACTGGGTCGCAAGGAAGCAGTATGACGACCAGAAGCGGTCCTTCATGCATTTGTATGTGGAAATCGACGAGGCCGCGGAAGGCCGCGCGGAGTTTACGCGCCAGCTCATCCGCGACCATATGAGCATTTACTTCCGCCACTACGACCATGATTATCACGATCTCAAGCGGCTCTTGGGCGTTGAACCGCTGCAGGTGACGCTGCTGACCCGCGGTATCATGGACGAATATCAAAAGAAATACGGCAAGCCGATCCGCAAAATGAACCCGCCCCAGCAGGATATCATCAATTTGATGTATCTCCAGAACGGGGAGATGGGCAGAGGAGGTGACGGGTTTTGTCGCTGAATGAGGTCTCCTTCACCCTGATCCCGTTTATCGGCCTGTTGTGCAACCTGTTCTTGTTCCTCACGATGTGGACGGCCAAGAAAAGTCCCGTGATCTATTCGTTCATGGCGCTGCTTGTTACGTTCATCCTCTGGACGGGCGGCTCCCTGTTCATGCGCCTGGAACTTTACCCGGGCATGCTGTTCTGGTTTGAAGTATCGCTTTCGGGCATCTGCCTGGTTCCCTATTTCTACTTCCTGCTGGCCTGTACGTTTACCAACGAGCGGGCGATCTTCCTCAAATACCTTTGGGGCGCCTTAACCGTCGCCGTGATCGTGCTCAACCAGTTTGATGCGTTCATTGCCCATCCGATCATCATCAATTCTGCCGGCGAAAAGGAATTTGAATACATCGTCCAGCCCGCCATGTGGCTGCTGTTCCTGTATGCCGTATCGGTGCTGGGCTCCATCGGCCGTATTCTTTCCAAGAATATGAAGGGCGGCGCGCTCAACAGGTCCCATTTCAGGCCGCTCATTATTGGCGTGCTTGTAATGTTCGCGCTTATGCTGCTGGATCTTGTGCCGGGATTGGGCTCCATGCCGACGGATTCATTGGCCTGCACGTTCAATGCGTTCTTCATTTATTACGCGCTGTATAAAAAGCGGGTGTATGCGCTGAGCCAAATGACCTCCAAGGGCGCTACGTACCTGATTTCCGCGGTATTGACGACAGTGCTTCTTGTGACGAGCTTCCCCATTGTGGACAAATACCTTGCGGGCACGTTTGTCGAGGCGGCGTTCAACCGTTCCATGTTTATCGCCATCCTGTTCTCGCTGCTTGGTATCCTCATATTCAGCCTTCTAAACTCCCTGCATGAATCGCTGTTCGTCAAGGATCAGATCGAGCGCGAAAACAAAATGAAGACGTTCTCGCTTGCCATCAACAAGACGCTCAAACTCAACGAGATCGTCGTCACCTATGTGGATTTTCTTCGCGAAAGCAGCGCCACGGCGCAGATTCAGGTTTGCCTGCATGTGCCCGAAGAACAATGCTACCGTACCACGTCGGATTATTCCTGCCTCAACAAGCGGTTGATGCTGCGCGAGGACAACTCGCTTGTACAATGGCTGCAGCAGAACGACCGCGCGGTAATATACAATGAATTCATACAGACCACCCACTACAAATCCATGTGGGAGACGGAAAAGCAGCTTTTGCAGAGCATCGGGGTGGCGGTTATCCTCCCCATCAAATGCGACGGGATACTGGTGGGCATGACGTTCCTCTCCGAAAAGGTAAACCGGCGGCCCTATACCTACGACGAAATCAACTTTATGGAGTCGGTCGTTTCCATTGTCTCCATCGCCATCAAAAACGCCAACCTGTATGAGACCATCGAGCGGGAAGCGCAGCGGGATTCGCTCACCGGCCTCTTTAACCGCAGGCATTTCAACCAGCAGTTGCAGGAGGATTTCCAGCGCGCTCGCTCGCACTCCATTGCCGTCATCCTCTTTAATCTGGATGATTTCCGGCTCTACAACGAGCTCTATGGCAGCGGCGAAGGAGACCGTATCCTGCAGCACTTTGCGCACATCATACAGGGGATTGTCGGCAACCGCGGCACCGTCGCGCGTTATGGCGGAAAAGAGTTTGCCGTTATCCTGCCGTTCTCCGGCGCCTCCACAGCGGAAGAAATGGCGCAGCGCGTGCGGGAGAGCTTTGCGGGCTATTTGGCGCAATCGGGCGGCACGACGCAAAAGTTTCTGACATTCTCCGCCGGTATCTGCTCGTATCCCACAGCCGCGGCCAATGCCGATCAACTGCTTTCCTATGCGAATTTGGCCGTATACTCCGTCAAGAAAAACGGCAAGAACCGCATCATGACCTACACGCGCAACACCGCTGTGGACGACCCGATGGCGGCAAGGAGCAAGGCCTCCATTGTTCAGGAGTATACCTCCACCATATACGCGCTCACCGCCGCGATCGACGCGAAGGACCATTACACGTTCAGCCATTCGCAGTGCGTATCCTCCTACGCGGCGCAGCTTGCTTCCGCGGCCGGGTTAAGCGAGGAGCATGTGGAAATTATCCGGCAGGCGGGATTGCTGCACGATATCGGCAAGATCGGCATCCCGGACAGCATCCTTTCTAAGGAGGGCAAGCTGACCGATGAAGAATTCCGCATCATGCGCGGGCATGTGGAGCGTTCTATTGAAATGATCCGGCATCTGCCTTCGCTTGACTATGTTATTCCCGTGGTGCTTGCCCACCATGAGCGCTTTGACGGCAGGGGCTACCCGCGCGGCATATCGGGGGAAAGCATCCCCATCGGCGGGCGCTGCCTGAATATCGTCGATTCGTTTGACGCCATGATCTCCCGCCGTTCCTATAAGGAGACCATGCCGGTGGAAGCGGCGCTCAAGGAAATCCGCGTCAACCTTGGCAAGCAGTTCGACCCGGAGCTTGGGCAGCTTTTCATCTCTCTGGTTGAGAGCGGTCAGATCAATGTGGTAAGCTACTGATATTGGATTTTTAACCCATTTTTTTATTCCGTGTATTGCTTCCCCTTTTGCCTGCATGCATACTATTGGTAGCATGTAAAGTAAAAGGGGGTTTTTTATGCCGACACAGGTATGGGCGCACCGCGGGGCCAGCGCGTATGCGCCGGAAAATACGCTCCCGGCATTTCGTAAGGCGATCGAACTGGGGGCGCAGGGAATAGAGCTGGATGTGCACGAAAGCGCGGACGGCGCGCTTGTGGTCATACACGATGAAACGGTGGACAGGACCTCGAACGGCCACGGGCGCGTGGTGGACCAGACGATTGCGGCGTTGAAGGCGCTTGATTTTTCCGCAGGCAAGCCGGGCTTTTCCGATGTGCGCATTCCCACATTGCCCGAAGTATATGAGCTTGTAAAGCCAACGGGGTTAAGCATCAATGTGGAGATCAAGTGCGACGTCGTCATCTATTGGGGCATTTGGGAAAAGCTTATTGCCCTGGAACGCGAAATGGGTATGCAGGGGCGTATTTTATATTCTTCCTTCAACCATTATGTGCTGCCCAAGGTCCGGGAACTGGACCCGAATGCAAAAATCGGCCTTTTATACAGCGAGGCGATGGTGGACCCATGGGTATACGCAAATTACCTCCATGCGGACGCGCTGCACCCGCATTATCTTGCAACGCTTTACGGGCCCGGCATGATCGAAGGCTGCAAAAAGAACGGCGTGGCCATCAATACCTGGACGGTGGACGACCCCGCGGCTGTTTTTAAGCTTGCCGAGGCCGGGGTGGAAGCAATCATCACCAACAAGCCGGACGTCGCGCTTGAGGCGGTGCGCGAGGCGCAGCGAAACTAAAGGTATCGCCGCCTGCGGCGACGACGATAGATTTTTTATTTTATAGCGGGAGGGCTCCGCCCCCCGCGCCCCCTGGGTAAGAGCACTCCTTAAGGTAGGGGAAGCCTCCATTTATATCTGGGAACTCTTAAGCAGGTATTAAAACTCGAAAGGGGCGCTAGCGCGCCCCTTTCTTATACTTATATCGGCCGCGGCTTGCCCAATGCGGCGTTTTTTATTTTCCAATAGCGCCCGTAATAGCCACCTGTCTTTGGGATTTCCCAACCATCTGTGGAGAATGACCCGATCAGCGCCTCCTCCTGCGCCGACGCGCGGGCGGCAAATTCATGAAGCGCCTGTTCATCCGATGTTCCGGAGGCGAAAAGCTGCGCTTCTTCCTCCAGCCAGGCCGCTTCCAGCGCGTCCCGGCGTCTCTTTAGCTCGGTTATGTCGATCAATCCGGCTAAGGCTGCCCGGTGCAGCCGTTCGCGCTTGAGCCAGTACGCCCGCCCTTCCGCCTCGTTGTCAAACATCGGAGCGCCGCTTGGAATGCCGAAAAACAATGGCTTAAACGCCGCAATGCAGGGCGTGGACGCGCCCGTTGCCCAGATCGTTATCGGCGCGTGTTTTCGCAGCACGGCAACGAAACTGCCGGTGGTATGGTCGCCGATTGGCCCGCCCGCGTGCATGCACACGCTGCCGACACCCCCGCGGGTAAATTCCCGACCTTCGAGCGCAGGGGGATGGCTTCTCAATGCCCGCATCATGGAGACGGGATATTTCGGCCCTTCCTCCAGCGCGCAGACGGACTGGGCGCGCCGGGATTTGGAGGCGGAAAAGAACGTATAAACAGGCTCCCGGTACTTGCGCGCAAAGTCGCCGCCCGCTTCCATGCCGTGGCGCAGCGCGTGTTCCTCATGCAGGCTGAGACCGTTGGAGATAGCCGCCTTTTCCTTGACCTCCGCTGCCGCCCAGTTTCGCCCGGCGGTCTCCAGTATAAACGCGCGGTCCGGATCGGCGATCAAAAAGCTGTTGTCGTAACGGAAGTCATGGTCATAACCGCAGTTGCCGCCCTGTCCATAGGTTTGCAGCAGAGCGGTCATGACGGACAGCGCCTCCTCGGCGGTTTTCGCCCGTTCCAGCCCAAGCCGCAGCAGGTCCATGCCAAGGAGCGCGTCCGGCCCTTTTTTTACCTTCGTAAAAACGGCCTCGTTGCCGATGGCGACGCCATGTTCGTTTACGCCCATTTCCGCGCCCCATATCCAGTCGGGCTTGCATAAAAGCGCCGCATAGGTGTGTCCCGCCTGCGGAATAGAGAGATAGGTGCAGTCTAGTGTGCTGCCCGGCTCGTGTTGCTGTGCGGGCACAAAGCGGATGATATGGGGTTCGTTGGGGCTGCGGTCACTGTTTTTTGCAAGCAGCGTATTGCCGTTTGTTGTCCAGCTTGGCAACGCGCAAAGCGTATCGCACATGGAAATACCCCCTTCTGCGGCAAATCAAGTTGTTGTTGGAAAGATATCATAAGCCATATATTCACTATATTACGAATGGGAAGCGCCGTAAAGCCTCGGCGGATTCCCGGCCATTTTTAAATTGATATGACAAACAAAAAAACAGGCACGCTATTCCTCAGTGCGTCTCAGAGTATCGACAAACTCTCTTTGGGAGTGTGGGGGATTCGCAAATGTCCCACTTTTAATCCGATTTGACGACATGTGCGTCAAATCGGCGGAAAAAATGCCGCCATGAGCGGCATTTTAACCCACAGAAGACCCATCGGCAAAGTCCGAGGACTTTGCCGATGGCCTGAGGCGCGTTATTCCTCAGCGCGCCCGTCGAAATGATTTTTCGGAAAATACTGATAGAGCGTACACGGTATGCCGCCGTTGGTGAGTTTGCGGCGCTTGTCCGCCCGCTGGCCGTATACGCGCTCAAACTCGCGGTCCGCCGTAATGATGGCCTGCTTGTAGCCGGGAAGCCGGGAAAAGACCGCGCGCATCTCCTGGTACAGGCTCTGCGCTTCTTTTTTATTTAGCAGCCGTTCCCCGTAGGGCGGGTTCACGGCGATGAGCCCTTCGCCGTCCTTTGCGGGCAATTCCTTTAAGGGTCGCACGGCCCAGCGGAGCATGACGCCCGCTTTTTTCGCGTGGCGTTTGCAGAGCTCGATGCTGTGCGCGTCGATGTCGCTGCCCTCAATGTCCACGGGGGCTGCGTCGATACTGTCCTGCGCTTCCTCCCTTGCCTGGGGAAACGCGTCCGGAGAAAGAAAATGCCAAGTTTCCGCCGCAAATTCGCGGAAAAGCCCGGGCGCGCGGCGCTGGGCGATCATGGCGGCTTCGATGGGGAATGTGCCCGAGCCGCACATGGGGTCAAGAAATGGGATGCCGCTCCGGTAGCGGGAAAGCAGCAATATGCCCGCCGCGAGCGATTCCGCCAAAGGCGCCGCCACATTCCACGTGCGGTAGCCCCGGCGGGAAAGCCCCGCGCCGCAGGCGTCGAGCGCAAGCGTGGCCACATCCCGCAGGAGGCCGACCTCTACAATGACTTCGTCCCCGATTTCGGGGAGCAATTGCGTGCGGTAGCTCTGGCGCAGGCTTTCCACAATCGCCTTTTTTGTGATGCTCTGGCAGTCGGATACGCTGAAAAGCGTGCTCTTGGCGGATTTTCCGGTAACGTGGATGTTGGCGTCCCGCTTAAGATATTGCTTCCAGGGCAGTGCCTTTACCCCTTCAAACAGCTCGTCAAAGCTTGCGGCAGGGAAGCTGCCCGCCACAAGCAGCACGCGTTCGGCTGAGCGCAGCCATAACAGCGCGCGGGTCAACGTAAGATCGTCGCCGGAAAACAACACGCGCGCATCCAATACCTCGTCTACGGTAAGGTTCAGCGCGCGCAGTTCCATGGCTACGACGGATTCCAGCCCCAATTTGCAGGTGGCAATATATTGCATTCGTACTCCTTTGCGCGGGCCCATAAAGCGGCCGCACAACGTGATGGTGTTCTTTGTCAGGATAACCGCGTCTTATTCTTCCAATACGCGCAGCAGCTTGCTGATGGCGTTGTTGAGCCGGACCATGGAAATGCCGTAGGCTGCGGTCATCTGGGATTTTGTCACATCCTCCGAGCGGTTGCGGCAGGCAATGTATTCAAGCGCCGCAGCCAGGGCGTGTACCTGCTGCTCTTTGAGCTGCGGGAGGTCGTTCGTATTTTTCATGTACTTGGAGAACAGTTCAGCCGCCTCCATGATGCAGTCGCTGGAGCGTTCGCCCTGCATGTTGGACATGCATAGCTCCAGCGCGCGCTGATAGGGGGCGGGGAGGCGCTTGCCTTTGTCGAATGCGCGCACGCTTACCCGGCTTTGCACCAGCCGCCCGTCAATGTAGGCGATATACGGCTCCTGCGCGTTCATATGCTTGAGCATGGCGAACACATCCTGCTTGACCGAATCGGGCTGCAGCTGGTCAAGCTGGAACCGGCGCAGCACGCGCTCCGCTTCCCGGTCGCCAAAGCCCGCGATGAGGGCAAGTACCGCGCGCTTTGCGGAAGGCTCCGGCAGCCGGAGGCTCCAGACAAACAGCGTGCGGAAGGAGTCGTCCGTCATCCAGCGTTCTTTAAGCCCTTCGTTGGGCTGGCGGCTGAATTCATTGATTAGGCGCACACGGCGGAGCACTTCCAGATAAGGCACCTGGTAATGGTACAGCCAATCGATATGCTCCGGCTTTCCTTCCACCGCGCGGTGGCAGATGCGCCGGTAATACGCCGCGATGGTATCCTGCGGGTCGATTTTTAACAGCCTGTCGTAGCAGGACTGCGCCTGCCGGTACTGCCCAAGGTGGTAGCGGCACACGCCCATGCGGTGCAGCGTGCCTTCATCGTACGGGAATGTGACCTGCAGCTTTTTAAGAACCGAAAGCGCTTCCTGCATGCGGCCAAGCTCCATAAAGACAACGGCCATGCGGTTCCAGTCCTGCGGGTCCTGCGTATTGGAAGCGAGCAAAAACTCCATTTCTCTGGCCACACCCGCGTCATCCTTGGCGGCATGCAGAAACAAAAGCAGGTTGCAGTGCGCCTGCACGTCGCCCGGCGCTTCCTCCAGCACGCTTTTGATGCTTTCCATCGCATGCTTGAAATCCCGCTTGCAAAAATAGGCCAAGGCGAGGTTGCTCCGTACAAACGGAAACTCCTTGTGCTTCTTTGCGGCGTTGCTTAAAAGCTTTATGGCCTCGTCCATACGGCCGTTTTCCAAAAGCTGCCGTCCGCGCGCGCAGGCGTTCAAAGCGTCCCGTTCCTCGGGCGGCTGCACGCCGGGCATGCTGTAAAGCATGCTCTCATCCTCGATCACATCGAGCATGTCGAGCGCGTCGGATACATATTCACCATCCGGGTCCAGCGCCAGGTAGCTTTCCAGGCTGTCGTGCGCGTGGGAAAATTCCTGCAGCCCCAAAAAGTTGCAGGCAATGCCAAAGAAGCACTCCGCCGGGCTTTCCGCGCGGGACAACAGCGGGAAAAGCATGCGGTTGCTTTCTTCGTACCGGTGCATCTCGGTGAGCACCTCTGCGATGGCAAGCTGTACTTCTACATTTTCAGGATCGCGCCGGTACGCCTGATGATAGTAGCTGATGGCTTCTATCAGGTCGTTGCGGTCCAGCCGTTCCGACCCGCGGCGCAGGAAAAAGGAACCGTCCCGTTCGAACGGAATGACCCTTCCGATGCGCTTTTTATTATCTTTCTGCATACCGTTTCTCCTATGGTCCTACCGGACTACGCGCCGCCCGCTTCCCTGAGCAGGGAGGTCAGCGCCTGTGCGTCAAACGAGTAGGACTTCCTGCAGAACTGGCAGGTAAGTTCCGCCCCGCCGTCCTGCTCGATCATATCCAGTAATTCCTCGCGTCCAAGCGCGATAAGCGCGCGCTCCGTCCGCTCTATGCTGCAGTCGCATTCCCACAGAGGCGTAAGCTCGCCGGTCAGTTCCAACTCCATATCGGAGAACAATTCCGACAGCGCAGCCTGCAGCGTCATGCCCTCTTCGAGCTTTAAAGAAAGGTGTTCGATATTCGCCGCCTTTTCCTGCAGCAGCAGAATGTCTTCCTCCGGGCAGCCGGGCAAAGGCTGCGCGAACAGGCCGCCCGCGGCAAGGACGGTGCCGTCATCGGGCCGCATGCGCACGCCCAGGTAAACCAGACTCGGCTGCTGCTCGCTTACGGCAAAATACTGGGCAAAATCTTCCGCCACTTCGCCGGAAATGAGGCTTACCTCGCCCACATAAGGTTCGCGCATGGAAAGATCGCGTACGACCGTCAGTTTGCCCGTACTCCCGATTACGCCGGAAACATCAAGCTTGCCGGAAGGCTTGAGTGGGAGCTCTACTTCCGGGTTTGCCGCATAACCCTTGACGCGCGCGCCAAAGCGGCCGGTGCAGACCAAATTTCCCGCGGGGCCTGTGCCGCGGAGTATGGTGGTGAGGCTTTCGTCCTCATGTTTTAGCTGCACAGCCATCATGGCGGTGGCCATCAGCTGTCTTCCCAATGCCGCCGTACACACGCGGGAAAGCGAATGTACCCTTCGCGCTTCTTCCACCAAGGCTTTCCCGGAGATTGCCGTCACCCGTATGGTGCCGCTCAGGAGCAAAGCCTGCAATATCATATCCTTGTTCTGTTGCACGTTCTTCTTCCTTAGTCTCTATATCCAATATAGTCGCGCATACCGGCGGAGTACACCGCCAATTCGCGTTTCTTTTTATAAAATCAGCGGCTTCACAGCGGCAAACTGGATGCGTTCGGTTTCATCCTTTGGCACGTTTAGCGTAAACGCCTCGTATGCTTCCACCTGTATAAATCCTGCGGCTTCGAGCCAGGACCGAAGCTCCCGTACGGAATGCCCGCGCTGTATGTGCCGCTCCTCAAACCGCTCATACAGGCCGCCGTTTGATACAAAGAGCGTCAATTGCATTTCGCATAAATGGGAGGACGCGTCATAGCTGTTTTTCCACAGGTATGCGCAGGAGTCTTCCGCTTCCCCGAATGTGTTGCATCCGAGCACATGTTGTAGCTTATACCGGCTGCTCACGTCAAAGAGCAGCAGTCCGCCGGGCTTTAATGCCGCGTGGGCGGCCTTGAAAAACGCCCGTACATCCGAAGCGGAAAGCAGATAGTTTACGCCGTCGCACGCGCAAACGATGGCATCCGCCTGTTTGTGGAGCTGGAGTTTGCGCATATCCTGCTGCACAAACGGAATCATCAGTCCGTTCTGCCGCGCGTTTTCAGCGGCCTCCTGCAGCATGCTTTCGGACCGGTCAACGCCGGTCACACGGTGACCAAACTGCGCAAGGCGGATGGAAAGCTGGCCTGTGCCGCAGGCGCAGTCTGCAATTACGGCTTCAGGCTTGCCGTTGCGAAGGAGAAAGCCGTGGATATATGCGGCCCATTCATCGTAGGCCACATCCCGCATCAACGCATCGTATACTTTTGCTAAAGCGGTATAGCTTTCCCCCATTGTAGCCTCCTTCACCGAACTAATATTGTACACTACAACCGGCCTGCAGCGCAATGCCAATCAGCAGGCGGAATTGGGAGACTATGCGGGGATTGTCGCTATATGCAAATGCATCAATATTCATCCGTAATAAAACAGGTCTCCTTGGGGAACGCCCGGTCCAGCGCCTTTACAGCTTCCGGGTCGAGTATTTCCGCTTCCTGGCCCTGCGCAAGCTCCGCAATGGAGCGGTACCCGCACAAAAACTGCCCCAGCCGTCCGGCTTCGAGCCGGATCTGCGGCGCGCGCTCCGTTTTTTCGCCCGCGCCGTCCCATATGCCGGCATTTTCTGGCACGGTAGTGTCCGTCACTTCAAACACGAAGGAAGCATCCCCAAGTATGTTTTTGAGCGTAGCGGATATATCCGCAATGCCCATGACGCCCTGCGGGCGTATTTCCAGCGTTGCGCCGTTTAACCGCGCGGGCGCATCCGGCGGGAGCTTGACGTGCAGTATGCGGCCCGCGGCCTCATAACAGAGCGCGTGAAGAAGCAGGGTAAGCGTCTCTTCGTCGGCTGCAAAGCATTCCTCAGCGTGTACGCGCTCATCCGTCACATAGTACACGCAGTAGCCAAGAACGTCTTCGCCGTTTCTGCGTACCAGGCAGCGCGCCCCGTCCGAGGCGTAGTCCCGCATTTTATAAGCAAAATCCGCCGCCGTGCGGGAAACGCAGCCGGAATAGCGTGCCGTCGTCTTCTGGTAGCACACCTGCAGCGCGCCAAGCTCGTGGTAAAGATCCTGCCGCGTAATGCCCTGGGGCAGGGCATCCGCATGCGCGTTTTCCAACGTCAGGTGCAGCGTGTTTGTCGCGGGGTAGTGCCCGCGCGAAAAGAACGTCGGGATGTGCGCCGGGGTGTGTATGGCGATGGGAATCCCGAACGAGCGCACGCGCTGCATATAGTGCAGGAAAATCTGCTTCATATATCCGCGCCCGTTGCGCTCCGGGTGCGTAGATACTCCGGCGAGCATGGAGGCGGGGAGAATGCGGTTGCGGATGCGCACATGCAGCGGATAGCTCTGCAGCGCACTCATGATGACGCCGTCCTCCAACAGGCAGGAGGAGAACTCGGGGAAAAAGCGTTCAGAAAAGAACCAGTCCATAAACTGCTCCGAATCACCAAAGCAGATGCGCCACAGTTCCCGGTACGCCTCTTTGTCGTTTAAGACTGCTGTTCGTACTTCCAGCATATGTCTTCCTCCTATATTCAGGTTGCCTATAAGAGATACCCATGCCCCGGGCTTATTAATCAGCGAAGCAATTCCAGACTCTTACTTTTAGTATATCATATTGATAAGGGCAACACTGTGAACGCAGGGTGAAAGGGCGTCCTCCGGGTATAAAAACGGAGGGCATAGCCCTCCGCAATAGTGCCCTTTAAAAAGTTCAATCGTCTACATCAAACGCTTCGAGCTTGGAGGACTTTTGCTGGGGCCTGTTATCCCCGTGCCGGGTCAGGCTCATGGTCACAAAGGCGAGCCCCACCATGACCGCGGCGTAGGGGAAAAGCGTATAGTAGCCCACATGTTCCAAAAGCGCGCCGGAGAGTATGGGGGTGACGATCTGCGCCGCCATGGAGAATATGTAATAATACCCGGTGTACTTTCCGATATCGCCGTAGCGGCTGATTTCCACCACCATGGGGTAGCTGTTGACATTGATGGCCGCCCACGCGAAACCTACAAGCGCGAACATGCCGTACAGCGAGGGAGAAAACCGCTCCGCTACGAATGCCCCAAACGCAAAGCAGGCACTAAGCAGCACGATGCCGATGAGGATCGTCTTTTTGCGCCCGATCCTGGAGGCGATGAACCCGATGGGGATATAGGAGACCACCGCGCCCACCGTCGCCACAAGGAGGCACGTGGACGCCTGGCCAACGTTTTGCCCCCACACCTGGGTGGCGTATTTCGTGAAGGCCGTAGTCACTGCGTTATAGCCCATGAACCACAGCGATACGGAAACAAGGATGAGGATGAGGCTGCGCATGACTTGGGGCGGGAGCTTTTCCTTGCCGTGTTCCTCCACGGGTTTCGCTTCCTCGGCAGGGTCCACGCCGTAGTTGATATCCCGCATCTTCTGCACAAGCTTTTGTTCCGGTATGGTAAAACGAAGCGCCAGGACAGCAACCACCATCAGCGCCGCAACGGCGAGGAATACGGTCAGGTATTCTCCGGACGTATCCTGCTTTCTGGTCAGCACATTGATCATGATCAGCGTATATACGCCGCCCAGAGCGCCCATGAGGTTGATGATGGCGTTTGCCTTGCTGCGCTGCGGCTTGGGCGTTACATCCGGCATGAGGGCTACGGCAGGGGAACGGTAGGAGCCCATAGAAAACAGCACAAGCCCAAGCGCCACAAAGAACAGCGGCAGGGACCTTGTCTGGGCTGTGAACGGGACCGCGATCATGCAGATCACGGCGGCGGCCGTACCAAGAACGATAAACGGCATGCGTTTTCCCGCCTTGTCGCTCAACGCGCCAAACAGCGGCAGCATGAAAAGTGCAAGTATGTTGTCTATGGACATGATAAAGCCGGAGAACGTATCCTTTAACCCGAACGTATCCCGCAGGATCAGCGGAATGATACTGTCGTAAAGCTGCCAGAACGCGGATATGGACAGGAAAGCAAGCCCTACCAGAACGGTGCGCTTATAGTTTAACTTCATATTCGTCCTCCCTGCATGCTAATGAAAGAGATGAAAAATACCTCTTACAATTATATACCGCGCTGCATGCGAAGTATATACGGCCTGTGTACGGCCCAGGTAAAGAAGCCAAAAAGAAAGGAATTATTGCGCTTTTAACGTAACGCGCTGTTTTCGTACCAGAAGGAATATGCCAAGCGGGAATAAAAGGAGGCTGATCCACTGCGAAGTGGAAAGGCCCAATAACATCCCGCGCGCTGCGTCATACCGTACAAATTCCAGCACGAAGCGGATGCACGCGTACCCTACCAGGTATGCGCCAAGCAGCCTTCCCGGCATGGGACGCTTTTTCGCATACAGCAACAGAGCGGCAAACAAAAGAAGGTTCAGCCCGCTTTCATAGAGCTGTACCGGGAGCAGAGAGATACCCGCGGGAGCCGCGGAGCCAATCCGGAACGTCACGCCCCAGGGCGGTGAAACCGGCATGCCGTAGCAGCAGCCCGCAAAAAAACAGCCCATGCGGCCTACGGCATGAATGAGCGGCACGGAAGGGATCAGCGCCTCTGCCGTTTTCATGTAAGGGAGTTTGTATTTATGCGTATAGAGGTACAGAAACAAAAGCCCTCCGAATACGCCGCCGTAGAATACGAACCCGCCGGAAAACAGGGCGCCAAGGAGCGCCAGGCTGAATTCCGGCGCGTCCGGCCGGAGCAAGAGCTGCGGCAGCGTGATGAGAAGGTAAAGAAGCTTCGCGCCGATAAATACGCCGATACCCACATAGCATGCGCTAAAGAAAATATCCTGCCGCGGAATATCCCGGTTGCGCGGGGAATAGACCGCAAGCAACACGCCCAAGGTCGCGCCGCATACGATCATCAGCCCATACATGGGGAGGGCGTGGCCCAAAATGTGAAGGAACGGGAGCATACTCCTCCTTTAAAAAAGGCGGGCAATGCCCGCCTTGCGTGGATAAGATTTTATCCTTTAATTGAGAAACTGGCTGTAGTCGGCCGCGGAAAGCCCAATGCCGATGCACGCAACGCAGGCGATAAAAGCGACTGCGCAAATGGCGATGGCGATGATGCTGAGTATGATGCCCGCGGTGGCCATGCCGGAGGGTGCTTCCTTCTTGGCGTTGATGCCCAAAATTAGCCCCACAACGCCCAGCGCGATTCCCAAAAGCGCGCCGTATCCAAAGAACACGCATACAACGGAAACGATGCCCAAAACCAAGGACGCAATCGCCTTGTTGCTATTGGGGGCGCTGCCGGGCGTACCGTCGCCCTGGGGCATTTGCCCATATTCCATACTGATGATTCCCCTTTACGTTATTTTGTGATTATTGTAGCAGACAAACCGGTGCGGAACAACCCTTATAAACACAGAAATGTAAAATACAGGCCAAGAATAGAGCGGTTTTCCTGTGGAATATTGTAGAGATATTCCGCACTGTGTTATGATGCATATAGAAATTTTATTGGGGGTATAGTATGCATCCAAACGCAAAAAGCTTTCGCGCGGCGGCGCGCAACAGCCTGAAAGGATATTGGGGCTGGGCGTTGCTGGTTTGCCTGGTAGGGGGAATATTGGGAGGCTCCCAGGTTTCCGGATTCTCAAGTGGCATAAGATCCTTTGCTGAGAATTCGCCCGCTGAATTGCAGGGGCCGCTCTTGATGATGCTGCTGGCGATTGTGGGGATCCTGTCTATATGGGGGCTCATCATATTTTTTATCGGCGGCTCTATTGAGCTTGGCCTTTGCGCATTCCATACACGCCTGAATCTCGGGCAGAAACCGCCGTTCTCCGCGCTGTTTGAGCGGTTTGATATTTTCTTTAAGGCACTGGGCCTCAGGCTGTTCATGGGATTGTTTATGTTCCTGTGGTCGCTTCTGCTGGTTGTTCCGGGCATCATCGCTTGGTACCGGTATTCCATGGCGCCCTATCTCATGGCGGAATATCCGGAGATGAGCATTCGTGAGGCCGTCAACCGTTCCAAAGAGCTGATGAGCGGCAACAAGGGCAGGCTGTTTTGTCTGAACCTCAGCTTTATCGGATGGGCGCTGCTCTCTATCCTGACGCTCGGCATACTCTCTCTTTGGATCACGCCTTATATGCAAACGGCAAAGGCCGCGTTTTATCTGGAGTTGACGGGCAAGCCCTTTGGACTTGCCAACCAACCGTAACCGAATACAATTAGAGACGGTGCCACAGAGAACGATGGGCGGTATCGCTTAAAGAAGCGATACCGCCCATCGTTTTTACTGCTGGAGCAGGAAAGGCGTTCTTGACTCCCTTTCACTGATAAATTGAAATTTAGCTGCTTCGCATTTGCTCAAAATGGGCTGTTTAGCAGCTTCAACTTAAACTAATCATTGTAAACATAAACATAATGCGAAATTTAATAACGCGCTTAGGTTATGGATAATGAAAATTACTATCAATCCATAAACCAAGCACTCAATCATCACCAATAGAGGGATCGTCAGCTTCGCCCTGCTGGTAGAATCCATTAAACCATGCTCGTTCTCCAAAGGGTTTTCTGGGTGCGCGCGTCAGCGTCCCCTCTGCTATCCCGACAGGAAGGAAACATACCAGTTCATACCCTTCAGGAACATTTAGTATTCTTGCCATTTGTTGCCCGATATGATCCATATCCGTTATGTGGCCTTCTATCCAGCAGCTCTGATATCCAAGTTCGATGCATGCAAGGAGCATGTTTTCCACTGCGGCAGAATAATCCTGGACGTGGAAGCACCTGTCCCTATACGCGAATATTTTCTGTGTCAATACACATATCATTGCCGGCGCGGTCTCCCCGATTGACGGCCTGATCACTTTATGCAGCTCGTTCAATAGTCTCCTGTCATCGACGGCAATAAAACTAGTGGTTTCCTTATTACATCCAGAAGGAGCCGCAATACCTGCTTCGATGATTTTCTTTAAATCCGACCTTAATACAGAAATATTCTTATATTTTCCGCGATAACTTGTTCTGGTCAACATAGCTTCAATAGTATTCATAAAACCTCCCAGAATATTTACAGGTTTTTCATTTGCATCTTATCCCATTACAACCAAATGTATGCATTATTACTACTACATCACTATTGTTGAACTTCCCATTATTGCTATTATATACCATTGAAACGTAAAACAATAGATTCTCAGTATATAAATAATCCGTAGTTCAATTACCCGATAAATTGGGATTTGGCGGTTACTTATAAGCAGATTATTTTGCAATCAGGATCAGGCCAGCCGCACACACTCCTATCCCTAGTATTTGACGCAAGCTAAGCGCTTCCTTATATAAGAAAAAGCCAACGATTAATAAAACACAAGCCAAGGTTATGCTGGCAAATAAATTTGCTATGCTTATTTTCCATCCAGCACGATAAACACATAGAAATCCAAACTCCAAGCCAACGACTGCCACTCCGAGAGCGTAGGTCGTCCAATTCGCTTTTGATAATTCCAATAAAAGATTTTTCTGTTCGCTGGTAACAAAATACATAATTAGCGAGCAAATCATAGCTATTAGGTAAGTAACAGAAAGCGAAGCAAATGAATTAATATTTGCTGGCGTTGATTTTGTACTGATGTTGTAAATTGTATTTGCAGCAACAACAATCAGAATTGGCCATAGCATATTCCACATAACATACACCTCTTGAAGAAATAAAAAGCCGCATGCGAGTTAGCCTCGCATACGGCAGGTGCTCATCCGATGATATATACAATATCATGTAATTATTATACACAAAAGACTGTGAATTGCAACAAACAGATTCCTGTTTGCTTGCCTACTTATATATAAATAATCGGCAATTTCTGTTGTTTCTTTATAAAGAATAACATATCAAAAGACGCGCTGCAGCAGTTCACTGTAACAGCACGCCTTTTCAAAAAAACTTCCGTTATAAAATCAATCGTCCACACTCACAGGAGCGGCTTCCACATTTCCGCGGCGCGCTTCATGCTCGGCTGCGGCCTTGGCGCGTTCCTGCTCCAATATGCCGCGCAGCTGCGCTTCCAACTGCTCGCACAATTCACGGTTATCCTTTAAGAACAATCTGGCGTTGTCCCGGCCCTGCGCCATACGCATATCGCCATAGGAATACCATGCACCGGTCTTTGCAATGAGCTTATACTGCGTTGCAAGGTCGAGTATGGAGCCTTCGCGCGAGATGCCCTCGCCATAGATGATATCGAATTCCGCCTGCTTAAAGGGCGGGGCCACCTTGTTTTTGACCACCTTGACGCGGGTGCGGTTGCCCACAAACTCCGTGCCGCTTTTGAGCGTTTCGATTTTACGCACATCCAGGCGGATGGAGGCGTAGAATTTGAGCGCTTTGCCGCCCGGCGTGGTTTCCGGGTTGCCGAACATGACGCCGACCTTTTCGCGCAGCTGGTTGATAAATACCACGACCGTATTGGTCTTTGATATGGTGCCGGCAAGCTTCCGCAGCGCCTGGGACATGAGACGCGCCTGGAGGCCGACATGGGAATCGCCCATATCGCCTTCAATTTCCGCCTTGGGGACCAGGGCCGCGACGGAGTCCACCACCACCACGTCCATGGCGCCAGAGCGCACCAGCGCTTCCGTAATTTCAAGCGCCTGTTCGCCGTTATCCGGCTGGGACACATACAGATCGTCCACGTTGACGCCGAGGTTCCCCGCATAGAGCGGGTCGAGCGCATGTTCCGCGTCGATAAACGCGGCGGTACCGCCCGCCTTTTGCGCCTGGGCGATCACATGCAGGGCAACGGTGGTTTTACCGGAGGATTCCGGCCCGAATATTTCAATAATACGCCCACGCGGCACGCCGCCCACACCCAGCGCAAAGTCTAATTCCAGACAACCCGTGGAAATGGTGGAGACGGAAATTTTGCCCGCCGCATCCCCCAGCTTCATGATAGCGCCCTTGCCGAACTGCTTTTCAATTTGGCTGAGCGCCATTTCCAGCGCCCTGGATTTTTCCACGCCTACGTTTGCCATGCCCCAATCCTCCTCAAGTGCCCAAACTTATATGCCCGATGGAATGAGTATATCATATCCCCGTGTACAGGAAAAGGAAAAGTTTCGTAAAAAGAAACATTTCCGGACTCAAATCCGGATAAGCGGGTAAGAAACAGTCAAAAGTATCCGATAAGGAAACTTTATTCGGTTTGCGGCAGTTCCAACAGCGCGCGGCGCAGCACATCCAGGGCGTTGAGCACCGTGACTTCGCGGATGCGGCTGCGGTTTCCGGTAAGGTACAGCCGCTTGACGATGGCGTTCTTCCCATCCGAAAGCGCAACGTACACAAGGCCGACCGGCTTTTCCTTTGTCGCCCCGCCTGGGCCCGCGATGCCGGTGGTGGCAAGCGCATAGTCCGACCCGGAGGTCTTGCGCATGCCAATTGCCATTTCCTTGGCGCACTCCGCGCTTACCGCGCCGTATTTTCGTAAAGTGGCGGAAGAAACGCCAAGGCGGCGCATCTTTGCGGCGTCCGAATAGGTGACGGCGCCTTCCATAAAGTACGTGGAGCTGCCGGGGATATCAATGAGCGTGGAGGAAATCATGCCGCCCGTGCAGCTTTCCGCCACCGCAAGGGTAAGGTTGCGCTCTTCCAATAGCTTTGCGCATACGCCCGCCAGCGTTACGCCATCCGTGGAGTATACGACGTCCCCAATGCGGCTTAGGATTTCATCGATCACGGGCTGTACCAGTTTCAGTCCCTCTTCCTCCGTAGCGCAGCGCGCCGTCACACGCAGCGTGGTCTCCCCCGTTTTTGCATATGGGGCAATGGTAGGGTTGTCCTGCGCGTCCATCAGATCCTGCAGGCGGTGCTCCACGGCAGACTCTCCCATGCCGAATATACGCAGCTCGCGGGAGTACAGCTTCCAGCCGCTGCGTTTTTCCAGATAGGGCATGACTTCGTTTTCAAACATGGGGAAGAGTTCAGAAGGCGGGCCAGGCAACAGAATTGCCGCCTTTTCGCCGCTTGGAACGATGCAGCCGGGCGCCGTGCCGTTGGGATTCTTTAAAATGATGCTGCCCTTTGGAAAATCCGCCTGTTTCAGGTTGTTGGGCGTCATTTCCCGCCGGAATGCCAGAAAGCGTTCGCGCAGCGTCTGCTCGCTTTGCGCATCCCGCTCCATGGAGAGTCCAAACAAATCCGCGACCGTGTTCTTGGTCAAATCGTCCCCGGTGGGACCAAGGCCGCCGGAAAGGATTACGATGTCCGCGCGGGAAAGTGCGGTGCGCACCGCGTCCTTCAGGCGCTCGGGGTTGTCTCCCACGGTGACCTGGTGGTACACGTTTACGCCCAGCGGCGCGAGCTTTTGCGCCATAAACTGCGCGTCAGTGTTGAGCACCTGTCCCATCAACAGCTCGGTTCCGACGCTGATTAGCTCGGCAATCATGAAAAGACCTCTTTTCTTGTAAAAATGAACACTCGCTATGCGCGTGCGGCGTTAACACGGAAGGTATCGCCTCCTGCGGTGGCGACGGTAAATTATTTATTTAATAGCGGGAGGGCTTCGCCCCCTGCGCCCCCTCAGTACGGGCGCTCTAAGCACCAATATCTTAAAACCTTCAAGCGGTTATCGGCACTCAGAAATGCCCTATCAGGGCGTTCCCTGGGAAGGAGTTCCAAGGGGCTTTCCAAAGGAAGGCGGGCTCTGCTTCGGAACCCTTGGTGCCCCTTGCTTGTTCCTTGGGTGGGATTAGGGGCAAAGCCCCTGAACTAAATCAGGAGAACTTGATGCTTCCCCGATTCTTTACCACATAATCGATGCCGGACCAGAGGGTGAAGCCCACGGAGATCCATACGATGATTTCGTCCAGCGGGAAGCGCGGCCACCAGAGGTAGGGCCAAATGAGCACCGCGACTACCGCCACGCATTGCGAGATGGTCTTTATCTTGCCCAGCCAGCTTGCGGCTATCACGGTTCCGTTTTCCACGGCTACCAGACGGAACCCGCTGATAAACAGCTCCCGCGCGATGATGATAATAACGGCGATGGGGGAGACAAGGGCGTCCGCCGCCAGCATGACAAACGCGCTGCACGTTAATAGCTTATCCGCCATGGGATCCATCAGCTTACCGAAGCTGGTGACTAAATTGCGCTTTCTTGCGATCTGACCGTCCAGAATATCCGTAATATAGGCAAGCACATACACGCCTGCCGCCACGATATCCGCATAGGAGGCGGGAATATAGAAGCAGGCGACGAATACAGGTACGAGCAGTATGCGAAGGAGCGTGAGCTTGTTGGGCAGATTCATGTGCGTTCCTCTCCGACCATGTCGTATTCCAGCGCCTTTGTAAGGCGGGCGGTCACGTAGGTTCCGGGCTTGTGGTGGGGCTTGTAGGGAAGGAGGATCGCTCCGTCCACCTCGGGCGCCTCCGCGTAGGAACGGCCATAGGTCATACCCTCCCGCGTCGTCTCGAGCAATACCTCTACCGTACGGCCCACGCGCGCTTCGTTTCTGGCGCGGGAAATGGCCTGCTGCTGCTTCATCAGGGTATCGAGCCGTTGCTGTTTGACCTCCTCCGGGACCTGGCCGGGCATATTGGCCGCCGCCGTGTTTTCTTCCGGGGAGAAGGCGAACGCCCCCAGCCTGTCAAAAGGATATTCGCGCAGGAATGTGAGCATGCTTGTAAATTCCGCGTCGGTTTCGCCGGGAAAGCCTACCATCATGGTGGTGCGCAGCATGAAATCCGGCGCATAGGTCCGGATGTAGGAAAGCACGCCTTCAATGTGCGCGCGCGTTCCCCTGCGGTGCATGCGCTTTAGCATGGTGTCGTCGATGTGCTGTAACGGAATGTCCAGGTAATTGCAGATCTTTTCGTTGCCCGCGATGCCTTGGATCAGTTCTTTCGTCACGGTATCCGGGTAGGTATAGAGTACGCGCAGCCATTTTAAGGCGGGGAGCTTCGTCAGTTCCTCCATCAGTGGCAGCAGCATGGGTTTTCCGTAGAGGTCCACGCCGTAGCCGGAAGTATCCTGCGCGATGATGGTAAGCTCGGTGACGCCCGTATCCACAAGCGTCTTCGCTTCGTCAAGCAACTGCGGCATGGGCACGCTGTTTAAAGGTCCCCGGATGAGCGGGATGGCGCAGTAGGTGCAGCGGTTGTTGCAGCCGTCCCCTACGCGAAGGTAGGCGGAATAAAAGGGCGTGGTCAGCTTTCTTCCCGCGCGCGGCGAGCATACGGCGCACTTGGGCAAAAGCCCGGGCAGCGTTTCGTATTCGTGTACGCCTAAAAAGTGGTCTACCTCGGGCAAGCCTTCGATGAGATCGTTGCGGTAGCGTTCAGAAAGGCAGCCGGTGACAATAAGCGTATTGCAGCGGCCCTTCTTTTTGTAGGCCGCCATTTCGAGTATGGTATTGATGCTTTCCTGTTTGGCGGGTTCGATAAAGCCGCAGGTATTGACAATGAGCACTTCGGCTTTTGCAGGTTCGTTTACGATGCGGTGGCCCGCGTTTTCCAATATGCCGAGCATCCGCTCGGTATCCACGCGGTTCTTGGAGCAGCCTAAAGAGATTACGCCGATGTCACTCATCCATATCCTCACTTATGTCGGGTTGGTTGCCGAATAGTTGTTCATATTGCGCGCGGGTGATCAGGAGCTTTCTTGGCTTCGCGCCGTCAAACCCGCTGACATAGCCGTGCTGTTCCATAATGTCTATTAAGCGCGCCGCACGGGCGTACCCTACGCGCAGCCGCCGCTGGATCATGGAGATGGAAGCCTGTCCGCTGTCCAATACAATGCGCACGGCCTCGCCCAAGAGATCATCCTCCTGTTTGCCGTTGCCCTGCGCGCCGGCGCTTTCCTCCACGTCCATTTCTTCAAGCAATTGCTCGTCGAATTCGGGCGTGAGCGCCTGGGACTTGAAGTATTGTACAATCCGCTCCACCTCTTCATCCGAAACATACGCGCCCTGTACGCGCACGGCCTTGCCCGCGCCGTTGGGGTGGAAGAGCATATCGCCGCGGCCCAAGAGCTTTTCCGCGCCGCCCGAGTCGAGTATGATGCGCGAATCGATGGCGGAGGAAACCGCAAACGCGATACGGGAGGGAATATTGGCTTTGATGAGGCCCGTGATGACGTCCGCGGAGGGCCGCTGGGTGGCGACAATCAGATGGATGCCCGCCGCGCGCCCAAGCTGCGCGATGCGGCAGATGCTGTCTTCCACGGTATCCGGCGCCACCATCATCAGGTCGGCCAATTCGTCTATGATGATGACCAGTTTCGGCAGCTTTTCCTTCGGGTCCTTCTGCAGCTCATTATAGCGCTCCAGATCGCGCGCGCCGGCCTTGGCGAACCGCTTGTAGCGCTCCGTCATTTCGCGTACGCCGCCCGCGATTGCGCCCGCGGCTTTCTTGGGGTCCGTCACCACCGGCACCTTCAGGTGCGGCAGCACGCCGAATGCGGAAAGCTCCACCACCTTGGGGTCGACCAGGATCAGCTGCAAATCGGCTGGGGAGCATTTATAAATGAGGGAGATGATGATGTCGTTGATGCAGACACTTTTACCGGAACCCGTCGCGCCCGCAATCAAAAGGTGCGGCATCTTCGCAAGATCGGCTACGATCACCTTTCCGGCGATGTCTTTGCCCAGAGCAAGCGTAATGGGGGATTTGGACGCAGCAAACTCCTTGCTGTCCACCACATCCCGCAATACGACCGTCACGGTATCCTTATTGGGCACCTCGATACCCACGGCGGCTTTGCCGGGGATGGGCGCTTCGATGCGCACGCGGGGTGCTGCGAGTGCCAGCGCGATGTCGTCCGAAAGCGCGGTGATACGGTTGACGCGCACGCCGGGCGCAGGGGCAAGCTCATACCGCGTGATGACGGGGCCGACGCTGATGTTGACCACTCTCGCCGAAACATTGAAGCTTGCAAGCGTATCCACCAGCAGCTTGCCCTTTTCGGCAGGGGATTCGGTGCTGCGCCCATAGCTTGCGAGCGCGGGGTTCAACAGGCTGAACGAGGGCGGCACATACGGAATATCCTGCGCCGACTGGTGCGGGGGAAGGGGAGCTTCCGCCTTTGGCTCCGGTTCCAGTTTCAGCTTGACCTGCACCGGCTCGGAAAAGGGCAGCGCTTCAGGTATTGGCTTTTTAGGGGTGCGCAGCGGGGTTGCCGCAAAATCATCCGGCTCAAACGGCGGAAAATCATCCTCCAAATCCGCCTCGAACACAGGCGGGGTAGGAGGAGCGATTGCCGGCGAAGGCACAGAAGGGATAAAAGAGGACTCCATTTCCTGAGAAGACTGCGCTTTTTTTTGCAGCGGTCCTTCTATGGGCATAAAGGTCAGGCCGTCGTCCTCCGTTTTCTTCATGCGCCTGCGGACAGGCTTATGGAGACGGGGGACAGGAAGCGTCTCTTCTTCGTCGATGGTCGCCGTATACAGCTCGCGCCTTGCGGCATGCGCCTGGGCGGCCTGCTGGATGCCCGCTTTTACCTTGGTAGTGACCTGCTGGCCGGTTGCACGCAGGGAAATGCTTGTGACCAACAGGATAATGATCAGAATACCCGCGATCAGGAAAATGTACGCCCCGGCTTCGCCGGTCAGCAACAGAAGCGGGTAAGAAAGGAGCGCCCCTATTGCGCCGCCGCCGGAAAGCTGTTCGGTTCCATAAATATAAGCGTCCCGCACATAGATGAGGAAGGAAGTCTCCCCCAATATGGGACGGGCAATGACATGCAGAAGCGCCAACACAAGCCAGATGCCTGTGAATACAAGGGCAGCCCTGCCTTTTCTTGGCTTTTGATCCGCAACGGCGATGAGCGCGATGCCGCCTATGAGGCAGGCGGGCGGGAACGCATACGAGAACAGGCCGCTCAAGCCATAGGAAACAGACCGGATGGCTTCGCCAATCAACCCGGCTTGTCCGAAATAAATGCAGGCGCCAAGGAAAATGCCGATGGCGGCAAGCGCCACGCCCCAGATCTCGCGGCGGGATTGTTCCGCCTCCTTGCGTTTTTTCGGCCTTCTCTTTGCCAAAGCCGCACCTCCATATAGTGAACAGCATTGCTCTGCGGCAAATCCTGCCGCGCATAAAAACTCAACTTATTATACCGCATTCAAAAGCGGCGTGCAAATGACCGCTTATAAAGCCATATGGACTTTATAAGCGGGTTTTCTTTAGGTTAAAAGTGCGTTGTTCCGACGCACTTTTGAGCATGTCAAAAAAGCATCTACATATGTTTTCATTTTCTTAAGGTATCGCCACTTACGGCGGCGCGTCCTCGGCGGGGTACGCCTCGGACACTAAGCCTGTGGGCTGCCGCGATAGACTATTTTATTTAATAGCGGGTGGGCTTTGCCCCCCGCGCCCCCTGAGTACGAGGCGTGCGGGCGCTGCTAAGATACGCTTGCCAGCACTCGTGCGCTATTTGCGGCATTGACGGATATATTCCGTATGTTATAATGGCGAAAGTGCGCATTATTCGCATATTTATGTCGATTGCTGTAAGGAACGGGAGGATCATTTCGCCGTGCGGCTGTTACAGGGTTTTACCGGGATGCTCAAAAAAGAGTTTGCGGGCTATGACGCAAAGCGTTTGGGAAAAGATGTGTTGGCTGGGGTGACGGTGGCGGCGGTCGCGTTGCCCCTTGCGCTGGCTTTTGGGGTCAGCAGCGGTGCGTCCGCAGCCGCAGGGCTTGTGACCGCCATTCTAGCCGGGCTTGTCATCGGCTCGTTGTCCGGCGCTTCGTACCAGCTTTCGGGGCCGACGGGGGCCATGACGGCGATTTTGGTATCGCTTGTCGCGCAGTATGGGCTAAACGGCGTGTTTCTGGCTTGCCTTCTGTCCGGCGTCATGCTCATCCTTGCGGGCGTGTTCAAGCTGGGGGATATTGTTTCTTTTATTCCCTTGCCTGTCATCACCGGCTTTACCTCCGGCATTGCCGTCATCATTGCGCTGGGGCAGATCAACAATTTGACGGGTCTTACTTCCGCCGGGGAAGAAACCATTGAGCGCATCATCAGCTACTTTACGCTGCCGCAATCATCCTTTAACCCGGCTGCGCTCATCATGGGCGTTGCGGTCATTTTGCTCATCGCGTTTTATCCCAGGAAGTGGGCCCAGGTCTGCCCCGCCTCGCTCGTTGCGATCATACTCGCGACCGGGGCGAACATCCTGTTTCGCCTTCCTGTTACAAGCGTTGGGGAAATCCCCCGCACGCTGCTGCTGGGGGAACGGCTCACGCTTTCCGCCATTCACTTGAAAGAACTCAGAGGGCTTGTCATGCCCGCCATCAGCATTGCTGCGCTGGGGATGATCGAAAGCCTCTTATGCGGCGCAAGCGCAGGGCGCATGAAAAACGAAAAGCTCAACGCATCCCAGGAACTTATCGCCCAGGGCATCGGCAACGTGGTGCTGCCGTTCTTTGGCGGCGTACCTGCGACTGCCGCGATCGCCCGCACCAGCGTCGCCATCAAGGCGGGTGGGCAAACCCGGTTGACCGGCATCATCCATTCAGCCGTCCTGCTGCTTTCCATGTTTGCGCTTGGCAGCGTCATGTCCGCCATTCCGCTGTGCGCGCTGGCCGGGGTGCTGATTATGACAGCCTGGCGCATGAACGAATGGCACGCCATCAAAGAGATATTCAGTAAGAAGATCACAAGCGCCATCCTCCAGTTTTTCATCACCATGGCCTGTACAGTGGTGTTTGACCTCACTGTGGCCATCGTCATCGGCGTGCTCTTCTCGGTCATGACGTTTGTGATCAAGGTTTCCAACATGCAGGTGACCGTAAGCGACGTCATCCCGGCTAAGCTTCCCAAGCAGGCGGCGTTTACGGAAAAGCTTTCCCACACCGGGGTAGTGTATATCACGGGACCTTTGTACTTTGGCTCTGTGCGCCGTTTGGAGGACGCGCTTGAAGCGCTTTCCGGCAAGGAGCAGATTATATTCTCCCTGCGCGGCGTGCCGCTTGCGGACCTGTCCGGCGTGCAGGCGCTGCAGGAAATCTGCGGGCGGCTTACACAAAACAATACCTCCGTGTATTTTGCAAGCCTCCAGCCCCCGGTCAGGGAGATATTCGAGAAATTGGAGCTGATCGAAAAGATCGGCGAGGACCATTTCTATTGGAGCACGGATCAGGCGCTGGAAAAGCTCGCCGCATAAGAACATGCAAAGGGCCGCATTGCGGCCCTTTTGAGTGTAATAAACTTGTTTGAAGGTTTCAATATATCGACGCATTAGTGCGCCGAAGGCGGTTTTCGCTTTGAGGGAACTTCGTGCCCCCGAATGGTGCATTCGGAGCTACAAGGATTGATGTGCAGCCTTTGGCACACAACCGATCCTCACCCCTTCCTTTGAGCACCGCCCAGGGGGCGCGGGGGGCGCAGCCCTCCCGCTATTAAATAAAATAATCTATCGTCGCCACCGTAGGTGGCGATACCTTTATTCCCTTGTTTTGCTGTAGATCAGATGCGGCATTTCCTTGCCGCGGTAGCGCTTTACAAATTCCCGCTCCACCCGCATGCCCAGCCGCTCGGCTACCCTGCGGGAGGGGCGGTTTTCCGGGCGGATCTCCGCGATGACCTTCTGCGCGCCAAGCCGATCAAACGCATACGCCATGCAGGCTTTTGCGCCCTCCACAGCATACCCTTTTCCCCAATACCGCTTTTTGAGGATATAGCCAAGCCCCATGTAAGGAACATCCTCCACCACCTCAACGATGGGGCCGATCACGCCGATAAACGCGCCCGTTTCCTTCTCGATTGCGGCAAAATGCCCAAAACCGTCTTCCCGGTAACGGGCAAACGTCCGCTCCATAAAGCCGCGTACTTCTTCGTGCGAGAAGCCGTGCTCCCATGCGTACATCACTTCTTCGTCCTGCAGCAGGTCAGACAGGCTTAAAAAGTCCGCTTCCACAATATGCCGGAACCGTAGACGCTCCGATTCAAGTATCCAATCCATATTGCGTTACCGGATAAAATTCGTGACCTGCCGCGGCTCAACCTCGGGCAGCGGTACGTTGTGAAGCTTTCCGGCCTCAATGCATTGCAGCAGCCACGCCATGTTTTTTGCCAGCGTGCGCATGGTTTGCAGGCCCTCAAGATCCTGCCTGATTTCTTCCGGCGTGTTGCCGTGCGCCATGTTCCAATATTGCGAGGAAGCAAGCGGCATGCCGGAAATGAGGAAATACTTGTTCAATTGATCAAACGCCGCCGTAGCGCCGCCGCGGCGGCAGGTGACGATGGCGGCCCCCGGTTTGAAAGCAAAGCCGCGGCTTGCGTAAAACATGCGGTCCAGAAAAGAGACCAACGCACCGCAGGCGCTGGCGTAGTGGACGGGGGAACCCACGATCATGGCGTCAGACTGCTCCATCTTGGCGATCGCTTCATTGACGGTATCCTGGTACACGCACCGAAGGGACTGCGTCTTTCTGCAGTAACCGCAGGCGGTACATCCGCTGACAGGCTGCGTGCCGATATGGAACAGCTCTGTTTCCACGCCAAGGCGGTTCAATTCGTCGGCGACCTCGGTCAGCGCGGTATAGGTACATCCTTCCTTGTGCGGGCTGCCGTTGATGAGCAGGACTTTCATAATTTATAGACCTCCTGTGTGAAACGATAGGGTTCTATTTCTTTCACCATATAACAAAAAGGCGCGCGGGTCAAACGCGCGCCCCGCGCAGACGCTAAGATGCTACATGATATCCGAGGAAGATGGGAAAAATGCGGCTTGGCCGCTGCGTGTCATTTTTTCAATGAGCATGGCGATCTCCTGCGGGCTTTTTTGCATGTTGGACTTGATCCAGCCTTCGATCACGGCGATGCTGCCGTTTGCCGCAAAGGAATACAGAAGCTCCATACCTTCCCGGTCCAGGTCGCCTGGTCGCGCGCTCCACTCCGCAATGCTCCAGTCGTGTGCCACCTGCATGACGCGCCGTAAAAAATCCTTGTCCCCGTGTTCGGATACTAAAAGTCTGCACAGGTCGCCGTTTGCTTCAATGGACTGGCAGACTTCGAGCAGGAAGGTGCTCATGGTGCGGGCGGAAAGGGAGCGCTCCACCGAGCGCATGATTTCTTCATACAGCTCGTCTTCGATCTGCATCAGAAGGTCGAACGGGCTTTGATAATGCGCATAGAACGTGTTGCGGTTGACGTCCGCCCGGGCGCAAAGGTCCGTGACCGTCAGCTTGGAAATGGGCTGCTCCTCAAGCAGCTCTAGGAGACTTTGCCTAAGCACCATTTTCGTGTATTTGACCCTGCGGTCGGTTCTTTCCTGCTTCATACGGCCTTATGCTCCGTTCACAATAAGTTTGAATTTCCGGCACCCGGTAAACAGACAGCAAAAATCCAAATGACCGGTAACGCGCAAACGATACCGAACTGTCTGTTGATTATATGACAAGGTATATCATAATATAAGCATGAGCGTAAATCAACACGGTGTTCGATAATGCGCACAAAGCAAGGACTGCGGCAACGGAAAGGCAAGGAGAACAATGGAAAAGCTGATTTATATCGTAACGGGGGCGGCAGGCCACTTGGGCGGCCACGTGGTGCAGGAACTTCTAAACCAGGGCAAAGAAGTACGCGCGTTTATGCTGCCCGGGGAAAGCTGCCTGCCTTTTGCGGAGCGCAATGAAGGGCTGCTTACGCAATATACGGGAAACGTCTGCGAGCGGGATACGCTCAATCAGCTGTTTGAAAACGCTAAATCGGCGCAGTTCATCGTCATCCATTGCGCGGGCATCGTTTCCATTTCGGAGCATGCGGACCCGCGGGTCTATGACGTCAATGTGAATGGTACGGTCAATGTTGTGGATGCGTGCATGGAACACCGCGCAAAGCGGCTTGTATATGTCAGTTCCGTCCACGCCATCCCGCTGCTGCCCTTTGGCCAGGATATGAAGGAAATTGCCTCGTTTGATCCCGGCGCGGTCAAGGGATATTACGCCAAAACCAAGGCTGCCGCCACAAGGCTTGTGCTGGACGCCGCAAAACAGGGATTGGATACGGTGGCCGTGCATCCGGCGGGCATCATCGGGCCGAAAGGATTGCCTACAGGCAATATGGCGCATTTGATTGCAAGCTTTGTGCATGGGCGGTTGCCCGCGGCCATACACGGCGGGTTTGATTTTGTGGACGTCCGCGATGTGGCGCGCGGCATTTTGCTTGCGGCGGAGAAGGGCAAAAGCGGCGAATGCTATATCCTTTCCAACCGCTTTATTGATCTAAGGGAGCTGTTCGATACGCTTTCCGAGGTGGCGGGGAAAAGGCGGCTTAAACTTTATTTGCCGCTGTGGGCCGCAAAGGCAATCGTGCCGTTTATGGAGCTTTACTACAAGCTCTCCCGCAAGCCGCCGATCTTCACCCGGTATTCGCTGTTTACCATTACGCAGAACGCCGCTTACTCGCATGAAAAGGCCACGCGCGAGCTTGGCTACAGCACGCGGCCATTAAAAGAAACGCTTTCTGATATTGTGCAATGGATGAAGCAATCAAAACGCCGCAGGCCGCTGGTGCAGTGAGCCCTTTACAGGGGTTTTGCCCCTGACTCCACCAAAGGGACGTAACGTCCCTTTGGAAACCCAATCTAGAAAGAATGGGTTTTTAGGGCCGTTACGGCCCTAAACGGAGGTTTGGAGGCAGAGCCTCCAAGAATAAATAGCATTCGGATAACCTGAACGCCGCAATTTTGCGGCGTTTTTTCATGCCGGAATGCGCATATCCGCATATATAAAAGTGCGGATCAACCATTCCCCTGCTTGTATATCAGAAATATTTGTGATAGCTTGAATGCATACCAAAAAGGTTGGTTATCAATAAGTCAGGAGGAAAAGAACATGCAAAGCGTACGGAAGGTTACGGAACAGGTGTATTGGGTCGGGGCGAATGACAGACGGATTTCACGGTTTGAAAACATGTTCCCGCTCACCAACGGCGTAGCCTATAACTCGTACCTGGTGCTGGATGAAAAGACCGCCATTTTGGATACGGTGGATTCTTCCGTCAGCGCGCAGTACCTGGAGAACGTGGCGCATGTATTGAATGGCCGGGCGCTTGATTACCTGGTGATCAACCATATGGAGCCCGACCATTGCGCGAATATTGAAGAGCTTGTCCGCCGGTACCCGAACGTGAAAGTGGTGGGCAATAAAATGACCTTCCAGTTCTTCCGGCAGTATTACGGCATGGATATCTCGGGGAACCAGCTTGAAGTAAAGGAAGGAGAGGAACTCCCGCTGGGGAAGACCGCGCTCCGCTTCTATATGGCCCCCATGGTACATTGGCCGGAAGTGATGATGACCTATGAGATAACAAGTAAAATCCTGTTTTCCGCGGATGCGTTCGGCGCGTTTGGCGCGCTTTCCGGCAACCTGTTTGCGGATGAAATGGACATTGAAAACCTGTTTTTAGACGAAGCGCGCCGCTACTACGCCAATATCGTAGGGCGCTTTGGCGCGCAGGTGCAGGCGGCGCTCAATAAACTGCGCGATTTGCCCATCCACATCATCTGCCCGCTGCACGGGCCGGTCTGGCGGGAAAATCTTTGGTACCTGCTGGAGAAGTACGACAGGTGGAGCCGGTATATCCCGGAACAAAAGGGCGTGGTGCTCTTTTACGCATCCATGTACGGCAACACGGAAAACGCGATGCTGGCGTTGGCAAACAAGCTGGCAGAGCGGGGGGTAACGGATATGCGCATGTATGACGTGAGCAACACGCACGCCTCCTATATCATTGCTGATGTATGGAAATACAGCCATTTTGTCATTGGCTCGCCAACCTACAATATGTCGCTTTACTATGGCATGGATACCGTGCTGCATGAGCTTTCCGTACTCAACATGCAGAATAGATCCGCCGCCATCATCGGCAACCATACCTGGGCAAGCGCCGCACTCAAAGGGATGGACGAACGATTAAAAGCCATGAAGGAGATTACGATCCTGGGCACGTTGGATATCCGCTCCTCCTTAAAATCCGAGACGGAACTCGACCCGCTTGCCGACGCCATCGCAGCCTCCGTGCTTGCGCCATAAACGCGCACTCCGCCGTAACCGGCGTGGAAATAACAGCAAGAAAAAATACGGAAAAAGGAGTATTGAACCATGTTGAAACAGATCGCATTGACATACGATTTTAAAGCGCTTGAGCCCCATATTGACGAGCTCACTATGATCACGCATTATACCAAGCACCATGCAACGTACACCAACAACCTGAACGCGGCGCTGGAAAAAGACCCCGCGCTTGCGGGAAAAGCCATTGAGGCGGTTTTAGGGGACCTTTCCTCCATTGCGGATGAGGGCCTGCGTACCGCCATCCGCAACAACGGCGGTGGTTTTTATAACCACAACCTCTATTTCGGCACCCTTTCCCCCAACGGCGGCGGGGACCCGGACGGCGCTCTTCTCAAGCAGATCAACGCCGATTTCGGCGGCATCGACGCCCTAAAGGAAAAGGCGACCGCGGCGGCCATCGGCCGGTTTGGTTCCGGCTGGGCCTGGGTGAGTACGGACGCTTCCGGCAAACTGAGTGTCAGTTCCTCTCCCAACCAGGATAACCCGCTGATGGAAGGCAAGGGCCTCATACCCATCCTCGGCATCGACGTCTGGGAGCACGCGTATTATCTCAAATACAAAAACCTGCGCGCCGATTATGTGAAGGCGTTCTGGAACGTGGTGGACTGGGCGGCAGTCGCAAAGCTGTACGACGCCGCGCGCAAATAAACATTCATATAAACAGAAATTTGAGCGCCCCGCGGTTATCCCGCGGGGCGTTTACTTTTCGAAAAAGTGGCATATGCCACTTTTTCGGGTTTTTCCGTGCAGGGCTGACGTTGCATCCCTACGCAAGGTGTCCGATTTGACGCGCATTTCGTCAAATCGGACGTGTTTTGACGGCTTACGCTTTTGAGGGCAGCGGGGCGTCCTGCTATGCGGGTAACGGGTATGCCTCATGTGACGGATATAGATTGCACATAATATATTCTTTCACTGCCCTTGACATTAGCATTCGAAAGATATATCCTAATATTCATATAGTTTTAATATGAAATAATGCGATGGAGCATGCTTTCCTGCGGGCGGGGAAAATATCCCGGCCTGGCAAGGTAGCCGACAGGGAAGAAGATATGGAACAGCAAAACAATCCAATGATAGAAATACGCAATCTCGGGAAGACATTCCGGGGCACAAACGGCGAAGTGCAGGCGCTGACGGACATTAACCTCAGCGTAAGACGCGAAGAGATATTCGGCATCATCGGCATGAGCGGCGCGGGCAAAAGCACGCTGGTGCGCTGCATCAATTTTCTGGAAAAACCATCCGAAGGCACGGTAGTACTGGACGGGCAGGACCTTTCCCGGCTTTCGCAGCGGGAGCTTTACAAGGCGCGCCAGTCCATGGGCATGATATTTCAGCAATTCAATCTTTTCATGCAGCGCACGGCGCTTCAAAACGTCTGTTTTCCCATGGAAATCGCGGGGACAACGAAGCCGGAAGCGCAGCTGCGCGCAAGGGAGCTTCTTTCTCTTGTGGGGCTTTCGGAAAAAGAGAACGCCTATCCGTCCCAGCTTTCGGGCGGTCAGCGCCAGCGCGTGGCCATCGCCCGTGCGCTCGCCACGGACCCCAAGGTGCTCTTGTCCGATGAGGCGACAAGCGCTCTGGACCCCGCCACCACGCGTGAGGTATTAAGCCTGCTCAAGGATATCAATCAGCGGCTGGGCATCACAATTGTTGTCATCACGCATGAAATGGGCGTGATTGAAGAAGTATGCAGCCGCGTCGCCATTATAGACGACAGCCGCATTGCAGAAACCGGCAGCGTCAAGGATGTGTTCACGCGCCCGCGGTCTGAGGCCGCGCGCCGCCTCGTTTATCCGTTTGGCAGGGAAAGCGCGCGCTTTATCGGCTCCCGATGTTGCCGCATCGTATATGGCGGTGGCTCCGCCTTTGAGCCGACCATTGCTGAAATGGTACTGGAGTTTAAGGAAACCGTCAACATCCTGTTTGCGGATACCAAGAACATCGACGGTAAGGCGTTCGGGCAGATCGTTATTCAACTGCCGGAGTCCGACCGGACGGCAAGCGGCATGATGGAATATCTCCGCTCCCGGGGGTTGAGCGTGGAGGAGGTGTACGGCTATGTTTGAGCCCGCTGTAGTGCAGATGATTGTAAAGGGCATCGGCGAGACGTTGTATATGGTAGTGGCCTCCACCCTGCTTGCCTATGCGCTGGGGTTGCCATTGGGCATTGTGCTGGTGATGACTGCGCGCGACGGCATCCGCCCCGTTCATTGGCTCTATAAAGCGCTGGATATTTTCATCAATATCGTCCGGTCCCTGCCGTTTTTGATCCTGCTGCTTGCGGTGTCCCCCATCACGCGGTTTATTACGGGGACCACCATCGGCTCCGACGCGACAATTGTGCCGTTGGTGATTTCCGCAGCGCCGTTCATTGCGCGGCTGGTGGAATCCTCTTTTAAAGAGGTGGACCGCGGCGTGGTGGAGGCGGCGCAGTCCATGGGGGCTTCCCCGTCGCAGATCATATTCAAGGTGCTGCTCTCGGAAGCACGGCCTTCGCTCCTTGTGGGCGGGGCCATCGCCATCACCACCATATTGGGCTATTCCGCCATGGCCGGCTTTGTGGGCGGCGGCGGATTGGGCGATATCGCCATCCGTTACGGCTATAACAGATACCAGACGGATATCATGCTGGTAACGGCCGCGCTGCTGGTGGTGCTTGTACAGATATTCCAGGAGGTTGGCATGAAAATTGCCAAGCGCTCGGATAAAAGAAAAAATTAAATCATTACTGGAGGAAAAAGACATGAAGAAGTATCTCGCTTTGTTTGCCGCAGTCCTGCTCGCAGTAGCCCTGTTCGCAGGCTGCGCATCCGCTCCCGCAGCGCCCGAACAGACCCAGGCCCCCGTGGCGGAAACGGCCCAGCCTACCGAAGCTCCCGCTGAAACTCCGGCGGAGACGCCCGCGCCCATCGTGATTAAAATTGGCGCAACGCCCACCCCGCACGCGGAAATCCTGAGCATTGTAAAAGAACTGCTCGCAGCCCAGGGCTATGATCTGCAGATTGTGGAGTTCACGGATTACGTGCAGCCCAACCTGGCGCTCGACAGCGGAGACCTGGACGCAAACTACTTCCAGCACAAGCCGTATCTTGATCAGTTCAACGCGGAGCAGGGCACGGATATCGTACCCGTCGTGAACGTCCACTTTGAGCCGCTCGGCATCTATGCGGGCAAAACCGCCTCTCTTGATGCGCTTGCCGATAAAGCGCAGGTAGCGGTCCCCAACGATACCACCAACGAAGCGCGCGCGCTGCTGCTGCTTGAGGCTCAGGGCCTGATCAAACTTAAAGAGGGTGCTGACCTCAATACCACCGTCAACGATATCGTGGAAAATCCCAAGAACCTCAAGATTATTGAAATCGCTGCGGAGCAGCTCACCCGCTCCTTGCAGGATGTGGACATCGCCGTCATTAACGGCAACTTTGCGATCCAGGCCGGGCTCAACGCCGCGACCGACGCGCTTGCAAAAGAAGATCCTGCTTCCGTCGCCGCGACCACGTTTGCAAACTTCATTGCCGTAAAGAACGGGAACGAAAACAACCCGACCATCCAGGCGCTTGTGCAGGCGGCCACCAGCCCCGAGGTGAAGGCGTATATCGAAACCACCTATCAGGGCGCTGTCGTGCCGGTATTTTAACCATTGTCAAAGAAGTGGCATATGCCGCTTCTTTGAACATTCCCGCTCTGGGTTGGCGCAACAACCCCAAACGCAAGTGTCCGGTTTGACGCGCATGTCGTCAAATCGGACATCTTTTATGTAGTCCGATCCTGAGCGGGCTTATTGCTTTTTATCATTGCTATACTGCATTCCATTTCCTGCACAATTTTGCCCGAAAGTCGTTTCATCTGCATATATTGTAAGGAGTACGGGGAAGGCGGGACTGAAATATGGACTGGGACGAAAGAATCCGGGACTTATGGATTGATTTCCTGTTTTGGACCAGATATTATATCCTGAACCTAATGTACAGCCAGCGCGGCTCAGGATATGTCGCTTCCCGTATCCTGCGCAACGCAGCCGAATTTGCCGATGTATTTGTTCCGTTTTACGGAGAGGGAAACGCAAGGCGGTTTCAGGAACTGTTGACGCGGCATATCCTGCTGCTCTCGGAACTTGCGGCCATCGTCAGAACTGGGCAAAACGCGGAAGAACAAAGAACCGTGTGGTATGGAAATGCGAGTGAAATTGCGCAATTCCTTGCCTCCATCAATCCACACTGGGACATGGCGACATGGATGGAACTTCTCTACCAACGGTTCCTTTTGGAAGAGACCTTGCTGTGGAGGCTGCGGGAAGAAGATTTCCGTGGAGCCATTGAGCAATTTGATGCCGCGCATTTCAATGCGCAGCAAATTTCGAATTATATGGTCGAGGGCATCGCCATGCACTTTCAGTTGCCGACTCGAACGGAAAGCCCTCTGCTTCAGCCTGCCGTTCAAACGGCCCCATAACGGTCTGCCTTTGCGTTTCCTATCAATACCCTTTTTTTAGGTCGATTTGGTTGAGAACGCCATGCCCGGAGATGAAACGCTCATACGCGTCCGCAAAAAGCGCCACGCATTTTTGGAAATAATGCCGGCTCAGGCCGGAATTATGCGGTGTTAAAATCACGTTATCGAGCTTCCAGAGCCTGCTTTCCTGCGGAAGCGGTTCTTCATGGAACACATCCAATCCCGCGCCTTTGATCCAGCCGTTCTCCAGGGCCATCAGCAGGGCCTCTTCATCGACGGTATCGCCTCTTGAAATATTGATGAACACGGCGCTTGGCTTCATGCATTGAAACTCGCTTAAGCCGATCATGTGGTAGGTCGCGTCGGTCAGCGGCGCGATCAGAACGATATAATCGGATGCTTGTAGCGCGTCGCGCAGGCGTGTGGACGGATAGATTTCGTCAAAGTCGGGCAGCGTTGCGGGGATGCTTTTCACGCCGATGACGTTCATATAAAAGGCTTTTGCCTTGCGGGCGATCTCCCGGCCCACGCTGCCTGTGCCAATCACGCACAGGGTTTTGCCGGAAAGCTCGTCTACGTCCATCCGGCGCTCCCACTTGTTTGCAAACTGGTTTTTCATCAGCGTGTGAAATTCCCGGCAAAATGCGATCATGACGCCCAGCGTGTGCTCGGACATCTGCTCGGCGTGCACGCCGCTTGCGTTGGAGACGACGATCTTTCGTTCCATCAGCTCGTCAAACGGCAGCTCCTCTACGCCTGCGGACATGCAGAATACCCATTTGAGTGTTTCCACCTGTGCGATGTATTTTTTTACGGTGGAGGGAAAGGACAATAAAATTTCCGCCTGCGGGATGAGCCGCGCGCGTTCTTCGTGCGTAATGGCGGGAACAATCCTGGTCCTCGTCCGCTGCTCAAAATAACGGTAGTGTTTTTCCTGCATCAGGTCCTGCGGTAAGGTGCAAACGATCATACGGCCCCCTGCTTTTTCTTCTAAATTACCCGCTCGCAAGGGCAATCAATCGGCAATCAGGCGCGTCCTTGCCGCGGCGGGATACAAAGAGAAATATGCTTTATTGTAGACAAAAACGGGCTGGACCGCAAAGATATCTTTGGTTTGATGCGATTTTCATGCCATCATTAGTTTTAACGGATTGTGATTGAACATAGGAAAGAATGGCGATTGACGACGTGGCCTACTTTGGGAAGGGCATGGCGGGGAGGCTGTCGCAGGCGGACTTTACCCAGATAGCGGAGTATATCGCACATAGGGACAACGGCTAAAATGACGAAAAACAGGCTATGGCAAAAGCCCGTTCCGTTCCGGAACGGGCTTTGCTTTTTACCCGGGAGACGATGGTATCGTGTTCAAACGGATTAAGGCCGCAGAGCTTTTATGAGCGGAAACGGCGCAGCTAAATCTTGTAACTTTCACAGGAGAGGTAGATAATAAAAGGGTATGCGCGAAATAAGATATAAACCAAGGCGCGGGAATAACGATTATAAGCATATGCTTTGATGCAAAATAAAAGCCCAAAATCAAAGACGATAACGGAAGGGTGTCTGGCAAAGCGTACCATGCAATTTTTCCATAGACTTTCCGAGCGTTTATTTTTAAATACGGATTTTAAAAACAATGCGGAATTTAAAAGGAAATACACCGCAGTCGGTTTACAACGCGCCAAGCTGTTCAATTGGCTCACGTTTGTTGCGTGTCTTTTCAGTTTTTTTCTTGATATCATTTTGAAGAGGGATGCCACAGCCGACGTGCTGTATCGTCAGACGCTTTTATCCATACACATTGCGGGGCTGGTATGCTCGTTTGGATATATTATCATTTACAGAGCAATTGAAAAATCGGAACGATACCGTCTTTCTTATTTTGCCAAAGCGGCAATTCTTTCCGAAGCGTTCCTCACATTGCTGACGGCGGCGGCGATGTCTTTTAACAGCCAGCGATACACCGGAAACATTGACGCCTATGTTCTGGTGGTTCTTGTAGTGGCGCTGGTCGTTCCGATGTACCCCAAATGGATATTGGGGATATACGGGTTTGTTCATATCTGCTTTGCGGCGGCCCTTTTATCTATCTATCAAAACAGCACGATTGCGGTCAAAATATTCAATTCCACCACCACGGTCCTGGTGGCGCTTGTGTTGTTTCTGATCATGTACCGGTATAACGTCAAAAACTTCTTAAATGAAGAAATGCTCAAAGAGGATAAGGCGACATTCATCAAATTGTTTGAAATCAATCCTTTTCCATTGGTTATATCCCGATTTGAGGACGGAAAAATCCAATATGCGAATCAAAGGGCAATGTTGTTTTATGAAATTTCCAAAGAACAGTGCGCGGTGCTTCATCACCGGGATCTCTATGAAAATATCTCGGACTTGGACGTCATCTGCAACATGCTCGAGATTGACGGAAAAGTGAATGATTATGTGGTGGAGCAAAAGACGCTGTCCGGGCAAGTGAAATGCGCGATCGTAAATTATGAGCTGATCGACTATTTTGGAGAAAGAGCTATTTTGAGCGGGGTTGCGGATATCTCGGAAATCAGGAGGATGGAGCATGAACTGACCATCAATGCGTCTATGGACAGCCTGACGGGCGTACTGAACAGAAGGGTCGGTATGGACCTTGTAAGAAGAAGGCTTGAGGCCGCCCAACACGAAAAAACAGGATTTCAACTTTGCTTTTTTGACATGGACAATCTTAAAATGGTGAACGACCAATTCGGCCATGTGGAGGGGGATGCCTTCATTGTTGATGTTTGCAGAATAATCGGGGAAGAAATTAAACCCAACGATACCATGTTCCGCTACGGCGGCGATGAATTTATCATACTGTTTCATACCGATGATGAACAGGAAGCAGAAGGGACCCGCCGCAGGATTGCCCAAAGGTTTGAAACGTTGAACGGGGAACACTATAAGCCGTATCCGGTCAACGCAAGTATGGGGATCTTCTCTTACCGGCCCGAAATGGACCTCAATATGGATCAGATGATCGCAATCGTGGATCAAAACATGTATGAGGATAAGCTGAAGAAAAAATAAGCCGCGCGTTTTTGTTTCCAGCCGGAACTTCCGGAAACAAACCGAAACAATGCCCAATGAAAAAGCTGACGCCTCCAAGGGAAGGCGTCAGCTTACGTTTGCATGCATGTTAACCGATGTCCATTTTATCCGGGATAAACATTACAGCTTGATCACGGCCTTGATCACGTCGGATTTGTGATGGCTGGCGTAGTCGAAAGCTTCCGGGGTGTTCTCAAAATCAAATTCATGCGAGACAATGCCGGAGACGTCGATTTTGCCGGCGGCGATCGCCGCGATGGCGGCAGGATAAATATTGCGGTAACGGAACACGGACTCAATGCTGGCTTCTTTTGCCATGATCTGAGAGAAGTCAAAGGGAACGATGTCTTTGCCGGCCAGGCCGACAAGCACGATACGGCCGCCGCGGCGCACCAGATAAGGCGTCTGCGCGATGGTTCTGTCGCTGCCCGCGGTCTCAAATACAACGTCGGGGCCTTCGCCGCCATTGAGCGTGCGGGCGATTTCCAATACGTCCTGCTCCGCCGCGTTGACGACAAGATCCGCACCCAGTTTCTTTGCAATCGCAAGGCGTTTGTCTAAGACATCCGTTACGATTACTTTTCCGGCCCCATGGGCTTTGGCGGCGAGCAGCGTCATCAGGCCAATGCAGCCGGAACCCAGTATCACGACCGAGTCCCCGACGCCGACTGCGCCCTGATTTGCCGCGTGCATCCCCACCGCAAGCGGTTCCACCAGCGCGCCTTCCTTGGTGGAGACGTTTTCAGGAAGCTTGAAGCACATGTTTTCCGGGAACGTCATGTACTGCATCAGGCAGCCATCATATGGCGGCGTCGCTAAGAACTCCACATCCGGGCAGAGGTTGTATTTTCCGCTCTTGCAGTAATGGCATTGGCCGCAGGTGATTCCCGGCTCCAATGCAACGCGGTCTCCGACCGCAAGGTGGGTCACGCCTTCCCCAAGGCCTACCACCGTGCCCGCGCATTCGTGCCCCAAGATAAAATCGCCCGTTACGACAAAGCTGCCGATGCTGCCAAACTCGTAATAATGGGAATCGGAACCGCAGATCCCCACATACTCGATTTTAATGAGCACCTCTTTGGGCTTGGGTTCGGGCACGGGGATTTCGCGCAGCTCCATGTGATTGGTTTGAGTCATATAAAAGGCTTTGTTTTGCATTGTTTTGCTCCTTGTGTATTGCTCCTTTAAAAGGAGGCGCGCATTGTTGCCGCCGCGCGCCTATGTCGTTGCCCTAGGGGAGTTTAGAGTGCTCCCGCTTTCTTATGCATTTCGATGTATTCGTCCACGTTGTCCTTGGTCACGAGGGGGTTGCCGATATCGGTATCGATCTGGGTCTCCTTGCCGGTGATGAGCTTGTTGGAAACTTCAAGCAGCAGCTTCGCAAGGTCATATGCGCTCTGCATGCAGGTGGAGGTCATGCGGCCTTCCTTGATCAGCAGGCAGGCTTCGGCGGTGCCGTCCACGCCGTAGGCCAGAACGTTCGCGTAGGCCGGGTTGTCCTTGACGACTTCGAGCGCGCCTGCGCACATGTTGTCGTTCATGGAGATGATGGCGTCGATCTTATCGTTGGCCTGTACCCAGTCTTCCATGTAGCGCATGGCTTCGTCCTTGTTCCAGTTGGCAATCTGTTCGCCTACGATCTGGACGTCCGGGCGCTTGTCAAAGAATTCCGCCTGCCAGCTCTTGCGGCGCTCGTCCGCGTGGAAGTTGCCCGCGGGCCCGTTCAGGACGACGACCTTTGCGTTCTCGGGGATCTGCTCGATCGCCATGCGGGCGTTGACGGCAGCCTGTTCGTAGGGATCCGCGTCCACTGAGGAAGCGCCCTCAATGCCGGAGATACGGGCGTTGGTGGTGATGCAGTGGATACCCGCCGCGACGACCTTTTCCACATAGGGACGCTGGGCTTCGCCGTTGTTAGGCTGGACGATGATCACGTCGTATTTGTTGGTGATGGCGTTCTCGATCATGGAGTTTTCTTTGTCGTCGGAAGCCTGGCCGTCAAATACGTCAACGGTGATGTTGCTGTAATTCTTGGCTTCTTCCACGACTGCGTTGGCAAGCCAAGCCGCAAAAGAGTCAGCCTGGGCCCTTGCGATATAGGCGATGCGGTAGGTTTTTTCAGCGGGGGTTTCGGGATTGGTTGCGGGGGCCTGCGTTTGCGCGGGCTCACCCGGCGCCGGGGCGGGGGTGGGGGCGGCGCATCCGGCCAGCATGACCAAAGCCAGCAGGAGCACCAGTGCAGATGTAAGCAGTTTCTTCATGTGGGACCTCCTCAATCGTCGTTATTTCATTGGCGCGCGGCGCCAAATTTGTTACCGGTTACTTAGTTTGTTTCTGATCTTCGATGTTGCCGAGCCTGCGCTTTGTCCGGTTGGTCTTTGCAAATATGTCGTAGATGACGGCAAGGGCAATGATCAGGCCGCGGACAATCTGCTGAAGGTAGGAGTCGACGTTCGTCAGGTTCATAATGTTGTTCAAGAAGCCTACAATGAACGCGCCGATGAGCGTTCCGCCCGCGGTGCCGATGCCGCCGCTCATGCTCGTGCCGCCGATCACGGTGGCGGTGAGCGCCTCAAACTCATACCCTTGCGCGCCGTTGGGAAGGCCGGTGTTGACGCGGCTCATGAACAGGACGGCGGCGATGCCTACGAATATGCCGTTGACCAGGTATGCCCACATCTTGACGCGGTTGACCGCGATGCCCGAGGCAATTGCGGCGCTTTCGTTGCCGCCTATGGCGTAAAGCGAGCGTCCGAACCTTGTATTGCTCAATACGTACCAGGTCACAAGGAAGATCAAGAGCAGGAAGATGACGGGGGTGGGGACGGGACCGATAGAACCCTGGCCGAACACGATATAATCGCCAAGCTGGTAGATGTTCTGGCCGGAGGTATACAGCAGGGCGGCGCCCCGCGCCATGGTCTGCATGGCAAGCGTTGCGATAAACGCGGGCGCTTTGAATGTGGTTACCATCACCCCGTTTAAAGCGTTACATACTACGGCAAGCACAACGCCCACCAGGAACGCGAAGAACAGGTTGCCGCTCGCCTTGAACGCGGCGACGGAGAGCGTGCCCGCCAAAGCGATGACCGAGCCGGAGGAAAGATCCAATAGCCCGCAGACGATCAGTATGGTTTCGCCGAACGCCAGTATGGTCGTAACCGCAAGCTGGCGGGAGATGTTGGTCAGATTGGTCCAGGTTAAGAAGTTCGGGTTGATGATGCTGCATACGAGAAACAGCGCCACAAGAACAAGGAATATGCTGTATTTTCTGCTGACGGCGGCCCACCGTTCTTTATTGAAACTCTTTTCACGCATTGCCGTTCACCTCTTTTTTGTTTTTGCCCGATACCGTGCCGGTCGCATAAGCCATGACCGTTTCCTGCGAGAATTCCTCGCGGCGGAGTTCACCCACGATGGTGCCAGCACACAGCACATAAATGCGGTCGCACATGCCGATCAGTTCCGGCAGCTCCGAGGAAACCATGATCAGCGCCTTGCCCTTTTGGGCCAGTTCCGTCATCAGCTTGTAGATTTCATATTTCGCGCCCACGTCGATGCCGCGGGTGGGTTCATCCATAATGAGCACGTCGGGGTCCCGCAGCATCCACTTGGCCAGGACGACCTTTTGCTGGTTGCCGCCGCTGAGCGCCTCGATGGCGGTCTCATAGGAGGGGGTCTTTACGCTCATGCTTTTGCAGGCCGTGTCTACAAACTGAAATTCCTTTTTGCGGTGCAGGCGGCCCCGGTAAATGACCTTCTCCAGGCTTGCGAGGGAGACGTTTTCCGTGACCGAGCGCATGGGGATGATGCCGTGGCGCTTGCGGTCCTCGCTGAGCATGACCAGGCCCTGCTGAATGCTCTTTGAGACGTTGCCTTTCTGCAGCGGCCTGCCGCGGATGCTGACCCGCCCTTCGGTATACGGGTCAAGGCCGAACAGCGCGCGCATGACTTCGGTGCGCCCGGCCCCCATCAATCCCGCAAAGCCCACGATTTCTCCGGCTCTGACATGGAAGCTGATGTCTCGGAACACGCCTTCGCTGAAGAGGTCCTTTACGTCCAGCACGACGTCGCCTTTTTTACACTCCACATAAGGATATTTGTTTTCCATGCGCCGCCCCACCATCAGGGCGATCACGTCGTCAATATCCAGTTCGCTCGCCGGGCGGGAGTCCACCACGGCGCCGTCCCGGAGTACGGTGATTTCATCTGCGATGCGGAATATTTCATCCAGCTTGTGCGAGATGTAGATGATGCAGGCGCCGCGCGCTTTGAGCATCGCGATTTTTTCAAACAGCCGGTCGATTTCCTTATCTGTAATGGCGGAGGTGGGTTCATCCATAATGATGATGTCCGAGCTGTAGGAGATGGCCTTTATGATCTCAAGCATCTGGATATCGGATACCGAGAGGCTTTTGAGCGGCGTGTTGGGCTGGTAGGAGAGACCCTCCTGGCGCAGCAATTCCTGCGTGCGCTTCCTAATCTGCTTCCAATCAATCTGCCCGAATTTGTTTACGGGCCAGTTGCCTAAGAAGATGTTTTCTTCCACCGTCATTTCGGGTACATAGGAAAGCTCCTGGAATATCATGGAGATGCCCATGTTGCGCGCGTGAATGGGATTGTCGATGCGCACGGGCTTGCCGTCCAGATAAATCTGCCCGGAATCCGGCTGGTAGATGCCGTTGATGATCTTCATCAGCGTGGATTTGCCCGCGCCGTTTTCCCCGCAGAGCACATGCGTCGTGCCGCGCCTGACGCAAAAGTGGATATCATCCAGCGCTTTTACGCCGGGAAAGGATTTGGATACGTGCGATACCTCGATTTTGATATCCTGGTTGCGCGTTTGCCCGGATTGCATTTGTTGATTCACCTCACCCATTTAAACTGTGAAAAAAGAAGAAGAGTTATTCTAATAAAAGCTTTTTTAAAAATCACTTTTGTAAATCATATTGTAAAAAGATAATACACACCGGCTGGCTGCCATGTCAATAACAATTTTTTCGGGTTGATTGAGGCAACCGGTGATACTATTAAATTCATTTATGATGTTAAAGTATTGTCAAAAATAGCGTTTGCCGGACCAGAAAACTGCGAATAATAGGAAAGGCGGCGCTTGCCTATTTGCCGGGCGCCATGTTAAAATAAGAACGGAATTGAAATATGAAATACTTTTATAAAAGGTGACGGATGGATCATCAAAGGCTGAACAACATAGAAGTTCGAAAAAGCAACCGGAATTTGATCTATAAGTATATTTTTCATATGGACAGCGGCAAGGCCTGTAAGCAGCAGATCGCATCCGACCTTGGACTGAGCCTTCCTACTGTGACGCATAATCTCAACGAGCTGTTTGAGAGAGGGCTTATACAGGATGTCGGGGTGTTTGAGTCGACAGGCGGGCGCAAAGCTAGGGCAATTGCGCTCAATACCCGCGCGCGGCACGCCATTGGCCTTGATGTAACGCGCAACCATGTGGGCGTGGTGGTAGTGGACCTTAGGGGCAATATCATTGCGGCGGAGCGCTTCCGGTTTCCGTTCTCCTCCAACCGGTCCTATTTCAAGGGCATCGCCGCACTTTTAGAAAAGGTGGTCGGCGATAACGGGATTGACCCAGGTTCCATTCTGGGCGTGGGTATCGCCGTACCGGCCATCATATCCGAAAACGGCAGCAAAATGACCTACGCGGCGCTGCTCGATTATACCACCAGCGATCTCAACGATTTTCAGGCGGAGATCCGGTACCCGTGCCGCCTCTTTAACGACGCGAACTCCGGCGGATTTGCGGAGCTTTGGGGTTCCGCGGTGCTGCACAAGGTGCATTGGGCAGAAAACAGCATGGTTTACCTGTCCATCAACAACAGCGTCGGTGGCGCGTTTATCGGCAGCGGCAAGGCGCTTTCGGGCGTAAACAACCGCGCGGGCGAATTCGGGCACATCACATTGTATCCGGATGGGAAAGTGTGCTATTGCGGGCAAAAGGGCTGTATCGATTCGTATCTGTCCGCCCAGCTTCTTGCCGGTCCGTTTGCGGGCAAGCTAGAAGATTTTTTTATAGCGCTGGAAGAACGGCAGCCTACGCAGGTAGCGCTTTGGGACACCTATCTTGATGACCTTGCAAGAACGGTCAACATCCTGCGCATGGCGTTTGACTGCGATGTGGTCATCGGGGGATATGTGGGCAGCCATCTTGAGCCGTATTTGGACGATGTACGGCGGCGTGCGGCCAAACTCAACACATTTGAGACGGACGGCAGCTACATCAAGCCCTGCGTATTCAAACGCGAATCCACCGCCGTGGGCGCGGCGCTGATGCATATCGACGCGTTCATGCGGGATATTTAAGTTCATTTCCGACACGCTCTTTTTCCAGGCAATATAATAAGGAGGCGCTTATGCAATACTTGATCGGTGTGGATATTGGAACATCCGGCACAAAGACGGTGTTATTTGACGAGGCGGGCAACCGGATCTCCTCGGCGGTAAGGGAGTATCCGCTTTACCAGCCGCAAAACGGCTGGGCGGAACAGGAACCGGAGGATTGGTGGCGCGCTGCCGTTGAAACCATACGGGAGGTCGTTTCCCGCTCTGGCGTTGACGCCAGGGATATCAAAGGCGTGGGCCTCTCCGGCCAGATGCACGGGCTTGTCATGCTCAACGCAAAAGGCGAGGTATTAAGGCGCAGCATTTTGTGGTGCGATGGCCGCACCGCCGCCGAATGCGCGGAAATCACCGAAAAGGTGGGCAAAGAAAAGCTCATTGCCATCACGGCCAACCCCGCGCTCACCGGCTTTACCGCGGGAAAGGTGCTCTGGGTACGCAGGCACGAGCCGGAGCTGTATCAAGCTTGCCGCATGATGCTCCTGCCCAAGGATTATATCCGTTACCGCCTGACCGGCGTATACGCAACGGAAGCGTCGGACGCCGCGGGCACCAACTTGCTGGACGTGCCCAAGCGCTGCTGGTCGGAAGAGGTGCTTTCCATACTGGGTATCGACGGCGCGCTGCTGCCCAAAGTCTATGAATCACCCGACGTTACGGGCCATATTACAAAAGAAGTCGCGGCGCTTACCGGCCTTGCGGAAGGCACTCCCGTCGTGGGCGGCGCGGGGGACAATGCGGCTGCCGCTGTCGGCACCGGCGTGGTCAAAGAAGGCCGCGCGTTTTTGACCATCGGCACGTCCGGCGTGATCTTCGCGCATGCGGACAGCGTGCGTATCGATCCCGGCGGGCGGGTGCATACCTTCTGCCACGCCGTGCCCGGCTGTTATACGGTCATGAGCTGCACGCTTTCGGCGGGCCTCTCGTTAAAGTGGTTCCGCGATCATTTCTTTACCGCGGAGATGGAAACCGCCGCGGGCATGGGCGTGGACCCGTACGATCTGATGAACGCCCAGGCCGCGCGCGTGCCCATCGGCTCCAACCGCCTGCTGTATCTTCCTTATCTGATGGGCGAGCGTTCGCCGATACTCGATTCCGACGCGCGCGGCGCGTTTATTGGCCTTTCCGCTATCCATACCAAGTACGATATGCTGCGCGCCGTGCTGGAGGGCGTCTCCTACTCCCAGCGGGAATGTCTGGATGTATTGCACAGCATGGGCATCGTACCCAAGGAGCTGTTGGCCACGGGCGGCGGCGCAAGGAGCACGTTGTGGCGGCAGATGCTTTCGGATGTTTTAAACTGCCCGGTGGCTACCGTCGCTTCCTCCGGGGAAGGCCCGGCTTTGGGCGTTGCCCTGCTGGCGGGCGTAGGCGCGGGCGTCTACAAGAGCGTGCCCGAGGCGTGCGACGCCGTCATCCGTCTCAATTCGCTCCAGCAGCCGGATGAAGCGAGCGTCAAGGCTTACGCGCCCTATTACGCGCTCTATAAAACCGTCTATCCTTCGCTCAAGGCGCAGTATGCGGCGCTTGCGGCGCTGTAAGGAATATCCTTTCCGAAAATAAAGAACCTTGAGGTTCTTTGAGCAAAAAAGCACGTTGTATTTCATAAGGTATCGCCACCTGTAGTGGCGATGATTAACTTTTTTATTTTATAGCGGAAGGGCCTCGCCTTATGGCCCACAGTTCACAATGGTCGTATTACATCGCGACAAGCCGCTCCAATACTTCCTTGCTCACTGGGACTGCGCTTCGCTTCTTCCGCCACAGGCGGCGCTCAGCTACGTCCCCCCGCGCCCCCTGAAGTACGGCACTTCCAAGAAAGGGGAGTGGGGAAACATAGTTTCCCCAAAGCAAAAAATCTGTCGCGACGGCCCGCAGGCCTAGTGTCCGAGGCGTCTCCCAGCGAGGACGCGGCGGCTAAAGCGCCGATACCTTGAACGCTCAAACAGATTTAATGGAAAAGAACCCCGGATCCGGGGTTCTTTTTGTTACTCATTATAATGCTAGATATTGATCGCCCTTATCCGTTCAATCCCCTTGCATTTGGACAGATCCTCTATGATATCCGAATAATCGATATCTTTGGGAATCTCGATGGTATACAGGTGCGTGTATGTGCTTTTCCCGTTGGCGAAATTTGCGTCATGCTCCACGTCTTTGACGCGGATGTTTTTCTCTTTGAAATACCCGCTGATAAACGTTTCCGTCTCCTTGGGCGCGTCCTGCTGGATTTCCAGGCGCTTCAGGACGGGGATATGGATGACCTTTTTGAGCAGCGTCAGCACCACGATAATGGAAAAGAATCCGGCGACGGTAATCGCATAGTAGCCCATCCCGATCGCAAGGCCGAGCCCCGCGACCGCCCAGAGGGAAGCCGCCGTGGTAAGGCCCATGATGGACCGCTTCGTGACGATGATGGTCCCTGCTCCCAGGAAGCCTATTCCGCTTACGACCTGCGCGATCAGCCGTGCGGGGTCGGAACGGATGATTTCGGACAAATCGGGGTGGGTGATCGCGATCGTGAGGGACTCGACTTCAATTTGCTTTTGGATCAATGCGACCAAAGTTGCCCCCACGCAGACCAAGATATGCGTCCGGATACCCGCCGGCCTGTGCTTGAACTGCCTGTCATACCCGATAAATCCGGAGCAAACAATCGCCAGGGCCAGGCGTATGATGATTTCGACAATGGTTAATTCGGCCAATTTGATCATCTCCCGTTACAGGCCTGTTTTCTCCCACTCCTGTTCTTTCAGGTTGGTATACAGATACACGATGGCGGATATGGAGGAGAATACGAATATGACGACCGACAACGCCGCAGATAACTCGTAATCCATATTCATGGAAAACTGTTTTCTTAGATATACGCCCAGCATCATCGGATGATTGGGGCCAATCAGGTAAGGCGTTGTAAAGGAACTGATGTTGGTCATGAATATGAACGTCATGGCGATCATGACATCCTTAAAGGACAGCGGCAATATCATCTTGAAGAACACATGAAGCTTGCTCGCGCCTACGTCGCGCGCGCTCTCCACGATGGAATCGGAAATATTGCTCAGAGCGGCCACAATGATCATTGTCGCAAACGCGATATTGAACCATAGATTCATCAATATGATGCCGTTGGCGTTGAATAGAAGCCCCGGCTTGAAATTCGCGCCGAACAGCTGCGAAAGGCGGTTGAGGAATCCTGAATCGCGCACGACCGTAATGAGGGCGTAAATGGCGACCAGCTGCGGCACAAAGCGCGGAAGCAAGTAAATGGTCCCGATGAACCGGCTGATTTTGGAATTGGTGAAGCGCAGGTACAGCGCCAATAAATAGGAGATGACAATCGCCAGTACGACGGTGACCACCGTAACCCATACCGTATAGACGATGTTATCCACCGCTATTCTATCTGTAAACAAAAACTTGTAATGTTCCAATGTAAACCCGCTGCCGTCCGCCTTTTGAAAGCTCATCAGCACTGTGTTGAGCATGGGGTATGCCACGATTCCCAGGGAGAGAAGAAGCGAGGGCAGCAGCATCGCCGTGATAAACAGGTTGGTCTTCCATGTGCGCTTTTTCATGCCGTAGTCTCCTTCCGGTCGTTGCGCGCCGAAAATAGGGATATTCGTCCGGGGCGGGGCGGGCGCGGCCCATGCCGCACCCGCTCCTGGTAATTTCCTTATAAGAGGCTTTTCAATTAACCGATCGTACCGATTTCAACAGCCCATTGTTCTTCCATCTGCTTGGCAAGGTCGCCCAGCGATATGATGGAGAAGTTGGAAACGTCGATCCCGGAAACGACGTCGGTCTTGCTGCTGTCCAGGTGCGCAAGGGGGACGACGGGCACCGCATACATGATCTCAAGGCAGAGAAGCTGCGCCTCGGGGCTGATCATGAAGTTCATGAAGTCATAGCAGGCGTCCGCATTGGAGCCAATGCTGGGCATGGCAAGCACGACGTCGGTGCCGTTGAGCGGCTGATCAAGCTGATAGATCTTCACGGTCTCAGGCAGGGTGCCCTGTGCGACGTTGGAAAGGACCTGGTCTGCCCATGCGGGGATGATGTCTACCTCTTTGTTGATGAGCAGGTCCAAGGTGCCCTGGTTCTTGTTGGGGTACACAATGGAACCGCCGGATTTGTACATGTAGGGATGGACTTCCTTGAGCCATTCAAAGCCGGGGCCCCAGCTGTCCTTCCACTTCGGGTCGATGGAGGTCTTGGCTTCTACCGGCAGATCCTTGTAGACGGCCGAATACATAAAACCGCTGCCTGCGCCGCCGGTGCCGGGCACGTTGTAGGCGAACCTGCCGGGGTTGGCCTTGATCCATTCAGTCAGCTCTGCCCAGGTCTTGGGCGGTTCAGGAACGCGGGCGGAGTCATACGCGAATACCACCGTCGTTCCGCGGTACGGTACAACCTTCTTGTTGTCGAACGCGGATTTGATGAGGACGCTGCTGTAGTTGGGGATCTTACTGAAATCAATTTCAGCAAACAGGTCCTCGCTGCCCGCGGCGGCGACATATTGCGAGAGCGACGTGCTGTTTTCCGCAATGATGTCAAAGCCTGCATCCTTCTGGCCGGTCTTGTAGGCCGCGCCCAGGCGGTCATAAAGCTGCGTATCGCCGGTGCCGGAGAGCAGGAACTGGAGTTCTACGACAGCCTTTGCATCCGGTTTTGCATTGTAGGTCGCGATTGCCGCCGTAAAGAGGTCGGATACGTTCTGGGAGCCGGTTGCCCAAAGGGTGATCTTGGGCTTTTCCGCGGGTGCGGGTGCCGGGGCAGCAGGGTCAGGCGCCTTGGTGGCGTCTGCCTCTGCAGGTGCGGGCGCGGGTGCGCTTTGTACCGGCGCGCAGCCGATCAGAGCCGTTATGGCAAGGCACATGACGAGAAACAGAACAAATAAACGCTTGATATTCACTGATCTCTCCTCCTTGTTTTATTATGAGAAGGGCAATTGCCCTTCTTCGGCAAAAAAGAAATGCGGGAAACTATTTCCCCTGCGCACCGGCCTCATAATGATGTGTGCCGGTAAACGAGAGCGCGACTTCGTCGCCGCGGTTGAACTGCTCCGCTTCCTCGGCGGAGATAAATGTCTTTACAATGCCGCTGTCCGTATCCACCGTCATCTCGGTATAATGGCCCAATACCATGATGGTGCGCACATATCCGTCCAGCTCGCCGCCTTTGCCCTTTTTGACGGATACGTTTTCAGGCCGTACCGCCTTGATGGAACCGTCCGCCTGGGCAATGAAATTCATCTCTCCGATAAAGTCCGCCACATAACGGCTGGCCGGGCGGTTGTAGATATCCTGCGGGGCGCCGACCTGCTCGAAGCAGCCTTTGTTCATCACGACGATGCGGTCTGAAAGCGCCATGGCCTCCTCCTGATCATGCGTGACGAATACGACGGTGATATTGAGATCGGTCTGAATTTTTCTTAATTCCTCACGCATCTGCGAGCGAATTTTTGCATCGAGCGCCGAAAACGGCTCGTCAAGCAGCAGGACGTCGGGCTGCAGAAGCAGGGAGCGTCCTATGGCGATGCGCTGCTGCTGACCGCCCGACATCTGGCCGGGAAACTTCTTCTCCGTCCCGGGCATTTTCACAAGCTCCAGCATGTCGGCAATACGCTTCTTGCGCTCCTCTTTGGGAACTTTCCGAAGCTTCAGGCCGAAGGCCATGTTTTCGGATACCGTCATATGCGGCCAGAGGTTATAGCTTTGGAACACCATGGCCGTCGGCCGCTTTTCCGGGGGCAGGAAGGTAACATCCTTATCGTCAATGAGTACCTGCCCGGAACTTGCCTGCAAAAAGCCGCCGATGGTGCGCAATATGGTGGTTTTTCCGCATCCGGACGGGCCAAGGAGCGTCACAAGCTCGCCCTTGTCGACGGTCAGGTTGATATTCCTGACGCCATCCCCGTTTTTATACAGCATGGTCAAATCGCGTATCTCAAGCTTCGTATTGCCGCCCATTCGTTTTTCCTCCTGTAAGTAGGGGCATCAGCCCATTTTATATCCCTTGGAAAGCGTCTCAGCGCCCACATATTTACGCATGAGCAACAACAGCAGCAGGTTGGGTATGATGAGGATCAGCGCAAATACCGCGCCCGCCGTCGCCGGATAATCCAAGATAACGCCGTACATTTCCACCGTCATGGTACGGTAGGTGGGCAGCCCCACCAGCAGCGTGCCCTGGTTTTCGCCCAGAGACGCGATAAAGGCAAACATGGCCGCAACGGCTATCCCCGGCCACGCCATGGGCAGCGTCACATGGAAGAATGTGCGAAGAGGCCCTGCGCCCGCATCGCGCGCGGCTTCCTCCTGCTGGCGCGGAATGGCCCGGAACGCGCCCGCTGGCAGCCAGATCATCATCATCATGCCGCCCAGCAAGTGGATAAGCAGCACGCCCGTAAATGTTCCCATCAGCCCGATTTTGTAGAAAATAATGCCCAAAGCCGTGAATATGCCGATTCTCGGGAACGCGTTGCCCAACAGGAACGAAAACATGACCGCCCTGCGTCCCGGAAAATCATACCGGGCAAGCACATATGCCGCGGGAAGGCAGATGACCATGGACAGCGCGGTGGAAACCGTGGCGATTAAAAAGGAAAGCGAAATGGAGCTTACCAGTGTGGGCTGCTTTAATACATAGTCCCACCACTTGAAGCCGAATTCCTGCGGGACCACCGCGGGCATCTCGTATTTGTTGGCGAAAGCCAGCATGGACAAATGCAGAAGCGGACCGTAAAAAAACAAGATAAATGCGATGAGTATCAGGACTTCCATGAATTTTTTGCGGCCCATCTGATGAAACCAGCGTCGCGGGCTCAAATATTTCACGTGCTTCACCCTTTCCTTTTTGCTTTTCCGGCTGTATCAGCGCGCCTGAAGGACGTTGAACGAGGAGTTCCCTTTCAACACGGGCGCTGCGATTAGTCATTTGTTCAATGCGCAATTCTTTCTTGCTTCCAGGGCAAGCCGCACTTTGCGGGTGGTGATATTATAAATGCCTTCACGCAAAAGGGTATGAATATCCCCCAAATCATCTATGGTCCAGGCGGAAACCGGCAAATGAAGCGCGCGAAAGCGCGGCAAAAACGCAGAAATCGGCGCCCGGTACGGCAGATTGATCGCCCGGACGTTGGTGCTTAAGCAAATATCGGTCAGGTCGTCGAAATAGGCGGAAAGGTCCGGAATGTAGCGGTGTACGACCTCCCAGGGCGGCAGCTTGGAACTGTCTTCGCCATTGCCTTCTGCCCGCAGGCGTTCCACACAAAGCTCTTTTAAAACTTCTTCAATATTGAGCAATACGTTTGCGCGCCTGACAATGGAAGGATCTTTTTTGAGCATTGCGGGCGTGATGCTGCCGGAAAGTACGATCTGTTCATAGGAAAAGCCCAGTCGCTCAAACAGGTCCAACACGTCGTGGAGGATATCTTCCTCTTTGATATCGCAGTTGACGCCGGCGGTTCCAGCTTGCTTCACCAGCTCCAAAACCTGTGCCAGACGAACGCAAGAGCGATATTCTTCCTCGGATAATTTATCGTGGGAGATGACAAGCGCCCCCTCCCGCGTTCGTCTGACGTCGACTTCAATAAAATCCGCTCCGCATCGAAGCCCTTCTTCAACGGAAGAAAGCGAGCCCGGCACGGTACCTTCGCAGCCTTCGTGAGCGGTGATGTTGGGGAAAGTTCCCAAGGAAAAGCCTTCTTTCTATTGCGTATATTGTGGGTAAAACGAAAAAACCTTTATGCAACCGGTTGTAATGTCAAAAATGATAATCATAAACTTCAGGTACGAAGCAATGGAAGCCATTGATTAAAAGTTAAAGAAAAAACGAACGACACAAATGCGATAACCGAATACGGTACGACGATGTTCAGCAGTGAACAATTTTATTTGCGGTTGCCCATTGCAACCGGTTTCATTTTGTTGTATAAATTAAAACATAGATTTTAGTGTTATGCAAGGACTTTTTTTCAAACGATCGGATGACGTCTCGCGCACGATGACAGCACGCAGGAAAGGGACAGCATATGAAACCACGCCTGATTGATATTGCACGATTGGCCGGTGTATCCAAGGCCACCGCTTCGCGCGCGCTTGCGGATTCCCCGCTGGTGAACGAAGAAACAAAGCAGCGTGTACACAAAGTAGCGAAGGAGCTCTTTTATCAGCCCAACGCGCTGGCCCAGGCTGTGGCCACCAAGCGCTCGTGGATTCTTGGATTTTGTATGTACCGTCAGCATAAACCCTATTTCGGGCATACCTTTTTCGGCCCAGTGCTTGACGGCGCCATCGAAGAGGCAAAACTGCACAATTACCATATCGTCGTAGCGCCCACCGAACAGGAGAACGATACGTTTGACGAACACTTTATTCAGGACAGCATCGACGGCGCGATATTGATTTCCTTTAAGCCGCGGGATGCCATGCTGGAATTCAGAAGGCGTAACATCCCACTTGTGTTTGTCAACGACGCGATCCCTTCCCCCAACAACGCGTTTATCGTGGATGAGAACTATAACGGCGCGCGCAAGCTCATGGAGCATCTTATTTTGGAGCGCGGCCATCAGAAAATTGCCTTCATCAGCGACCGGCTCAGCCACCCGAGCTATTATTTACGGTATCTTGCCTACCTGGATGTGCACAGGGAGAATGGCATTCCCGTATATGAAAATGACGCCATACGCTCAACGAATTTGTGGGGCGTGTATTCCCCGCCGGAGGCGGACAAGCTAAGCATGTATGGCCTACATCCCCAGCCGGTCACCGGTACGCCCTTTATCACGGAAGGCACGGGTTCATTAAACGCGTTCCGGCTTGTAAAACGGCTGCTGGAAACCGAAAATCTCCCTACCGCCATATTTGCCGGGACCGACAGCCTGGCGATGGGCGCGATTCGGGCGATATTGGACGCGGGGCTCAAAGTTCCGGACGATATCGCCGTTGCGGGCTATGACGATATCGAAGCGGCGGAAATCTATTGCCCTGCGCTCACCACGGTCCGCGTCAACCGGAATGAGATCGGCCGCCTTGCCGTGCAGCAATTGCTTGCGCAGATTGCCGACCCGAGCTTAGAAAGCCGCATGCTGTTTGTAAAAAACGAACTCATCGTGCGTCAAAGCACATAAGCCCTAATTATCCCAAATGCGCCTTCTTTTCGATCATGCAAGGATGCGGAGCCCAACTGGAAGACCAGACGTTATAAAAAATAGATGCCCGATTCAATAGTGAAAAGGAACCGGGCAGGGGGGATGAGATGCAGACTGAACGATTTGATTCCTTTATCATTGGTCAGCCCAGCCTGGATATCAACACGGATTACGGCGGAGAAACAAGAAGCTGCATCGGCGGCGCCGTGCTCTGTTCCGCGTTCGCCGCTTCCGGCATGGGCAGAAAAGTCGCCGTGCTGCCCAAGGCGTCAAGCCGGGATATGGACGTACACGCGCTGTTCGCCCCGGCAAAGAACGTAACGGTATTCCCGCTCGAAAGCCCAAACAGCACCTCCATCCGCAACGTCTACCATTCGGCTGACCGTGAGCGGCGCACCTGCACGGCTATCAGCCGCATCGAGCCGTATTCCGTAGCGGACATACCGGATGTGGACGCGCAAATCTATCATATCGCGGGGCTGATGAAAGGGGATATCGGAAACGAGGTGATCGCATTCGTGGCGCGCCGCGCGGCAGCTGCGGTGGATGTGCAGTGCCTGCTCCGCTATGATGAGGATGGGGATATGGTGTTCCGTGACTGGAAGGAAAAAAAGACCTACCTGCCCATGATCCGCTTTTTAAAGACGGACGCCGCGGAGGCGGAGATCCTCACCGGCACATCGGACAGGGAAAAGGCCGCCCGGCAGCTTTACGACTGGGGCGCGCAGGAAATCATGATTACGCACAACACCGAGGTGCTCGTGTTCGACGGAACACGCATCTATACCTGTCCCCTTAAGCCGCGCAGCCTCATTGGCCGCACCGGCAGGGGCGATACCTGTTTTTCCGGATATATAACCGAACGGCTGTATCAGGGGATTCCTGAAGCGCTCCGCTACGCCGCGGCGCTGGTATCGCTCAAGATGGAAACGCCGGGTCCCTTTTTGGGTACGCGCGAAGATGTGGAAGCGTATATGAACGCGTTTTACCGTTAATTCCGGTTCCTCCTCAAGAGAGGCCCAAATAAGACCGATAAGAATGAAAGAACCCCATGTCTTGGGGTTCTTTCAATTTAATATAGAGGGGAACCGCCTGTTTTATGCTTTTTGCGGAGAGACGACGAAGATGTCTCGCGGAACGAAAAGAAAATCCCCGGCCGGTCAGCGTCCGGGGATGGGCGCAAATCTAAGCTATTCTCCCATAGCAGGATGCGCAATGCGCACAACCTCCCGTACAAATTTGTCGCTTTCGTTGATCCAGGGGCTATGGCCGGAATGTTCAAACCATACAATCTCCTTGTAGGGCGCGCGCATCGTATTAAAATACGCTTCCACCAGAGAGACAGGCGCGTTGAGATCATGCTTTCCCAGAAATAAATATACCGGCACCTGCAGCGAGTTGTAGTCTTTGCGCAAATCGATGGAATACAGCTGCTGATATACGTGGCTGAATGTATTGACGATACCCCTTATAAAGTTGAGTTTATCCCAAACGCCATACTCCTCGGCGCTTAGATTGCGCAGGGTATTATACCCGGGGTTGTGTATTTCCGGGTTGCGGGCCATAACGCCGGTGAGATAATTGAGATAGGGGGCGCTTCTCCATGTCACGTCGTTCCCATAATAGGGAGGCGGACCGTTCTTTTGGAGCGTTGCCAGAAGGTTCTCATCACCGGCTTTTTGAGCAAGCTCCGCCGCCAGATGGTAATCGATGACCTCTGTTTCCTCAAAGTCCACCACTTGCGCCGTTCCAATAAAAGCGTGATACAGTTCGGGATATCGTTCCACAAGGAATATGCCAAGCGCACTGCCCCAGGACTCGCCAAGCAGATATATTTTTTCCTGCCCAAACTCGCGGCACAGGTATTGCGTCAGCGCATGGCCGTCCTCGATATAGGTCTCGGGCGTTAAATCGTTGCGGGATATGGCCGAATAGGATTTGCCGGACCCCGGATGATCCCAATTCACGACAACAAAGTGTTCTTCAAGCGCATGTAATTCATAGCGGACTGCGGCCATCTGCGTGCCGCCCGGGCCTCCCGCCAAAAACAGCAGCACCGGGTTTTCGGCATTGTGTCCGCGAATGCTGATCCACTCCTTGCGGCCATTCAATTCCACCCGTACAAGTTCCGCAATGCTGCCGCTTACCACGTTTCCGTGCTCGTCCCTGATGGCCGGCGTCGACGCGCTCCACTGAGTAAGCGCGGTAAACCCAACACACAGCGCAAGGCATACTGCAAGTAGCGCGCTTGTATGTTTGATGCGCGAGAGTAGCCTGCTTTTGTCCGAATGATGCAGGGCATTAACCGCAACCGCAATACCGTTGACGATAAGCAACAGCACAAGCAACAGACAAAGGGCCAGCAGTATACCAAAAAACGCAATCTTCCACATAAAGTCTCCCTCAAAAACAATTTGACCACCGTTCAATTCGGCAGTGGAAAAGGCGGTGAGGATATGGATAAGCGGACTTTGATACTCGACGCGCTGCAGGAATTGCTGCGAGAAGGCAGGGCGGGGACGGCGTCCGTCATGGATATCGCCAAAAAGGCGGGAATCGCCAAGGGCGGCATGTATTACTATTTTAAAGACAAGGAAGAAGCGCTCGATGCGCTTGCCCGGCGTCAATATGTCAATGTGATAGAGACGTGCAAGCAGGCGCTTGCTGGATCAGAGGGAGACGCTATTGCAAAACTAAAGTTCCTGCTCTACACCTATCGGAATGCGGCGGTGGATGCCGCCGTTGATCAATTCCTTCATCAGACGCAAAACGCCGCCATCCATCAAAGATCAATGGCGGATATCGTCTACGGGCTTTCTCCGCTTATTGCCGAACTCTTTGAGCAGGGCAACCGCGAAAAAACATTTGTGTGCGAAAATCCCACAGCATATGCTGAAATATTGCTTTCTGTCCTGGTTTTCCTTCTTGACCCCGGCATTTTTGCCTGGACGGGCGAGCAAGTGGCGGATAAGCTCAAAGCCCTGGCGTTTTTTTTAGAAAAAGGGCTTTGCGCAAAAGCGGGCAGCTTTTCCTTTTTATATGAAAACTGGTCCACGCAAAGGTTGAAGTAATTCAGAAAAATCGAAATATTTGAGGAGTAGAACCAAATGAAAAGAGTATATTTGCTGATGATCGCCTGCGTCTTGATATTTGCCGTTGCGGGCTGTCAGGTTCAAACCTTTTACGGCAGCCGCACAGGCGATGAGAAACAGTTTTTGCTGGAGTATTCCTTTTTGAATAAAACGGAGACGCATGAAATGGCATTGGAGCAGGGAACGGCAATCCATGTTGGAATCGAGCATGTGTCCGGCCGCATAGACGTTATTGTATCGGATGCGCTCGGCAAGGAAATTTACAGAGGGAACGAAGCCTCTTCAGGAAATTTCTTGCTTGAGATACCGGAAACGGGGACCTATCGGTTTTCCGTTACCGGGAAGAAAGCAAAGGGCAGCGTCAGTTTTATCGTGGAAGGTTGACCTTCCGGCGCTGGGCTTAAATTTTCATTTTCTTTGTTGCCGCGGTGAGATCGGGAATATTTATAAAGCAGGAGTATTCCGTTGAGTAAGCGGAAAACGCGCGGAATGGAATTGGAGCAAGGATCATATGAATATTAAATTTGAGAATAGATGCGGTTGCATAGACATTGGGGATGGATTTGGCTGCATAGACATTTTTGTACCGGATGCGTGCGACAAGAAAAGTTGCAGGAAGGAAAACGCCTGCGCGGGGAAGGTTCTGATTGAGACGCCGAAGGCAGGCATTAAGCTTGTGGTAGTGGGGGGCAGGTCGGAAGGTGAGATCCGCTTTAAATGTTAATGGGGAGTCCCCTATCATAACCACATGCCGTTAAGGCTAGAAATACCGCCGAACGTTTGACGATCGGCGGTATTTTCTTTGAAGCGAAATATAGGCGGGAGATGCAAATTGCATCTCCCGAAAACCGTTCATTTTTCTTTCCTTGCGTCATAAAGATCAATAAATGCGAAAAGGAAGTGAACGCCGTTGAAGGAGTATATCGTACAACTCGGCGATACGCTCTATTCCATCGCGCGGTTATTTGAAATGACGACCGGGCGTTTGCGCTCGATCAACCCTGAAGTAGCGGACACGGATGCCGTATTTGTGGGGCAGATGCTGCGCATCCCCCAACACGGCCAGGTCCGTCCCACCATCGAGGTCAATGGCTACATTTATCCGGGTTACAGCCCGCGCCAATGGGAGTCCATCTTTCCCTACCTTACTTATTTAAGCATATTTGGCCACGAGATCCGCCCCGGCGGTATGCTGATCGCACCCGACACCACGCCGCTGACCGCAGCGGCACGGCAGGCTGGCGTAGCGCCGTTGCTGGTCGTTACCAATACGGTGGAGGGCGTTTATTCGGGGGAATTGCTGCACGGCATCCTGTCCGATCCGGCGGCGCAGCAGGCGTTGATTCAAAACAGCATTGCAGCCGCGCAGGCCTATGGATATTACGGGGTGAATTTCGGATTCGAATACATATTGCCGGAGGACTACGCACCCTACGCCTCGTTTTTAGAGCAGGCCGCAAACCAACTGCACGCGCTTGGGCTGATTATTGTCGCCTCCATCCGGCTGGTTGTGATATTGAGAGACCCGCCTACCCTGGCAGCATCGCTTACCCTTTACAGCCGCATCCTCGACCGCTTTATCATTACGCCGGGAGACCTCGTATGCGCAGATGGGCTCTCACCCATCGACGTCGTTCAACAAGGGCTGGACTATGTAACCCAATACTTTTCCAGTCCTAAAATTCTGCTGGGCATCCCCAACTGCTGTTACGAATGGGAAGTACCCTATCCGCCGGATAATACATACCGCGTGCTCTCCGCAGACCAGGCGGACGCGATTATCCGCCGAAACAACGCATCCGCCGAAACCGATCCTGAGACGCAAATGACTTTCTTTCGTATCCTGGAGGATGGAACCATATCGCACGTGCTGATGTGCGATTCCGCGCGCAGCCTGATGGTAATGGAATTGGTGGAGATATACAATCTGGGCGGCGTCAGTTTCCGCACGCTGAATTTATTTCATCTTGCAAGCTATCAGGTCATCAACGTGCGCAATGATATCCGCAAGGTGCTGCCATGGAGCGAGGAATCAAATGGGTGATCTCGCCCTGCACGCAAATCCGGAAGATCGGCCCTTTCGAGCACGAAAAAAAGGTCCGCAGGCCTGCTTCAGGCCACGAACCCGTTTCAATAAGGCGATTACTTCGTAACGGACGGCAAATTGTCCAGATTGTTGTCTTCTCTTCCATCCGGAAGGGACTTTAAATACTCGGTTCCGTTTCTTGTCGCCACGCCAACGCCCTGAATGCCGCCCTGCTTCGCCAGTTGCACGCCCTCTTCTTTACTGATCATACGGCCATCCGATAATTGATAGCCGGTGACGCGGCCATCCTCTTTCACGAGCGCTGTAATTTCCTTAGCGTCCGCGTTGGGGGCTGGGATATCCTTCAATGCCATCATGGGCAGCTTTGATAAGTCTTGTTCCATTGCATTCTCCTTTTTAACTAAAACCAAATTGAGCGGCGCTCAAGAATAGTCTTCCAATCAGGGGAAAGAATATGCGGGTTAGATGCTCCGCAGGCCGGATTTCATGGCCAACTGCCTGAGAAACGGATGATACATCGCCGGGGACTTTAAGTTTTTTATAAACAAATTCAACTTGATATGCGTTATCCGCTGTTTATATCGGTCCATAAATCCGTCCATTCCTTCTTTAAGGCATTCGGCCAAGTAGAAAGAGCTTTTTAGTGCGTAGCTGATCCCTTCCGCAGAGCTGGGGCTAATCGCTCCGGCGGCTTCTCCAATTAAGGCGATACGATCCCGGCCCGCATAAAACTGCGACGCTTTTTTCGGCCGATAGATGAAAGCGCCCTCTGTTTTGATTTTGCGGTCAAAATGGAAGCCGGACTGTGTTAATTTTGCTTTCAAACGCTCGAACTTTTCCCGCGCGCTTGCCTCAAGACGAAGGGCCGACCCCAATAACAGATAATTTTCCTTTGGTATGATCCAGGAATAGAAATCGCTGATTTCTTCATCGAAAATTGCTGTGAAATAGGGGATATGGTACGGATATTCAAACCATTCCTGAATGGAGATGTACTGTTCAGGAGTACTGATGTTTTTTCCGATCGACCGCCTTACCCTGGAATTGGCGCCGTCGGCGCCTACGAGTATCCTTGCCTTGGCCGATATCTCCTGTTTGTTATAGACATATTGAATTTCATATCCGCCCGGTATTTCGGCAAAACCCTTAAAACAGGAGTTGAACGCTTTCTCAACGCCTGTTGGAAGTATGGAAACCAGCCATCTATCAAACTTTTCCCGATCCATATTGAAATAAAATCGCTGATATAGCCTTTCCAGGCGATTGGTCAGATCAATTGCTCTTACGGCGAAAAGCTGCGGATTAACCAGGATATCTTTGGGCAGCGATAGCCCCAACTTTGCAATTATTTTCTGCGCGTCCGGGGCCAATAATCCCCCACAGCATTTGCTTGCGAGGTTTGCGGGATTTTCATTTTCCAGGTCTCGTTTGTCTATTAATAAAACGCGATATTGATTGCCGATTAATCGTGCAAGGTTTGCCCCTGCGGGGCCCGAGCCTACAATAACAACGTCGTACATGTATTTACCCCGTAGTCTTGCTTTGAATCTTTTTGTTCAGCGCGGCAACGCTTGCGTTCTGTAACCATGGCGTCCGCCTTAGGCCGTATCATAAAATATCTTATGCAATTTGTCAATGAAAAATTATTGTTTTTCAATAAAATTTTATTGTTTTTCAAGAAAAAATGAGTCACCTCAACTGAGCAAGAGGAAATGTGCACATTTGAAGGCGCAAGAAAGAAGCTGAATTTCTATAGAATGATGCGGTAAAGTTTATGTTATACTATACGCAGGCAAATATACGCTTGAATGCCCGTATTGGAGAAAAATTGTTGAAAAGCTTTGATAGTATAAGAATGAGCGAAACAATAGCCGATTTGGTCGACGACCATATCCTGGTTTGTGATGCGGACGGGCAGATTGTGTTCTCCAATCAGGCGATGCGGTCGTACTTAGGATACGCTGAAGCAGAATTAAAACAAAAAAAGTTCATCGATATTGTTGCGGACAACCATATTCAACAAATCCGCGCGCTTCTGAAGAATGTATCAGAAGCGCCCTCTGACCGGACGCAGTTCTTGCTGAATGGCAAGCACGATGTTCGAAAGCTTCATCTCAGGTTTTTTCGGAAAGATGACCTCATTTATATATTTGGCAATGAAATTTATGTGGAATATGAAAGAATTCGTAAAAAGCTGGATATTGAAATAGCAAACGCCATTAGGATTCATAAGCGCTCCCTGCCGGAGCGCCTTCCTGATACAGAAAATATCTCGTTTGCTTCCCTGTATCTTCCCGCAGAAGAGCTGGGCGGGGATATATTCGATGCCTTTAAAGTGGACAACGGCTTACTGGATGATTACTTTGAGCAATATGTGTGCTTTGTAGCCGATGTTTCAGGGCACGGATTGGACAGCGCCATGCTGGCGATTTTCGTAAAAGATACGATAAGGAGCTTTTTCAGGCTCAAGCACATGCCGGGCCAAGTATTGTCTCCGAAAGAAATCATGCATTTTTTTATTGAGCACTATATGAAGGAAGGGTATCCGGAAGAATACCTGGTCTGCCTGTTCCTTGCCGTATTCGATTTAAAGACAAAGGAATTGACCTATTGCAATGCAGGATTGCATACGTACCCCTTATTGGTGAGAACTGATGCGGACATCATTGAGTTGGACAAGGTAGGCCCGCCGGTTTCAACAGGATTGGATGCTGACCGGTTAAGGTATGAGGATTCTTCCCTGCAGTTGTTGCCAACGATGACTCTGCTTATGACGTCTGACGGATTGCCCGAGCAAAGAGTCAATCATGAATTTTATGAAGACCGGCTCAGAAGTCTGATTGCCCAACTCCATAGTCTGGAACCCATTCCCATGATCCAAAGGATTCGGGAGGATTTTATCGACTTCTTAAGAAACGAGAAGATCAGGGATGATGTAACGCTGGTTGTGGCGAAACTATCGCAGACATTGAATTAGCGGGATAATTTAATAAGTGGGATAATTTAATAAGTGGGGAGGAAGCCTGTATGCAGCAACTGCTCGACGGTATTTTGGAAGCGATCGAAGATGAAATCAAAGCCCAGAAACATTATCAGAAATTGGCTGAAAAGGCGGAGGATCCAAAGATTAAGAAATTTTTTGAGCAATTGAAAATGGATGAAGTCAATCATGAGAAGATATTGCGCTCCCGTTATGAAGCCTTTGCAAAAATGTTAAAGGCGGACAAAAGGGAAAACAACTGAAGCATCAATCCGCGGCGCGGTTCGAACCGCGCTCCCTTGTTTTAGTGGACTTGCCTGCTGTAACCGCGCGCGGTACAATCGCTGTACCGAATATACGGAGGATCGTATGCATCACATTGATGAAAATTACCCCAAAGATAAATCCGCGTTCTATGCCGCGCTGGCCGGGCAAATGCATGCGTTGCTCGAAGGTGAGAGCAACATGATAGCGAACCTCGCCAACGCCTCAGCGCTGCTGAACATGGCGCTGCACGATATCAACTGGGTGGGTTTTTACCTCATGACGGAGGGCGAGTTGGTTTTGGGGCCTTTCCAGGGCAAGGTTGCGTGTGTGCGCATCGCTGTGGGCAAGGGCGTGTGTGGTACGGCGGCGGAACAGAATGAGACGCAGCTCGTCTATGACGTGCACCAGTTCCCGGGCCACATCTCCTGCGACAGCGCTTCCAACTCGGAAATCGTGATACCGCTACGCAATGCGGGCACGGTGGTAGGCGTCCTGGACATCGACAGCCCGCTCATTGGGCGGTTTGGCGAAGAAGACCGCGCGGGGTTAGAGGTGATTGCGCGCAGTATTGAACAGGCATGCTGGTGATAACGGAAAAGAGCCGTAGTCTCCACCGATCATAGCAACGCGCTATTCGACAATAGTTTTGACCAATGGGTTCAACGCTAAAAGAGGGTTTCCGCTTCTCTTAACTTGGATCTGGAAATAGATTCCTTGAGGATGTTGGATTGTCCCGGCAATTTTTCGCTTGCTGCGGCGCTTTCTTCGGCAGTGCGGCATTTGGTTTTGCACCACTGATGAAATTTGCTCTACGCCTTGGTTGATCTGCATAATCGCCGAAGCCTGCTCGTGGAAGCCTGTGCAATGTGATCAATCAAGGTAATTGCCTCTATTGTAACGTTAGCGCTCTTATCTAAAGCGCTTGCAGTTTTATCGGCAATTTGAGAGCCATCTACAATCCTACAATCGTATCAAAAATACAATTTCTTTTATTGTGATACTTTTACTTTTATTCAGCTTCTTGAGCAAAGAAAACGTGTGGCTATCGAAGCTATTCAACTCTTCAATTGACATGATTGGGTACATTCCCATTCACCTCTTAATATATTCAAGTTCTTTTATTGCATAATCAGGCAAATTCCGGATAACCGCTTGTGTTATGAATAGTTGGAAGTTGCGGCATGAAGCCACTCGTTGTGCTTGCGTTGATCAAACACGGCTTACACTATTGCCGATGATCAGCTGAGGCGTAAATAAAATTTCCCGGTTGGGGATCTGGTTTTTATGCTCAATACGCTCGACGATCATGTTGGCAAGGCGCGCGCCGATGGACCATGCATTCATAGTCACATTGCTGGGTTGGACATAAAACAGGTCAACATTCGTAATATCCCCGTAGCAGCAAACGGAGAGGTCCTGTGGGATGCGTACTCCCTTTTCCTTGCAATAACGCAATGCACCGATTGTAAGTTCGTTGTTCATGGCAATGATGGCTGTAGGTGGCGGGGCCTGCTCCAGCAGAAAAGCGGCGCCGTCCAATCCGCTTTGCGTACGGTTGAAATCACCGTTAAAGAGATAAGGATAGAACTCGTCAATGGAAACTCCAATTGTTTGCATGGCGCGGCAGAAACCCTCGTGCCGCTCTTTTGCGGAGCTTACGTAATGCTGGCCGTTGATCACTCCAATTTTCGTGTGCCCAAGCCCAATCAGATGGCGGGTAATTTCGTAGCTGCCGGTTGGATTGTCACTGTCAACAAAATCACCTCTGAACGTGGAATTCTCCACGCGCCTGCCGCACAGCGCAATAGGGGTCTGTTGGCTGATATCTGAAACAAAGGCGTTATTCATGCCGGTGGTGTTTAAAATGATACCGTCCACTTTTTTCTCCAGCAACAATTGGAGATATACGTACTCCTTTTCCTGCTGGTTATCCGTGCTGCAAACGATGAGGTTATAATTGTGTTCTTTGATCACGTCTTCAATGGAGCGGGCGACACTGGTAAAAAAGTCGTTGGCAATGTCGGATACGATAAGCCCGATTGTATGCGTGCTTTCATTTTTGAGGCTGCGCGCAATGGAATTGGGATAATAGTTCAGCTTCTTAATAGAAGCCAGCACTTTATCGCTCAGTTCCGGGCTGACATAATAATTGCTGTTGAGCACGCGCGAAACGGTTGCGGTGGATACCCCCGCATCTCTTGCGACATCCCGGATCGTTATATCTCCCATTGTTGCACCTCTGACGTGTTTAAACATATCAAATTTAAGAATACGTTTACATGCATGACCTTATTATAGCTCAAGTCCTCATACTTGAAAAGAAGAAAACTAAAATATATGCACCAAAATACGTTTCTCATATTGACAAAAGAGAAAGCGAGCGATACTATAATTTCAAGAATACGTTTACTTGATGTCCTGGCCATTTAAAAAAAATTCTGTTCCAAAACATTGACGTTTATATTCCCGAAATGGGTATTAATTGCTGCTGAAAGGCGATTTTTTCGAAGAAACACCATCTTAAATTCCAATTAAATCAAATGAAGGTGCAAGTTGGGAGATTCCCTTATGCGTACATAACTTCTTTTGCTTAAGTTGGAAAACGTTTACTTGATAAAGTGTACCAATGATTGCGCCTTTCAATTTCCCCGCGCCTGTGCGGGGATGACTATAAAGCATTGGAGGAAGAACGAAATGAAAAAAGGTATCCTGTTGCTGCTTGTTCTATTCATGGTAATCAGCCTGGCGGCCTGCACGCCTAACGGCGCGCCGGTTTCCCAGACGACGCCCCCGGCTTCGAACGCCCCATCCGGCGATGCACCCGCAGAGGAACCTGCCAAGGAACCCATCAAGCTCGGTCTGACGACCGTGCTCACCGGTGACCGCGCGCTTGAAGGCGAATATGCCTCCAATGCAGCTGCGATCATTCAGGAAGAGATCAATGCGGCGGGCGGCGTGTTGGACCGTCCCATTGAAATTGTCATTGAGGATGCGCTGGGCACCGACGTGGGCGCTGTGAACGCTTACCGCAAGCTGGCGGCTGACGACGATATCGTGGCGATCATTGGCAGCGACAGTTCCAATGATAATATTGCGGTTTCGAGTTCCGCGCTGGAATCCAAAATACTGACCACGGCGCAGGGCAGCAGTCCCAAGCTCATGAATTTGGTCAACACTGACAACCCCTGGATGTTCCAGCTCCGTGCATCCGACCAAACCCTTTGTGCCGCGCTCATCAAATATGCGGTAGAGAAGCTTAATTTAAAATCCTTCGCGATCATTCACGACACTGAGACGGCGTCTGCCGACCAGGCCCGTTTGTTTACCGAAGCGTTGGCGACATACGGAATTGAGCCCAGCGTTGTAGTTCCCTTTACCACGGGTACCAAGGACTTCAGTTCGCATCTTGCGCAGATACAGAATGCAAATGTAGAGGCGGTCATTGCGGCCTGCTTCCATACCGAGGCTGCGATCCTGCTCCAGCAGATGCGCGCATTGGGCATGGAACTGCCGGTATTCGGTTCCAACGCGTTCGGCGACCCGGTCACCATCGAACTGGCGAAGGACGCCATCAACGGCGTGTACAGCGTAACCGCCTGGGTGCCCAACACCACAAATGTCAAGGGCGCCGCGTTCTCTAAAAAATACACCGAGCGTTACGGTGATGCTTGCGCAAAATCCGCCGCGCAGATCTACGACCATGTATCCGTCATCTGCGAAGCAATCAAGCGGGCGGGGACCACAGACCGCGCTGCAGTCCGTGACGCAATGAGCACCATTGAGGCCTATGAAGGCGCGATTACGGTGTACGATTGCCGTACGAACGGCGATTGCGGCCGCGGTGGGCTGGTGGTGCAGGTCCAGGACCAGGTACCCATGATTATTGAGGAACTTTACTCCGAAAAGGTCATTGATTAATTAGGGCAAGGGATTAGTTCGCGGGACGGCGTTCTGCCGTCCCGCAAAAAGATGAGGTAGCATTATGAATCTGCAATTGCTCATATCGGGAGTGGCCATGGGCATCGTATACGGTTTGATTTCCATGGGAATGGTGCTTATATTTCGTTCCGTAGGCGTAATGAATTTTGCACAGGGCGAGTTTTTGATGATAGGCGGATATTTCTGCTATACATTCAATCAATTGCTGGGGCTTTCCATAGGGCTCTCGCTTGTGCTGGCTTCGCTGCTTATGGGCGCGGTGGGGGCGTTTTTTATGCGCACGTCGTATTGGCCGCTGCGCAAGGCACAGACGCGGGCAATCATTGTAAGCGCCATGGGCGCGTCCATTGCGCTCAAAGAGGGAGCCCGCCTGATTTGGGGATCTATTCCGGTAAGTGTGGATAAAGTAGCGCAGGGGACGGCGGTCATTGGAGTAGCAGCCATTCAATGGCAGTATATCGCCATCATTGCGATATCGGCCGTACTCATGCTCTTTGTATATGTACTCCTGGAAAAAACATTCGTGGGACATATCATGCAGGCCACGGCACAGGATCAATATATGGCGTCGCTTGTGGGCATACCGGTTATTGTTTCCATCGGCATGACGTTTGCGCTCAGCGCCATCATCACAGGCGTGGGCGGCGGGCTTTTGGCGCCGATCTTTTTCCTGAATAATACGATGGGCGCGGCTTCCGGCGCGAAGGCGTTTGCCGCTATTGTCATCGGCGGGTTTGGAAGCATCCCGGGCGCCATTATCGGCGGGCTGATCGTTGGCCTTGTCGAGTCTTTTGGCGGCGCATACATCTCGACCACTTATCAGCTCGTGCTTATCTATGTTGCATTGGTCATCATGCTGATGTTCCGGCCGCAGGGTATCTTTGGCGATAAAATTCAGGAAAAGGCGTGAGGTGCGGCATGAAATCAAAAGCAAAACCGGTTAAACCGTTGCACATCCTCCTGCTTCTTGCCGCCGCCGTGGTCATGGCAATGATTCCGTCACTGACCTCAAGCTATATGCTGCGTGTGCTCAATGTCGCGATGATTACCTATCTTTGCGTATTGAGCGTATACGTACTGCTGGGCATGTGCGGGCAGAACTCCTTTGCGCAGGCGGGCCTGTGGGGCGTTGGCGCGTATATGGGTGCAAACGTTGTGCTCAAATTGGGCTTTTCCTCCCTCACGGCATTTGCTGTCAGTGTCATAGGCACCGCGCTGTTTGCCTTTGTGCTTGGGTTTGCGTTTTTCAGGCTGAAGCAGTATTATTTCACGTTTGCTTCCGTAGGGCTTATGACCATACTCAACGGCCTGTTCATGAACTGGACCGAGGTGACGGGCGGGGCGATGGGTATGTCGGATATTCCCGCGTTTTCCATGCTGGGCTTTACAGCCGATACGGAGATCAAGAAATATATCCTGATACTGCCGGTGTGTATCATTGCGGCGCTATTGATGATGCGGCTGTTCCACTCGGCTTTAGGCAGATCGTTCATGGCGATCCGGGACAATGAAATGGCGGCCAACTGTTTGGGCGTAAACAGCCTGTTGACCAAGAGCATTGCGTTTGGCATATCCGGCGCGCTTTGCGGCGCGGCGGGCGCGCTCTACGCGTTTTTATCCGGATATTTGAGCTTCCAGAGCTTTACCTATCAACAATCGACCATGTACCTGATCATGATTATGTTGGGGGGTACCATATCGCCGCTGGGGGCAATTATCGGGACGCTGATCATATCGCTCCTGCAGGAGCTTGTCAGGCCGCTGCAAAATTACATGCAGCTGATCTACGGCGTCGGCATTATGGTTTTGATGGTCGTACAGCCGGAAGGAATTTGGGGAGGAGGTAAGGCGATCTATGAAAGCATCATTAAACGGCGCAAAGCCGGTGCTGACATTAAGCGGGGTCTGTAAAAGATTCGGCGGCGTTGTTGCTGCGGATGATATTACATTGGAACTCTACGGTGGCGAAGTGTTCGGCCTGATCGGGCCCAATGGGGCCGGAAAGACCACGCTTGTCAATCTCATTACCGGCATTTATTCCGCGGACTGCGGCGAGATCGTGCTCAACGGAAAGAACATTGTCAAGACGCCCACCCACCAGCGGGCGCGCCTGGGCATAGCGCGTACCTTCCAGCATCCCCGTCTGTTGGATCGCTGCGATATCCGCACCAATATTCTGATGGGAGTCGATCTTGCATGCAAACGGGCAAAAAAGAGTGATACGCAGCTTGAACAGGGCATTTCCGAATTGCTCGAGCGGGCGGGCCTTTCCCAGGTGAACTTGGAGGATTCGGTAGAAAAATTGGCTTACGGGCAGCAAAAGCTCATTGAGATCGTTAGGGCAATCCTTTGCGAACCGCTTGTATTGCTGATGGATGAACCGGCGGCAGGGCTAAACAGCCGTGAGATGGAACATATTGTCGAGCTGATCGATGTAGCGGTAAAGAAAAATATCGCTGTGCTGCTCATTGAGCACGCGATGGATCTTGTTATGGAAGTCTGCGACAGGCTTACGGTATTAAACTTCGGGCATCAGATTGCAAACGGCACGCCCGAGGAAATCCAGGCGGATCAAACCGTTATCGACGCTTATCTCGGAGGTGGCGCACATGCTCAAGGTGAATGATCTGGTTGCCAATTATGGCCATATTGAGGCGCTCCACGGGGTCAATCTGGAGGTGGGCGATCACGAGATCGTTGCGCTTATCGGGAGCAACGGCGCCGGAAAAACGACGCTGCTCAATTCCGTCTCCAGGCATGTATCCATAAAAGGCGGTATCGTGTTCAACGGCGAGAACATCACGGGCAGGAAGGCGCATGCGATTGCGCGAATGGGTTTACTGCAGGTGCCCGAAGGGCGCCATGTGTTCCCCGGGTTGTCGGTGGAGCAAAACCTTCTGGTAGGTACGGTTGCGTGGAGAGGATTCCGTATTATGGCTGGGGACAACAAGGCGGATCTTGAAATGGTATACGAACTGTTCCCAAGGCTTTTGGAACGCCGCAGGCAACTTGCGTGGTCGCTGAGCGGCGGGGAGCAGCAGATGTTGGCGGTAGCGAGGGCAATGATGGGCCGGCCCAAGCTGCTGATGCTCGATGAGCCTTCCATGGGACTTGCCCCTAAGATCATAGACGAGATGTTTGAAAAAATAATCGAAATCAACAAAGCAACTGGAACGCCGATCCTGCTGGTGGAGCAAAACGCCAAACTGGCGCTTCGGGTATCCTCGCGCGCCTATATTGTTGAAGGAGGCAGGATTACATTATCCGGGCCGAGCAGCGAACTCATAGGCGATGACAGGGTGCGTGAAGCATACTTGGGCAAATCTGTTGCCAAGACAAAGAATGGCTGATGCCGACTCGGAGGAGGTGGCAAATATGAATAAAGAAGATACCATGTTGCTCAATGACGGCAGCCGTATTCCCATGCTCGGGTTTGGATGCTTTGAGATTGAAGATGCGGCAATGGATGATGTCATACGCTGGGCTGTCGAGGCGGGGTACCGTTATTTTGACGCGGCTACCCGCTACGAGAACGAAGAAAGCGTTGGCCGCGCGGTGCGCAGCTGCGGTCTATCTCGGGAAACACTCTATATTGTCAGCAAAATATGGCCTTCCTGTTATGATGAACCGGAACGCGCAATTGAATTCAGCCTTCGCGCACTCAATCTCGGTTATATCGATTCTTATTACCTGCATTGGCCTTCATCCAGCGCGGGGCGGCGTTATAAAGCGTGGGAAGCGCTGCTTCGTTACCGGGAAAAAGGCTTAGTACGCAGCGTGGGGGTCTCTAATTTCACGCAGGCGCAGCTTGAAGAGCTTACGAATGAATTCGGCGTTGTGCCGGTGGCCAATCAAATTGAGCTGCACCCATGGTATCAGCAGACCGATCTTTGCAACTGGTGCCACAGCCAGAAGATTGCGGTAACGGCGTGGGGGCCAATATTCAGAGGACACATCCGCGAAGTGCCGCTCATGGAGGAGTTGGGCGAAAAGTACGCAAAATCGCCCGCGCAGATCACACTAAGGTGGCATTTGCAGCGGGGGCATATCGTTATCCCCAAATCCTCGCGCCGTGAACGGATTATAGAAAACGCTCAGCTTTACGATTTTGCGTTGACGGATGAGGACATGAGATTGATCGACGCGCTAGAATGCGGCCGTCACTTCGGAAGCGATCCGAATACGAACGATGGCGAGAATTTTAAAATTACATTTTAAGGAGAAATATCAATGAAATTATCGATTGGCGGCGACCACTGCGGGTTTGAGTTGAAAACGATGGTGATCAAATGGCTTGAGGAAAAGGGCCACACGGTGATTGACCATGGGGTATATGATAAAAACCCGGTGGATTTTCCGGATATGTCCAAAAAGGTTTGCGCCTCCATTTTATCCGGCGAGGCGGAACGCGGCATTATGCTCTGCGGCAGCGGTATTGGCGCGGCGATCGCCTGCAACAAGATACCGGGCATCCGTGCGTCGGTCGTGCACGATTATTACTCCGCCCATCAGGCGGTGGAGCATGACGATGTGCAGGTCATGTGCATGGGCCAGTGGATCGTCGGGGAACTTCTGGCGTATGACCTGATTGAGACATTCCTAAATGCGCAGTTCTCCACGGAAGACACTTTCCGTATTAAGGTGAAAAAACTGGGCGATATGGACGGCTCCCTTCCGAGCGCAGGCAGATAAGAAAGGGCAAAGGGCAGGCGCGCATGCGCCTGCCCTTTTTAGATATAAAAGGAGAGAGAAACACATGCGGGTACTCAACTTTGGATCTTTAAATATCGATTATGTCTATTGGCTTGATCACATTGTTGCGCCTGGAGAGACGATTACTTCAAGCAGGTTGGAGGTATATCCGGGCGGAAAAGGGCTTAACCAATCCATTGCGCTTGCAAAAGCGGGCGTTAAGGTATATCATGCCGGGCTTGTCGGGCCCGATGGAGAGACGTTGCGTGATATTTGCCTAGAATATGGCGTGGATATCAGCTACATTAAGACAGTTGAGGAGCGTACCGGAAACGCCATCATTCAGGTAAGCCGTGACGGCGGAAATAGCATTGTACTATTTAGCGGCGCGAACCGCAAGATCAGCCGCGAATTTGTGGAGGAAGTACTAAGTAGCTTTGGCGAGGGCGATCTTATTCTGCTCCAGAACGAGATAAATCAACTGGAGTACATCATGGAGTGCGCTTATCAAAAGCGGATGACGATTGCTCTCAATCCTTCCCCCTTTGACGAACGGATGCTGGACTGTGATTTGGGGAAAGTGGATATCTTCCTTCTTAATGAAATCGAGGGGGCACAGCTTGCGGGCATTAAAAAGGCTGAACCACATGACCTGCTCGAAAATCTGCACCAGCGGTTCCCCAAGGCGCGTATTGTACTAACATTAGGTGAAAAAGGGGTAGCGTATCGGGATCAATACACCTCCTGCAGCCATGGCGTTTACCGGGTACCCGTCGTGGATACAACAGCGGCAGGCGATACGTTCACTGGCTTTTTTATAAGCGCATTGCTTCAGAAGAGATCTGCGGAAGAAGCATTGGAGATTGCTTCAAAAGCCTCGGCAATTGCTATTTCAAGGCCGGGGGCCGCAACCTCCATACCGGATATGGAGGAAGTACGTTCGTTATTATGATGTGAAAGGCTGTACGGTTACTGCTACTCTTTAAGTATCTTTCCAATAGGGTCCTAATAACTCACGATAAAATACAAATCCGAACACGCCATTCACAAAAATGAATTCCGGCTTGTTCGGATTTAAAACGTTATAATGGCGCTTACCGGATTCGACTCCGGCATCGTCTTGCTTGTGCTGCGCACTGCGCAAGCCGGCCTGGGCACGAAATCCCGGCCGCTAAAAACACTCCACGGCGAAAGCCTCCGAAAAGATTAAGGCTATGCGCTGCCGGTATGGAGAATGTACCGCGCAAGAGATACCCTGCGCTTTTTACCCATACCTTTAGGGGCTGGGGGCAAGTTATTCTGCTTCCAGCAGCAATACCGGCGTTCCCTCCGGTTCAACCTGCTGGTGATGCTCCGTCAGGCACTTCATCCAGTTCTTCCGAAAGAAGAACACGAGGCCAATGGTCACTTTGGAGACCTCTTCGGTGAGTGTCATTGCGAAAAGCCACAGGAACGGCAGGTGCAGGAGAAACCCGGCGACCGCCACGGCAGGTACGCTGACCAGCCACACGGCCCCCACGTCGATCACAGCGCCCAATGTAGGCCTGCCGCCGGACCGGAATATAGCCACTATGAGCAGCATTGAGAGCATGCGCAAGGGCAGGCCGGCGCTGCCGATTAACAAAAGCTTCGTGGCAAGCTCGCCAGTGGTTGGATCGGCCGGATGGATCAGGCTGATGATCGGCACCCGCAGCGTGACCTCCAGTATGCTCATGAACACCGCGAACAGCGCGCCGAGGAACAGGAACGACTTGGCACTCTGCCAGGCGCGCTCGTTGTCGCCAGCACCCACGGCCTTGCCGACGATGACGCCGCAGGCCGAACCCATACCGATTACAAATGCGAACAGCAGCTGGTCTATACCGGTGTAGAGCGTATAGGCCGGCACGCCGGTTTCTCCGCCCACGCGGCCAAACACGAACATGTAAGCCGATGTGCCCAGTGACCACAGCACCTCGTTGACGATTACGGGCATAGCAACCTGATAGAATTTCTGCACCATTGGCTTGGTGTAGGAAAACAGCTCGCGGAAGCGGGCAAGCGCCGGGTGTTTCCTCTTGCGGAGCACCGCTATGAGCACGGACATCTGCACAAAACTGGAGATCAGCGTGGATACCGCAGCACCCCGTACGCCCAGCATGGGGAAGCCCAGATTGCCATAAATCAGTAGGTAGTTAAGGCCCGTGTTGATCGCCACCGCCAGGACGCTCGTAATAAGCGGGATGCGCACCTCCTCGGTGCTGCGGAGCATGATTGTCGTGGCGTAGTTGAAGCCCATCACGATGCAGTTAAACGCGATGATCTGCATAAATTCCGCGCCCAGCCGCACCGCTTCCGGATTGTTGTTTCCGGCAAACACCTTTACAAACGTGTGGGGGAACAACGCCATCGCCGCGCCGAACAAGACCACCAGCGCCATCGTGTTGGCCAGCGCAAAGCCATAGACGCCGGCGGATGCCCGCTTCGTCATTGACGCCCTTGTATTGGGAATAGAGAATAGCTGCGCCGGAGTTGACGCCGAACAGCGAAATCATCATAATGAACGTCCACCGTCCGGCCATACCCACGCCAGCCATCGCGGCATTGCCCAGGTGTGACACCATTGCGGCGTCGATCAGCTGAAACGCCGCCATTAAAAGGTTCTGCACGGCAACCGGGAGCGCCAGCCGCAGCATATTTTTCAGGAAATCCGGTTCAGGAAGCATTTTCACGTCGTCATTCTCCACGAAATAAAAGCAATTTCATCATAGTTTATCATATATCTGGTTTTAACGATAGGACTGCGGCCACATATGGAACATAGCGGGATCCTCCCGGTCGTTAAAACGCTCCACTAAAGCCTTTTCCCGACAAAGTTTCGAATCTGCCCAATATTTGCACCAAACAGCAAGGACGCCATATGGCGTTTTCTTTTTTGGTGCAATAAAAGGATTTTCCTGTTTTAATTTCCTGTTGCGGAGTTTAATTAATAATTTCGCTGTAATGATTGGATTTTAAGCAGTCCTCCAATGCCAATCTTCTTATCCCAATCATGCTTGTGGGTAAATGGCTTATATCAAACCACTCTAATCCGGCGCATTTGTTGGGCTCTGCAATCGATGGATTACCACGAAAAGAATGAATAACAAAGTATATATCATAATAAGTACGTACTTCGTTTTTGCCAAGCCTATGCGATAAATGTGCAAATGAGATATCCTCAATCTCAACGGTAATACCTAATTCTTCCTTGCACTCTCTTACAACGGCCTGCCTGGCCGTTTCACCTTCATCAACATGCCCACTTCCGGCAAAATCCCACATGCCATCCATATATTCTGTATTTGCCCTTTGATGCAGCAGAACTTGCTGCTTATTATTTACCGTCCTCAGAATTACAGGAAATATGGCTGATAAGGTTTTGTAATGCTCTCCCATACTGCCCTCCGTCAAATAGCGATCGTTTTCCTCCATTATGTATTTTATCATAATTTCCGGCTAAAAAGGGATGCACCTTCCCCCTGGCTGCGGGAAGATCTGCCCTTTGGGTGGGCTTACTGAAGCTGATTTCAGCCATTGACAGGCCGCACTTGCGACGGCACGCAGACTAGTGACCGAAGGCGCCTCCCGCCGAGGGCCATTTCATACTGCGCGCGTCACGCCTGGGTACGAAATCCCGGCCGCTAAACGCTCGACGCTCCACTGGAGCGTTTTCTTCACGCGGCTTCGAATCCGCTCAATATTTGTCCAATGTACAAAAAGATGTACACAAAATGCCGCCGAAGGCGGCAGCCGTAAAAAAGTGGTAGCGCAGCAGCGGACGAGCAGGCGGCGCGTTTACAAGCCGCCCGGCCGCAGGCGCGTGCTTTTTTGCGGAAAAGGAGGAGCAATGGAGCGGGACGAAAAATCCCCAATCGCAAAGCGACTGGGGATTATGAGTGGAGCGTAATTTGCTCCGACGTGGTGGAGCTTACCGTTTGAAATCCGAACCCCCGTACCTTCCGGCACATCGTCATCATTGCTCGGTTCATCTAGGCTATCCAGCATTTCTATGTAACAAACCTGCAGCCCGCCCTTTATATTGTAGAAAATAATAATTTTATTATCGTACACATAAACCGAATTCACGAAAGTCTCTATAATGCGGCGCTGGTATTCTTCATCAAGCGCATCACCGTTGCAGAACACCTTGAGCATGGCCCTTATCTCGTTTGCGGTATAGCGCACCCCGCTTGCAAGCTTCATGTCGGCAAGTTCGACTTCGAGCGTTTGCTTTTGCAGCACAAGCTGCTCAACCTTTTCATAGTAGCGTTGCCGCGCATTTTTGGGAGCCTCCAGAGAAGCATCCATTGCTGCGTTCAAGTCGCGTTCTACTCTGTCTATCTGTTGTTCATGCTCTTTTATCTTGCCGGAGTTAAATTCCCGCTCAAATTCGGCGGCAACGCGCTCCGCTATAAAATCAATGCGTTCCGGCGCAAGCACATATTCAACGGTCTGCTCAACAACATACCATTCAAGAAAGCCTTTTTTCTCGTTCTTCTTTTTGCAGGTGTGCTTGATCTTGCGGTTGCCGCATGCATAATACGAATGAACAATACCGTTGCGCCCGCGCCCGCTGTCACCAACCAGGCGCGCGCCACACATGCCGCAAAACGCTTTTCCCTGCAAAAGATAGGAGTCTCTCGCTTTTGCGGCGGCGGGGGCTTTTCTGTTTTCGTCAAGGCGCTGCTGCACCTTATCAAACAATTCCTTGTCAATAATCGCTTCACAGCCGCCCGTGACAATCTCGCCGCCAAAACGGTAAATGCCGATATACTTTTCATTGCGGAACGCTTCTTGAAATGAGGAAAGCGTTAACGGCTTGCCGGAGCGCGGGCGGCGGATGCCCTGTGCGGTAAGTTCTTCTATAATTTGCTTTTTGGAAACACCGGCAGCGTATTGTTCAAACGCGCGCCGGATGATGGGCGCGGTTTTCTCATCTTCAACAAGCTTCTTATTCACCACTTTATAGCCGATGGGTGGAGGCGTACCAAGATACGTTCCCTTAATAATGCTCTGTTGCATGCCCCGCTTGATATTCTGCGACAGGTTTGCGGAATAATATTCCGCCATGCTCTCAAGCAGGCCCTCCAGGATGATCCCCTCCGGCGTATCGGTGATGATCTCTTTAGCGGACACAACACGCACGCCGTGCTTTTTCAGGCGCGCCTTATAATTTGCGCTGTCAAAGCGGCTACGGGCGAACCTGTCCAATTTCCAGACAACGACAATCTGAAATTGCTTTTTTGCGCTGTCCGCAATCATCCGCTGAAATTCGGGGCGTTCATCCACGCGGCCCGTGATATGCTTGTCGTTATATTCGCGTATGACGGTATAGCCCTCGCGCTCACAAAATTCGTAGCATTCGCGCAGTTGGCCTTCTGTTGATTGATCGGTTTGCCTGCCGCCAGGGGAATAGCGGGTGTAAATAACTGCTTTCAAAAGCCTGCCTCCAAAAAAGGGCGAAGAAGTTACTTCCGGTACTTAATTACTTCACCAATATAGACGGCGCTTCCAATTACGGCGCACAGCACCGCAAGAATAAACCAACTACCTGAAAGCGTAGCCGTAATCTGAATGTTATAGGCATCACCGCCGACATATGAAAAGCCTCCCACCGTTCCGATGGCTAACAGGCATGCAAATCCGATGGCTACGCATGCAATGCACAGCCCGAACCAAACATTAAACAGGCCGGGAACGGGGCGCTGGGGTGAACGCGGCTGTGATGGTGCTGCGGGCGCTGCTGTTGCGGGCGCTGCTGTTGCGGGCGCTGCTTGTGATTGTATCCAAGCCTGCGCGGCATTGCTTGGCTGTGTTTGTTGCTCTTTATAGACCGCTTCTGCGCATTCCTCGCAAAAGCCGCTCTTACTTAGCCAAAGAACATCCGCTGACTTTCCGCATTTAACGCATTTGTTCATACTGCCCCCTACTTGATTTTATTGAGCAATACCGCTTTCTTATCGTTGAATTCTTCTTCTGTAATTGCGCCGGAATCGCGCAGTTTTGCAAGCGTGGCAATCTGATCCGCATAATTCGCTCTGTCTTGCGGCGGGGCGCTGGATTCGCGCGGAGGTTGATATTGCCTGTATTTATCGTCGGAGAGGATAACGGCGCCGGATTCGTCCGTGAATTGGCTTGTAGCGACCATGATGATATCAATGATCCAACCGATACCAAAGCAGCCAGCGGTCAGTAACCACACAATGCCGGTGCCGATTTTGCCAACATAGAAACGGTGAACACCCAAACCGCCCAGGAGGATTGAAAGTATCAGTGTTGTAACCCAGTCTTTGCTAGAAATTTTCTTGTTGGCTTCCATGAAATAACCTCCATAATTATCAAGTCCCATAAATTACCGACACATATTGTTTACTGCTTTGGAAACTCTTGGCTGTTGTCTAAAGATAACTGATAATATATTATTTAACTAACGACTCCAATATTTTCTGTGGGGGATTGGTATCCGAAATCATACAATCGCAAAGGGAACACCGAAAGATACGGAGGCAAACATGGGTACGTCTACACGAAAAGTGCGCTTTATCTGCGTCGGCGCGTATCCCGCTGTTTCGTTTCGAGAGGGACGCGTTGTAATCAACTGTTTCAGCTACTGCCACCGCCAAACGGAGTGTTCAGCCAAGCCAGGGTATTGCCTGCTGGAGGAAATGCAAAAAGACCAACGGCAGGCATGCCACGCGTAACCATCCTTATTATTCAAAACCCCACGCCATGCGGTCGTGGGGTTATTTTTTTGAATCGTCTTCGTTCCATTCTTCGCTTTTCTTTTGCTTTTCTAATTCTCTACGAACAATTGCCTCCATAGCATTGCGCATGCCATCTGAAAGAATAGCGGAAATCTCATCGTCGGTCATTAAGTGATCAACAGCTTCATTGAATTGCCGGTCAGCTTCCTGCGAAACTTCTGCGGAGGGAGTATAAGGTGTGGGATCGTCTGTAAGCCCGAAAATCCAATCTGTCGATACGCCAAATCGTTTAGCGTACCAACCAATCGTTTTTATATCAGGCTCGTTTGTACCGTTCTCGTAACGCGAAACTGTCGCGGGTTTCACTTGCAGTTCCTTCGCGAGTTTCTCCTGCGAAAGCTGGGTTTCTATACGTAATTGCCTTAAACGATCACCTATCATACTATGCACCTCTGATTCGAAAGTATAACATTTCGGTAACTTTTTTACATCAATATTACCAAAACGTATTGACATTACCATTTAAGTAATGATATATTACTGATACAGTAATGCTGGAGGGGAATATGAAAGTTAACTTGAACAAAATCAAGCAACTACGTACAGAACATGGGTTCACCCATGCGGAAGTTTCGAAATATCTTGGCTTTAAAAGCCAGCAAGGCTATTTCTATAAAGAAAACGGCATCCGCGATTTTTCGGCGGTGGAGCTTGGCAAGGTTGCGGCGCTCTTTGGGGTGACGGCGGATGACCTGCTCGAAGCCGATGAACCGGATGAACTTCCTCCCCGCTGTTCCAACGCCTAACCTCCTTACACATAAAGAGTACCATTCCAAGAACCATCATCGCCTACCAAATAGCGTACATATCGACGGAAAATATACCTGTAAATGAACGGAGGGAAAGAGAATATGAAAATGCAAGAAAAGTTGAATGCAACGGCAACACAAATTTGCGCACATATCGCGGGCGTGTGCGGAGGGGGCGGATCGGCAGAAGAAATTGAAACGCTTCCGGCTGTGGTGAATGCGCTGGTGAACTTCCCAGGCAGCCCAAGCAAAGATGATGCAAAAATGGTGATTGAAGCGATGCGTGAATTTATTGCGCGGACGGCCAGCGGGAAAGGAACCCCGGAAGAAGTGCGAATTCTGCCGGGGATCATAGGGGCTATGAATTACTTTGTTGGATATGCGCGCTTCAATGAGTAGTGCCTAGTCCCAGCGTTCCACTGGTGTTTGATCAATCTCGTGCCAAGCCTCAAAGAACATGCGCTTTACAGTGGCGGGAGATACTTTGCTAAGGTCCTGTGCCATGAGCCAAATTTTTGCAAGTTCCTTGTTTTGTAGTTCTTCTGCATTAAGGTAATCCTCGTTAGTCACAATCTCACCCCCTTTCGAGGGCATTGTACCAAAAACATACATATATACGCAATCATAGGAGGAAATGAAAATGTGTGAGTATCTGAAAGCGGCCCGGGAGCGCGCGGGGTTCCAAAGCCGGGAGCTTGCGGAACTGGTTGCGCCGTTTGGGGCTTCCACCATCGGGCGGCATGAGCGCGGGGAGGTAGAATTCTCCCCTGCTGATATCCTGCTTTACGCGGAAGCCTACAACGCCCCGGAGTTGCCCATGCAATACTGCCGCAACACATGCCCCATCGGATGCAGGAAATCAACGGCGCTTGAGCCGAGGGAACTAGGCTCTGTAGCAAACCGGATCGGCGTACGGGTACGCAGCGCCGCGAAACAGGCGGACAGGCTGGCAGAGATTGCGGAGGATGACCGCGTTGATGCGGCGGAGCGCATGGAATTCGACCGGATACTATCAGAAATTCGGAACCTGCGGGAGGCGGTGGACGAACTGGAATACTACGCCGCACGCCTCCAAGGCGATAAAAAAACGCAGCAGCCTGTTGGTACCAGGACTGCCGCGCCCACCGCAAAGGTGTCTGTTCATTCACAGTATCGCATTTCTAATTTGGCCTGTCAACGGTAATCGGGTAGGGGAGGGGGAGCCATGGCTAGGATTCTCGCAGCAAATGAAAGATTGGTGCAGCGCGCTACGATGGGCGTGCGCGGTGAGGACGGCGTTATTGCGAACGTTCCTCTTTATGAAATCGTAACCGTTGACGGATCGGAAGCAAAGCAAGGGCTGACGGACGGGGAAAAGGAGAATTGCCTCGATTTTGCGCGGGATATCGCGCCAAAGTTCCGGCAGTACACGGAGGCCGTGCGCAAACGGGAACAGGAAAAGGGGGCGGCTATATGATCATCGTTTGTTTCATCGCTCTTTTACTTCTCGCCTGTGCCTATGAAGCCGTGGAGGACAGGCTCCCGCGCGCACAGGTAGCGGAGCGCAAGGCCATTGACTGGACAGAAAGGTAGGGCCACATGCCTAAAAAACAGACTAAATATCAAAAGCTCGTTGAATTGGGGAGAAAGGCCGTGGAGGGCATGGAGGCGGCAGGAGCCGCCGAGGAAAAGGCTATTGTGGCTGGGGATCGACGCGCGGCAGAGGAATATCGCGCTGATTGGCTCATCCACATAGGAAAGAAATACGCATATGCGTCGGCGGCGCTCTTTCTGTTTGATGTTTATTCGGCTGAATTCTACAAGCAGATTGGATACAAGGAGGTATAGCCCATGTGTAAGATGTCAGATGCGGCGCTTGCCCGTTACGGCGATGATCGCACCGTACCGTCATCGGTGATCCGGGCGTTTTGCGATGGATGGAACGCCTGCGCGGATGCGATGGGGGAGCAGTACCAGGAAGAAAAACATCAAAACAATGCGATGCGCGGGATTTTCAACGCTATGGTAGCGCCGGGTATGCATGATACGCCGGATTTGCGGGTGCTTCCTTTTCCGGGGCCTGTGGTGCCGAAAGAGATAGCGCCGGAGGTTTTGGCGGCGGCCATGCAATGCGTGCTGAATGCCCGCGCATCCGCTAACCGCGTGGAGGCCATGCTGCGGGAAGCGCAAACGGCCTATAACCTTGGCGATCTCGAAAGGATGTGAGCACATGGCAGGACGCACGCAGCGGTATGCCCGCCTTGTCTCTCTTGGCAAGCGCACGCGGGAGGATTACCACCAAGCAAAAAGCGCCTATGAACGGGCCGTGAAAATGGACGATGATGCGGAAGCCTCGCTTCAAGAAGATTTTGTAAAGGAACACGGATATCACCTCCAGTTCCTTGGTGAGGTTGCCAAAGAGGTATTTGACGTTGAATACGATGCCTACATGAAGGATGTACGGGGCGGGGCAAAGGCGCAGCAGCGGCCTACCTGCGAGGTTTGACCATGGCGCGTTATGAAATCGTACAGATCGTATGCGGCGTGGAAAACGTCCTGCTGGATACGACAGACGCGGCCAAGGCGAAAAAGCTATACCGCAAATGCTTCTTGGATAAGCGTAACGTGCGCATGCGGGTGAATGGGGATATCCTTTCCATCCATGAGGCTGATGAATTCGTGGTAATCAATGAAAACGCGGTCAAGGCCAACACGGGCAAGCCGAGGGCGCGAGATAAAAACACTGGGGGTAAAGCCAATGGGAAGGATCATTCTCGCGGATGCGCTGGAGGGGCTACGCCTGCTTGAGGCGGGAAGCTGTCGCACATGCGTAACATCACCACCGTATTATGGCTTACGGGATTACGGCACGCCTGGGCAGATCGGACTTGAAGCGACACCGGAAGAATACATTGCCCGCCTGGTTGAGGTTTTCAGGGAAGTGCGTCGGGTGCTTGCGGATGATGGGACGCTATGGATAAACATTGCGGATACCTACGCGGGGAGTTATGCCGGACACGGAGATACCAGGACCACAAACAGGGCCAACCACGCGGCCAGAGTGGACAAACCGTGCATCACCCCATCGGGCATGAAGCCTAAAGACTTGATGGGAATCCCGTGGATGCTTGCATTTGCCCTCCGTGCGGATGGCTGGTATCTCCGTCAGGAAATCATATGGGCCAAACCTAACCCCATGCCGGAGAGCGTAACGGATCGATGCACCAAGGCCCACGAAAGCCTTTTCCTTTTATCGAAACAACCGCGCTATTACTTTGATGCATCTGCTATTGCGGAGCCTGTAGCGGAAAGCACCGTCAAGCGGCTGGCGCAAGACGTTGACGCGCAAGCGGGGTCAACTCGCGTTCCGGGAAAAACCAACGGTCCCATGAAAGCGGTGCCGCCGAGGTATGGCGGTAACAAATACACGGCTACGCCGGAAGTGTTCAACCGCACAAAAAGCGGTAACGCCTATGTGTTCAGGGATATGCGAAACAAGCGCGACGTATGGACGGTAGCAACGCAACCGTTTAAGGAAGCCCATTTTGCCACCTTCCCGCCTGACCTCATACGCCCTTGCATTCTGGCGGGCAGCGCCAAGGGCGATACGGTCTTGGACCCCTTCTTTGGAAGCGGAACCACAGGCGTTGTAACGTTCGAGGAATGCCGGGATTTCGTGGGTATAGACAACAACCCTGATTATGTGGCGCTGGCAGAGCGCCGGACGGCGGAAGCGATGACGCAGGGACGGTATGAAAACACACTGATAGATTTTATGAGGTAGCACATGCGGCTTGAAATTGTTCCTGTATCGCTGCCGGAGGCGAATGAGTTTGTAAGGCTACATCATCGCCACCACCGCCCCGTTACAGGGCATAAGTACAGCATTGCGGCAGCGGACGGGGAAAAGATTGTGGGCGTGGTGATCATAAGCCGTCCGGTATCCAGACACCTTGACGATGGATGGACACTGGAGGTAACGCGGCTTTGTACGGATGGCTCACGGAATGCATGCAGCATGCTTTATGCGGCGGCATGGCGGGCGGCGCGGGCGATGGGGTACAGACGCCTCATTACCTACATCTTGGAGAGCGAGACAGGAACGAGCCTCAAAGCGGCCGGATGGAAATGCGTCGGGCAGGCCGGGGGCCTCCGGTGGACAGGCAAGCGCCGCCCAAGCGTTGATTTATACCCGGCGCAGATGAAAATGCGGTATGAGATTGAGTAAATGGCGGCACAGCCGCAGAAAGGGGATAGCGTATGTCGCGGATTAAAGGCGAAGAAATAACGGCTCCTGGAAGGTGCCACATGTGCGAACATGGCAAAATGATCGGCGCAAGCGGTGGATGGGGGTTTCCGGCCTGTTATCATCCGCCGTATATAGGAAAGTGGGTTGCAGAGATAAAGGATTGTCCGAAAGAGCAGCAAAAGAAGGAGGCCGCCAATGCCTAACACCACCACCGCCACCGCGCCCCGCCGTGGGGACTGGATGGAAACTTACACCGGAAAGCGATTCTATCCGACAGACCCGCGCCCGGAGGATGTGGACATTGCGGACATTGCCCACGCGCTTTCCCTCATCTGCCGGTTTAACGGCCATGTTTCCCACCATTACAGCGTAGCGCAGCACTCCGTACATTGCGCGCAGCTTGCGGTAAAGATGGGCTTTAACCCTGAAATGCAGTTCCTTGCCCTGATGCACGATGCGGCGGAAGCCTATGTGTGCGACCTGCCTAGACCGCTGAAATATTCCATGATGGGCGCGTATGCGCCGATTGAGGGCGCGGTGGAAACGGCAATACATCAGCGGTTTGAAATCCAGCCGTTTTCCTGTTGGCAGCATACCACTATAAAAAAACTGGACGATACTGTGCTTTATTGCGAAGCGCGGCAGCTTCTTTCAAAAGCGGAGTGGGTGCCGGAAGGTACGGGGTATAGCATTGAAATTCCCAAATGGACACCGGAGTTTGCGGAACTTTGTTTCATTGCCAATTTTACGCGGCTTGAGCCGTTGAGGGGGCGGAAGGTATGAACGCACTGACATTATGGCAGCCGTGGGCGACGCTTATAGTCATAGGGGCCAAGAAGGTAGAAACGCGTAGTTGGATGGCGTGCTTTCGCGGGCGGTTCGCGGCCCATGCGGCAAAAACATTGCGGGGGATTGAATTGGTCAAGGCCATGCCTGAAAAAGAGCGCAGCTATATCCTTGACGCGCTGGAGGCTGCGGGGTATCGCCGGGACATGATGGATTTGCCGCTTGGCGAAATACTTGGAACGGCAGACCTATACGATTGCCTGCCGATGGGTGAACTACTAAGCCGTACGCGCATCCATCCGCTTAATACCGAGCGGGAACGTGCAATGGGCGATTGGTCGTATAACAACTATGGTTTCCTGCTCAAAGATGAAGTGAAATTTGCGGAGCCTATACCGGCACGCGGCGGGCAACTGTGGTGGCGTTGGGATTCGCCGGAGGAAGAACTCGCCCGCTATAACATGGCGCGCAACCTGTTCAGGTGAGTTCATATGGACGCGGCGGAAATCAAAAAGGCGGTAAAGTCCCTTGCGTTTAACGGGTTCGAGTATGTGACCACCGAGTTCAGCCCCTACCATTCGCAGTTGCGGTTTGATGTGGTCGGCATCCGGCGCTATGACAAGGCATGCCGGATCGTAGAGGTAAAAAGCTGCCGGGCGGACTTCCTGCGGGATAAGAAGTGGAAAGACTATCTGCCGTTTGCAATATTCTTCTACTTTGCGGCTCCAGAGGGGGCGATACGCCCGGATGAACTGCCGCCAGAGGTTGGACTAATTACAATGTGGCGGTTAGAAAGTGGGTGGTTGACCACTGAATACACCAAGAAGTGCAAGCGCCTCCCTCCGTTGAGCGAAACCCATTATGTGAAATTGGTTGAGGGCGCTTATATCAGGCTCAAATATGAACTCGAAGGGGCCAACAAACTTTTAAGGCAAATGGGGGTACACCATGAACAGGGATTGCAGACGTTGCCAATGCGCTAAGTGCTATAACATGACAAACTGTCCGCTGGTAGGCTTTCACTGCATTGAATGCGGACCCGGCCAGCGCTTCAAGCCGGTAGAAGGGACGCCCTGCGGCTCCCGGATGCCTCCCCTATTTAATAAGAAAGAATCTCATAAAAAAGCGCCCGCCTGACACGCGGACGCTTTCAGGCATCAACCGGAAAGGTTGAAACGGCGAAAAAACCGGACACGCAAAACAACCGAATATAGGGCGCTTCAAGGCTTGAATTGGGTATTATGTCACGGAGAAATTTGAAGCAAACCAAAACGTGTCCGATTCGATCCAAATCAACGTTCGTTCTCCGGGCGGGGGTGCGGGGGAGGGTGTCCCTCACCCGCCTCCCCCCTTCCAAAACACAAAAGGAGGCACGCGCATGAAAAACACAAACGACAATCCGCAATTTGTATATGAGCGTGAGGGCGGCGTGGAAATAGCGGAAGCTGTGCGTGCTTTTGAAGTTAGCAGATACCGCACGCGGCTTTATGATGCAGGCCCGTTGCTGGATATAGAGGCGTATCCCATTTTCAAACTGCGGAAAGAGGCAACCAGGGCAAACAAGGCGGCGAAAACGAACAAGGCGCAAAAAGAGGTGAACAAGCGGAATGCGGGCCTGCTGCTTGACCGGATCGTGGCGTTAAACTTTGTGGAACATATTGATCTGAAAATTGTGCTTGATTACTTTTTCGCGCCGCTGACGGCGGAGGAAGCGCAAAAACATATTTCGGATTGGATCAAGCTGTATCGCAAGGAGTGCCGGAAGCGCGGCGTAGAGCCAAAATCCATATACATTCCGAATTGGCTGACGAAAACGGGCAGGCCATCCAAGCGCCCGCATAATCACGTTGTTGTCACGGCCTGCGGCATGGATATGTACGAAATCCTAAAACTGTGGCCGCATGGCCGCACGCATGTTGAACCGTTGCAGCCGGATAAATTCGGCGTGATTGGGCTGTCGCGGTACCTTACGGAACATTTGCATGGCGCAAAGCGCTGGGTAGGTTCCCGCAATCTCATAAAGCCGGAACCGGAATATCCCAGCAAACCACTATGCAAAACACAAGCCTCCAAGCTGGCGGCTAATTTCGAGCTTGCGCGCTCATTTTTTGAGGACAAGTATCCCACCCATATTTTTTTGACCATGGAAGTGCGCACCAGTGAATTTGTTACCGGGGCATACATCCTTGTGCGCATGCGGCGCAGGGATGCGTGGATAGGGCAGCAACCTAAAAAGCGATGGAAAGGAGCGGAGCCATATGCCAACATGCAAGGCGTGCGGCGCGGAAATCGTGTTCATCAGGACGGCGGGGGGCAAACAGATGCCGGTGCAGCCGGGGGCGCTTGAGTACGTCCCGGATGAGCGCGGCTATTTGACAATCGTCAACTGTGCCGGTCAGGTGGTGAAGGGGCGGCGGGCGGAAAAGGAGGATTACCAAGCGGGGCGGGTGTATAGCGGGTATTCCCCGCATTGGGCGCATTGCAGCGGCCAAAAGCACATGCGCAAACGCGTGGAGCCTGCCAAGCACCCGCATGTGCTTGCCAGTAAAGACACGCGAGAAAAGCAGATGTTCCGCATGTACGAACGCGGCAGCGCCCCGCCTCCGTCTGTGCCAATTACCCAGCAACAATTGAGATTTTTATAGGCCATGAGCCGGAAAGGATAAAAAAATGAGTGAAGGGACGAATTCGGGAGCCTGCCGCTTTTGCGGACAGACAAAAATCATCAGCCGGGAGGATAAGGCGGTTTACCCAAATGTGGAGGATGTGGACGAACTGGCGGCGCTCACATGCGTATGCGAGGATGGCCGCAAGTACCGTGAGGCCAAGCGGCAGGAAGTGAAGAACCTGCAATTCATTGATTTTGTGGAACATGGGCTGCTGGAGTACATGCGGGAAAATGATCTCAAGGCTATTTCTGTGCAGGATGATAACGGCAACCGGGGGCAACTGCTGCGGATGGAAAAGGGTGATACCAAGATCACCACAAGCCTGAAAAAGGTGGTCGGGTAGCATGCTGCATTGCACGACGGCGGGTGAACTGATATTCACGCGGAGGGATGGCAATATCCCTGTGTTCAAGCCGGTAAAGGTGCTGAATGTAAACGCTGGGGCCAGTGAGGAAACCGAACAGATGTATATTTTCTGCTGGGCGGCAAGGCTGGCACATCGTTACCCCATCATTGAACGGCTATACCATGTTCCAAACGGAGGGGCGCGCAGTAAGGCAGTTGCGGGCAAACTCAAAGCGGCGGGGGTAAAGTCCGGCGTGCCGGATATAATCCTTCCCGCCGCCCGTGGCGGGTATCACGGCCTTTACATCGAACTCAAGGCCGGAAAAAACAAGGTTGAACCAAACCAACGCGACTGGCTGGAATATCTCATAAGCGAAGGGTATTATGCCTGCATCTGCTACGGCGCGGATACGGCAACCGAGATTATTGAGCGTTATATCTGCGGCGATATTCAAAAAGGCGAATGAGGAAAAGAAAATGAGAGTATATGCGGTAATCAACATGAAAGGCGGCGTGGGTAAGACCATTTCCAGCGTCAACATTGCCCACATCCTTGCGGCTGTCCACGGAAAGCGTGTTTTGCTTGTGGATTGCGATAAGCAAGGGAATGCCTCAAAGCACTTTGGGGTGTATACCTACGAAACGGCAAGCCTTACGGATGTATTGACCATCAAAAACTATTCAGCGGCGGCGGCCATACAGCCCACACCGCATGAGGACCTGCACATTCTCCCTGCAAACATGACCTTGCTGAAAGCCAACAAGGATATTTTGTTGGACGTATCAAGGCCGCAGCAGACGCGGTTGCAAAAGGCGCTTGCGGGGCTGGATGAAGTCTATGACTACTGCGTGATTGATTGCGCCCCCGATATCAACATGTCAACCATCAACGCGATGGTTGCCGCTCATGCCATCCTGGTACCGCTCGTTATTGACAAATACGCGTTTGATGGGCTGGCGGAATTTATCGACCAAATGGAGGGACTACAGGAATTTAACCCGCGCTTGTACGTCATGGGTGCATTTGCAACGATGACCAGGGCGGACAGTGTAAATGCAGGCGGCATTGCTTGGCTGCGGGAGAACTCGCCAATCCCGATGTTTGATACAACAATACGGGCGCGGGCGGCGGTGGTGAAAACGACATACACGGGCGATCCTCTATTGGTCTATGCGCCAAAGTGCGCGGCAACACAGGACTACATTGCCCTAGTGGGTGAAATTCTACAGCGTGAAATGTGACCGAATCGGACACAAAAAATGGGGGTAAGTTATGGCAAAGGATAAATTCAGCGTATCGCAGTTGATGAGCGATGCAAGCAGGGCGGAGCGGCAGCCGGTCACGCAAGAGCGCCGGGAAATCAACATAACGCTTTCTGAAATTGATGCCTCGCCCATGAACAGGTATAGCATGGAGGGCATCGAAGAACTTGCGGCAAGTATTGAAATGGTCGGGCTGCTGCAAAACCCGCTTGTGCGCCAAAAGGCAAACGGGCGGTATGAAATCATTGCGGGGCATCGGCGTATTGCTGCTATTCGGATGTTGGCACAGGATAATGCGGAAAAGTACTCCACCGTAAGATGCTCAATAATCCGCAATGAAAACGATGCGCTGGACGAACTGCGGCTGCTTTTTGCAAATTCGACAATCCGAAATTTCTCTGATGCTGATAAGGTATATCAAGCAAAACGCTTGCGGGAATTGCTTATTGACTTGAAAAAGGCGGGTTATAAGTTTGGAGGCCGCATGCGGGATGTGATGGCGGGCATGCTGGAAACCAGCCCAACGAACGTGGCGCGGTATGATAGTGTTGATAAATATCTCATTGCTGAATGGCGCGCGATATTTGATGCAAAAGGCATAGGGATTACCCTTGCGCACGAATTGAGTCGGTTTCATGCTGAAAGGCAACTTGCCGTCTATGCATTCTGGCAAACGTGGAAGGGTGACGATGATAAACAATTGCTTGCGGACTATGAGGCGTCATTGCTGCCGGTGGAACCGGAGCCGGAACCGATGGCGGAACCGGAACAGGTTGCGGAGCCTATCGCAGCGCCGCCCGCATCGTTGGCAGATGTGCCGGACATGCAGCAGGCACAGCCTCCACCGCATGCCGCGCCTACTGCAACACCTGCCGCCCACCGTGAGCCGCCCGCGCCATCTCCCGTTATCGCGGACGGTATGAAGGACGGCATGCAGAGCGCGGCCAAGATCGAGGCGGGCCGTAACGCGGGGCCGATTGAGGTTCATGTGGTGACGTACAATTTCATGCGCATGAAGCCGGGCGATACCATCACGTTTGTCGAGTTCGGCACCGAACAGCGCAAGATATTTAAAATCGGGGAGGTGCAATAACATGGACAAGATGCCGGAAAACCCGTTTGAAAGCCTACAAAACTGCATTGCATTTCATTCGCGTGATTGGGCAAGAGATAAGCGCGATGCATGGGTATATGGCGTTATTGTCGGATGGGATGATGCATCGCTAAAGGAATTAGCGTTTAAGCATTGCTGGTATGATGAGACGGTTGCAAGGCTGAAACGGTTGCATGAACGTTATATGCAGATATACATGTTAACCGAGGAAAATGACACCCTGCGCTCCAAGCTCCGCGATCTGCACAAATGCTGGATATGGCAAGAACCGGACGGTTCCAATTTTGTCGAAAGTATGTCCGGGAAGTTGGACGTCCTTATTCCGGCAAAACGGCTACAGGAGATATTTACAGAGTTTGCGGCGCTGAAAGAGGCGCAACGGTGGATACCTACATCAGAGCGGTTTCCGACAATCGCGGATGCGGACGTATTTCAGGATGTGGAGGTCATGAGCGCCAACGGGCGCATGAATGTGTGGTATTACAACTACGTGAATGCGGACAACCCAGAGATAACGCATTGGAGGCGCACATCCATGCCGCTCCCCGCCGCGCCGGAACAGGAGGACGCAGACTTATGAGCACAGCACCGGAACTGCGGGCGTTCGCCTGCTTCCTCAACCCAGTATTGCAAAGGCTGTTCCTGCGGGCGGCGGACGAACTGGAGCGGGCGCAGAGAACGCGGGATGCGGCGGAGCATGACCTAAAGATGCTCATGAAAGCCAGTGAGCACGCCTGCCTTGTCTGCGCAGATGGAGATTGTGAAAACTCTCCAGACTGTGAACCGGAATGGCGCGGAACGCGGGCCGGGAAAGGAGAGGTGGAATGATTTTCGTTGTTGATACGACCAAGAGTAAGCGCGACACATGGGCCAACGACTGGTATGTTTGCCCGAATTGCGGCTATGACAGCGTGGATGTGGGATTTAATTATTGCCCGTCCTGTGGTGAAGGGTTGATTTTTGATGTTGACGTGCAGGAAGCCGGGGAGGGCAAGAAATGAAGCGGTACACGCAAAAAGAAGTTGATGCGGCAATCATGGAACTTGCACATGCAAAAGGCTCTCAATGCCTGTTAGACTATCCAAGTGACAAGACTTTGGAAATTGCCCTTATGTGCATGAAATCTGCTGTATCCAGCGGTGGCGCGGACTTCATCCGTAAAGAATTCACTCCGGGCAAGCCGGACAGGCGCAAGCCGCCACCGCTGCGCAGGGCGCGGGGCAATTGCTCCAGACCGGCATACACGCCTCCAAGGCCATAAACGAAAGGGGGAAACACGATGGCAAGGCCCAAACACAAAAAGGATGTTATCATCACGGATGACCTGCGGGAACTCATCAATACGGTTGCCAGCGAAACGGCCAAGGAAACTGCAAACCGCATGATACCGGCGCAGCAGGTTAGTTATTACAAGGTGACGGAACGCCTGCTTTATAACTATAAGCCCATCAAGCGTATGATGGAGGATGAACAGGCGTATATAGAAAATGCGGATAAGGCGGAGCGGTCACAGGATATCGTGCTACACTCAATCAAAATGACAAGCGGCCCACGGGTGGACGCGGAGGATGCCATGCTTCAACAGCGGCGGCGCAGCTACGAACGGACGCTTGCGCAGTTTGAGTATATTGACCGCGTAATCCGTCAGTTTGCAGACAAGCCCGAGTTTGTTGTAATCCGCATGTACTACTTCAACGAAACTGTGGACGGTCAGGAAAGGCCCGCCTATCTGGAACGGTACACATGGGATGAGATTGCGGACATACTGGATGAGCATGATATCCTTTCCACCGACAAGACCGCGCGGCGCTGGCGGTCAAGCATTGTATCCGACATGGCGGTGTGCTTCTTCGGTGCTGATGCGGCGGTCAGTGAGGGCGTGCGGTACGCATTAGGTAACGAAAACCATCAAAACATGACCGTTTCATGACCGTTTCATGACCGTGACAATACCGTTTACGCGTGTTAGAATGTTTACAGTGAAATTAGTGTAAAGCGAAAGCACCGCGCGGGTTACGCCTGCGGGGTGCTTTTCTTTTGTGCGGAGGGCAGCATATGAAACGCATATGGCAATGGGTCGTATTGCTATTTGTCGCATGGTTCTCTGTTACGCTGGCCGGATGGGTGCTTATGTTCCTCTGGCCGCTGATAAAACAATACTGGACTGTGATGGGTGATGTTACGTTGATCATCGTCGGCATACTGATGCTGATTGCTTATGAGGTAAGCGTGTGGCCGGGGCTTTTGCGTAAGCTACGCAATCTGCTTTGATTCAATCGCCATGCTTACCGTAAAACAAATTGCGCAATGGGTTGCAGAGGGCGATGAACTAAAGTTCTATACATGCTATGCGTGGAAGAAGAAGCGCAGGGATGTACTTATCAAGTATCATCACGAATGTCAGGATTGCAAGGAGAAACACAAGCGGTACAGGCGGGCAACCATGGTACACCATGAGCAGCTGTTGCGCATGCGTCCTGACCTTGCGCTTGAAGAATGGTATGTTGATGAGGCGGGCGTGAAGCATCGCCAGTTAACGCCTTTGTGCGATGAGTGCCATGAACTGCGGCACCCTGAGAACCTGCGGCAGTTCAAACCAAAGGAGCAGATCACAGAAGAAAGGTGGGATTGATTTGTATATATTGTTTCGCTGTTTGATGTGCGATGCGCTCCATGCGTGGCCTGCCAACTTTGCGGATGGACATCGCTGCGATTGCGGAGGCCACCTACGACCCGTTGGCAAAGGCGGTCGGGATGAACTGCAAATGAAGTATGGGATCACTCAAAACAAAGAAATTATTTTGCACAAACGCAAAGTGAAAACGGTCATAGAAAATGTTGTCGAGGTGCTCCCCCCGGTCGAAAAAAACACATTTTAATTTGGGAGTTGTCTACTCGACTGGGTTCTAGACAAAGCGGAGAGCCGCGCGCACGCGCGTGAAAGGGGGTGGTGTCATGCCGGTGAAGGGCAGGAAAAAAACGCAGGAATATCTGAACTCATTACTGTATGAAGAAATCCAAAAAGATTTACTTGGACAGCTTTTGAAAAACGGCGCGGACACCGCTTTTTATACTGATTTAGTTCACGATTATCTTGAACTTTGGGTAACAAAATGCCTGCTCGAAGATGATATTCGGACGCGCGGCGTCACGGTTATTTACAACAACGGCGGCGGTCAGAAGGGGCGCAAGAAGAATGACAGCGTTGAACTGAAAATCAAAGTCACCACGCAGATGCTCCAGATTCTTGAGAAGCTGGGAATAAGCGTCACGACAACGCTTCCGCCGTCAAAGGAAGAATCTACTGGCGGTGAAGAAGATGACGGTCCATAAGATCAGCCCGCATGTGCAGGCTTGGATGGATGCGGTTGAAAAACATGAGGTTGAAGCCTGCGAAGAACAGCATTTGCTCATGGCGCTTGTGCGCAAGTGTTTTGAGGAAGATGATATTTACACGGATGAGGTTCTGCTGCAAAAATACCTGCGGCAGGAAGTGTACTTCCCTTTCAAACTCATCCCGTGGGAAAAGTTCTGCATAGCGCTCCATCTTTGCACGTTCTGGACCGTATCCGGCCTACCTCGCTGGCCGGATTTGTTTTTGTTCGGGGGCCGTGGTTTTGGCAAGGATGCCTATATCAGCTATGAAAGCTATTGCTTGCTTTCTCCGCATAGTGGGTTGCCTGAATACGACATTGATATTTGTGCAAACGTTGAAGAACAGGCAATGCGGCCTGTAAAAGACGTTGTTTCCGTTCTGACAAATCCGCAAAACCGGGTGAAGTTGAGCAAATACTTTAAATGCACCACGGAGAGCGTTACCGGCATCAAGTTCAATGGTGTGATGAAGGGGCGCACAAAAAGCCCTGCCAGTAAAGACGGCATGCGCAGCGGTATGGTTGTGCTGAATGAATTGCACCAGTACCTCAATTACGACAATATCAAGGTCTATATAACGGGGCTGGGCAAGAAAATGCACCCGCGCCGCTTATACGCCAGCACGGACGGCGATGTGCGCGACGGCCCGCTTGACGATATGAAAGAATTGTCAGGGAAAGTGCTGCGCCAGGAAGTGCCGGACAACGGTATGCTGCCGTTTATTTGCAAACTCAATAATAAAAAGCTGGTGCACGATCAGCGGTATTGGGAACAGGCGAATCCAACTTTGCGCTATGCTCCGTCCCTCATGGCGGTCATACAAAAAGAATACGCCGAATGGCTGGCAAATCCGGGGGCAAACCCGGATTTTATGACCAAACGCATGAACCTGCCGCAATCTGCGGGGGACGTAGCTGTGACGGATTACGAAAATATCAAAGCTACGTTTATCATCATCCACCCTGACGGGCGGAAGGAAAAGCGCGTCATGCCGGATCTGCGCGGCTGGGCATGCACCTGCGGCATAGACTATGCCAGCATAACGGACTTTGCGGGCGTAAATCTACGGTTTCGGCGGGAGGAACTGCGCTATGACATCAATCATGCGTGGCTGTGCCTGCACTCAAAAGACCTTGCGCGGATCAAAGCGCCTTGGCAAAAATGGGCGGACGATGGGCATATCACGCTGGTGGATGATGTGGAAATAGACCCTTACATGATATGTGAATGGATCATGCGCAAGGGTCAGGATTACATGATAAAAAAGTGGGCCATAGACAATTACCGTTACGCGCTGATGAAACATGCGCTGCGCAGCATCGGCGTGGACAACAAAGATTTCAACAACCTGAAACTGGTGCAGCCCTCCGACATCATGAAGGTGCAGCCGGTCATTGACAGCCAGTTTGCGAAACGCGTTGTCATATGGGGCGATCAGCCGCATTTGCGCTGGGCTACCAACAATACAAAACTTGTCCGTGCGGGTAAGAAATTCGGAACCGACACGGGCAATTTTTATTATGCCAAAATCGAGGGCAAGAGCCGGAAAACGGACCCGTTTATGGCGCTTGTCGCATCGGTGGTGGTGGAGGATGAACTGGAAAACGCGGGCGGCGTGTACGTTGATGTGCCGTCCATTACATGGTAGAGAGGTGGTTGCATGGGCATTATTGCGGGGCTGTGGGCTAAACTCCATGGCGCTGTACCGTTGAATGTGGATAGTGCGTTGATACGGGAGTTTGAAGCTCTTTATGGGGAGGCGTGCTTTAGGGACCTTGCACTTGGGGCCGTGAAGACGCTGCTTGGCAATTCCATCAGCAAGTGTGAATTTAAAACGTTCACCAATGGCGTGGAAGTCAAGGGGCGGGAGTGGTACGCGTGGAATGTGGAGCCGAACAAAAATGAAAACAGCAGCGTATACCTGCGAAAGATCGTAAACCGGCTGGTAGATAACACTGAAGCTTTGGTGGTCCAATACGAAAATCAGCTGCTTGTGGCGGATAGTTTTGTGAAAAAAGACTATACGCTGTACGATGATATCTTTACGCAGGTGACGGTTGGGGATTTCACCTTCCCGCAACCGTTCAAACAATCTGATGTGTTGTATTGGGAATTGTCAGAGAAAGCCACACGGCCCGTGATCAACTCGCTGTATGCCACGTATTCAAAACTGCTGGCGTTCTCCATGAAAGCCTACCAAAAGTCGCGCGGCACGCGGGCAACGTTCCACTATGATACGTTGCCCGACCCGCCAAAAGGGGTGGATGGGGACCCAATAGAATGGCGTAGCAAGTGGTTAACGGACTGGCTCAAGCAAAAAATCAAGCCGTTCATGGAGGCGGAAAACGGCGCGCTGCCGCTGGGCAAAGGGCTGGATTTGAAACCGTTCGCAAACAGTACCACCTATTCCAACGAAACCACACGTGATATCCGGGCGCTTGTCTCGGATATTTTTGATTTTACGGCGCTGGGATATGGCATACCGCCTGCGCTGCTGCGGGGTGATGTGCAGGGAACTTCTGAAGCTGTGGATCAACTGCTGACCTTCACGATTGACCCGTGGGCGGATTTCCTGCGTGAGGAAATTGTACGCAAGCGCATTGGCCGGGAGGCACATCTGCGCGGAAATGATTTGGTGATTGATACCAGCCAGATCAAGCACGTTGATGTTTTGGCAGAAGCCACGGAGATAGAAAAACTCATAGGCTCCGGCGCATTCAGCGTGAACGGCGTTCTGCGCTTGCTGGGGAGGCCAACCATAAACGAGCCGTGGGCGGATATCCACCATATCACAAAGAACTTCATGCCTCTGGAGGAGGCGCTAAAAGCTGCAACGGGAGGAACAAGCAAATGAAGTTGGGGGCGCTTTTTAACAAGCTGTTTGGCCGTGCAAGGCCGGAACTTCATGAGGGCGGGCGTACCATCGGGCCTACCATCAATTTTGGCATTGCACTTACAGGCTGCAAAGAATGTGAGCGGCTGCATGTTGCAATGCGCATACTGCGCTGCCTTTCATGGCGTGGGGATCGGGTGAACCTGTGCAGTGCAATACGGTTCGACCGTGACACCGATGAAATTGTGGTGAACGAACACAGGCTCTTGGAGGCAATCATGCTTGCAAATCCGGGTCAGGAGCCGCGCCGGATTCGGCTGGAAGGAGGTGAAACAAAGTGAAATTCGAAATCTTGAAATTTGATTTCAAGCAGCAGATGGACAGGCCGGATACGTTGGATCTTTACATCTACAGCGTGGTTGCACCGGATGACTATGATTGGTGGACTGGTGCGAAAATTGAAAGTGAAACGTCCGCGGATTTCTTCCGGCAAAAGCTGGCCGAGTATCCGAATGTGAAGTACATCAACCTGTACATTAACAGCATCGGCGGCTCTGTCGTGGAAGGGTACGGCATCTACGCGCAACTTAAAAGGCACACCGCAGAAAAAACCGTCTACGTGGACGGTTTTGCGCATTCTATTGCATCGGTTATCGCAATGGCGGGTGACAAGATTATCATGCGCATCAATGCGTGCATGGGCATCCACCCGATGATGCAGGGATGCTTTGGGAATGCAAAAGAACATCGGCAATGCGCGGATCAACTGGACAGCATGATGGAGGGCAACCGACAACTGTATCTTGCCAGGGCGAACGAAACGCTAACCCCCGAAAAGCTTACCGAGTTGATGGACGCGGAAACCATCCTTACCGCGCAGGAATGCCTTGCATATGGTCTGTGTGATGAAATTGCGGAGCAGGCGGCGGACACTACGCAGATGACGCAGGCTATGCAGCGCATGAATACGAACATGGCCGAGCAGATCAAATATTTTCAGGCGCTCAAGCAATCGTTTGGCGCGGCCATGACGGCCATGGAAACACCGCGGCAAGCCAAGCCTGTGCCTGAAACGCATCCCACACCGGAACCGCCTCCAGCGCCGGAACCGAAACCGGAAGATAAACTAAAACAATTTTTTGCTGCCCTGTAATGGGCGGAAAGGAGCGACAACCATGAAAATAAACGCTATCCCCTTCAAGATGAATTTGCAACTCCATGCCATGAAAAACTTTGATATGGCGTTGCAGGAAAAACAGGAAATCCTCCAGAAGATGAACCAGGCGGCGCGGGACGGTAACACGGAATCTTGGAATACCTCCGTTGTCGAACTGTTTGAATTCATCGAACAGAACGTTATTGCGGAAGCCAAGGGCCTGATTCAGTCCAACGATCAGACAATCCTTGCGGGGCGCGGCGTGCATGCCCTGACCAGTAAGGAAACCGAGTTCTACCAGCGTTTCATTGACGCGGCCAAGTCCGCAACGCCGCAGCAGGCCCTTGCGAACACGGACACGATCCTTCCGAAATCCATTGTGGATTCCGTGTTTGCGGACCTTACCGCCGAACATCCGATACTCGAAGCCATCAACTTTGAACAGACGGCGGCGCTGACTGAAATCTACATCAGCACCACGTCCGGCACTGCCGTATGGGGTGAAATCACGGCGGCCATCGCAGGCGAAATTGGCGCATCGTTTGCAAAGATTGAACTTTCCAAAAAGAAGCTGACGGCTTACATGCTTATTTCCAAGGGGCTGCTTGACTTGGGGCCGGAGTGGATCGACCGTTATGTACGCGCGGCTCTGTCCGAAGCGTTGGCCGCTGGCCTTGAAGAAGCGCTTGTGGATGGTGACGGCAAGGACAAACTGTTGGGCATGACACGCGCACTTACGGGTGCGGTGGATGGTGTTTATCCTCGCAAAAACACTATAACGGTTAACAAACTTGACACGACAACCTATGGCAGCATCCTCAATACGCTGTCGCAGGGGCCGAACAACAAACGCAGGCCGATTACCAGCGTTATCCTTGTTGTGAATCCCGCCGACTATTTCACAAAGGTAATGCCCGTGACAACTGTTCGCGGCGTGGATGGCACCTACAACAACAACGTCTTTCCCTTCCCAACGACGGTTTACCAGTCTGCGGCGGTACCGTCCGGCAAGGCGGTGTTCGGGTTGCCCAAGAAGTATTTTGCGGGCCTTGGCACCAGCAAGGGCGGGAAGATCGAAAGCGACGATTCTGTGAAATTCATGGAGGACCAGCGCGCGTACGCCATCAAACTGTATGGCGATGGCCGCGCGTTGGACGCGAATGCATTCGTTTATGCCGACATCACCGGCCTTGAAGCTGTCGTGCAGCAGGTGTATGTGGTGAACGCGGATGAATTCCCCGTAGCGGAGGCGTAAGCTATGAAAGCAACCGTATTGCGGCGCTTTCGTGATAAGCACACGAAAGCCATTTATGAAGCGGGTGACTTAATTGAGGTAAACAAGAAACGGTTTGCCGAAATGAACGCCACCCGCTTTGGCGTGCTGGTGGCGGAATTGAAAAAGGAGGGCGGGCCGCCTGCCGGTGAAGATGCTGCCGGTGGTCCGCCCAATACTGCTGCGGGTGAAGATGACGCCGGTGGCCCGCCCAATACTGCTGCCGGTGAAGATGATGTCGGTGGCCCGCCCAATACTGCTGCGGGGGAGGAATAGCGCATGCCACAGCCTGCCGGATTGCTGGAAGCCATGAAAAACGAGGTGGATTTCACGTGGGACGATCCGCAGGCGGAAGTGAAGCTTGCCGGGCAGATCGAGCGCGGTATCTTCTACCTTGACGGCGTAGCGGGAACACCGCAGGACTATTCCCAACAGAACAACGCCCGCGCATTGCTCATTGAATACGTGCGCTATGTGCGGGCGGGCGCTTTTGATGAATTCCAAACCAACTACCAGCATGAACTGCTGGGGCTGCAAATGCATGCGGAGGTGCCGGATGATCACGAAGAAACACCAGACGCATAATGATGGGCTGGTAAAAATCTGCCGTGTGGATAACATCGCGGACCCTCCGCGCAAGCCAAAGGAACACCTTGTGCTAAAAGAGCAGCTACGGTATAAGGAACGCACGGTAGGTCAGCAACGCTTCTACAACGCCATGCAGGCGGGTGTGCAGATTGAACGGGTGCTGGATTGCCCGCTGCGGCAAAACGTATCCACGCAGGACGTAGCCATTCCAAACGATGGGCAGCAGTACCGCATTGTGCAGGTGCAGTATATTGAGGATGCGCAGCCGCCTGAAATGCGGCTGACGCTGGAGGCGGTGACACAAGCCTATGACATTGCTTGAATTTGGTGCTGCGTTCCTTGCGGTCACGCCGGATGTGCATCATTACGGGACGCATAAAAAGCTGGATAAGTATATCGTGTGGGCGGAGGACGGGCAGGACGGCGCATCCTATGCAGACGGAAAAATGCATACCCAATACATGGGCGGTACGCTGGATTACTTCACAAAAACAGAGTTTGACCCTAATGCGGAGGCTATTCAGGCGGTACTGAATAGCCTCCCTGTTGCGTGGGAACTTGTTGATGTGCTGCCGCCTGATATGGATGAGAACGGATACATACACCATATTTGGCGCTGGCAATTGGGGGTATCGCCGCATGCCTAGGTTTGCTTTCAAGGCTGGGGATGATTACGCGCTGAAACTCTCACGGCTGGCTGCGGGATCGGAGGAAATAGCCAAGCGGGCCATATTTGCGGGTGCGGCCATTGTTACGGATGAACTGCGCAATGCAATTGAAGCGCTGCCGGAAGAAAAGTTCCGGTATCTGCGCGGCGATCAGTTCACGGGCGTTTCCAAGCAGCACAAAAAGGACCTGCTTGCCAGCCTTGGTATAACGCCGATCATGCGGGATGACCGGGGCGATTGGAATGCGAAGGTTGGTTTTGATGGTTACGGGAAGATGCCGACCGCCAAGCACAAGCAAGGGCTGCCCAATCAATTGCTTGCGCGCGCCATTGAAAGTGGATCTTCCGTGCGCCGGAAACAACCGTTTGTAAGAAAAACGGTAAAGGCCACAAAGCCACGCGCGGAGGATGCCATGGCGTCAAGCGTGGAAGCGGATATTCAAAAGATTATGAGTTAGGAGGGCCATATGAACGGTAACGAGCAATACGGCGAATTTGTAAGCGTAGCCAATGCGCATGCGGCAAAGATACTGGAGGATACGCCGGATGCATACACCTGTGAAACGCCGGAGTATCTTGCGCCTACGGGCGAAATCACGGGCGGCGCGGAGGTGGAAAACGACACATCCTATTTTGATGGCGTGCCGATGTTCAATTATGTGAGTGAGGGCGCTACCCCGTTGCAGATGCGTTTTAGTAACGTGCCTGCGCGCAAGGTTGCCTACTACACCGGCAAGGATTATGACGAAGCATCGGGGCGCGTGCTGGATTCCGGCACGCCGGAGCCTCCCTATTTCGCCGTTGCTTTCGAGTTTGAAATGGGCATGGGCGAAAAGCGGTATTACCAGTACCTGAAAGGAACGTTCTCTGCGGGGCCGGAAGAAGCGGCAAGCAGAACAACGACCGTTGACAAACGAAATTTTGAGATGATGTTCACGGCCATAAAGACCACACACAAATGGCCGGTCAACGGAAAGATTAAAGGCATGAAGCGTATCTATGCTGATACCACGGATGCGGCATTCACCGGTGCCGATGCTTGGTATAGCCAAGTGCAAACGCCCGAAACAGCCATGCCTCCTGCTGCCCTTGCGCTTTCCGGCTCCGCTCCTGTGGATGATGCAACCAATGTTCCTGTGGGCGGTGTCGTAACACTGACGTTCAATAACAAGCTTGCGGCGCAGGCGGTGCTGCTGCTCAATGAAAGCGGCAACATTGTGCCTGTAACCAAAGCGTATGACGCTACGGGCAAAATCCTTACCATTACGCCTGCGGCAAACCTTGCGGCGGACACGCTCCATTTCGTGGTGCTGTCCGGTGTAAAGGATATCTACGGCCAGAGCCTCGCGGAAACCACGCTGGCATTCACCACGGCATAACAACGGCACAAAAAACATTGTAAGGGCGGCCTGACGGGCCGCCCTTCTTTCGTTGTATAAGGATGTCTTAAGTTGATAGTTGATTTTACTTTCCGATTGTCTTTGCAAGCGCGTCGCGCGCTTCTTTGATTTTGGTGAAGTCGGAACTTTGTTCAAGCGGCTCTAGGGTTGCAGTTGCACCTAATCCGTCAAATAGGGTGTTTGCGGCGTCCATCAATTCGGCGGCTTGCTCATCAATGGCGGCCATTGATATTTCATGAGCAAGGGCTGACAGTTTAAGAGATAATATCAATTCTGATGTGCTGGTATCATCGTATTTTTGCAGTGCATCGTATAGGCCGTCTAGAAGCGGTTCGGTAATTTTCGCAGAGGCTTTTCCATTTATGTACGAATCGGTCACGGTTAGGGCGTCCTTTCCAATATCATAAATGTCTTGTCTCATATCGGACGGCTTACATGCGCATAACAAAAACAAAAAGCAGAACAAAAGAATGCAGATGTTTTTTTTCATTTGTCCCTCCATACGGTTTTTTCTAAATTATAGCAGGCGAAAGGAGATAAAGAAATGAAAACGCTGAAAATAAAGCTTGGGGACCACCTCTTTACTTCCGGCAAGGTTACGGCATGGGATGCACGTGAGGCGATTGCCATCAATAAGGATGCTGTCCGCGTACCCAAAATGGCGGCGGCGGGCGCTGGTGATGGTGAATCCTATGTTGACTTTGCGGATCAGATATTAACCGCCATGGATGAGGTTGCAACGCGTAAAGCGAACCTCATCTGCAATGTCTATGGTGGGCAGTTTACCCCGGATGAACTGGAAAAGAGCCATACGCCGGATGAGATTGATGAACAGATCACCATGATTATCTACGGCGTGGATGCTGTAATCACAAAAAACTCAAGCGGGGCGGCGGGTCGGCCCCGGCAGTAATAGACCTGGAACAAGAAATCATCAAGCTATACCGGCAACTGATAAAAGCGTTTCATTGGAGTCCAAAGCAATTGGATGAAAGCAATTTGGAAACGCTTTTTGATTTCCTTCTTTTTGATGATCCGGATGTTCGGGTAGTCAACGGGCGGGAATACCGGCGCGCGTCAGGCCCGCCGAAATGGCTGTAAGGGGGTGCATCCATGGCATTTGATATTGGCCCACGCATAGGGATTGAGGGTGAAGCGGAGTTTCGGCGCGGTATTCAGGATATTAACGGAAACCTGAAAACCCTTAAGACGGAAATGCAGGCCGTCACTTCTGCGTATGATCAGAATGAGCAAAGCGTGGAAGCGCTGTCTGCAAAAAGTCAGGTTCTCACAAAAACGGTGGATGCGCAGCGCTCCAAGCTGGCCGAACTGCAAAAGGGGCTTGCGGCATCTTCTGAAAAATACGGGGAAAATGACCGTACAACGCAGGGCTGGCAGCAGGCCGTAAATGCGGCAACCGCCGAATTGAACAAGATGGAGCGGGAACTGCATACAACGGAAAGCGCTTTGGGAAATCTGAATGAGGAAGCCAAGCAAAAGGCGCTTGCGGAATACAGTGAACAGGCTGCGCTGCTGGGGGACCGGCTGCGCAATGGTCTGGATCGCGCGCTGAACATTTCCATGGCTGGCATTGCCGCACTTTCTGGCGCTGCCATTGCGGGGACTAAGGCGCTCATTGACCTTGCGGGCGCTTCCGGGGAATTCGCGGATGATGTGATGACCACGGCGGCGCAAACCGGCCTTACGGTGCAAAAGCTTCAGGAACTGGATTATGCTATGCGCTTCATTGATACGGAAGTGGAAGTGTATACGGGCAGCATGGCGAAAATGATCAAGAACATGGCAACTGCCGCCAAGGGAACCGGCGATGCGGCGGCGGCGTTCCGCACGCTCAAGGTGGATATCCGTGATTCCGTAACCGGGGAACTGCGGGACAGCCAAACGGTATTTGGGGAAACCATTGACGCGTTGGGCCGTATGGAAAATGAAACGCAGCGTGATGCGCTTGCCATGCAGATATTTGGAAAGTCCGCACAGGCATTAAACCCGCTCATCAAAGCGGGAGGCGCGGCGTTGGCGGAATACAGCCAGGAAGCGCGCGACCTTGGCCTTGTGCTCTCTGATGAGGCTGTGGCCTCTCTTGGCGAATACGATGATGTCATGCAGCGCGTGAGCGCGCAGACGCAAGTGCTGGGGCGGCAGGTGGCGCTGAATGTCATCAACCCCATGAAGCAATCCGGCAATGTGGTATCCGATGCAATCAACAAAATCAGCAAGAGCCTGCAATCCGGTGCGCTCAAATCGGCAATGACCAAGATCGGGGATTCCGCTGCGAAACTTGTTGTAAAGGGCGCGGAACTGGCGGACAAGGTAATCCCAAAAGTGGCGGACGGCATTGAGTTTCTTGTAGACAATGGCGGTAAACTCTTGGCGGGGCTTGTGGCTGTCACAGCGGCAACGGGGACGCTCAAAGCGGCTATGGCAATACACGCAACCATAAAAGCGGCTGCGGCTGGCTGGGCGGCGTATACGGCGGCGCAGGTGGCGGCCACCACAGCAACGTCTGCGGCAACGGTTGCCACCACGGGCCTAAATGCGGTGCTTGCGGCAAACCCCATTATGGCGGTGATCATGCTCGTAGCTGCTTTGGCGGCGGGCGTAGGCGCATATGCAATTGCAACTGGCGGGGCTTCCTCTAAAACCAAGGAACTGGAGGAATCCACAAAGGCGCTTCAAACGGAACTTGATAACACCGCGCAGGCCCACCAGGACGCTATAAAGGGCATTGAGGATCAGGCGGCAACGGCGGATGTGCTCATTGATAAAATCGATGAGCTTGCCAAAAAGGAGGGAAAAACTGCCGGGGAAAAGGCAACGCTGCTAGGCCTGATTGAGGAACTGAACGAGCAAGTTCCGGATTTGAACCTCGCATATGATGACCAAACGAATAGCCTCAATATGACGGCTTCCGCTGTCCGGGCCATGGTCAAGGCGCAGATGGAGGCGGCGCGGCAGACGCAGAACATTGAACGCCTGAAAACCCTGTATACACAGCAGGCCACCATCAGCAATGATCTTGCCCAAAAGCAGAAGATGCTTGAACAGGCCACTGCGGAGTACAATGAGGTTCTGGAGCGCAAGAACCAAAACGAATCCCAGCGCGCCTATGCGGAAATGGGTGCCTATAACCGGCTGCAGGATCATACGGAGGCTGTGAATGCGGCCAAGCAGGCGCAGTTTGAAAACAACCTTGAAATCGTGAAAACGGAGGAAGTTGTCAATGCTGCGGCCGCCGCCACGGAAGCGGCCACAGAAGCCACGAAAGCGTCAACGGAGGCAACAACAGAAAATACAAAACTTACAGAAGAACAGATGGAGCAATTGGAGGCGCGCTATAAAACCTACGCCGAAAATACGCAATCTCTTTTTTCTACACTCGCGGAGAAGGTCGCGGATAGCACGGCAAAGTCTGTTTCTGCGCTGACACAAAGCCTCATTGACAATCAGACTGTTGTGGAGAAATGGGCGGACAACCTGAATACGCTTGCGGGACGTGGCGTGGATGAAGGTATTATACAGCAACTGCGGGAAGCTGGGCCGGAGGCCGCCAAGCAGGTGCAGGCGCTTGTGGATGCATCTGATGAAGAACTTAAAAAACTAAATTCGGCATTTCAAAAGGGCGCAGATGTAGCCACAAATACTTTCATGACGGCAATTGGGGTTACTGATTTTCTCAACGCCGGAACCAAAGCCATAGATGATATTGCCTCCCGCGTTACGCAAAACACCGCGCTTTCCTCCGCTACGCAGCGGCAGATTGTAGATGCATTTTCCACCATGCAGAGAGAGATTTCTACACAGAACTTTCCTACGCTTGGGCAGCAAATTGCGGATGGCATCATAAACGGCATAAATTCACGCACAGCTTCCGGCGCAACGGCCATGGGTGGTTTTGTAAAATCGTTGCTGTCTGCGGCCAAAAAAGCAGCGGAGATAAAAAGCCCTTCCAAACTGTTCAAACGTGAACTTGGTGCGTATATGGGGCAAGGTGCGGTTGAGGGCATGACCGAGAGCATCCGCAACAGCGGCATGGCGGTTCGTCAGGCCATGCAAAGCCTTACCACAAACAACATTTCAAGCCCACAGTACAATAACAACTTTGGCGGCCTAAGCGTAACGGTTTTGGGCAATGCGGACCGGGAAAGCGCCGGTACGATTGGGCGCGAAGCCGGGGACAGGCTGGGCATGAAACTCCGTTGGAAAGGGGTGAATCCGTAACGTGGAAATGCTGTTCAACGGGCGCAACCTGTTTACGGAGTATGGGCTGCGCGTCAATCAGCGCGCTTCCTTCCTCCCTCCCCTGCGCCGCAGGCAAATAGAGGTGGAAAGCCGCCATGGTGTTGTAAACCTTGGCAGTGAAACCTTTGGCGTGAGAACGCTTGTCGCGGAATGTATGTTTGTGGATGCGGAAAACGCGCAGGGGAAATTGCGGAAACTGGCCGGGCTGCTTTCGCAGCGTGGCCGCATCTCATTTTTGGATGAGCCGGAATTGTACTACGTTGGCCGCGTGTACGATGGCGCGGAGTTGACGCGGATTGACTATAAGGGCCGAAAGTTCGACCTTGCGTTTGAATGTGAGCCGTTCATCCGGGGCGCTGTGCGCACCATTAGCATGAACAGCCCCGTTGTACCAATCGAATACGCGGCAACGGCCCCGGCTCCTTGCCGCATCACCATCCGTAATATCGGCACAACGCCGGTCAATGTAATACTTGTCACCCATGTAATCAATCAGGAGGCATAACATGAGCATAGCAACCAACTATTTTGAAAATCTGTGCCTGAACCCTTTGCGGGGCCTCCCGGCCAACGCACCCGCCCAGGTATACGTTGCGCTGTTTCTCACCAATCCGGGGGAAACCGGCGCGGGTACGGAGGTAACGGGCGGCGGATATGCGCGTCAGCCGGTTACATTCTCCGCGCCGGCTGAAACTTCAGCGGGTGTGCAAAGCATATCAAACATCGCGTCCATCGTATTCCCCACTGCTTCTGCGGCATGGGGAACCATTACGTATGTGGCGCTGATGGACAGCATTTCCGCTGGCAACATGCTGCATTATATCCAGCTGTCAACCCCAAAGGAAGGGTTGCAGAGCAGCACCATATCCTTTGTTGCCGGGGAACTGCGCATTGACGCTACCGGCCAGTTTACCACGTACTACAAAACGGCGGCGCTGAACCTGCTACGCGGCAACAGCATCGCGGCCATTGCGCAGACATACCTTTCCCTCCACACTGCCGATCCGGGAGAAGCGGGCAGCTTCTCCGGGGAAGTGATTGCGGCCACCTACACGCGCAAAGCAGCAGCGTGGGGTACACCTGCCGAACAGGGGACGGGAAACATGACCATGACGAATAGCGGAGAAATCGCGTTCCCGCAGGTAGGGAGCACTGCATGGGGAAGTATTTCATACTTTGGCGTGTGCGATGCATCAAGCGGCGGCAACATGATCCTGCGGGCGGCGGCATCGCCGGTCATCAACTTTGTAGACGGGGACCGTATGACGGTTACTGCCGGGACATTTACCATATTTGCGGCATAACGCCGGAAGGGAGGCGCGCGCATGTTCAACAACAACGCGGCGTTTAACCGCACAAAGTTCAACTGCGGCGCTGCGGCGGAGCAGGTATATAATGTCGGCGCTATTGCAGGAATCATGTTTAACGGACGCGTGCGCACGCAGACGGTACAGCGCGTTTCTGCTGTTGCGGCCATTGGTTTTCAAGGCATGGCAACGCCTGCGAGGGCGCGCATGGCTTCCGCTGCAGCACAGGTGGTGTTTGCGGGGTATGCACGCGCGGAACGTGGGGTAAGCCCTTTCCCTGCTGGCGGGCTACGGTTTAACGGAACGGTGCGCCTGCGTGCGCATCATCGCGGCGGCATCACTGCAATAGAAGGGGTGACTTTTGCGGGCGCGGCAAAGGCAATTGCGCACCATAGGCGCATACCGGCAACGGGCGGCATTGTATGGAAAGCTTCCTCGCGGATGACGCGGGAGATACCGGCGCTTGAAGCGCTTACCGGCATCATGTTCGCGGGCAGTGCGGATGTGAAGCTGCGCGCGGAAGAAGTGTTTTCTTTATCGCTCACGCTTAGTGTAGGGCAGGCGGTGATCGTTGATACGGAAAATTATACCGTGATACGCGATACCGGGGAAAACGTGATACAGGCCCACAGCGGCGCGTGGCCGAAATTGCAGCCGGGGAGTTATCGTTTTGAAATCGTGGCGAATGGACCCACTGCAAATGAAGTCATCTATCAGGAGATGTGGCTATGAGGCGTGTGAACATTCTAAATGATAACCTGCAAAAGGTTGCGGTGCTGCAAAACGCCAAGAACATAGACCCACGCTTTGTTTTAAACGGCGTGGGTTCTTTGTCCTTTGAGCTTCCCTATACCGATGATAAGCGCAGGTTCATAAAACCGTTTGCTTATGTGGAACTTACAGACGCCCTTGGCGTGCGTGAAGATTTGTTCCGCGTGCTGCCTGCTGCGCGCCGTGTGGGCAACGGAGAAGGAACGCTTACGGTGGAATGTGAACATGTGCTTGCAACCTTGCTGGATGACGTAATGCCTGGATGGCATCAGTACGGCGGCACGGGCATCTATACGCGGGAAGCGCTCGACTATACGCTTGGCTTCCAGCTGACGCGGCGTTGGGTGCTGGGGGACTGTGAATATGCGGATCAATATGAAAACGGATGGCAGCATGAAAAATGCCTCACGGCATTCTTTGGGGTGCTAAAGGCTTACGCTGATTACAAGTTGGAATATGACGTTTCCGTTTTCCCGTGGCACGTTCATGTGCGCAAACTCAATTATGCCGTGGCCCCCAAGATGCGCATTGCGTGGGGCTACAATATGACCGGCATTGAAAAGCTGGTTGATCCTACAAACCTGTATACGCGCTTATACTGCTACGGCTACGGGGAGGGTGTCAACCAGTTGTCTATTGCGGAAGTCAACGGCGGGCGGGAATACATTGAAAATCCGGCTGCAATCGCGCTGTACGGCATCAAATGCGGGTACTACATCGCGCGGGAAATTGAGGATGCGCAAACCCTGCTTGCATCCGGGCGCGCTGTTCTGGAGCAGGTATCAAAGCCGAAAGTCACCTACATTGTTTCGGCTGCGAATCTGTTTGAAGCAACCGGGAACGAACTTGACCGCCCTGCGGCTGGAAAAATCGTAAAGGTATACGATGAGCAGGACGGTGAACTGATAACGCATGTGGCGGCTGTAGAGGGGGATATCCAGCAGACCGTTACCCTTTCCAATATTGCTGACGATGTGGCGGATGCCATTGCTTCAATTGCGGACCGGCAGCGGATAGAACAGACCTATGCACAAGGCTCAACGCAGCTTTACGCCCAATCCACACAGGCAAATGCAACGCCATCCAAGGGCGCAATCCTGAATTTCAATGCGCCGGAGGACCTGCGCTATATCAACGCTGTGCGGGTCAAAATCACGCTGGAACGCTTCCGGGCGTATTCGCAGGCAACCGGCGCGGGCGGCGGCGCTGTGGAAACCAGTGAAGCGGGCGGCGGGACGCAGACCACCACATCAATGGATACGGAAAAGAGCCGCACAAGTAGTTCGGGTGGCGGAAGCACGCAAACATCATCCTTGGGCGGGGCGCAAACCACAACCGCTGCGGTTGGTGGAAATGGTGCCTATACGAGTACAACGAGCGGACATAACCACTTTTACCAACAGCCCGTATCACATTCGCATTCAGTTGCGAACCACAGCCACGCAGTATCTGTTCCATCACATACGCACACGGTATCAATTCCGGCGCACAATCACGATGTTGCTGTACCTTTTCACAAACATAGCTTCAATGTGCCGGAGCATACACACCAAATCACGCCGGGCATATTTGAATTTGGCAGCCCAAAGGCGGCTGTGATAAAAGTGAACGGGAAAGAAATTGCAGCTATGGGAACGAATGCGGAACTGGATATCACGGCGGCGCTGCTTTCGGGCGGATCCATACCGCGTGGTGCGTGGCAGCATATAGAAGTGGTGCCGGATGATTTGGCCTATGTGACGATCAGCATGATATTCCAAGGCTTTGTACAATCTCGCGGAGGGGGGAAATACTGATGATAACCATGTATCCGGGCATGCCGAACAGCCCCAAAACAACGATCACTGGAGCGATAGGAACATCCACAAGCACCATCACCGTTGCCAATGCGGCGGCCCTGCCGGATGCCCCGAACCTTGCGGTGCTGGGTGGAGGTGAAACCTGCGAAACAATCGAGTACACCGTAAAAACAGGTACGGTGCTTTCCGGTATCACACGCGGGGTGCAGGGCACTGCCCAGGATTGGCCGATTGGCACAACAATCGCCAGAAACTTTGCGGAAAAAGACTATGAAGCCATGCGACAAAACCTTGCAGCGCTCTTTCCTGATGATGAAACGGCGGGCCGCGTAATGTTTTGGGGAGAGGGTGGGCCTGAGACTAAAACCATTGCAGATACCCGTACTGCGCTAGGGGTAAACGATGATAAGTTATCCGCAATGTATAGCGCTGCTGTTGCTGATTGCCGCGTAATCAAAGACATGCGCGGCATAAGGAACGCAATAAACACTGGCGTTCTAAAAGTTGCGGTTATAGGAAACAGCATAACGGAAGGGGCCAATAATTTCATTGATAACGTCTGGATAAACAAGTTCATTAACGATCTTGGCGGCGCTCTTTCTGGTTTGGTTGATGTTCAATGGCAAAACTTTTCTATTGGTGGTAGCACGATATATAACTTTTGGAGCGATACCTATACGGCACCTGACGATTTTCAGAAGCCGTGGGCAACGAATGGGCTGTCGTGGAAGCAAATAGTACAAAATTATGCGCCGAATATGGTTATCATGGCGTTTGGCGCAAACGATGTAAGCGCCGGATATGACAGCTCGCGGCATTTTTTAAGCCACATTATTGCCATAAGCGATTTATTCAACAACGGAAAAACATCAATCTGCTGGGTGCCGGACGTGTTGCCTAAAGCTGGTACGCACGCACAGGAATACATGGTAGCAGCGTTCGCGGATGCAATGCGCTCCAATATTCGGGGATATGTAGCTAACCTTTTTGATGCAAATAGGCTTATGACGATATTGCAAAGAGGGTATGACCCTACCCTTTACAGACCCACGCAGTTTGTTGGCCTATTGTCTTTCAACAATCAACCCTTTTATAATGGCACCTTGACAATTAATTTTGGTTCATTATTAGAGGGGGAAGAAAACGCAACGGAGTTTTGGGTAAGGTATGTTTCATCTTCTGGGCAATACGGATTGCTGTTTAGAGGCTTTCTAACTGGAGGCACGCCTACTGTTGCGGTATATGCAATGGTAAATAACAGTCCGGTATTTGACCACAGGCTTTCCGTATCAGATATTCACAATGTAGTAATTTCACTAGATAAAACGTTAATAACGATAAACGGCTCAAGCTTTTATGTAAATGCTGTATTACATCCTGGCAACTTCCATTGTGGTGTGGCTCATAGCGCAAATATCGCAAATTCTAGTTGCATAAGGCAGGATGTAATATCTGCCGGCACTCCGATGGATGAAGACGTTTTTTATCCTGACGTTGACGGGATAGACGGCTCTCATATTAACCATCCTTCCAGTTTTGGGCATCATGTAAGCTATTATACTGCAATCCGTCCATTCGTTGACGTTGTTGCAGAATGTATAGCGGAAAACCGCATCACATATGTCCAGTTTAGCGTTGTGTTTAGCAACACAGATGCGTATGTCTGCTCTAGCTCCATTCCTGTTCCATTTGCGCAAGCAGTTGCTACACCAGTTGTTACAGGGGCATCAATAGCCTTCGAAGGGGATTTAACGACGGGTGAACGCGCCTTGATTTCTATCAATAAATACGACAACGGCGTTAATCTTTTGGTAACTGATGCGACATTACGCGCAAAATTGAAGGGAAAAACAGTTACAGGAACGATCAAATGGTTGCCGTCTCTCGTGTAACGTAACCGCGATAAAAGCCTCGCCATACGGCGGGGCTTTTCATTTGAAAGGGGGTATACCAATGGCGGAATTTCCTTACGTCATCGACACGGGCCTACGGTGGCCTACGCCGCTCGTAAAGCGCCGTATCACCGATCATATCCAACTCCATCACACGGTTGGAAAATACGGCACGGTACCGCGCTGGGCGGATCTGCACCTAGATAGAATTGCGGATGGGCAGCGCGGCGTTCCGTATTCTTATTTGGTGCTGCAGGATGGTTCCATATTCAAAGGCCGCGGTCATGAGTACGGCCACGGCGGGGTAAAGGACAACATCACGAACAACGCCAACCAGCGCAGCGTGGCTGTTGCGTTGGACGGCGATATGCGCGGAGACGGGATGCCCACCGAAAAGCAGCTGGCCGCAGCGTTGCGCCTCGTCAAGGATCTCATGGCGCTTTATAAACTGCCCGCCTCCGCTGTGCTGGGGCATAACGAGATACCCACGTATGAGAACGGCAAGCCTACCGGGAAGACGTACGCAACGCTTTGCCCGTGCGTTGACATGAAAGCGTTCCGCGCTGCGCTTGTGGCCGCACCTGTACCGGAGCCTACGCCGGAACCCAAGCCGGAACCCAAGCCGGAACCGGAACAGCCTGCCGTGCTCACATTCCCTGCGCTCTATGCCTACGATGGTGACAGCGGCGTAAACGTACGCGGCGGACCGGGCGCAAGCTTTGGGGCAATCGGAAAGTATCCGTTGGATAAGCAACACATGGATGAGGAATGCATTGTGCTTGCTGTAAAGGATGGATGGGCGGAGGTGATACTGCACCAGCGTGATACCATGCTGCGCGGCTGGTGCATCGACACCTACATGCGGAGGGTATAGCCTATGGCGGAAAATCAGGTGCAGGAAATCCTTTTAAAACTGGAGCGCATTGAGCAAAAGCTCACGACCGCGCTTGCGGACATTGACGATCACGAAAACCGCATCCGCTCCTTAGAAAGTAAGGGCGGAAAGCGTTGGGACACGCTCACCACACAGGTCATTGCAGTGGTTGCCGCTGCGGCGGTTGGCTGGCTGTTAGGGCAAATAAAATAAACAGGGGGTAACTATGGAAGGAAAACTTATCGAAATTGCATTGCAGATCGTGGTTGCGGTCGTGCTTACGCTCATCAGCGTGGGCGGTACTTACCTTACCATGAAGCTGGCAAAGAACCAGCAGCTTGCGGGCATCAAGTCCGCAACGGAACAGGTCATCAATGCCGCGCGGATCACAGTTGAGGAACTCCAGCAGACGGTGGTGGAAGCGCTCAAGGCTCCGGGCGGGAAACTGACAAAGGAACAGATTGAGGACCTTGGACACCAGTTGCTTGCAAAAACCTATGAAAAATTGAGTGACCCGGCGTTGAAACTCTTGGATGCCGCTGCCGTTGATATTGAAGCGCTGGTTACGGGAGCGGGAGAAGCGTGGATCAAAAGCATGAAAACCGAAACTGCATTGATCCAGACGGACGTATTCACTGTAGACTAGTAGAACCGTGTATTCTTAACAAACACAAAACCCCGCTGCCCTTTTGAGGGCGGCGGGGCTTTTTTGCGTTTTTGGGAGATTACAATGCAATCTTATATTGCATATGCGCAGGCGCGGGGATATCCGGCAACGACAAGCCGCCATCCAACCAGCTTAATTGCTGTTCTTTTGGAATGATCACCGGCATGCGGTCGTGAATAAAAGCAATGTCCGGCGCAGCGTCACGCGTGAGGATCACCATTGCGGGAAAATCATTGCCCTTTTCATATCGGTATAGTCCGGCCATATAAAGCGGAGTACTGCTGGAAGAAATGGCGTATTTCTGTTTCTTTCCATCTACGGTCATCCATTCAAAATAGTTAGAAGCGGGGATTAGGCAGCGCCCTTCATGAAGCGGTTTGCGGAACATGGATTTTTCGGCTGCGCTCTCGCTGCGGGCATTGATAATGTGGCCCTTGCCGTCAAATTTCAAAAATCCCCACTTCATAGCCTGCGGCACTCCACCTGCCGGTATGACGGGGGCAATGTTTGTGGGGAATATCTCGCCGGTGCGCACGGCGGCGTCTACTTTGCTTTGCACTTCCTTTAGTATCTCGCGCAACTCTGATTCTTCAATGCTGATATAATACCTACCGCACATTTTTTCCACCTCTGCTTATATATTGGCACGCCGTCCAAATCTGTAAACATTTACAGGTTGATTCTTTCGGAAATCGGTCATAGATTCTTATATGCAAACGCGTGTTCGGGAATGATAAGAACAAGGAGCGAACGGAATGAAGGAACGGTCAATATTGCATATCGACATGAACAATTTTTACGCAAGCGTGGAGTGCTTATATAATCCAGCGTTGCGCGATGTGCCTATGGCTGTGGGCGGCGATCCCGAACAGCGCCATGGAATTGTACTCGCAAAGAATTACATAGCAAAGGCGTGGGGCGTGCAGACGGGGCAGGCGCTTTGGGAGGCGCGCCAGAAGTGTCCAAAGATCGTGTTCGTTCCACCACATTATGACCGATATCTTGATTTTTCCAAGAGGGCATATGCAATCTATCAGCAATATACAGATCAAGTGGAGCCATTCGGGCTTGATGAAAACTGGTTAGATGTGACCGGCAGTCAGCATTTGTTTGGTGCGGGACCGAAAATAGCAGATGACCTGCGGGAGCGCGTTAAAAAGGAACTCGGCATCACTGCATCGGTAGGTGTGAGTTATAACAAAGTGTTCTCAAAGCTGGGTAGCGATATGAAAAAGCCGGATGCAACAACGGTGATAACACAGGCGGATTTCCGTTCCAAAGTATGGCCGCTGCCGGTAGGCGAATTACTGTATGTAGGGCGGGCAACGCAGATCAAAATGCGGCGCTATGGCATCATGACCATAGGGGATTTAGCACGCGCTCCACGTGAACAATTGCAGTTTTCTATGGGGAAAATCGGGCTGATGCTCTGGCAATTTGCCAATGGTTATGATACATCGCCGGTTAGCGTTTCGGGCGTATATGCGCCAATCAAAAGCGTGGGAAACAGCACCACGACATATAGAGATTTGACCACAGAGCAAGACGTAAAAATCACATTGTATCTGCTGGCGGAAAGCGTTGCGGCGCGGCTGCGTGAACATGGCCTTGCATGTAGAACGGTGCAGATTAGCATAAGGGATAATCAACTTCAAAGTTTCGAGCGGCAAGCAAAGCTTGCAGAACCTGTATGCATATCAACCCCGCTTGCGGAAACTGCATTGCAGCTATTCCGGGCAAACGTACCGGGGACATATGCGATACGTAGCCTGGGCGTGCGGGGATGCGATCTTGTACCGCGTGACCAATACCAAATGTCGCTGTTATCGGAGTATAGGAACCGGCAGCAACAGGAGGAAATCGAACGCGCCATAGATAAAGTGCGGGCGCGGTATGGGCATTATAGCGTGCAACGTGGAATCATGCTTCTTGATAGGCGGCTGTCAGGGCTGAACCCCAAGGATGATCATATTATTCACCCGATAGGATTTCTAAAATAAGTCTCGGTAAAAGACAAATCCGAACGTACCATTCATAAAAATGAATTCAGGCATGTTCGGATTTAAAACGTTATGGTGGAGCTTACCGGATTCGAACCGGTGATCTCTACACTGCCAGTGTAGCGCGATAGCCAACTTCGCCAAAGCCCCGTTTCCTGCGGCAGAACCCTGCCGGGTTTTGCACGCAAGGGATATTATAACTGAATGAAATGCGTTTGTAAAGATGGAATTTGTACAAGCCGGAAAAGTTTCGGCTTGTCCGCATCAGCCGTCAAAATACTCGCCGCGCTTGTAGTCGTAAATCGCGCCGTTTGCGTAGATGTTGATGTTTTCAAGCACCTTGCCGGTGCCGATCGCAACGCAGCTGATGGGGTCTTCCGCCACATAGCAGGGGACCTTGGTGTGCTCCGCCACAAAGCGGTCCATGCCGTAAAGCAGCGCGCCGCCGCCGGTTAGACAAATGCCGCTTTCCGCGATATCCGAAGCGAGCTCAGGCGGGGTGCGCTCAAACAGCGCGCGCACGCTTTCCAATATGCTTTGCAGCGGTTCTTCAAGCGCCTCGATCATTTCGTTGGAGCCGACCACAATGGCCTGCGGCAGACCGGAAATGAGGTTTCGGCCCTTCACGTCAATAAACACCTGCTCCTTGCGCGGGTAAGCGGAGCCGATGGCAATCTTCATTTCTTCCGCGGTACGCTCGCCGATCAACAGATTGTGTTTTTTGCGCATGTAGCGCACGATGGCGTCGTCAAATTTATCGCCCGCGATTTTGATGGAGTCCGATATGACCGCGCCGCCCAACGAGATGATGGCGATATCCGTCGTGCCGCCGCCGATGTCAAGTACCATGCTGCCGCGTGGCTGGGAAATATCGATGCCTGCGCCGATGGCCGCCGCAATGGGCTCTTCTATCAAAAATGTATGGCGCGCGCCCGCTTCTTCCGTTGCGTCAATGACCGAACGCTTTTCCACTTCTGTTACGCCGGAGGGGACGCAAACGACGACACGGGGCTTGAAGAAGATATGGGAACCAACAACTTTCTTGAGAAAATGGTTCAAAAGGCGCTCTGTAATATCAAAATTGGAAATGACGCCGTCCTTGAGCGGGCGGATGGCGATGATGCTGCCCGGCGTACGCCCCAGCATGCGTCGGGCCTCCTCGCCTACGGCGAGTATGCGCCCGGTAATGCGCTCTACCGCTACGACGGAAGGCTCCCTCAGGACGATGCCCTTGCCTTTTACATAGACAAGGACGCTGGAGGTTCCGAGATCGATGCCCACATCGTTAAACTCAAACAATCCCATGCTGCGATCCTCTTGCCTTTCGGTTGTTGCTGAATGCGGTATATCACGAAATTTGCGCATAAAAATCCCGTCTGCAATCAGCCTGTATAGTATGATACCGCAAATTCGGATACTTTTCAAATATCCACAACATATTTCACAAAAAATTTTATCCCCCAAGCGGAATCTCATGCAACCGCAGGGTATAGAAACGCGTTGTGAAAAGCAGGTGCATGTGACGGTTTTGTAAACCCGGCCTAAATGCCTTGCATAAGGATGCCGCAATACGGTACAATTCGTGTATACGCTACATTAATTAAGGAAATGTTTGGTGCAGTACATGGTAGTCCGCCAATCAAAACAGAATAGAAAGCAATGGAAGACGCGCGCGCTGGGCATATTGCTGGTTGCGCTTACCGCGTTGCTGTTTGCGTGCGCGCCCCAGGCGCAGCCTGGAACTGTTACAGAACCTTCGCCCACGCCCCAAACGCCGGCTATGACGCCCGAACCCGTTGAGACTGCCGGGCAGGGGACGCAAAGCCCGGCGCCTTCGGCGTCCGGCTCCGGTGAAATTCCGGTAGAGGAAATCGACGGCGTCGCGGACCCGGACGATGTGCTGCCCCCTACCCGCGCGTATGACGAATACAAAAAGCTCAACAGCGATGTGATCGGCTGGATCACCGTGCCCAATACCAAAATCGATTATCCCGTCGTGCGCGCCGCTGACAATGAATATTACCTGACCCATAACGTAGAGAAGAAAAAATCCAAGCATGGCGCGATATTCATGGATTACCGCAATGCGGACAAGGAGCAGCGGTACCACATCATACTCTACGGCCACAACATGAAGAACGGCACCATGTTCCACGACCTGAACAATTACAAGCAGCGCAGCTTCTTTGAAGAGAACCGCGTGATTACGTTCAATTGGGACGGCGCGGAGAGTAAGTGGGAAGTGTATCTTGCGTTCGTATGGCACGGAGGCCCCGTGTATTGGCATACCCGTTTCAACGCCAAGACGCCTGAGGAGAACTTTGCGGAATACATGAACGAGATCGTTTCCTATATGAAATCCGAAAAGTATACCATCTACGACGATACCGTCATCATCAAGCCGAGTGACCAGGTGCTGACCCTTTCCACCTGTACGTATGAGTACGATCAATCCCGTTATGTGGTCTGCGCCAGAAGAATCAAGTAGCGTTTTATAGAATATTGGATGAACCAAACCCGCTCTTTCGAAGATGTTGAAAGGGCGGGTTTTGTGTTATACTGGTACGTGCGGGGATTACGCCTAATTTTGGAAAGCTGCCCCGTACAATTCGGATGGAGGAAAAAACGATGCAGGACCCTCGTTTAAAACAATTGGCCGGCCTGTTGCTCAACCACAGCATCCACCTCAAAGAGGGGGAGCTTTTTGGCATCCGGTCCGGCTTGCTCGCGAAACCCCTGGTGAAGGAACTGATGAAGGAAGCCCACCGCATCGGTGCGGTCCCTTATGTGGAACTGCAGGACGACGAAATTCAGCGCCTGATGTACGGTTTTATTGACCCGGAAAAACCGGATCCCGCGCGTACGGCGCTCCAAAAGCAGCTCGAATGGGAGCGCGTGCTCTGGTCCCACTGGGCGGGGCAGGTGGTCATCGGCGTTGATGAAAACGACGCGGAGCTTTCCGCCGCCGATCCGCGCGCCATCGCCCTGTACCGCGCGGAATTGAAAGAGATCCGCGATCTTCGCATCAACCAGCGCCGCTGGGTCTACCTGCACTGGCCGACCAAGGCGGACGCCCAAAAGGCGGGCATGTGCTACGACGATTTCTACGAATTCTTCCTCAACGCCGCTCTTGTGGATTATGACGAGATGCGTAAGAACATGCAGCCGCTTGTGGACCTGATGAAGCGCACGGACAAGGTGCGCCTCCTGGGCAAGGGAACGGACCTTACCTTCTCCATCCGCGGCATGAATGTCGTCCCCTGCGCCGGGGAGATGAATATTCCGGACGGAGAGGTGTATACCGCCCCCTTACGGGAAAGCGCAAACGGCGTCATCCAGTACAATACGCCGCTTATCGAGCAGGGCAAGCGCTATGAGAACCCCCGTTTCGTATTTGAAAACGGTAAAATCGTGGAGGCTTCCTGCGGCAACGACACCAAAGGGCTCAACGCGCTGCTGGATACGGACGAAGGCGCGCGCTATCTTGGAGAATTTGCCATCGGCGTGAACAATGCCGTAACGAAACCCATCGGCAACACGCTCTATGATGAAAAGATCGGCGGGTCCTTCCACCTCACGCCGGGCGCCGCTTACGAGGAAGCGTTCAACGGCAACCGCTCCGTGCTGCATATGGATATCGTTTGCATGCAAACGCCTCCGTATGGCGGGGAAATCTATTTTGACGACGTCTGCATCCGCAGGGATGGGTTGTTTACCATGCCGGAGCTTGCAGGATTGAATCCGAAAGAGTAAGGGGAGACGGCCATGTCAAAGGGGGGCAGGCGGCTGCTTGCGGACAGCATTGCCATCATCATCGGCAGCGCGCTGACGGCGTTGGGGCTTTCGGTGTTTACCGTGCCCAACAATATTGCGCCGGGCGGCGTGTCCGGTATTGCGACGGCGCTCTCTACGCTCATCGGCGTGCCGGTGGGCACGCTTTCGCTTGTGCTCAATATCCCCCTGATGGCGGTGGCGTTAAAACGCCTGGGCCTCAAACCGCTTGCAAAGACAATCGTGGCTACCGTGCTGCTTTCCGTATTTATCGACCTGTTCGCCGTGTGGCTGCCGGGGTATACCAACAACGAGTTGCTTGCGGCGCTCATGGGCGGCGGCTTTATGGGCGTTGGCCTGGGGCTGCTGCTGACGCGTGGTATCAGCACGGGCGGGACGGACTTGATCGGCCTAATGCTATTCAAACTGCGGCCGGGCTTTTCCATGGGCCAGCTTTTGATGGCTATCGATACGCTGGTCGTGATTTTCGCCGTGGTTGTGTTCCGTGAGATCGAGGTGGCGCTCTATTCCGTGGTGGCCCTGTTTGTCACCAGCAAGACGATCGACGCCATACAGGAAGGCGTGGACCACGCGAAGGTCATCTACATCATCACCGATCAGGAAGAGGCGCTGTTGAACCGTATCGCCCATGAGATGGGGCGCGGGGTGACGGTGCTCCCCGCACGCGGCGGGTTTAGCGGCAAGGACAAGACCGTGCTGATGACAATCGCCCGCCGGAATGAGGTTGCTTTGACGCTGCAGGCCGTACGCATGATCGACCCGCGCGCGTTCACCATTATATCGGACGCCACGGAAGTGCACGGTGAAGGGTTTAAAGAGGGCGAGGATTGATCGAGGATTGAATAACTGAGGGCTCTGCCCTCAAACTCCCGCTCAGGGCCGTTACGGCCCTGAGAACCCATCCCGGAGACCCCCTAGAATAGAGTACCTCCGACGAAAGGGATTCCCAAGGGCTTTCCGGAGGAAAGCGGGTTTGGTGCCCGTAGTGCACAAATCGACCCGGTAAATCGGTTTCACCCCTCTGGGTACCTTGTTTGTCCCTTGTGAACTGTGTATAAGCTCCTGAAAAGGATGATCGATATTCTGCCGGGCAAATATCCCCGCCCGTTTTTTACAGGAAGGAGAACAACATGACTACCATTCCAGAACGGCTCGCAGCGCTGCGCCAGACGATGGCGCAACAAAACATCGGCGCGGTGCTGATCCCGACTTCGGATTTTCACGCCTCCGAATATCTGGGCGCATACTTTCAGACAAGGCAGTATTTCTCCGGTTTTACCGGCTCGGCGGGCACGCTTGTGGTGCTGCCTGAGGAAGCCGGGCTCTGGACGGACGGGCGCTATTTTATCCAGGCGGATAAGGAACTCAAAGGTTCCGGCATTACGCTCTACCGCGCGGGCCAGCCGGATGTGCCGGAACTGGAGGATTACCTATATAGTAAGATGCCGGATGGCGCGGTGCTTGCGCTGGACGGCAGGATGGCGGACGCCGGCTGGTGCCTGGAACTGGCCGAAAAGCTTGCGCCCAAGGACGTGACGCTTTTGAGCGATTTTGATCCCGCGGACGGCATATGGGCGGACCGGCCTGCCCTTTCCCTGGAGCCCGTATTTTTGCTGCCGCCCGAATACGCGGGGAAAAGCGTTGCGGAAAAGCTTGCGGATTTGCGCGGGGAGCTTGAAAAAATACACGCGGACGCGCATGTGCTTACTACGCTCGACGATATCGCATGGCTCTATAATTTCCGGGGCGGGGACGTTGCGTACAATCCGGTGGCGCTTGCCTATACCGTAATCGAACGGGAGCGCGCCATTCTGTTTGTGGAACAAAAGAAGCTGAGCGCGGAAGTGTTGGAGAGCCTTGCTTCCGCCCATGTGGAAGTAAAGCCCTATGACGGCGTATATGTGTATGTGGAAGGATTTACCAAGTTGCAGCGCGTGCTGGTTTCCAAGAAAAAAGTCAATTACGCGCTGTACACGGAAATCGATGCGCATGCGACCGTAGTGGAAGGGGAGAATCCCACCACGCTTGCAAAGGCAGTCAAAAACGAAACCGAATGCGAGAATTTCAGAAAAGCCCATGTCAAGGACGGCGTTGCCGTTACCCGTTGGATGTATTGGATGAAGACGCGCAACTGGGACAGGGAAACCACCGAGGTGGATGTCGCAAACTATGTGGATGCGCTCCGTTTGGAGCAGCCGGGCTGCCTGGGCTTAAGTTTCCCCACCATCGGCGGCTATGGCCCGAACGCGGCTATGCAGCACTACCACGCCACGGAAAAAAACTGCGCCCCGGTGAAGCCGGAGGGCTTTTTCCTGCTCGATTCCGGCGGCCAGTATTACGAGGGTACGACGGATATTACCCGTACCGTCGCGGTTGGCCCGCTGACCGCGGAGCAAAAGCGCCACTTTACGCTGGTGCTCAAGGGGACGCTTCGTCTGAGCCATGCCAAATTCATGTACGGATTGACCGGATTGCAGCTTGATGTCCTTGCGCGCGAAGCGCTGTGGGCGGAAGGGCTCGATTACAACCACGGCACCGGCCACGGCATCGGCTACTTGCTGTGCGTGCACGAAGGACCCAACGGCTTCCGGTACCGCAACGTGCCGGGCCGCACGCCGCTGTGCGCGTTTGAGCCGGGCATGGTTACTTCCGTGGAGCCGGGCATGTATGTGGAAGGCAGCCACGGCATTCGCCTTGAGAACCTTGCGCTGTGCGTGGAAGGCGAAAAGACGGAGTACGGGCGCTTCCTTGCGTTTGAAACGCTTACGCTCGTTCCCTTCGATCTTGACGCGGTGGAGACGGAACTCTTCAGCGCGCAGGAGAAGGATTGGCTCAACAGCTATCACAGCCGCGTGTATGAGACGATTGCGCCGCACTTGCCTGAAGAGGAGAAGGCGTGGCTCAAGCAGGCGACAAGGGCGATATAGAGCGGATTGCATTTATTTATGGATTAGAAAAGGGGCTGTCGCGCTAAGTGCATACGATGCATAAAAATCTAAATGCACTTAGCGCGACAGCGGGCCCGGTGCCCCAAAGGGGCAAAAAAGGCGCCAGTGACGCCTTTTTAGAACCCCGGGGTTTCGCCATAGGCGAAATATCCTTGCATTATGCATTGAAAATGCTTCATGCGACAGCCCTCGGTTTGTCTTGGGGCTCTGCCCCAAACCCCGCCTAGGGTCGTAACGACCCTAGGAACCCATCCACGGAAATGTCCTTATAAGGCGTTTCCGGAGAAGGGATTCACAAGGGACGTGTCCCTTGTGTGGGGCAGGGGTGAAACCCCTGTGAAAAAGAGTTTCTTAGATGGCGTAAGGGCCGGAATTTCCGGCCCTTTTGTATTCATTGAGATGATAAACGCGTAATCATCCGCTCGACCATGCGGGCGGTTCGTTCAAGATCCGCAATCGCAATGTGCTCGGTCAGCGCATGCGCTTCACACATGCCGGTGCCGACGTTGAGCGCATCGATTCCGTTGTAAAAGAGCCATGTGGCGTCCGAGCCGCCATATGTGCGGTCGATTTTGACGGGTACGCCAAGCTCTTCATAAACGCTGAGAAGGTCCTTGAAAAGCGGGCTTGTTTCGGGAACATAGAGCACATCCGAATGCCGCTCTTCCGTAACGCTGTACTGCGCGCCCAACGCCTCGCAGGCGGACTTGACCGCATCTTTGGCATTTTGGACATGCGTTTGCAGAAGTTCTTCGGAAAAGGAGCGGATCTCCATATCAAAGGAAGCGTGCTCCGGTACGACGTTGGTCTTGCCGGGCGAGAGGAAGTTGGAAACGTTCATCACGCTGTTGTCATCCACAAATCCGCAGGGGATATTGGCGACGGCAAGCGCCGCGGCCTTGAGGGCGTGAATGCCGCGGTCCGGAGAGATACCCGCGTGCGCGCCCTTACCTTTGATCTCCACATGGAGGTGCGTGTTTGCAGGCGCGCGGTTGATGATGCAGCCGTTCTTGCTGCTGTCCAGCACAATGGCCTGTTTGCTGCGGATCAGAGAATAGTCCGCATATTTGGAGCCTAACAGACCCACTTCCTCGCAGACGGATAGCAGCACCTCCACCGGACGGTGGGGCGTATCCTGTTCGATCACGCTTTCAAGCGCTTCGAGTATTGCGGCGACGCCGGATTTATCGTCCGCGCCCAAAATGGTGTCGCCCGCGGAACGGATGACGCCGTTTTCAATGACGGGCGTGATGTCTTTCCCGGGGGATACGGTGTCAAGGTGCGCGCTTAGCAGCAGCGGCGCGCCGGTGCCGGGAAGACTTGCGTAAATATTATAACCGGTTGAGCCGCATTTCTGGGAAACATCGTCCCGTACCACGTGCAGCCCTATGCGAAGAAGCTCCTGCTCCATCAGATCGCAGAACGCTTTTTCATTACCCGTTTCGCTTGCGCATGCGATATAGCGCAGAAACCTGTCCAGAAGGCGTGTTTTATTCATATTTCACCATCGCTTTATACTTGATCATTCCATACCTTAACACATATATGCCGCCAATGTCCATTTCTTTGTTCCTATCTTGGACCTATGCCGGCAATGTTGCAAGAACAGGCAATTTCGTTGCGGATAGACGAAAAAAAGCGCCAAACAGGAGCGCTAACGGGCGGTTTTAGAGGGAATATCGGAGATTCGCCGCATAATCGGTAAAAAAATCCATACGATTCACAAAAGACCTCTATATGCGTCCGGTGTGTCTTTATCAACAGTTTGCTTGTTTGTGTATGAAACCGCGCACTTCTTGGCAATACTTCCATATGATACATCCGCCATAAAATCATGGAATGCATTCGGCTTGGCGGAGGCCGGGTTTTGGAAAGCGAGGAAGTAAGGTATGGCATTGGGTTTTGCGGGGCTGTTCAGCCGCGATGTTGGCATTGATCTGGGGACGGTCAACACCTTGATTGCGCGCAGGGACTATGGCATTGTGCTTCGGGAGCCGAGCGCGGTGGCGCTCGACAAGGAGAAGCGCATCATTGCCGTAGGCAACGACGCGATCGGCATGCTGGGCAGAACGCCCGGAACGGTGCAGATTGTGCATCCGCTCCAGGACGGCGTTGTAGCGGACTTTCGGCTGTGCGAGGCGATGCTTCGGCACTTTTTAGAAAAATCCATGGGTTCTTTTGCGCGGCGTACGGGCGTGCGCGCGGTGCTTTGTGTGCCCGGCTGCGTGACGGAAGTGGAAAAGCGCGCGCTGGAAGACGCGGCCCGCAACGCGGGCGCGCGCGCGGCGTTTCTCCTGGATGAACCGGTAGCGGCCGCAATCGGCGCCGGGCTTCCGGTGGAAGAGGCGGCGGGGTCCATGGTGGTGGACATCGGCGGCGGGACGACCGACGCCGCGGTGCTCGCTCTGGGCGGCGTTGTGGAAAAGCATTCCGTCCGGGCTGGCGGAACGCACATCAACCAAGGGATCATGGAATATGTGCGGCATACCTATGGCCTGTCCATCGGTATCCGTACGGCGGAAGAGATCAAGATCGGGCTGGGTTCGGCGCTGCCGGGTTCCACGCGAAGGATGGAGGTGCGCGGGCGGGAGATTTCTACGGGCCTGCCACGCACGCTCACGCTTTCGGGCATGGAGGTTTACCGCGCGATTTTGCCGCAGGTGCTGACCATTCTTTCCTGCGTGCGCGAGGTGCTTTCTGTAACGCCGCCCGAGCTTTCCGCGGATATTTACGACAGGGGCATTTGCCTGACCGGCGGCGGCGCGCTCTTAAACGGGCTGCCCGAGCTGTTCGCCTCCGAAACGGGCATCACGGCGTATCTTGCGCCGGACCCTCTGGACTGCGTGGCGGAAGGCGCGCGCATTGCGGTGGAGAACATCTCCTATTACCGGAGCCGCGCGGTGTAGCGGCATAACATTTATAAGGAAGAGAATAAAATGTGCAGCCTTTCCGGCTGTACATTTGTTTTGAGCCTGATTGCATAGCAGGGCGCTCCGCCGCCCTGCAAACGAAAAAACTGTATATCATCCATATGCATCCGTCCCATCTGGCGACCTGTGCGTCAGATGGGACACCTTACGAGCAGGCTTGCTGCGTCAAGCCTGCTCGGAAAACTCGTGAAAGTGGTATGCCACTTTCACGAAAGCGATTATGTCCCTCGTGTAAACCTTTTGACGCCCCTGCTTGCGGGAGCTTCGCCATATGCTATAATGAGGAAGATCATGCGCTGAGTATGTATCAGCGTACACAAAAGAGGCGTTCATGCGCAGATTGCTCGAAAACAAGCCATTGCTTATCGCGATGATCGCGGTCATATTGCTGCTGCTGCTTGCTGCGCTGACATCGGGAGGCCGCACGCTCACGTTCGTGGAAAGCACGGTGGGCACGGTGCTGCAACCCGTGCAGTCGTTTGCTTCGCGCGCGTCGGATTCGATTATTTCTTTTATGGAGAATTTGCTTAATACCACCGATGCGGATGTGGAAAACCAGCAGCTCAAAGTATATGTCTCCCAATTGGAGCAATCCTTAAGCGAAATGGATTCTTTGCGCGCTGAAAATGAGCGCTTAAAGCAGCTGTTGGCTTTTGCGGACAGCACGCCGGACCTCAATTATGTAACGGGCACCGTTATCGGGCGCAGCCAGGGGATTTGGTTTGATACGTTTACCATCAACGTCGGGCGCAGCCAGGGCGTGGAAAAGAACATGCCCGTCGTCAACGCCAAAGGCCTGGTGGGGCATGTCACGGATGTGGGCGCGACATGGAGCAAGGTGGTCGCACTCATCGACTCGAGCGTGAGCGTGAGCGTCATGGTGGAGCGCACAAGGGATTCCGGCATGGTGCGCGGAATGCTGGAGGTTGGAAACGAGGCGGACAAGCTGGAGCTTTATTACCTTCCTTCGGACAGCGACCTGGTGCCCGGCGATAAGATCGTCACCAGCGGTATCGGCGGCCTATACCCCAAGGGCGTTCTGGTGGGCGAGGTGATTTCCGTGAGCCGCGCAAGCGACAACGGCAGCAACGCCCTTGTGCAGCCCTCGGTGGATTTTCGGCATTTGGAAGAGATGATGGTGGTCATCGGCATGCCGGAAGCGGAGGAAGTGCAATGAACAAGAAGCTGACCGCGCTTGTGATGATACTCATCTGCATGCAATTGGATTCGGTGGTGTTTACACGCATCAATCTGTTCGATATCCGGCCGGATGCCATGCTTGCCGCAACGGTGAGCTTCGGCATTCTGCAGGGGCCTATATTTGGCGCGGTGTACGGGGCGATCGGCGGGGTGCTGATGGACCTCTTGTTTGGAACCAGCCTGGGGCTCTATAGCGCGCTCTACCTCGTTGCGGGGCTGTGCGCGGGATATTTCTACAAGAAGTTTTATGCGGATAATCTGATTGTGCCCGCGGCTGCGGCTGCGGCTGCGGGTTTTGTGAAGGAGCTTGCGCTTGCCGTTATCAAGGCGGCAGGCGGCGCGCAGTTTCCGTTTGCGGGCATTTTGATCCGGTATATCGTGCCCGGCGCTATTCTGACGGGCGTGCTGTGCGCGCTCATGCACATCGCATTGAAACCCCAGCTTGCCCGCCAGGTCAAGCGCAGGCAGTTTGACCGCCTGAGCCACTGATGGCGCGGCGCCCCTCCCCTGGGACAGGAAAGGATTTGACATGAAAAACAAGGCAAAAGGAAGATTTGCAATTTTAGCGCTCGCCGTCGTGGCCATGATGGTGGCGCTCATCATGCAGCTTGGGAATATTACCCTGGCGGAAGGGGAGACCTACGCGAAAACCGCCGCAAATTTGAGCACGAGCACCATGTACACCACAGGATCGCGCGGGCGGATACTGGACAGAAACGGCATTCCGCTTGCGTACGACTCGACCAGCTACAATGTCCAGTTCTACCGCGACCCGGAACGGAAATCCGCAGCGGACAGCGCGCTCTATACCGAATCACTTCTCATCGCGATCTCCATCATTGAAGACGGCGGCGGCACCATCATCGATACCTCCTATATCCGCATGAACGAGAACGGAGAGCTGTATTATGACTGGGGCGTCACCACGGATGAGGCTATAAAAGCGCGTTATAAAAACTTCTGCAACGTCATGGGCTTTTCTATGAAGGACGAAGACGATATGAGCACATGGAAAACGGCTGCGGACGCCTACCGGGAACTGAGGAAATCCTGGAAAATTCCCGAGGAACTGCCGTTTTCCGAGGCGGTCAAGGTCATGTCCATCCGCCAGGAAGTCAACATGAACAAGTGGCGCGCGTATGAGCCGGTGACGATCGCGTTCAACGTCCCCATGGAGGTCGTGGCGCAGCTGGATATGCGAAAAGGGGAGCTCTTAGGCATCCAGACGGTGCAGAGCACCTCACGCGTGTACCCCTGGGGGACGACCGCGGCGCACGTTTTAGGATATCTCGGGCGGCAGGTGACCGACGAAATGACCGAAGACGGCATGAAGCGCATGGGCTATACTTCGGAAGACTACAGCGGTATTGAGGACATATTCGATAAGAACGAAGAAAATCAGACTGTTGTGGATATGACCCGGATGGGATATTCCTACAACGATTATATCGGCGTATCTGGCGTGGAGAAGACCATGGAAAAATACCTCACGGCCAATACGAGCAAACAGCGCGGTACCCAGACGATAGAAAAGAACAAAAGCGGCACTATTACCCGGTCGTTAGAAAAAACACCGGCCTCCAACGGGGACGACGTCATGCTTACCATCGACCTCCCGCTGCAGACGGTGACGGAGGCCGCATTAAAAAAGGCAATAGAAACCATCCGCCAGAAAGAGGAGCAGGCGCTCATTGACCGCCGCGACGATTACCTCGAAGAGCGTTCCGATCTTTCCAGCATTAAGATGGCGGAAACGGGCAGCATCGTGGTGCTGGATATCCATACGGGCAAGGTGCTCGCCATGGCCTCATACCCGTCTTTTGATCCCAACACGTTTATCGCCGGGCTGTCCACAGAGGACGCGGAAGCGCTCTTTGGCGAAAACTCCGGCATGCCTACGCTCAACCGCGCCATTGCCTCCCGCCTGGCGCCCGGTTCCATATTTAAAATGGCGACTGGCCTTGCGGGGTTGATGGAAGGGGAAATTACTACCTCCACCGAGATTTCGGATGCGGGTCCGTATATTTTGTATGAGAACGGCGTGGCTATCACCCAGAACGCGCCGCATTGCTGGGCCACCAGCTCGAGCGAGCTTGCGGACCACCAGAACCTGAACCTCTCAAAGGCGCTGACCAAGAGCTGCAACTACTTCTTCTATACGGTAGCGGAGCGGCTGGGCATTGAACGGCTCAACGATTGGTCCACAAAACTGGGTCTCTCTACGGCCACCGGCATTGAGCTGCCGGGGGAACTGGTAAGCCACATCGGCGGGCAGAGCGTGCTGTATGACAACAAGATACCCATCGGCCAGCAGAAGAGCAGCCTGCCCAACTATGTGTACAACGCCCTCCAGCGCCATCTCAAGGAGATTTTGGCAAGGCGCACGATGGAAATCGACGAGCAGGCGGTGAAGACCTGCGCGGAAAAGCTGATCGCGCTTCAGACGGGGGTATCGGATACGCAGTTCGGCCCGGATATTCGCCGCATCCTCAATGAGGAGCTGGGCATTCCCATCGGCATCACGCAGGAGCAGAACTGGGTTAATGAAATCAGCTCCATGCTTACAGAGCTCCAGTGGAAGCCCACCATGACCATTCGCGCGGGCATCGGCCAGGCGTCCACCCTGACCACGCCCATTGCCATTGCGCGCTATGCGGCGACATTCGGCAACGGGGGCACGGTATATGACGTCCATATCGTGGACCGCATATTGGATGAAAGCGGTTCCGTCGTGAAGATGTACGAACCCACCGTATACAACAAAATCGAAGCGCCGGATGAATACTGGCAGTCTATCCGTGAAGGACTAAAGGGTGTAGTGTCGCCGGAAGACCGCGGTACCGCGGCCAAAGCGTTTACCGAAGAGTTCCGCAATGAAGAAACCGGCTATTTAAATAAGATCATCGGAAAATCCGGAACGGCGCAGATTTCCGCCTCCGGAAATGTGGATATTGAAAATACCGCGTGGTTTGTCACCCTGCTCCCGCGTGATAACCCGGAGATCGTCATCGTTACCTGCCTGCCCTACGGCATGTCTGGTTCCGGGGCCGGCGGGCCCGCGATCGAAGAAATCACCCGGTTCTATCTGGACCGTAAGACCGGCTCCGCCAAGGACAATCTGGTGACCGTGAACGGGCTGGTGCCGTAACGGGTCTTGCAACAGGCGGCACACCCGGTACGGGCTGTTTTGACCCATGGGAAAAACAGGAGAATAAGCTCGGATTTTGTCAAAGTAGTGTGTAAAATTTACGTTGACAACCGAAAATCCCTGTGATAAAATACAAATTTATTGACATTGCCGCCTCTCTTACGCTATCATAAGAATAGAAACTTATGCTTTGCGAAGGGAGGCGCACGTATGTTTTGTGTTGGCGAGCGGGTTTGTTACCCGATGCACGGAGTTGGAATAGTGGAAGCCATACAGGAGCAGGAAGTGCTCGGTGAAATTAAGGCGTATTACATGCTGCGCTTTGTGCTGGGGAAGATGACGGCCATGGTGCCCGTGCACTCCGCCGCAAGCGTAGGGCTCCGTCCGGTCATAAAGGCGGAGGAATGCGAGCGGGTGCGCGATTATCTCATGCAGGACGTGCAGCCGGAAAGCGATAACTGGAACCAACGGTACAGAGAGAATTTAGAGAAGCTGCGCCTGGGCGAAATCTATGGCGTGGCTGATGTTGTAAAAAGCCTGATCCGCCGTGAGCGGGAACGTGGACTTTCGGCGGGGGAGCGCAAGATGTTTTTGACGGCAAAACAGGTCTTGCTTGCGGAGCTCGTCGCCGCAAGCGGAAAGGAGGAGAACGCGTTTTTGGCCGTAATGGGCGAATAGATCTTTTCCATCAACAAATATGAAGAGGTGAATGCTTTGGTACGAAAGATGCTGCGCGTCGTCATTATGCTTTTGGGCGCGGCGCTTGGCTGCGGAGTGATTGCGCTGGTGGATAACATCATTATGGCATTCGGCGCAACAAGCATCCATGTTTCGCTTTTGACCTGGGCGCTGGTGATGATCTATGTAATGGGTGCGCTTATATTTGGAATTATATTTTTTATTTTTTCACCCAGGATCATAGATACCATCGGCGGGGCCATTCGGCAGACTGAAGAGACCCTTTCGAGGATGCCCCTTTCGGATATTTTCTTTACGGTGCTCGGCCTCATTGTGGGGCTGCTTGTCGCCTTGCTTTTGGGTACGCTCGTCAACCGAATTCCCATGCCCTGGCTTGCGGCCGTCATCAATGTCGGCCTTTATGTGTTTTGCGGTTACCTTGGGGTAAGCATCACAATTCGGCGCAGGAGCGAACTCTCCGAGCCGGATTGGATTAAGTCCTCCGGTAAACGGGAGCGGACGAGCATGATGGCGCGCCCCAAGATACTGGACACTTCAGTCATTATCGACGGACGGATATTCGATATCTGCCAGACCGGCGTGATGGAGGGAAAACTCGTCGTGCCGGGCTTTGTGCTGCAGGAACTTCGGCACATTGCGGACAGCGCGGACGCTTTAAAGCGCGGGCGGGGGCGCAGGGGGCTTGACATTCTGCACCGCATGCAGAAAGAGCTTGCGATGACGGTGCATGTCGAGGAACGGGATTACGACGATATCGCCGAAGTGGACGCAAAGCTTCTAAGGCTTGCGCAGGACTTGGGCGGCGTTGTCATTACCAACGATTACAACCTCAATAAAGTGGCAAGCGTGCAGAGCGTGCCGGTATTCAATATCAACGAGCTTGCAAACGCTATCAAGCCCGTTGTGCTGCCCGGGGAGGAAATGATCCTTGCGGTCGTAAAGGAAGGCAAGGAAGCCGGACAGGGCGTAGGGTATCTGGACGACGGCACGATGATTGTGGTGGAGAACGGGCGGCGCTATATTGGAGAAACGGTGGAAACCGTGGTTACCAGTGTGCTGCAGACGGCTGCGGGAAGGATGATATTTGCGAAATTGAAATGAAGGACCGCGCTGTTGCCCGGGAAATAAAGTTTCCTGAAAGAAAATAATATATTGACACTTGTGTGCAGCAATGATATTATTATAAACTGCACATGTATGGGATGATGTGCGCATTTTCCCTTTTTGGCGAAAGTGCGGCAACCGGGTTTATATGGTATCCCATTTGGCAATACTCCAAACGGTACATTGGCAAAAGCGCCCATGTTGCCGGGGTTTGGAGTGCGAACTTGCTTAGATGAATGATTTTGATGCGTATGCATCGGTTAGGAGTGAACGCGATGGTGCATGAGGTGAAGATGGGGAAGCGGACACGTATGAGCTTCTCTCGGATCAACGAAGTTCTGGATATGCCGGACCTGATCGAAGTACAGAAGAATTCATTCGAGCGGTTTCTGGCGGAGGATCTTCGAGAGGTACTCAACGACATCTCACCCATTACGGACTATTCCGAGAAACTGGTTCTGGAATTCGTTGATTATTATATAGACCGGAACAACCCCAAATATTCCGTGGAAGAATGCAAGGAGCGGGACGTCAACTATTCGGCTCCTCTTAAGGTTATCGTGCGCCTTATTAATAAGGAAACCGGCGAGGTCAAGCAGCAGGAAGTCTTTATGGGTGATTTCCCGCTGATGACCGAACAGGGCACGTTCATCATCAACGGCGCGGAGCGCGTTATCGTCAGCCAGCTTGTCCGTTCGCCCGGCGTATACTATTCCAAGACCATCGACAACAAGGCGGGCAAGCAGCTTTTTTCCACCCAGGTCATCCCCAACCGCGGCGCGTGGCTGGAGTATGAAACCGACTCGAACGAGGTGCTCTGGGTCAAGATCGACCGCCAGCGCAAGGTGCACATTACGGCATTATTGCGCGCTTTGGGCTATGGCACCAACGCGCAGATCGAGGAGCTTTTAGGACCGGATGAGCGCCTGTCGCTCACATTGCAAAAAGATGGCACTTCTTCTGTGGAAGAAGGCCTGATTGAAATCTATAAACGTCAGCGTCCGGGCGAGCCTCCTACGGAGGAAAGCGCGCGTACGCTCTTAAACTCGCTCTTCTTTGACAAGCGCTACGACCTTGCGCGCGTAGGCCGCTATAAATTTAATAAGAAGCTTTCGCTTGCAAGGCGCATTTCCGGCCACACGCTCGACGAAGCCGCCATTTCCCCCATTACGGGTGAAATCGTGGTGGAAGCGGGCCAGGTCGTTACCCGCGCGAAAGCAAGAGAGATTGAAAACGCGGGCGTGCCCTATGTCTGGCTGCGCTTCGAAAACAAGCGCGTTAAGGTGCTGGGCAACCAGTTCATCAATCCGCGCACGATTCTGCCATTTGACCCCATGGAAGTGGGGCTCAACGAAAACGTGCATTTCCCCACGCTCATGCAGCTCTTAAAAGAGTGCGAAGGCATGGACGACGCGGGCAAGAAGGCGTTTTTGAAGGAGCACGTATACGATCTCATCCCGCGCCACATCGTGCCGGATGATATCGTGGCCTCCATCAGCTATTTAATCGGCCTCAATTACGATATCGGCACCATCGACGATATCGATCACCTGGGCAACCGCCGCATCCGTTCCGTAGGTGAACTTTTGCAGAACCAGCTGCGCGTGGGCTTGACCCGCTTGGAACGCGTGGTCCGCGAACGCATGAGCCTGCAGGACATGGATGTTGCCATGCCTTCTAACCTGATCAACATCCGCCCTGTGACGGCTGCCATCAAGGAGTTCTTCGGTTCCTCGCAGCTTTCGCAGTTCATGGATCAGACCAACCCGCTTGCGGAACTGACGCATAAGCGCCGTCTTTCCGCGCTGGGTCCCGGCGGCTTGAACCGCGAGCGCGCCACGTTTGACGTGCGCGACGTGCACTATTCGCACTATGGCCGCATGTGCCCCATTGAAACGCCGGAAGGTCCGAACATCGGGCTCATTAACTCGCTTTCCACTTATGCGCGCATCAACGAGTACGGCTTTATTGAAGCCCCGTACCGCAGGGTGGACGCGAAGACCCATATCATCACCGATGAGATCGAATACCTGACCGCGGACGAGGAAGATCCGTTCATTGTCGCGCAGGCCAACGAGCCCATCGACATGGAGACCCGTTGGTTCAAAAAGAGCCGCGTCGTCGCCCGCTTGCTCGACCAGATCATCGAGGTCAAGAGCGAAGAGGTCGATTATATGGACGTCTCGCCCAAACAGTTGGTTTCCGTGGCGACGGCCATGATTCCGTTCCTTGAAAACGACGACGCAAACCGCGCGCTGATGGGTTCCAACATGCAGCGCCAGGCAGTACCCCTTCTTGTTCCCGAGGCGCCTGTAGTAGGCACAGGCATGGAATATAAGGCCGCGCACGATTCCGGCGTTGTGATCATCTCCCAGGAAGATGGCGAGGTTGCGAGCGTTTCCGCGCGCAAGATCGTTGTCAAATCCCACCGCGATGGTTCCTTCAAGAGCTACAAACTCACGAAGTTCCAGCGTTCCAACCAGGGGACCTGCCTGAACCAGCGCCCCATTGTGGAAAAAGGCGAACACGTGGCCAAGGGCCAGGTGCTGGCTGACGGCGCTTCTACCGATATGGGAGAAATCGCGCTCGGCCGCAACATCCTCATCGGCTTCATGACATGGGAAGGCTACAACTACGAAGACGCCGTTCTCATCAGTGAAGAGCTTGTGAAGGACGACGTGTTCACCTCCATCCACATTGAGGAGCATGAAACCGAAGCCCGCGACACGAAGCTAGGGCCCGAAGAAATCACGCGCGATATCCCGAACGTCGGCGAAGACGCGCTTGCAAATCTGGACGAAAACGGCATCATCCGCCCGGGCGCGGAAGTAAGGAGCGGCGATATCCTTGTCGGCAAGGTCACGCCCAAGGGCGAGACGGAGCTGACCGCGGAAGAGCGCTTGCTGCGCGCCATATTCGGCGAGAAAGCGCGCGAAGTGCGCGATACGTCTTTACGCGTACCGCACGGCGAGGACGGCATCATCGTGGACGTCAAGGTGTTCACCCGTGAAAACAAGGATGAGCTTTCCCCCGGTGTCAACGAGCTGGTGCGCGTCTACATTGCGCAGAAGCGCAAGATTTCCGTCGGTGATAAAATGGCGGGCCGCCATGGCAACAAGGGTGTTATTTCCCGCATCCTGCCGCAGGAAGATATGCCCTTCCTGCCCGACGGCACCCCGCTCCAAATCGTATTGAACCCGCTCGGCGTGCCTTCCCGTATGAACATCGGGCAGGTGCTTGAGCTGCACTTGGGCCTTGCCGCAAAGAAGCTGGGCTGGCACATTGCCACCCCGGTATTTGACGGCGCGACGGAGGAGGATATCAAATTCCACCTCAGGCAGGCCGGATTTGATGAAGACGGCAAGACGACTTTGTACGATGGGCGTAGCGGAGAACCCTTTGAAAACCGCGTTTCCGTCGGTTATATGTACTACCTCAAGCTTGCGCACTTGGTGGACGATAAGATCCACGCGCGTTCCACCGGCCCGTACTCTCTCGTTACGCAGCAGCCTCTGGGCGGCAAGGCGCAGTTCGGCGGCCAGCGTTTCGGCGAAATGGAAGTGTGGGCGCTCGAAGCGTACGGCGCTGCGAACACGCTGCAGGAAATTCTTACCGTCAAGTCCGACGACGTCGTGGGCCGCGTAAAGACCTACGAAGCCATCGTCAAGGGCGAAAACGTGCCGCAGCCGGGCGTGCCCGAATCCTTCAAGGTGCTCATCAAGGAATTGCAGTCGCTTGCCCTTGATATTAAGGTCCTCTCCGATACCCGCGAGGTCATTGAAATCGGCGAATCGGTGGATGAGGAAGAACCCTCTGTCATCGACGTCAATATCGCCGGTACCGAGGACGCGCCGCCCATACTCAGGCCGAGCGCGGGCGACTTCTCTGAGTTTGACGACTTCGAGGACTTTGACGAAGAATCAGAGGATGAAGATTTGGATGACGAGTTGTTGCTGAACGACGAAGCCGGCGACAATCTCGATGAGTGAGTGCGGGAAGGGAGAGACGCGAATTGTTTGAACTGACGAATTTCGATGCGATACAGATTGGCCTTGCATCCCCGGAAAAGATCCGGGAATGGTCCCATGGTGAGGTCAAGAAGCCGGAAACCATCAACTACCGCACGCTCAAACCGGAAAAGGACGGCCTGTTCTGCGAACGCATATTCGGGCCCACCAAGGATTGGGAATGCCATTGCGGACGTTATAAGCGGGTACGCTACAAGGGCGTCATCTGCGACAAGTGCGGCGTAGAAGTAACGCGTGCCAAGGTCAGGCGCGAGCGCATGGGCCATATCGAGCTTGCGGCGCCCGTCTCCCATATCTGGTACTTCAAGGGCATCCCCTGCCGCATGAAGATGCTGCTGGATATGTCCCCCCGCGCGTTAGAGAAAATTCTCTATTTTGCGAACTTTGTCGTTGTCGACCCGGGCACTACGCCATTGGTGCATAAGAGCCTTTTGACGGATAAGGAATACCGCGAAGCGCAGCAGAAGTACGGCCCCAAAGCCTTCAAGGCCGGCATGGGCGCGGAAGCTATCAAGGAATTGCTCAAGCAGATTAAGCTTCCCGAGCTGGATCAACAGCTCAGGGAAGAAATCCGCGACGCTTCCGGGCAGAAGCGCGCCAATGCCATCAAGCGCCTTGAGGTGGTGGAAGCGTTCTTAAAATCCGGCAACAAGCCGGAATGGATCGTACTCGACGTCGTGCCGGTCATCCCGCCCGAATTGCGCCCCATGGTGCAGCTCGACGGCGGCCGCTTTGCGACCTCCGACCTAAATGACCTGTACCGCCGCGTCATTAACCGCAACAACCGTTTAAAGAGGCTCCTGGAGCTCAAAGCGCCGGATATCATTGTCCGCAACGAAAAGCGCATGCTTCAGGAAGCGGTGGACGCGCTCATCGATAACGGCCGCCGCGGCCGCCCGGTAACGGGCCCCGGCAACCGCCCCTTAAAGTCTCTTTCGGATATGCTCAGAGGCAAGCAGGGCAGGTTCCGCCAGAACCTCCTTGGCAAGCGCGTGGACTATTCGGGCCGTTCCGTTATCGTGGTTGGCCCGGATCTCAAGATGTTCCAGTGCGGCCTGCCCAAGGAAATGGCGCTTGAGCTCTTCAAGCCCTTTGTCATGAAGAAGCTTGTGGAAGAGAATCACGCCCACAACATCAAATCCGCCAAGCGTATGGTGGAGCGCGTACGTCCCGAGGTTTGGGGCGTATTGGAGAGCGTCATCAAGGATCATCCTGTGCTGTTGAACCGCGCGCCGACGCTGCACCGTCTGGGCATCCAGGCGTTTGAGCCGGTGCTGGTGGAGGGCCGCGCCTTAAAGCTGCATCCGCTCGTCTGCACCGCGTACAACGCGGACTTCGACGGAGACCAGATGGCCGTGCACGTGCCGCTTTCCGTGGAAGCGCAGGCAGAAGCGCGCTTTTTGATGCTCGCTTCCAACAATATTTTGAAGCCCCAGGACGGCAAGCCGGTCGTTTCCCCCACGCAGGACATGGTTATCGGCTGCTACTATCTCACATTGGACCGTCCGGGCTCCAAAGGCGAGGGAAAAGCCTTCCACAGCGAAAGCGAAGCTTTCATGGCCTATCAGACCGGCGTCGTTTCTCTGCAGGCAAAGGTGAAGGTACGCGTGGAGCGCGTGATAAATGGCGAAAAGCGCCGCAAGGTCATCGATACGACCGTTGGACGTTTGCTCTTTAACAACGCCATCCCGCAGGACTTGGGCTATGTGGACCGCACGAAGGAAGAGAACATCTTCCAGCTGGAGATTGACCGCCTGGTGCTCAAGAAGGACCTTGGCAAGATTGTGGACAGCTGCTACAGAAAGCACGGCCCCACCATCACCTCCGAGGTGCTTGACAATATCAAAAAACTGGGCTTCCAGTATTCCACGCGCGGCGGCATCACCGTCGGCTTCCAGGACATCACCGTGCCCAAGGAAAAGCCGGAGCTGCTGCAGTTGGCGGAAAAGGAAGTCGATAATATCGACGCGCTCTTCCGCAGCGGCTTGTTCTCCGATGCGGAGCGCAAGCAGCGCGTCATCAAGGTTTGGGAAAAGACGACCAACGACGTCACCGACGCGCTGATGAAGTCGCTGGATCCCTACAACCCGATTTACATGATGGCAAACTCCGGGGCGCGCGGCAGCACCGCGCAGATCCGCCAGCTGGCCGGTATGCGCGGCCTCATGGCGGACCCGTCCGGCCAGATCATCGAGGTGCCGATCCGCGCGAACTTCCGCGAAGGCCTCACGGTGCTTGAATTCTTCGTTTCCTCGCACGGCGCGCGTAAAGGGTTGGCGGATACCGCACTCCGTACGGCTGACTCCGGTTACCTCACGCGTCGTCTTGTCGACGTTTCCCAGGACGTGATCGTGCGCGAAGAGGATTGCTTTGCTGTGCGCGGCGAGGCCCTCAAGGGCATGCGATTTAGCACGATCCATGAAGGCAACAAGGTGATAGAGCCCCTTGGCGACCGCCTGTTGGGCCGCTATACCGCGGAGAGTGTTCTGCACCCGGAGACTGGAGAGGTACTCATCAAGGCGAACACCTTGCTTGATGTGGAAGAGTGCAAGCTGATCAACAAGCTTGGCCTTGAATCTGTCACCTGCCGCACGGTATTTACCTGCCGCAGCGAGCACGGCGTCTGCGCCAAGTGCTATGGTTCCAACCTTGCGACCGGCAACGAAGTCAACATCGGCGAAGCGGTGGGCATCATCGCGGCGCAGGCCATCGGCGAACCGGGCACGCAGCTTACGATGCGTACGTTCCATACGGGCGGCGTCGCGGGAGACGATATTACGCAGGGTCTTCCCCGCGTAGAGGAGCTTTTTGAAGCGAGAAAGCCGAAGGGCTTGGCTGTGATTTCCGAGATTAACGGCGTCGTCAAGCTCAGTGACACCAAGAAAAAGCGCGAAGCCATCATTTCCAATGAAGATGGCGAAAGCGAGACTTACCTCATTCCGTTCGGCTCCAAGCTCAAAGTGCGCGACGGCGACATGGTCGAAGCGGGCGACGAGCTCACCGAGGGCTCCATCAACCCGCATGATATTTTAAAGATCAAGGGCGTCAAGGGCGTGCAGGCCTATATGCTCAAGGAAGTCCAGAGCGTATACCGTCTGCAGGGCGTTGAAATCTCCGATAAGCATATCGAGATCATCATCCGCCAGATGCTCAGAAAGGTCCAGATTGAGGATGCGGGCGATACGGAAATGCTGCCCGGCGAACTCATCGACATCTTCCGCTTTGAGCGTGAGAACGAGGCCGTTATCATGAACGGCGGCCAGCCTGCTATCGCAAAGCGTAAGCTGCTGGGCATTACCAAGGCGAGTTTGGCGACCGACTCCTTCCTCTCCGCCGCCTCCTTCCAGGAGACGACCCGCGTGCTGACCGAAGCCGCCATCAAGGGCAAGATCGATCCGCTCGTCGGCCTGAAGGAAAACGTCATTATCGGGAAGCTTATTCCCGCGGGTATCGGGCTCAAGCGGTATAAGAACGTTGAGGTAAGCGAAAACACCTCCAACGTATAAGGGGGAGCGCCATGAAACGGATCATTACTAACGAAGCGTGCAGGCTCTACCACACTCCGCACTGCGATCTTCTCAATATGCCCTCCTGTGAGGTTTGCATTATGAACGGCAAGGAGGAGGAAAGCGAGCAGGTTGCAAGCGATCTTAGCGTGCTTGCTTCCCTTCTTCCCGAAGGCGGCATACACCCGCTCTTTGACACGGATGAATGCAGGCTCTGCAAAAAGCCGCATCCCAACAAGCGCGCCTACTACGGGCTGATGGACCTTGGGCATGTGGAACCCAAGCGCACCAAGCGTTCCATCATCGGTCTCAAGATCAAATCGGCGGTAGGCTCCCTTGTGCCGGTGCAGATTTCCGTATGTAACGCCTGCCGCAAGCGCATCCTAATGTTGGAGTATCTGCCTATCCTGCTGCCGTTGTTTGTGGGCATCCTCACGCTGATCGCGCTGATGCTGCCCGGTGTATCCGATGCGTTGGAGCGTGCGGCGATGCTGCTGCCGTTTGCGCTGTTCCTCGTATTGGTGGTTGTTTCGGCCATAGTGGGAAGGGTGCTTTCCAATGTGCTGGAAAAGCGCTACGCGAAGCTGACGGAACTGGACCCCTTTGCGCTTCCCATTCTCGGGGAGATGAAGGAGAAGGGCTGGTTCCCCATCAACGTCAACGGCAAGCGCCTCCGGCTGGTGTTTGTAAAGAAGCGCATGCATATGGGCGTGGGCACCGGGACCCCGGCGGACGCTGTCTGCCCTGCGGAGCAGTAATTCCCCGTTCGTGTATAAAATGCGCAGTACTGCATAAAAAAGGTTTTGACAACACCCCGCTTGGATGATAAAATACGCATGGTGCGCCTTTGGGGACGTTTGTTCTCTAAGCACCATGCGTATCTTAGTTTCTATGCCGCTTTCCCTTGATTTTTCCGGGGGAAAAACAGGACACGCAGGCGTAAAGGCGAAAGGGGCGTATGGGAATGCCGGCGGATCGTATCAAAAACGCCGTGGTGGGTACCAAACAGGTACTAAAGGCCATTCAGGCGGGCGCGCTCGGCCGCGTGCTCATTGCCCTGGATACGGAGCCGTATTTACTTAGCAGGCTGCGCGCCGCATGTGAGGAATACGGTATGGCCGTGGAAACGGTGGCGACCATGCGGGAGCTTGGCGCGCTGTGCGGCATCGAGGTCGGCGCCGCGTGCGCGGGGGTACGCAAGTAGCCTTGGGCATTCCGGTTAACAGCCGGATACCACAGGATAAGCGCCGCAATTATTTTGGTGATCTCTCCCTTCAAGGGGTTGCAGGGAGTTTTCTTAACACATAGATCCTGTGCGGCTGGGAGCCGCGGATGCGTTGCATTGCCAGAGCCAAATGCCTATGCTGAAGGCGAGCGCTCAGGCCCCGAACAAAAAGCGACTGGATTATATTTAGGAGGAAATAGAATGCCTACGATCAACCAATTGATCCGCAAGGGCAGGGAGCAGGTGGAGTACAAGTCCAACTCCCCCATACTCAAGAAGCGTCCCCAGCGCAGGGGCGTCTGCACCGCCGTGCGTACCATGACCCCGAAAAAGCCGAACTCCGCTCTGCGTAAAATCGCCCGTATCCGTTTGACGGACGGCCTTGAAGGTACCGCCTACATCCCCGGCATCGGCCACAACCTGCAGGAGCACTCCGTTGTGCTCATCCGCGGCGGCCGCGTAAAGGATCTGCCGGGCGTCAGGTACCATATCATCCGTGGCGCGCTCGATACTGCCGGCGTTGCAAAGCGCATGCAGTCCCGTTCTTTGTACGGCGCAAAGCGCCCGAAGAAGTAAGGAGGAAATTAGACTATGCCAAGACGTGGTTTTATACCCAAGCGCGAAGTGCTTGCGGATCCTATTTATAACAGCATCGTCGTGACCAAGCTTATCAACCAGGTCATGCTCGACGGCAAGCGCGGCACCGCGCAGAAGGCCTGCTATGGCGCGTTTGATATCATCCGCGAAAAGACCGGCCGTGAACCCCTTGAAGTATTCACGCAGGCGATGGGCAACATCATGCCTGTGCTGGAAGTCAAGGCCCGCCGCGTCGGCGGTGCTACTTACCAGGTCCCCATCGAGATCCGGCCGGAGCGCCGGCAGACGCTGGGTCTCAGGTGGCTCGTATCCTACTCCCGCAACCGCAGCGAGCGCACCATGATGCAGCGCCTTGCGGGCGAGATCATGGATGCCGCCAATCAGACCGGTAACGCCTTCAAAAAGAAGGAAGACACCCACAAGATGGCCGAAGCCAACAAGGCGTTCGCAAACTATCGCTGGTAAGCCGAAGGTTCGCGGATACGGCCTTGCCGTATCCGCGGCTTGTTTTCATGAGAACGGAACCGTTTTACCCTTTTTCAACCCATTGGAGGAAAGATTTTTTGTTTATGGATACTACTCATTGTCCCTTTAACGGAAAGGAACGTGCCCATGCCTAGACAGACAACCCTGGAAATGACCAGAAACATAGGCATTATGGCGCATATCGACGCCGGAAAGACAACGACCACCGAACGCATCCTTTTTTACACGGGCAAGATCCACAAGGTGGGCGAGGTGCATGAAGGCGCCGCTACGATGGATTTCATGGTGCAGGAGCAGGAACGCGGCATTACCATCGCGTCCGCGGCAACCACCGCCTATTGGCGGGAGCACCGCATCAACATCATCGACACGCCGGGCCATGTGGACTTTACCGTTGAAGTGGAGCGTTCTTTGCGCGTGCTTGACGGCGCAGTGGCAGTATTTTGCGCCAAGGGCGGCGTAGAGCCGCAAAGCGAGACCGTTTGGCGTCAGGCGACCAAGTACGGCGTTCCCCGTATCGCCTACGTCAACAAAATGGATATCACCGGCGCGGACTTTTACAATGTCGTCAATATGATGCATGAGCGCCTGGGCGCAAATGCCGTGCCCATCCAGCTCCCCATTGGGGCGGAGGCGGATTTCCGCGGAATCATCGACCTCATCAAAATGAAGGCCGAGGTCTACTACGACGATATGGGTGTGGATATCCGGGAAGAAGAAATTCCTTCCGATATGCTCGGCAATTGCGAAGAGTACCGCGCAAAGCTGATGGAAGCCGTCGCGGAACAGGATGAGGAACTCTTGGAAAAATACCTGGGCGGCGAAGATTTTACCGCCGAAGAGATCCGCACCTGCCTCAGGAAAGCGGTCATCGCCAACACTGTAGTGCCCGTATGCTGCGGCACATCCTACCGCAATAAGGGCGTACAGCTTTTGCTTGACGCCATTGTAGACTACCTGCCTTCCCCGCTGGACATTCCGCCCGCGCAGGGCAAGGAAGTGGACGGCGAAGAAATTATCGCCACCGAGCCTTCGGACACAGCGCCGGTCGCTGCGCTTGCTTTCAAGATCGTGACCGATCCGTATGTGGGCAAGCTGACATTCTTCCGCATGTACAGCGGTACGCTCAAGAGCGGAACGTATGTCTATAATGCCTCTAAGGGCAAGCGTGAACGCGTGGGCCGTATCCTGCTGATGCACGCCAGCGCCCGCACCGAGGTGGACGAGGTGCACGCGGGGGATATCGCGGCCATCGGCGGCTTCAAGGATACCTCCACGGGCGATACGCTCTGCGACGAACAGCATCCGCTGCTGCTTGAATCCATGGAGTTCCCGGATCCCGTTATCCGCGTGGCGATTGAGCCCAAGACCAAGGCCGGGCAGGATAAGATGACGCTGGCGCTTGTCAAGCTTGCGGAAGAAGACCCCACGTTCAAGACCTATACGGATCAGGAAACGGGTCAGACTATCATCGCGGGCATGGGCGAGCTGCACCTTGAAATCATTGTGGACCGTCTGATCCGCGAGTTCCGCGTGGAGGCCACCGTCGGTAAGCCGCAGGTTGCCTACCGCGAAACCATCACCAAGACCGTCAAGGCCGAAGGCCGATATGTCCGCCAGACCGGCGGTCATGGCCAGTATGGTCACTGCGTCGTGGAATTTACGCCGCAGGAGCCCGGCGCCGGTTATGTGTTTGAAAATGTCACCGTGGGCGGCGTAATTCCCAAGGAATACATTCCGGCCATCGATCAGGGCATTCAGGAAGCCGCCCGCAGCGGGCCCCTTGGCGGCTTTGAGCTGGTGGACTTCAAGGCGACATTGCTCGACGGCAGCTACCATGAGGTGGACTCAAGCGAACTTGCTTACAAGATCGCGGGTTCTCTCGCCTTTAAGGAAGCGGCAAGTAAGGCCGCGCCCGTGCTGCTTGAGCCTATGATGAAGGTGGAAGTCGTCGTGCCCGAAGACTACATGGGCGACGTCATCGGCAACATCAACGCGCGCCGCGGCCGCATCGAAGGCATGGAAGCGCGCGGTAACGGCCAGGCGATCCATGGCATGTGCCCGCTTTCCGAAATGTTCGGTTATGCGACGGATTTAAGAAGCCGTACGCAGGGCCGCGGCACGTTCACCATGCAGTTTGACCACTATGAAGAAGTGCCTACCAACGTTGCCGCCAAGGTAACCGGCAAAGGGCGCTAACACGGAGCTTAAGTGCATCGAAACGCACCGAAGTGCGTATTATGAAGACTGAAATAACCAGTATTTAGGAGGAGACGATTACCATGGCAAAGGCAAAATTCGAGCGTAACAAACCGCACGTAAACATCGGCACCATCGGCCACGTTGACCACGGCAAGACGACCCTGACGGCGGCCATCACGATGGCGCTTGCGCAGTCGGGCAACGCCGCTGCAATGCGTTATGACGAAATCGACAAGGCACCCGAAGAGAAGGCGCGCGGCATCACGATCAACACCGCGCACGTCGAGTATCAGACGGCTTCCCGCCACTATGCGCACGTGGACTGCCCGGGCCACGCTGACTATGTGAAGAACATGATCACCGGCGCCGCGCAGATGGACGGCGCGATCCTGGTTGTATCCGCGGCGGACGGCCCCATGCCCCAGACCCGCGAGCACATCCTGCTCGCCCGTCAGGTCGGCGTGCCCTACATCGTCGTATTCATGAACAAGATCGACCAGGTCGACGATCCTGAGCTTCTTGAGCTCGTCGAAATGGAAGTCCGCGAGCTGCTTTCTAGCTACGAGTTCCCCGGTGACGATATCCCCATCATCAAGGGTTCGGGCCTTCGCGCGCTGGAAGACCTCATGGCCGGCAAGAAGGCCGCTGAGTCCGAGAGCTGCAAGTGCATCTTCGAGCTGATGGACGCTGTTGACAGCTATATCCCCACCCCGGAGCGCGCTGCCGACAAGCCGTTCCTGATGCCTGTTGAAGACGTGTTCTCCATCACCGGCCGCGGCACAGTGGCTACGGGCCGTGTAGAGCGCGGTACCGTCAAGGTGCAGGATACCGTTGAAATCGTCGGCTTGACCGACACCCGCTCCACCGTTGTTACCGGCGTTGAAATGTTCCGCAAGCTGCTCGACCAGGCAATCGCGGGGGACAATATCGGCGTGCTGCTGCGCGGCGTGCAGCGTACGGACATCGAGCGCGGCCAGGTGCTTGCAAAGCCCGGCTCCATCAAGCCCCACACCCACTATAAGGGCGAGGTGTACGTGCTGACCAAGGAAGAAGGCGGCCGCCATACCCCGTTCTTCCCCGGCTACCGTCCGCAGTTCTACTTCCGTACGACGGACGTTACGGGCACGATCGAACTGCCCGAGGGCGTTGAAATGGTAATGCCTGGCGACAACATCCAGATGACCATCAAGCTCATTACGCCCATCGCGATTGAAGAAGGCTTACGCTTCGCTATCCGCGAAGGCGGCCGTACGGTCGGCGCAGGCGTCGTTTCCAGCGTCATCGAATAACTCACCGACATACAGAAGCCGCCGCTTGAGAAAAGCGGCG